>NZ_CAJTYX010000001.1 GCF_910583865.1 uncultured Muribaculum sp.
ACCGGTTTTTATTGGTCAACAGCCGTTAAGGTTATTTAAGATGCGTCTGCCGTGACGTATTATTAAACCTATTCAACACTATTTAAACAATTCGGGACTCTGTTTTTATCTTTTTTCTTAAAATTTTATTATGGAATCCAATTTATCGCCGCCGAATTCTGCTGTATTCTTCTGTCAATGCGTCTCATTAAATTCATCGATGGAATAATTGATGAAATCATTGAAGCGCCCGGCCTGTCTGATTATAGGCAGGAGATTCCGGGGAAAATCGTCCCGCGACAAAGAATCATCTGAAAAGATATCCGTACTACAGCAGAAATCTTTAGGTCGGATATAGTCCATGTATGGCCAGTCTTTCGGGAATCCTTTCGGTGCAGTCTTTAACAGATTCTCTCCGATTCTTGGAAACACGCAGCGAAACCCGTCAGACTCCACGATGGAGCGATACTCGTCAATCTCGTCGTAGATACTCTGCCTTATTGCTTTTACTAGAGGCGACGGGAGGCACACAGTCCCTGCGGCAAAGAAACAATTGTCCGGCTCGATATGCAGATAGTATCCGCAACGGAGCGACTTCTTGCCGAACGGAGGATTGACGAATATGCCGACATGCGTCTTATAAGGACTCTTGTCGGTCGAAAAACGCGTGTCACGATAGATGCGGTATGTGCAGTCGGCCGGAGTCAGACGCGATGCCTCCGCATCAACCTCCGACACCAACGTGATCAACTCAGCGGCAAGCCCGTCGACCCTCTCCTTTACTTTCAGATACCGCTCCTTATTGGCATTGAACCACTCTCGGTCGTTATGCGCCCTAAGCTCACGCAGAAAGTCCAATATGTCATTCATATCCATCATGTCTCACTCCAAATTTTTACGGACACGTGATAGATAGGCAGCCATAGCGGTGGAATCTCGATTCTCGATAATAGATTGAAGTTCGGAGAGTTGTTCGCGAATCTTTTCGAGCTGGCGGGGAGTGTTCGGATTGAAAAGAATCTCGCTTAGCAGATAATCGTCCTCACTCATCAGACCGTCGGCTATGACCTTGTGGCGCTTGAAAGTTGTGCCAGGGGCCGACTGGTGTTTCATACATCCGGCAAACACAAGAGTGGACGCAAACGGTATTGACAGCGAGTAAGCTATCGTCTCGTCATGTTCGCTAAAAGTATATTCCTCTATATGAAGGCGGAGTTCGTTGTACAGATCCTTGAAGAACACCTTGCCGAGATGGTCGCTCTCGCTGATGATGATGGCATTTTCATTGCTCAGGTTGCTCAGAGAGGCGAATGTCGGGCCGAACATCGGATGGGTCGACACAAACGGGTGGCCACATTCCGCGTAAAACTCGGGCAACCCGGTCTTTACCGATGCGATATCGCTCAGTATGCACCCCTTTGGGATATGCGGCATCACAGCCTTGAAGGCATCGATGGTGTATTTTACCGTAGCTGCGTTGATAACCATCTCGGGAGCGAACCCGTCTATCTCATCGACATTGCTGAACCGGCGGCAGTTGAATGTAAACAGCAACCGTCCGGGATCGGTGTCGAATATCGCCACCTCGTGCTTGCCGGAAAGGACGTCGCAGAAGAACGACCCCATCTTTCCGGCTCCTATTATCAGAATCTTCATCGTCTTATATCATCGGGTCCGGTCATTGAATATCTCAATCTGCTGGCGCACGGATTCCTCGTGTATCGCAGCCAGCACAGTGCGCATGAACTCTCCTGACATGCCCATCTCCTCGGCCAGACGTGCACGGCTCTGCATTATCTCGTCGTGACGACCGATCTGGAGCACAGGCATGCGGTGTTCCTTCTTATATTGGCCTATCTCGCGCGACACACGCATACGCTTGTTGAGCACTTCGAGCAGTTCATTGTCAAGCTCGTCGATCTGTTGGCGCAGAAGAGTAAGGCTTTCTGTAGTCACGGTAGCATCACGCAATACAAGGGTATTGAGAATGAAATTTAGCACCTCAGGAGTCACCTGCTGCGTCTTGTCGCTCCACGCGCAGTCGGGGTCGCAGTGGCTCTCGATGATAAGTCCGTCGAAACCCATGTCAAGTGCCTGCTGCGATAGCGGCGCCACAAGTTCCCTCTTTCCGCCGATATGGCTCGGGTCGCAGATGAGGGTAAGATTTGGGAAACGGCGACGCAGCTCGATTGGAATATGCCACTGAGGCATGTTACGGTAGAGGTGCTTTCCGTAAGCGCTGAATCCGCGATGTATAGCCCCGAGACGATGAATGCCGGCATTGTAAAGTCGCTGCAATGCGCCTATCCACAATTCAAGGTCAGGGTTGACGGGATTCTTCACAAAGACAGGCACATCCTTACCGGCATCCTTGAGGGCATCGGCGATCTCCTGCATGGCAAACGGATTGGCGGAAGTTCTCGCTCCGATCCACAGTATGTCGACACCGGCACCAAGAGCATCCTCGACATGCCGGCGGGTGGCCACCTCTGTAGCCGTGAGCATCCCCGTCTCCTCTTTTACCTTGGCGAGCCACGGAAGCCCTTCGCGCCCTATGCCCTCGAAACCTCCGGGCTTGGTGCGAGGTTTCCATATGCCGGCACGAAAAATCTTCACTCCGTTACGGGCGAGTTCACGGGCCGTGGCAAGCACTTGTTCTTCGGTCTCGGCACTGCACGGACCGGCTATGATCAACGGATGTATCGCACCCGTCTCTTCTGACAGAATAGGTTTAAGATCAGTCATTATTATACTGTTTTATATGTTTCTTCAATACGTTTCAAAGCTTCCGACAACTTCTCCTCCGTGGCACACAAGGAGATGCGCACATACCGGTCGCCGTTGGGACCGAATATGAATCCCGGAGTGATGAATACACGCGAACCGTAGAGGACCTTGTCGGCCAAGGATTCGGATGATTCCTCCTTGTCGGGAATACGTCCCCACAGGAACAAGCCACGCTGACGCGGGTCGAAAGTACAGCCGAGCGCCGACATTATTTTCTCTGCCACTACACGACGGGAACGATACACATCATTAAGTTCCGCATACCATTCGGCCGGAGCGTCAAGACCTTTGGCCGCCGCGAGCATCATAGGACGGAACTGGCCGGAATCGATATTGCTCTTCACCTTGAGCACCCACTGTATGAACGTCGGATTGGAGGCAAGCATCCCTACACGCCATCCGGCCATGTTGTGGCTCTTGCTCATGGAGTTCATCTCGATAGCCACATCCTTGCCACCCTCTACCTGAAGCAGGCTCAGAGGCTTATCGTTAAGGATGAAGCTGTATGGATTGTCGTGGGCGATGACTATACCGTGACGACGCCCGAAATCAACAATCTTCTCAAACAGCTCCATGGTTGCCGGAGTGCCGGTAGGCATGTGCGGATAATTGATCCACATGAGTTTTATACGGTCGAGAGGCAGACGCTCCAAAGCCTCGAAATCCGGCATCCAGCCATTCTCTTCCGTAAGGTCGTAATTGAATATCTCAGCCCCCACAAGTCGGCTGACGGAGGTATATGTAGGATAACCCGGATTAGGCACGAGCACTCCGTCGCCGGGGTTAAGGAATGCGAGCGACACATGGAGTATACCCTCCTTCGAGCCGATAAGAGGCTGGATCTCGGTGTCGGCATCAAGTTCCACCCCGTAATGGGTGGAGTAAAAACGGCTCATGGCCTTACGAAGTTCAGGAATACCGACATAAGGCTGATAACTGTGCACACCGGCTTTATGCGCCTCAGTGCAGAGGGTGTCAATCACCTCTGCCGAGGGCATGCGGTCCGGACCGCCTATGCCGAGCGATATTATGTCGCGTCCCTCGGCATTAAGGCGTGCCACCTCCCGCAACTTGCGCGAGAAATAATATTCCTGAATCTCCGACACACGGTCGGCGGGTCGTATCTCTTTCATTAGTTCAAACTTTTACATTATTAAGTATCCTCACACCTCATTCTTGCATGCGGTGTATTCACCAAGTATGCGCAAGTCGTTGGTCAGCGGACGGACAGCGTCGATTGACTGCCGGTAGCGCGAATAGCTGTCAAACTCCAGATCGATGTAGAAGCGGTATTCCCACTCCCTGCCGAGTATGGGCATCGACTGTATTTTAGTGAGATTTATATCGTAGAACGACAATATGGTAAGCACCTTCGACAATGCCCCCTTTGAATGCGGAAGCGTGAACACCACCGACGACTTGTCAATCAGCCTTTCGGAAGGCCTGGTCTCTGCGGCAATGAGCGGATCGGCAAGAATTAGGAAACGTGTGAAATTGCGTTTGTTGGTCTCGATGCCACGCTGGAGTATCTGCAGCCCGTAGAGCTGTGCGGCATACTCGCCACACACGGCGGCATGCCCTGTAAGCCGTTTCTCGGCAATCTCCTTGGCGCTTCCGGCAGTGTCGAAGGTCTCGATCATCTTCATGTTGGGATGGCGCAGAAGAAACTGCTCGCACTGCCTCAACGCCATAGGATGGGAGTTCACCTCGGTCAGCTCGTCGATGGCCTGACCCGGGAGCGCCGCGAGGGTGTGGGATATGCGCATCTTGTACTCACCGACGATCTGCATGTTGGACGCACGCAGCAGTTCATGGTTCTGTAGCAGCGAGCCGGCGATGGTGTTCTCGATAGCCATTGTGCCGAGCAGCGAAGCGTCGGCACCGAGCATGTCGAACATAGCCGGGAAACTGTCGCACGGGATGGTCTCGATCTCCTCGCCCGCGAAATACCCTCGCGCCGCAGCATCGTGATAGCATCCGGCGACACCCTGAATGGTGACGCGCCGATGCGATTTGCCGCCTGTATGTGGATTGTCTATGGTTTCCATAAAAAATACGCTCTTCGTATAACAAAATTCCCGCTTGCCTCATCGCGGAGGAGCGGGAATTTTTATAGTGATGTTTTATTATTGCTCTATCATCATGATTTTGCGCATGCCACTACCCGCTTCAATTTCCGGTGAAATAGAAGTAAGAAAAATAGTATGCGTAAAATCGATTCATCATAGTTGTTCAGCTTTGACCCGACAAATTTAAATCATTCTTTTTAATCCCGCAACATTCTACCCATAAAAGTTTCTTTTCATTTCCATAAATATATACAACGATTCTTTAACAATACTTTTTTATATAATTTTAGAGAGAAAATCAGCGTTAGTCAATATATGGAAAATCATACCGCTACACGCAGCCACACCCCGGGACGACGATTCAAAATAGGGTTGCTCGGGAGAATAGCCATCGCAATAGCCGGTGGAACAGCCTTGGGATTGATAGCCCCCATGTGGCTCGCGCAACTACTACAGACGTTCAACTCGATATTCTCGCAATTCCTTGGCTTCATGATTCCGATGATCATCATTGGATTCGTGGCTCCGGCGATAGCCGACATAGGTGCACGTGCGGGGAAACTGCTCCTTGCCACCTGTGCCCTCGCCTACGGAGCCACATTTTTTGCAGGACTGATGTCATATTTCACCGGCACCGCGATTTTCCCGTCGCTGATCGAGGGTATGAAAGGATTGGATTCCTTGCAGGAAGGAGCGCCGCAGGTGTCACCTTATTTTACCGTAGAGATGCCTCCGCTGATGACCGTGATGACGGCGCTCGTGCTGGCTTTCATGCTGGGACTCGGCATGGCGTTCCTCAACGGAAAGGCATTGCGCCACGGCATGGAGGAGTTCCGCACCATCGTGGCTCGCACCATCGACAGCGTGATACTCCCCTTGCTCCCGCTCTACATATTCGGCATATTCGTAATCATGACCGTAGCCGGGCAGGTAAGTGTGGTGCTCAACGCTTTCAGCAAGATAATTGTGGTTATATTCGTGCTACACGTGTTTATCCTCGTGCTGCAATACTGCATCGCCGCATGTTTCAACCGCCGTAACCCGTTCACTATGCTGCGCACGATGCTTCCTGCTTACTTTACGGCTTTAGGGACACAGTCGTCGGCAGCCACCATCCCCGTCACTCTCCGTCAGACCATAAAGCTCGGCGTAGACGAGGACGTGGCCGGATTCACCGTGCCGCTATGCGCCACCATACACATGTCAGGCTCGACGCTGAAGATCGTGGCGTGCGCCCTTGCATTGACCATCATGCAGGGCCAGCCCCACGACCTGTCGTTGTTCCTCCATTTCATAGCCATGCTCGGAGTGACCATAATCGCAGCTCCCGGCATACCCGGCGGCGCCATCATGGCCTCTCTCGGACTGCTTTCGGGCATACTCGGCTTCAACGAACAGTCGATAGCCCTGATGATCGCGCTCTACATAGCCATGGACAGCTTCGGCACTGCATGCAACGTCACCGGCGACGGGGCCCTCGCCGTAATCCTCAACCGTTTCTTCGCCAAACGTTCCCTCAGGGCGCAATGAAGGAGGAAAAGTTTCGTAAATTTGTAGCCGATACAAAACATCTTACTGCATGAGAACAATCATTTCACTTATAGCTACATTGCTCATTGGGGCCGGTGTCAATAAAGCGGCTTCCGATGAAAAAAAGGTAATACGCATCTCGACCGACTCTACCGACCTGCTGCTACAAGTGGGTGACAACGGCAGGCTCTACCAGACATATTTAGGTCCGAAACTGCTCCACGAGGCCGATACACGGGAATTCGACTGGTCCAGGCATGCAGCGACCGACGGGGCAGTGAGCCGCCGAGGATGGGAAGCTTACGCCACTTCAGGCAACGAGGACTTCTTCGAACCTGCTCTCGGCATGACCCACGCCGACGGCAACATGACCACATATCTCTATTACGTGGACTCGTCCTCCGAACCGGTAGACGGGGGCATCCATACTCGGATAAGCTTGCGTGACAACAAGTATCCTCTTGACGTCACGCTTAACTACATGGCCTATCCAAAGGAGAATGTCATAAAGACATGGAGCGAAATCTCACACCACGAGAAGAAACCGGTATCGCTCTGGCAATATGCATCCGGAATGCTATATTTCGACAAAGGAGAATACTGGCTTACGGAATTCAGCGGAGACTGGGCCAAAGAGGCCGGCATGAGCAGCCAGCAACTGCAGTTCGGCAAAAAAGTAATAGATACCAAACTCGGAAGCCGCGCGGCGATGCACGCCTCGCCGTTTTTCGAGGTAGGACTCGACGGGCCGGTAAAGGAACACTCAGGTGAAGTACTTATGGGCACCATCGGATGGACCGGCAACTTCCGCTTCACCTTCGAAATCGACAATGTGGGTAACTTGCGTGTAATTCCGGGCATAAATCCGTACGCATCAGCCTACAAACTTGATGCCGACGAGACGTTCACGACACCTGAGTTCATATTCACCCTCAGCTATGACGGCACATCACAAGGTTCACGCGACCTTCAGGCCTGGGCACGCCGGTATGGTCTTAAAGACGGTGACGCCCCTCGGCTCACACTGCTCAACAACTGGGAAAACACAGGCTTCAAGTTCGACGAAAATATACTTTCCGGACTAATGAAAGAAGCACGGCAGCTTGGAGTCGATATGTTCCTGCTCGATGACGGATGGTTCGGAAATAAATACCCGCGCCGGAACGACCGCGCAGGTCTCGGCGACTGGGAAGCTACACGCGACAAGCTTCCCGGCGGAATTCCCGCCCTTGTCGACTCAGCCCGCAACGCCGGCGTAAAGTTCGGCATATGGATAGAGCCGGAGATGGTCAACCCCAAAAGCGAGCTTTACGAGAAACATCCCGACTGGGTGATCGAACAACCCGACCGCGACACGTATTATTACCGCAACCAGCTCGTACTTGACATGAGCAATCCAAAGGTACAGGATCACGTATTCGGCGTTGTCGATGACATCCTGACCAAGAATCCTGATGTGGCTTACTTCAAATGGGACTGCAACTCGCCTATCACCAACATCTACTCCCCCTATCAGAAAGGAAATCAAGGCAATCTTTACATCGACCATGTGCGCGGCATCTACAACGTGCTCAAACGCATAAAGGAGAAATATCCCGACGTGCCCATGATGCTCTGTTCGGGAGGTGGTGCCCGTTGCGACTACGAGGCGCTGAAATACTTCACCGAATTCTGGTGTTCCGACAATACAGACCCGGTAGAGCGCGCCTACATACAATGGGGGTTCTCCCAATTCTTCCCTTCCAAGGCCATGGCGGCACACGTGACGGGCTGGAACAAGAAAACCACCGTCAAATTCCGCACTGACATGGCATCCATGTGCCGCCTCGGTTTCGATATCGGCCTCGAAAAGCTGTCGCCCGACGAACTGGCCTACTGCCGTGATGCCGTGGCAAACTGGAAGCGGCTCTCGCCGGCCATCATGGATGGCACGCAATACCGCCTCGTGTCGCCCTACGACACCAACCACATGGCAGTGGAGTATGTCGACGGTACCGGGAATACCGCAGTTGTATTCGCTTACGACCTGGCCACCCGTTTCTCAGAGAAGCTGCAACGGGTCAAACTGCAGGGTCTCGATTCGGCGAAGCGTTATCTTGTCAAGGAAATAAACCTGATGCCGGGCACGGAAACTCGTTTTCCACAAGATGGGAAAATCCTTACCGGAGATTACCTGATGAAAATCGGTCTCGACCTGCTATCATCCAGACAAAAAACTTCAATGGTGGTGGAACTCACTGCGCAATGAACCTAAACCCATTATCACTCATCTACTTCTGAACCGGGTTTACCGTCTACACCCTGACGCTCCGATTTCTCCTCTTTCTGTTGTTTCTTTTGCTCATATTTGCGGCGCAGACGTTTTATGAATGAAAAAATATCATCAAAATCGCGTTTGAACACCACTCCCACGCCCTGGGTGGTTAGAGCCGACTTGACGTAGTAGTTCTGGTCATTGTAGCGGTTATAAGCCTTAAGACGCACGTTGCCCGACTTGTTAAGGAGGTATTCGAGGTCGAAATCACCTATGAACGAATTGTTGTTGAGAGCCTTGTCGCGGTAACCGAAGTTCCCGTTGAAGAGCAGGCGGTTGTCAAGCAAGTAGCTCGACAATGCAAGATCCACCTCCATATCGGAAAAGTCCCCTCGATCGCTTCGGAAAGTAGGGGCTATGTTCCACTTGTCGCTGAGCTGCCCGAGCATAGAGCCTAGCTGTGACGATATTGTCGACGATGCCACCGACACAAGCTCGTTGCCTTTGGTGGTAGACGCCATGTAGTCAGGAGTATAGAATCGGTTCAGTGCAAGGAGGTAGATTATCTGGCGGTTCATCATGTCATCGGTGCTGACTATGCTCCGTACCTTGCGGTAAATGTCCTGGGTGAGCGTGGGGAACTCAAGGTCGAAGCTGATGTCCGGCTGCTGCATGTCTCCGCTCACCTTAAGCAGCGCGTGCACCGGTACGTTGGTGCGGTTAAGGTCCTTATCCTGAAGGAACGACTCGTCAAGATCGCTAAGATTGGCGTTGACGCTATAGACGGCATTGATGTCAAGGTCGGCTGAATAAGGGCTGCCGTGAAACGATATGGAGCTGCCCGGCTTGATCGTGAAGTCCTTTATGATGATGTCCTGCAACGTGAAGTTGTAGCTGCCTTGAGTAAGAGAATAAGTGCCGAACATGCGCAGGTCCTCGTCGGTGGAGTTATACTCCATGCGCAGATTGCCGTCGCCACGAGCCTTTATGCGATCGCCTCCGGCAGGATCCATCACCAATATAAGCTCCGCCTGAGGAGTGGCCTCGACCTGCAGGTTGATACGGTACACCGACGAATTCTGCACGTGCTGCCGCTCCTTGCGTATACTCTCCTTAAGCTGCCGCAACGCCGCTTCCTGCGGATCCTCCAGATTGAGAAGCAGGTCGCCTTTCAGCTCTTCACGGTCATGGAACGTAAGGAACGTATACTCCCCCGCCGCTTCAGTGTCCGAGAGAACGAAAGTAAATGTCGAACCAGTGGCGGTCGACATGTTAACGTTTATGTCTACAAAGCCGGGCACACCCTTCACGAATGCCGATCCATTGCAGAATATGCGTCCGTACCAGTCCGGATTGATGCGGTCGGTAACATCGTAACACATGAGGTTGCGCGCATCGCTGACACGGAATTCAAATTCCGGCTCCTTGAAGCATTTATGGGTCACCCATCCGTTGAGCAGCGCCGTATGCCCGAAATCATCGCGCAAAGTCACGTCGGCAAAGCTTATACGCCCCGATGTCAGATGTATGGAATCGGTGGCATGATAATAAGTATTGGTAAAATCAAGTTTCAAAGCAAGATCTTCAGCCAAGATGTCGCCTGTCATGTCGATGAACTTGAATGTGCCGAAAAGACGGGCCTCCCCGGAAGCATATCCGGACACCTCGGAAGTGAAAGCTTCCATGAAGGGACGCATGAAGCCCACATTGAGCTTCTCGGCCTTGAAATGGAAGTCAAGACTGTCAGCCATGGGATATATGGCACCGTCGACATAGGAATGCGCTCCATTCTCACCCGTGATGTCGGCATTTATTACCACCCCTCGGGAAGCATTGTCCCAATACGAGGCTATCAACGCATCACCGAGCGGCGAACCGTTGTAGGTCATGCCGGCGACATCGAGACGGGGAGTCTCCAGGCGAGGCTCGCTTCCAAGAAGCCCCGAAGCATAGAATTTTCCGGTAGCTATGCCTCCGAACATGGCAGCGCCTATATCGAGCGTCTCAAACACGTAGTCCAGATCGATGCTCTGAAGGTCGAGACACAGCCGGTCGGCAGGATCATCTGACACCGCACCATTTATCTTTATGAACTGATTGCGGCGGCTTACTTCGAAATCGCGAACATAGACATGCCGGGCCGGAGTCACCTCTATTAATGACGGATGTATACGCCATACAGTATCGTTGATCACTATACGTGACGAACGCAGATCTATATCCGTGGCCATGTCTCCGGGAATCTTGCTGTCGGGAGAACGTGAGAACATGGCACCTACATCCACCGAACCGCGAAACACACGCTCGCGGGCTATATTCCAGTCTGCATGCACGCTTATGGAATCATGACCGCCTCCGGCAGTCAGACTGATCGCGGCATCACCTTTCTTGGTAGGATATACCGTATTGGCAAGCATCCGTGCGTCGTCGGCTTCCCCGTCAATGGTGATTCCGACATACGTATTGTCTATGAACTTGTCTTTATGCAGCAGATTAGGAGCGTCGATGCTCGCTTCTATCAACATGTCGGCCGCGCTCATCACGCCTTTTACCGAAACAGGACGCAATAGCCTGACAGGTACATTGAAAAACGACAGCCATCGGTCGGTGACGGCATTCTGTCGCACCTGCATGTCGAATGTCATGTCAAGAGGTGTCGAATCCGCGACATTCCGGCCCCTATCCTCCCGGCCATGAACCTCCAAACCGCTTTCACCCGCCAAAGAAGGAAATACCCGTGCCAATATGCAACGTGCCACAGGAACTATGTCCTTGATCCGGTACTCCCCTTCGGTACGTGCATCTATTACATCGCTATGGAGCATCAGGAACCGAGGTGATGTTGTGCCGGAAGCCATGAACAGCAGATGGTCGAGAGTAAGCTCATCAGCATCGTCTGGAGCGGCATAGCGCATTTCAGTCAGCTCTATCCTGCCGTCAAGTGAATCGTAGTCATCGCCGTGCATGTCCACCTCCACTCTTCCGCTGAGAGTATGACCGGAAAGCCTGTCACTCTTAAACAGACCGAACATAGCCGGATTGAATGAAGCGATTCTTATGTCGGCATCAATATCATGACGGCCCGCCACCATACCGTAAGAGCCTCGTGCCGAAGCGTCAAGCATCGGGTCATGTGACTCCACCACAGCATCCAGCGAGGCTGTGGAAAGGTCTACCATGGCACTTAAACCGCTTATCACACTTCCACCCCACTCGACTTCATCGATATGCATCTCGGCACGACCGACAGGAGCACGCCGGGCCATCAGACGACCGTCAAATGTGACGTTACCACTCACCGTTCCAAGATTTTTCACTCCCGATATAGCTCCGGCTTCTATGCCGTCAATAGTAAGCGATGCCCGTAGCGGCCCCTCAGGATTACGGAACGGTCCGTGATACCGTGCATCCACATCAAGTACGCCGGCCTCCGAATCAAGTGTCATGCTCAAATCGGTAGTCCCGTCGGCCACTGAAGCGTCTATCACAGCTTCTACCACACCCAAAGTGTCGGCCATGGCTATAACTTTCGGATTCATAGTGGCTGTACGGCTCCACAACTCGGCAAGACTATGACCGTCGGCATGCGCGCGCAGCATAGGCAGCCTCACGCTTAGAGAATCTATCGCCGGCAAACCTGTAACAGTGGCATCCTCTATCTCAACTGAAGCAATGTCATCGGCCGATGTGAGCGACAGCCGCGACAAGGCGATATTCCCGAGTGTGCCTCCTGCCTTCAGATCTATTCCGATCGGGGAGTCAAACGGAGCGAAAGGAGCGAAAAAAGGAGCGAGATCGGAAGGTGTTACATGGCTGCCCGGCAGAGTGGCCACCGTAAAACTATGCTGAGCGAAACGCGCTGTCAGATCAGCCCATCCCGAATAGGCCAGCCTGACGGGGGCCAGGTCAATCTGTGTCGATGGCAGCTCAAGGTGGAAATCGTCAGCCGTGAGAAGAGTGTCCGAGACGCGCACCTTCCCCGACAACGAGTTGAGGACAAGCCCGGAGCGTTCGGTGGCTGCAAGCCTGCGCAGATCGGCCACATAGCAGTCGTTGCTTACGCGTGGAAGCCTTATGTCTGCCTTTATGTCATTCAACCCGATATGGTCGAAGTCGATAAGCCCGGATTCCGGAGGCAACGCTGACATCACGTCGTAGGCAAGACGGCTGCGGCGTATCACTATATTGTCTATTGCGAGGTCGAATGCCGTAGGAGGCTTATTGCGGTCACGAGGCTTAAGATGGTCTATTACCGGCTGTATGTTGAGCGGGGCCGAGGCCGAATCACGTCTGAGCCTGGCATCCAGACCGATAATCTCGGCATACGAGAAAACTATGCGCCTGTTCAACAACAACTTGCCCAGACGCACTCCCGCTCCAAGACGCGATACCTTCAAAGCGGTATCGCCCGGAGCTACGATAACGCTCACGCCATGCAGGGTGACCTTGTTGAACGGCGCTATTCCAATACTCTCAATCTCTACGGGGACACCGAGAAGCTCTGTCAGTTCGCTGCGTCCCCGGTCGGCCACAGCCCTCTGCACGGCAGGAAGCGACAATATGACATACAGTAACGCCGGCACAGCCAGAGAGAGCAGCACCAACGTTACCAGTATCGACCTGAGTATCTTATAAAACAGCGTCATCCGGGAACTATCTCTAAAAAAACGGCAGACATGTCACCGTCTGCCGATACAAAGTTACATAACTTCCACGACATAATGCCGTACACCCCCTTGAAATTAACATAATCGCACCGTGAAATACGAGAAATATGTGATGAACCGTAAATAATGAAATTATTTCTTAAAAATCATTTGCATCACATCATTTCATTGCATATATTTGCAAAATCGGTGCTTTTGACGTCAAGGACATAAAAAACATCGGCTTAAACCAATTATTAATCACTCGAGCGCGTTGCAGCCGACCACATGACTGCCGGGCCGATAAAGTTCCGGACAAGGCCGGAAGTAAAACAACCCTTCAACCATGTTACCCACAAACCGAGGCTTCTGGCTCACATTTTTCCTGTCGATCATCACGTTAGGGTTCTACCAGTGGTATCTGATTTATGCTTTTGCCAAAGAGACCAACACGGCATGCCGTGCCGATGGGCAGAACACGACCGGACTGGCACTGTACATAATCCTGTCGATAATCACGCTTGGCATCTACTCCATCGTGTGGTACTGCAAATGGATATCCCGCTGCAACACCTATCTTGCCGTCAACGGACAACCCCAGGGCCTACAGGTCACAACCTACATCCTCTCGATATTCTTCGGATGGCTGACCCTCGGTATATTCAATCTCGTGGTATTCTGCAAGATGCTCTATCTACAGAATGCAGTAAACGCCACCTACAACAGCCTCAACGGCTTTATCCCAGCAGCACCCGCAGGCTTCGCTCCCGCTGCCGTCTGATTACTTACGCACATCCTCTTCCGCCCGACGAAGCTTATCGGGCGTGCCGATATCGTGCCAGCTCGTATCTTCGGGCTGGCACCATCCTTTTATAGCCATACGCCGACATGCATCGATATAGTAGCCGGTAATGGAAAACACCGTCTTACCTTTGTTCCTGCCATAGCGGCACAAATCGTCGAGCAACGAGGTGGAAATCACATGCACACCACCGAAAGCCAGCTGAACCAGCCCCGACGCATCAGTTCCCTCCGGACGTACCGAACCGTCGCGCACGTCGGTCCATCCCTGCATGCGCATATCCTCGTCGAACAGCAGATACCGCGACGTGACACGATGTGCTACCATAAGTGTAGCGTCGGCTTCAGAAGCGGAATGGCATCGCTCCATTTCCCGGAAATCCACGTCGGTATATATGTCGGCATTGTGCAGCAATATCGGCTCGTTGCCACGAAGCATGTGCGCAGCAGCAGCCAAACCTCCTCCTGTGTCGAGCAGCATCCCGCTCTCGTCGCTCACACGTATGTCCATTCCGAAGCAGCCGTGCTCGCGCAGGAATGCCTTGACCTTTTCAGCGAAATGATGCACGTTGACCACCACCTCTTCTATGCCGCAATCCTTCATGCGCAGCAGCACCCGTTCAAGCATAGGTATCCCTCCAAGTTCCACGAGAGCCTTGGGTCGATCGTCAGTCAGTGGACGCAGGCGTGTGCCAAGCCCCGCCGCAAACACCATTCCTTTCATCGGCGCGCATTGTAAATGGTGGATATACCCTGTTCGCGGTGGCACAGCACCACCCTCACGCCATATTTGTCGTTGATATGACGTGCCATGTGCTCGGCGGCATACACTGATCGGTGCTGTCCCCCGGTGCATCCGAAGCTCACCATCAACTGAGAAAATCCGCGCTCGATATAGCGCTCGACTGCCATGTCGACAAGCGCATAAGCATGATCGAGATAGCGCCCTACCTCACCGTCGCTTTCAAGGAAGTCGATCACGGCCTGATCACGGCCCGTGAGAGCGAGATACTGGGGATAACGCCCCGGATTGCTCAATGCGCGACAGTCAAACACGAATCCACCGCCATTAGGAGTAGTATCCTCGGGGATGCCCGATTTGCGATATCCGAAACTGTTGACCCTTACGGTCATGTCGGTTCCCGCGCCTTTGTCGGCGTTCCATCGCGGCAGCCGGGTCAGGCGCCGCAACGTCTCCATAAGGTAGTCCATTCCCTCGGGAGCGTCGTCGAGCAGACGGCGCAGATTGTCCATGGCCGCCGGTATGCTCTGAAGGAAATGGGCCTTGCGCTGCACAAGTCCGCGAAGCCCGTAGGCGCCGAGCACCTGAAGTGTACGCAGAAGCACAAACAGTTTAAGCTCTTTCCGGAACACATCGCCGTTTATACTTACATACGGCTGCGCGGCCTTTATGTATTCATCGATAAGTTCCTCGCGAAGCTCATCAGGATACCGAGCCTGCGCCTGCCAAAGAAACGAAACCACATCGTAATGGTAAGGGCCACGCCTGCCACCTTGAAAGTCGATGAACCATGGAGAGCCGTCAGCACCGAGCATCACGTTACGCGACTGGAAGTCGCGGTACATAAATGTGGGCGTGTCATGCTCCAGCACCCTGTCGCAAAGTTCCATGAAATCCCTCTCCAGCAACGGTTCGGAGTGCTCCAGACCGGACGGTTTCAAAAAGCAGTATTTAAAATAGTTAAGATCCCACATAAGCGCACGGCGATCCATCGCGCCTACGGGAAAACATACGGCATCAAAATCAAGGCCCTCGGCACCACGCCATTGGATTGCCGGAAGCACACGGATGGTGCGCTTCAACACGGCGCGAACATCGTCGCTCCAAACACCCTGGGTACGTCCGGAGGCTATGAACGCGAAGAGCGACGTCGACCCAAGGTCATCCTGTATATAATTCATGCCGTCGTCGCTCACCCCCTTCACCTCCGGCACGGGCAGCCCCTTGTCGCGAAAATGCCGCGAAAGCCTGATGAACGCCTTGTTCTCTGCCGCATCTGTGCCGACTACGCCTATCATAGTCTCGGAGCCGCGAAGTCTATAGTACCGTCTGCCGGAACCTGCGCCGGGAAGAAGCACCATGCTCTCCGGAACCGTCCCCGTGACATTCTCATATAGGCGGCCAAGCATATTGTCGCCGGCCATCTTTGCATTTTCCTCAATCATCATTCAGAATCGCCCGATGAATTAACTATAGTCGAATTTTTCTCTATCGCAAAATCTAATGAGTCGGCTTGCTCGGATGCACGATGCTGAGCCGATCGGTAAGTATCACGCCTATAAGTATCAGCGAACATCCCATATACCCTACCCACGTGACATGTTCCCCAAGCAGAAGAGCTGAGGCCACAAGAGTGATGATAGGCTGTACATACAGGTAATTGTTGGATTTTACCGCACCTATGCCTTTGACGGCCCATGCCCATATCAAGAACGCAAGCATAGAACAGAATACTCCAAGGAACAGGAAATTAGCCCATACCGCCGTTTCGGCGAATACCTTGAAATCGCAATGCCCCGGCTCGGTAAAGAGGAATGGGAGTGCGGTGAGCAGACCGTAGAAAAATGTCTTGCGTGTGATGAACAGAACCGTATAAAACGCACTGAGCTTACGCAATACCAACGAATATACCGCCCAACACACAGCCGCCGACAAAGCGAGAAGATCGCCGAGAGGCTTTACAGCCAACACAAACGAGCTGTTGAATATCACCAGACCGACTCCAAGGAAAGCCACGAGAGAACCGGCTATCATCCCCTTTGTCGGACGCTCGGCCTTATAGAGGGCACCAACAAGCAACGTGGTTATCAACGGCGCAAGAGTCACTATCAGCGACACGTTCGACACCAGCGTATGCTCCAAAGCCGTATTCTCGGCGATGAAATATAAAGAACCGCCACACATGCCGCACGCAATGAAAAGCAGCTCGTCGCGTACTGAATTTGACACCAGACGTTTGTGGCATACCGACAATATCATAACATATGCGAGCAATGTGCGGTACACATACACTTCCGTCGGCTGAAGCCCGTGATCGAGAAGTACTTTCGTGGATACAAACGACACACCCCACGCAGCTACCGTGAGCAATGCTCCCACATTATACAATATAATTGACATCTGTGGTCGATGTGAAACGCCGGTCTGTGAAACCATATATACTCTCTTTTGACTGTTTCTTTACGTGCATTAAAATTGCAAAACGCTTCCCGCTTGCAATTTTTATGCAAATTTACGGATAAATCACGGGATTTCTAAGAGCCTGTTCAAATTTATATGATACGGTTCTCTCATGAAAAGACCGTGCTCTCTGAGTGATCTGACACACTCGGAAAACACGGTCTCCATGATACCTAAATAAATTGTATTCCAATAATCAATGGAATGTCAAAACCATAATATTTACTTACGGTTCTGAAGCTATTGCCGGTTATGGATAGAGGATTATTCTTCTGAAAGCTTGATATGCTTTAGGACGAGGACAGTCTTGCCGTCCTTGTCGGTCATTACAACGTTGCCGTTCTTTCCGGGACGGGCATGCTCGACGCTTTCGAGAGCCACAAGGAGGGCGGTCTCGGTGGCCATGCTCTCACGGTCGCACATCATGCGGGTGGTGGCAATGTCGAGAAATTGCACACTATTGTTCTTGTCGGGATCGATAAGAAGGGATCCGTTCATTAGATTGCAACCGCTGTTGCCATGCAGTTTCTGCTCCGGCACATCAATCACCATCCTCACTTCCTCATTGTGATTGGCTTTTCCGTTGATCTCGACCGGCGTCCATGCCCCGTTGAGAAATTCCATGTTGTGGCGGCGCAACACCATTATTGTCGATTTCGACGAGTCAAGCAGGTCAAGATAAAGTTCATGTCCTTTCTTTGACACGGTGAAATAACGTGCATTGTCGAGAGCCTGGTTGATGGCACTCTCAAAAGGAGCGTCAGCACATGCCATCATCGTGGAAATCACGTTGGAGATACCCAGCGACTGCCCTGCGCCTGTGGTAAAGTCGCCGTTGATTGTATTGCAGCCGTTGTTTCCATAGATACGTCCCTCGGCAATCGAGAAATTCAAGTAAGGACGCGCCTCGCCGGTTACTTTCTTGCCTCCTACCGTCCATACGAGCCATTCGCCGTCAAGCTGAGAAGCATCAGTCGGCTTCATCGGTGTGGCAGTCTGTGTCACTTGTTCTTTAGGCACTGTAATAGTCTTTTTATTGCTTTTGAAAACTCCGCATGAGGAGAGGAGCAGGGTAGAAACGATTATTGTAAGAATTTTACGGTTCATAGTCGTGTAATTTTAATCAGTTCGTTCTATATAAATAAGACACAAATAAACGGATAAAGTTTAAGAGATTATTAAAAAGCAACCTCTAAAATCTTCTCTCAGAGAGTAATCGAGAGGCCGTCGTAAGCAAGGCGGACGCCCGGAGGAAGTGTCGGCTCTACATCGGCATGACGCCCAAGACCGTCGGCGATATGGGTAAACCATGTGACACGCGGCTTCACACACCGGACTACTTCAAGCGCCTCCTCGACCGAAAGATGGCTATGATGCGGGAGGTAGCGCAATGCATTCAGCACAAGAGTATCCACACCCTCCAGAAGGCGAAATGTGGATTCCGGCACTGTCTTGGCATCGGTAATGTAGGCCAACGGCCCTACCCTGAAACCGACAATAGGAAGCTTGTCGTGCATGACAGGCAGCGGCGTGACCTCCACACCCTCTATCATGAAAGGCTTGGATGGATCAATCTCATGTATGGCAAAAGTCGGCACGCCCGGATAAGGATGCTCCAAAAAGCAGTAAGGGACTCGCGAACGGAGATCGTCAGCGACATCTGCGGTACAGTAGACCGGGAAATGCCCCTCGGGTAGGGAATGGCAATAAGGGCGCAGGTCGTCGATGCCGCCCACATGATCGTAGTGGCTATGTGTGAGCAAAGCGGCATGTAATGGCGGCGCACCCGCATCGATGATCTGGCGGCGGAAATCAGGCCCACAGTCGATGAGCAGATTGACAGAGCCTACCGACAGTATGGCCGATGAGCGCAGACGCTTGTCACGTGTGTCGGTCGACAAGCATGCGGGACATGTGCAGCCAATCGCCGGCACACCTGTCGACGTGCCGGTGCCGAGGAAACGCAATGTCAAAGAAGGCATAGTCATATAAAAATCACTTCAGGATGAAGTTCCAGACCGAAAACACGCATGACTTCCTCCTGCACCTTCCTGCTGAGAGCCACGACATCCGCGCCGACAGCCGATCCGGTGTTGACAATGACAAGGCACTGACGCTGATAGACCCTCGCACCTCCTACCCTCGCACCTTTCATTCCCGCGTGCTCTATGAGCCATCCTGCGGGGATCTTCACATCACCGTCGGAGAGGATATAATAAGGCATGTCGGGATATTCACCAAGGAGCGAATGGAATTTAGCTTTATCCACTACCGGATTCTTGAAGAATGACCCGGCGTTGCCCTCCACGTCGGGATCGGGGAGCTTGGCACGGCGAATGTCGATGACGCGCCGACGCACGTCGGCAGGTGACAGTGCCGGATTACCGGAGAGTTCCCGAAGCGGCCCGTAGTCGAGATGAAAATCATTGAGCGTGGAGAGGCGCACGGTGACGGCAGTGACCACGTAGCGTCCGGCAACCTCCGGCTGCTTGAAAAGGCTCTGCCGGTAGCCGTAGGCCAGTCGTTCGCGAGGAAGCTCTACGACCTCCGCACTGAAAGTGTCATAGACCTCCACCGAATGCAGCCGGTCGGCAAGTTCGACCCCGTAGGCCCCGATGTTCTGCACTGCGGCAGCCCCTACCGAACCCGGGATGAGCGAAAGATTCTCTATGCCCGCATATCCCGCACGGCATGCCGTCTCCACAAATGAATCCCACCTCTCTCCGGCAGCGGCAACAGCATAAACGACAGTATCGTTTTGTGGATCGGGATGGAAGTTTATACCTCTGATGTCGGAATGGAGCACTACACCCGGATAGTCGCGGGTAAAGAGGAGATTGCTCCCTCCGCCCATGTGCATCACGGGTAGAGAACGTAACTCCGGCATGTCAAGCAACCGCTTAAGTTCATTGACAGACGAATATGAAGCATAGTAGCGCGCACGAGCCGGAATGTGGAACGTGGTGACGGATGCAAGATCGAAATTCTGTTGCAGATTCATAGAAAAAGTCAATTGACGGTGAATCTATTGACGGAATGATGAGAGAATCCCGTCGAAGAATATTAAGTAGACGCCGTTTTCGTAGATCCATCGCTCCCCGTAGGCACTCGTGCCCTGATAGCGGTCAATACGCGACGGCGACCCGAGCGCAAGACGGCATTCATCACGTGTCATCTCAAGAGCCACACGCCCGTGGACTATACGGTCCCAGTTGGCATCGGCAATCATAGGATAGCGCTGACGGGGATCGGTGAAACTGAAAAGCGAAGAGAAATTGCGTGCGGAATGCACCGCATCCCCAACCGACATGAACATCGAGGCAACGGCCGGACGTCCGTCGACATCGGCTGAGAAAACGACCTTGACAGGATATACCGCATTGCCCGGGACCACATCCTCGATCTTGACCGGGATATATTTCAATCCTGTAAAGGGGCTGCCCACTGAATCATACCACAGCGAGGTACGCACGTAGAGATCGCGCCCGACAAGCCGCGAGCGCACCGAATCGACCATGCTCGTCTCAATTGTGAAAGGGACCGGAACAGCCGGACGACTTTCCAGCTCGGACTGCGAGGCGCTTATGCGATATACGGCCTCGCCACCTTCAGGAAAAGCGAATATCAATTCGGTATCCTCACCACCGGTGACTGACGTGACGCCACGGCTGCCGAGATACCGCAACTCGGTGCCGACAGCGGCTTCCGGCGCCCCCGGCTCAAGAGCGAGGGAGATTTTCTGGTCGGTGACGTAAAAGCGCTTACCCGGCTGCCATGCCTTTATAGGCTGACGGGCCACATCGGCAAGGAAACGGTCCTCGTCGGTGGTCACGACATGACGGCGCGACACATCCTTATCGGTTATGCGCGGAGTGCTCTCGATACCGGTGAAGCATGAGGTGGCGACACCCGCGAGGAGAGTCGCCACTATGGTCAGAGGGGATAGGAGACGCATCGTCATTTCACAGCGGGAGTCTTGCCTAAATTCTTGAATATGAATGAATATATGTCGGTATATTCATCAATGACCTTCCCGACCGGCTTTCCGGCGCCATGACCTGCCTTGCTGTCGATGCGTATCAGCTTGGGAGCATCTCCCGTATCGGAAGCCTGTAGCCGCGCCGCATACTTGAACGAGTGGGCCGGCACCACGCGGTCGTCATGGTCGGCGGTAGTGACCATTATCGCAGGGTAAGGAGTGCCATTGTCACTTATGTTGTGAAGCGGCGAATAGCCGAGGAGATATGCGGCCATCTCGGGAGAATCGGCAGAAGTGCCGTAGTCCGGCGCCCAGTTCCATCCGATGGTGAACAGATGGTAGCGCATCATATCCATCACGCCGACACGCGGTATGGCCACCTTGAATAAGTCGGGACGCATGTTGACGGTGGCACCTACGAGCAGGCCACCGTTTGAGCCGCCTTCGATGGTGATGAGTTCGGGGTTGGTCCATCCCTGCGATATCATGTACTCCGCTGCTGCGATGAAGTCATTGAACACATTGAGCTTGTTGAGCTTTGTGCCGGCAAGGTGCCAGTCCTCGCCATATTCGCCTCCGCCACGAAGATTGGCCTGGGCGTAGATACCGCCGTTTTCAAGCCACAGAATACGCTGTGCGGAAAATGACGGATTGAGCGATATGTTGAAGCCACCGTAGCCGTAAAGATATACGGGGTTGGAACCGTCACGCTCAAGTCCCTTCTTGTAAGTAATGAACATGGGTATCCTGGTACCGTCGGCCGATGGGTAGAATACCTGCTCAGTAACATAGTCGGATGGATTGAAATCCGTTATGTCGGATGAGCGGTAGAGTACGGACTGGTCGGAATCGACATCGTAGCTATAAAGAGCCGAAGGATATGCAAACGAAGTGAACGCATAATAGACTTCCGGATGTTTGCGACTCGCCGAGAATCCTACAGAGCCAATCGAGGGCAGCTGAATCTCGCGAATCTCCTTCCCTGCAAGGGTATAAAGATAGGCATGATTGGAGGCATCGGTGTCGTAGGTGAGTATCATCTTGTCCTTGCCTGTGAAGTCAACGCCGGTCAGCACCCCTTTCTGTTGAGGCACGAGTTCTTTCCAATGATCCATACCGGGATTATCGAGGGTAGCCGTCATAAGGCGGTAGCGCGGAGCACCATAGTTGGTGTAGATATACATAACCCCGTCGATCACATCGAGCACGCTAACTTCGTAGTCCTGGGTGGGACTCATCACCTTCCATTCGGCAAGTTTATCCTTAAGGCTATGCACTTTCACGGAATTGCCGAGACCTTGTCCGGCCCCATAGACGAAAATCATCGACTCATCGTCGGGGATAGATGCCGAGAAGAATCTCAGCGGCTGGTCGGCTTCCTCATAGACGAGGGCGTCATCGCTCTGCGGAGTGCCGAGACGGTGGAAGTATATGCGGTGGTTCTCGTTGGCGTTGCTGAACTCCTTCCCTTTCTCGGGAGCCGGATAGGCGCTGTAATAGAACCCGTCGCCATGCCATGCTGCACCGGTGAACTTCGCCCACTCTATATGGTCGGGAAGGAGCTGCTTAGTAGCGGCATCCATTACATATATCTCAGTCCAGTCCGACCCACTGCGCGATATGGTGTAGGCGGCATAGCGTCCGTCGTTGGAAAAGTATACTCCGGTCAGTGCCACAGTGCCGTCATCACTCAAGGTGTTGGGGTCGAGGAACACTTCCGGTTCGGCATCGAGCGAACGGGTGCGATAGAGCACCGACTGGTTGCGCAGTCCGTCGTTCTCATAGAAATAGTACCATCCATGCTTCTTCGAAGGCAGACCATGCTTGCGGTAGTCGAAGAGCGAAGTCAGACGCTTGTGTATGTCCGCACGGAACGGGATTGAATCAAGATAGGCGCGTGTGACCGCATTCTCCTCCTCGACCCACCGGGCGGTTGTGGCGGCCGTGTCGTTTTCCAGAGGGCGGTAAGGGTCAGGAACGCTGGTACCGAAATAGTTGTCAACAGTGTTATCGGACGGAGCGACCGGATATTTCAACGACTGTGCGCTTGAAGCCATGATGCAAAAAGCTGTTGTTAGTGCTGATAAAGAAAATGATTTCATTGATTTATCTATTTATATGAGCGGGGACGCGGTGGCTTGCGTTGCATTTGTTATGCCGGAAGCATCCGGGATGCAACGCGGCGTCGCCGCGTCCCTACACCTGTAGGATATTGTACCGGCCCAACCGGTTGAAAACCGATTCAAATCAGTCCATCAACGGTTGATACCTTATTATTATCCGGAATAGAGTTATTATCCGGAATAGAGCCATTAAAGTCCGCGACCGTGGCAGTTCTTGTACTTCTTGCCGGAACCGCATGGGCATGGATCATTGCGACCCACCTTAGGTCCGTTATTGACCACTGGAGCCACAGGTTGCTGTGCGCCCTGACGTGCCGAGGCAGCCTGACGCTGTGCGGGATCACCGGGAAGCTCTCCACCGCGCCCCGTGCGGTAGCGGCTATAGTCGTTGCGCATCTCGGGAGCGGCCTGCTTCATCTCCGGCATCGGTCGACGCGGTGCCGCCGGCTGAGGAGCTGCAGCCTGACGACGCTCCGAACTGAGCTGCACGTCGGAAACGCGCTGTGCCGGCTGACGGGGCTGCTGCGGCTGTTGCTGCTGAACAGGAGCGGGAGCGGGCTCCTCGGGACGCTGCGGTATGAATATCTGGCCTCGCATCAGCGACGAAATCGCCTTGACGTTCATGGTGTTGATAGCGCTTTCGAACAGATGGAACGACTCTACCTTGTAGATTACCAGAGGGTCTTTCTGCTCGTAGGATGCATTCTGCACCGACTGGCGCAACTGGTCAAGCTCACGGAGATGCTCTTTCCACACTTCGTCGATGGTGAGGAGAAGGATTGCCTTCTGCCACTCCTTGGCAATGGACTTGCACTGGGTGTCGTAAGCGGTCTGCACGTCGGCAGGAATATTGAACACGCGACGCCCGTCGGTGATGGGAACGAGTATGCGTCCCTTTGCTCCGTGGGTTTCCACGGCATCCTTAATAACGGGCCACGTGATCTCGCAGATGCGGTCGGTGCGGCGCTGAAACGATTCCGTAACAGTGGTGAAAATCTTCTCCACGGCTTCTTCTTTAGAAAGTTTCTTGAACTCGGCCTCGTCGAAAGGAATCTCTACGGCAAACACCTTGAACAGTTCCATTTTAAGCTCACCATAGGCTTCGGGAGAATCGTAGTTGTTGACAAGATTCTCGACAGTATCGTAGAGCATGTTGTTTATGTCGATACCGATACGCTCTCCGAGCAGTGCGTGGTGGCGACGACCGTAGATATACTGGCGCTGCTTGTTCATCACGTCATCATACTCAAGAAGGCGCTTACGTATGCCGAAGTTGTTCTCCTCTACGCGCTTCTGTGCATTCTCGATGGCCTTGTTGACCATGGAGCTTTCAATCATCTCGCCCTCCTGGATGCCCATACGGTCGAGCATCTTGGTGACGCGGTCGGTGGCGAACAGACGCATGAGCTGATCCTCGAACGAGAGGTAGAACACCGACGAACCGGGGTCGCCCTGACGGCCCGAACGGCCACGCAGTTGACGGTCGACACGGCGCGACTCATGGCGCTCGGTACCTATGATGGCAAGACCGCCGACAGCCTTCCCCTTGGCGATGTCAGGATCTTTCATGTCCTTTACTTCCTGGGGGAGCTTTATATCGGTACCACGTCCGGCCATGTTGGTAGCGATAGTAACAGCGCCGGGCAGACCTGCGAGAGCCACGATGTCGGCCTCTTTCTGATGGAGCTTCGCGTTGAGCACCTGATGGTCGATGCGCTGAAGCTTCAGCATCTTTGAAAGAAGCTCGGAAATCTCGACCGAGGTGGTGCCGACGAGGACAGGGCGTCCGATGTTGTGCAGACGCACGATTTCGGCAATGACTGCATTGTACTTCTCGCGCTTGGTCTTGTAGACTCGGTCATTCATATCGATACGCGCGATGGGCTTGTTGGTCGGAATGGTGACCACATCGAGCTTATAAATGTCCCAGAATTCACCGGCCTCAGTCTCGGCAGTACCTGTCATGCCCGCGAGCTTGTGGTACATACGGAAATAGTTCTGTAGTGTGATTGTGGCGAATGTCTGCGTGGCGGCCTCGACTTTCACACCCTCCTTGGCCTCGATAGCCTGATGGAGGCCGTCGCTATAGCGTCGACCCTCCATGATACGTCCGGTCTGCTCATCGACAATCTTGATCTTGTTGTCGTCGATGACATATTCCACATCCTTCTCGAAGAGGGTGTAGGCCTTCAGAAGCTGATTTACCGTATGGACACGCTCGGCTTTCACGGCATAATTATCCATAAGCGCGTCTTTCTTCTCCTGACGGGCGGCAGGTTCGAGCGACTGGTCACCCTCGACCTCGGAGAGCTGTGCGGCAATGTCAGGAAGCACGAAGAACTGCGGATCCTGCGAACGTCCCGTAAGCTCGTCGATGCCCTTGTCGGTGAGATCGACCGAGCGGTTCTTCTCGTCGATGACGAAGTAAAGCGGCTCCACAGCCACAGGCATCTCGCGGCTGTTGTCCTGTAGATAGTATGCCTCAGTCTCAAGCAGGAGCGGCTTCATGCCCTCTTGTGAGAGGAACTTGATGAGCGGGGAATATTTCGGCAGGCCCTTGTAGGCGCGGAAGAGGGCGAGGGCGCCGGCCTTACGCACTTCCTTGTCAGCGCTGGGTATCTTTTCCTTGGCTTCCTGAAGCAGCTGCCCCACAAGTCGGCGCTGAGCGTTGTAGACATTCTCCACATTGTGCTTGAACTCGTTGAAGAGCTGGTCGTCGCCCTTGGGCACAGGTCCGGAGATGATAAGCGGCGTACGGGCATCGTCGATAAGCACGGAGTCGACCTCATCGACGATGGCGTAGTAGTGTTTGCGCTGCACGAGATCCTGCGGTGACATGGCCATGTTGTCACGCAGATAGTCAAAGCCGAACTCGTTGTTCGTGCCGAAAGTGATGTCGCATGCATATGCGCGGCGACGTGCCGGGGAGTTCGGCTCGTGCTTGTCGATACAATCGACGGTCTGGCCGTGGAACATGTAGAGCGGGCCCATCCACTCGGAGTCACGCTTCGAAAGGTAGTCGTTGACGGTGACTACATGCACGCCGCGTCCGGTGAGAGAGCGTAGGAACACCGGCAGAGTAGCCACAAGGGTCTTACCCTCGCCGGTAGCCATCTCAGCGATCTTTCCCTGATGCAGGACAATGCCGCCAATGAGCTGCACGTCATAGTGCACCATGTCCCATGTGACTTCGTTGCCACCGGCCACCCAATGATTCTTATAGATAGCCTTGTCACCCTCGATGGTGAGAAAATCGCGCCCCTGGCCTGCCAGTTCGCGGTCGGCATCGGTGGCGGTCACCTCGATAGTCTCGTTGGCGGCGAAACGTGCTGCGGTCTCGCGCATTGCAGCGAACACAGTGGGGAGCACGCGGTCGAGTTCCTTCTCATAGGTATCAAGGATATTCTTCTCGCGACGATCCACCTCGTCCCAGAGCGGCTGGCGCTCCTCGAAAGGGAGAGTCTCGATGCGCGACTTTATGTCGTCGATAGCTGTGGTATCGTCCTCGACGGCCTTGGCCAGTTCGGCCTTGATGTCGGTGATGGTCTGGCGGAGCTGGTCGTTGGTAAGCTCCTTCATGCTCGGACCGAGCGCATTGATTTCGTCGACAATAGGTTGAATCTCCTTGAGGTCGCGCTGCGACTTATTGCCGAAAATCTTATTGAGTACTGAAATGAATGACATTTAAGTTTAATTTATTTGCATTTTGGTTGTATAGCGGCAACGGTACGCGACCGCCATTGTTTAAGGTCGAGACAGAGAGGCTACTGCTTGCGCTTCAACGGGAGAGCCGGAAGCTCCACCGCATTGGGCGAACGTATTCGCAGCACCCTTGCCACCGTAGGCGCGATCGAACGCGCATCAACAGGGACGGAGATGCGCTCGGGAGCCAGCTCCGGCGACAGGATGAAAGCCGGTGCAGATATGAGTCCCGTGCGGACAGTGGTGCGCTGTTCTTTCTGTGTAGTAGGATTCACGCTCACTATCTCCCATCCGGGATTTACCTCCACGATTACATCACCGGCATAGTCGGCCACGACGTTACGGCGGAGCGCCTGCGCGTTGGTACCGGCCTTGCCGGCCACTACATCGTCGATGGTCCAGGCACCGCTAACGCCGCTCATGCGTATGAGGAACGAAGCAGCGTCCTCGCGCACCTTGCGCAGGTCGAGATCATGTTTTTTTATAAGTTCCTTGTTGAGAAACAAGTGTCCGTTGTGGTATCCGCTAACCCAATCGCCGTTGCCATGTTGCGCCATGAGATAGACGTTGAGCAGCGACATGGCCTTGCGTGCGGAGAATTCGCCGTTCGGTATGCCCCAGCGATCATCGTCACGCTTGTCGGATGGAGCCGCAGGCGTACCTGTGAGGAAGATAAATGTCTTATCAAGACCCACAGAACTGTCGATGGCCTTGAACAGGCGGGCAAGGTCGGCATCGAGGCGCAAGTAGGTGTCCATGGTCTCCAGACGATGGTCGGAGTCCTTGGCCTTTGCAAACGGGCCTACGGTGTACCCGAGATTGAGCATATCTATAGGGCCACGTGTACCGAGTTGCATTCCGCGTATATATTCGGCGGCGATGTCTGTCACCTCGGCATTGACGGGAGCCGCAGTCTTGAAATTGCGGAAACGGTCCACGTCGTTGTGCTGGAAGAGGTGGCGGAACGGATAGTACTTCTTATATGCCGGGAGATCGGGATATTGCTCCGGCTTCATCAGCGGTCGCCATGCGAGCGTATCGAGGCGTGCCGGGAGAGGCTTTGCGAAATTGCGCGCCTGGATGGGCTGCGGCACATCCTTATAATATGTGGTGGTAGCCCACCGGCCTGTCACGTCGTTGAGCCAGAAAGCACTGTTGCCGGCATGCCCGGCGAGGATGATAGCCTGTGCCGGCTGAGGGGCGACTGAGTAGACGCTCCCCACTCCACCTCCGTCGATGCGCACCTCGTCACCGAGAGTACTGACACGGATTGTCTTGGGGGAGTATGTCTCGTCGGTGTAATTTCCTATCTTTTCGGGATCAAGGACTATGGAATGCTCCCTGCGGCCTGCGGCGTCGTAGACATAGGTGGAAGGAACGCCGTTGACCGATGGCGAGGCGCCGCTGTAAATTATAGCGGTGGCGGCCGACGGATCGACATAAGTACCGAAGTCCACATTATCGAGCATCACACCGTCGCGCATCAGACGACGAAACCCGTCAGGTCCGAAGTAACCTTTAAGCAGGTCGATATAGTCCTCGCGCAATCCGTCGACCACGATTCCCACCACCAGACGCGGACGAGGCGACGGGGACTGGGCAGCCAGCGTGAGACTGACCATCGAGGCCACGAGCAATGTGGCAAGACGAGCGGTTATGCTTGTATCGATTTTTTTGCGCATGAGGCGTAGATATATATGTAGCGTGCTGAGAGAACCATGTCGGCGGCAATCAAAGGCCAAAAAGCGACATTGGCAACCTGGCCGGTAAGCGGCCACAGCATACATAACAAAAATAATGCCACAAAGTTAAGAATTTCATAGCAGAATAGCAACCGGGCATATTTTTTTATGAAGATACACGCAGGTACTATGAAACACAGAGGATTAAGCCATACAATCAGCCAGTTGGGCGATGTAGCCTCATGCGTAGATACTAATACAAGGAACGCGACAAGACATCCTGCCAGACCGGCCGCCGTCATATAGATAGCGTCGGCCCATCGTGACACATGCCTACGGCGCAGGTCGTACAAGGCGCATATGAGGACAGCTATTAGAATGTAGAATGATACAGCCAACGGCGTCAGAGGCCACGGTGTAGGTCCGAGAGGGCCTCCTCCGGAACGAACAGGGCCATACTCCACAAGTTCGTCCACCATTATACGCCTTTCTCCGGCAGAATCGGCGACAACGGCGCCGGAAAGCATAAGGCGGAGCATATCAGGAGCGAAAACCTTCTCATGATCCGAGAGCGGATAGTCGATGCCGCTGCCAAGGGCGAGGTCGATGCCGAACTGATACCAGGGGTAATTCCTGTGATAATGGCGCATTGCGTCGCGGAAAGTCCATCCGGCGGTGTATGGGGGCGCCTGCAATGAAAGAGTGTCACCCACCGCCGCCTCGACGATACGCAGAGGCCGCGTGGCGCAATTGTCTTTCACGTAATTGTAGCGATACACACGGTTCTCAGGGAGGAGGTTGCTCTGAAGCATTTCGAGCAATTTCGACGACTCGCCGGAGGTTAGCCTCAATGGATATTCCACCACCTCGCGGCCATCGCGACGGTAGCTTTCGAGGAAGTAGGCAAACGGATATGCCGCAACCATATAGTCGGTCTCCCCTTTCACGAAGCGATATATGAAGTTGGGCGAATCGAAGTCGAAGATTCCGTAGTTGACGGCCATGTCGCGCCCGTCGGGAAACACCACACGCAATGCTGCGTGCCCTTCCAACTCGTAGACAGCACTTCCGGGAGAACAGACAACGAGGCTTACGCGCACGGAGTCGGCAGAGGGCTGCGCGACAACAGACAAAGCTGCAACAACAATGGAAATTAATAATGTGATAATACCTTTCATATTATATCGCCTGCATGGCGAGGATTGATTGGAGAATCGTCACAGCCTCTTCGACGGTAGGTACGTCAGCGATTAGCATACTGCGCTTTTCACCTTTCTGGCGCAACTGCGCACGGCGAGGATTGGCCTGCAAATAACTCAAGCACCGTCCGAACATGGGTGACTGATAGTAGGCGCGGTTACTCTCGTCGACGAAGTAGAGGTACATGCGACCCTGCTTGAGCATTACGCGCTCTATGCCGAGGCTTTGCGCAAGACGACGCAGGCGCGGGATGCGCAACAGTTCGGCGGCTTCGCGCGGAATCTTGCCGAAACGGTCCTCCAGACGCAGCTTGAACTGCTGCAGGTCAAGCTCGCGCTCGATACCGTCAAGTTCCTTGTAGAGGGATATTCGCTCGCTCTCCTGAGGCACATAGTCGGGCGGAAGCAGAAGTTCAAGGTCGCTTTCTACGGTGCAGTCGGCTACAAACTCATCGGCGTTGTCGGCATCCTTGGCCGATTCGGGCGACGCGAGCACATCGGCGAACTCCTGAGTTTTAAGTTCAAGGACCGCCTCACGCAGGATGCGCTGGTAAGTCTCGTAGCCGAGATCGGCGATGAAACCGGACTGTTCCGCACCAAGAAGATTGCCGGCACCGCGTATGTCGAGATCCTGCATGGCTATGTGTATGCCGCTGCCAAGCTCGCTGAAGCTCTCGATGGCCTGCAGACGACGACGTGCTACGGGCGTAAGCGGATTGCCCGGAGGCACGAACAAGTAGCAGAACGCCTTGCGCGACGAGCGCCCGACCCTGCCACGAAGCTGATGCAGCTCGCTGAGGCCGAAATTCTGGGCATTGTTGATGATTATAGTGTTGACATTCGGCATGTCTATGCCGCTCTCGATGATGGTGGTGGCAAGGAGCACGTCGTAGTCGTGGTTGGCAAAGTCTATGATGGCCTTTTCGAGCTTCTCCGGCGGCATCTGCCCGTGGGCCACTATGGTGCGTGCGTCGGGTACGAGACGGTGGATCATCTTCTCCATCTCGTAAAGGCCCTCTATGCGCGGATTGACGAAGAACACCTGGCCGCCGCGCGACATCTCGAAGTTGACGGCCTCGCTTATGGTGTCATCCCCCATCACACCTACGGTAGTGAGTATGGGGTAGCGGTTGGCCGGAGGAGTGGTTATGGCGGAAAGGTCGCGTGCGCCCATGAGGGAGAACTGCAACGTGCGCGGTATCGGGGTGGCCGACATGGTGAGTGTGTCGACATTCACCTTGAGTTGCTTCAAACGTTCCTTTACAGCGACACCGAATTTCTGCTCCTCATCGACAATCAGTAGTCCGAGATCCTTGAACTTGACCGATTTGCCTATCATCTTGTGAGTGCCGACGAGTATGTCGATCTTACCCTCGGCGAGGTCGGCGAGAATCTGCTTGGTCTCCTTGGCCGTGCGGGCACGCGACAGGTAGTCGACGCGCACGGGGAATTCCTTAAGTCTCTCGGAGAATGTGTTGAAGTGCTGATAAGCGAGGACTGTAGTGGGCACGAGCACTGCGGTCTGCTTGCCGTCGGTGGCGGCCTTGAAGGCGGCACGTATGGCAATCTCAGTCTTTCCGAAGCCCACATCGCCGCATATCAGGCGGTCCATTGGCCGGGGCGACTCCATGTCGTGCTTCACTGCCTGCGTGGCGGTGAGCTGATCGGGAGTATCCTCGTATATAAACGATGCCTCAAGCTCGTTCTGGAGATACGAGTCGGGCGAGAAGGCAAAACCTTTCTCATCCTTTCGTGCGGCGTATAGCTTTATGAGGTCGCGTGCGATGTCCTTCAGCTTGCTCTTGGTTCGCTCCTTCATCTTGCCCCATGCTCCGGAACCGAGGCGGTTTATGCGCGGCTCGACACCCTCCTTGCCACGGTATTTGGCGAGCTTATGGAGGGAGTGTATGCTGACCAGGAGCAGGTCGTTGTTGAGGTATACTAGCTTGATCATCTCCTGCATGCGGCCGTTGACCTCGGTGCGGATAAGTCCGCCGAACTTGCCAACGCCATGATCCACATGCACTATGTAGTCACCGACCTCGATCTGGCCCAGCTCCTTGAGCGACAGGGCGAGCTTACCGGAGCGCGCACGGTCACTGCGCAGACTGTATTTGTGGAAACGGTCGAAAATCTGATGGTCGGTAAATACACAAATCTTGGTGCGATGGTCTACGAATCCCTCATGGACGGTGGAGATGACCGGGGTAAAGCGGATACCGTCATCGCCACGGTCTGCGAATATGGCACGCAGACGCTCGATTTGCTTCTCGCTGTCGGAAAGCACGTATATGGTGTAGCCGTCGGCGATGAATCGCGAGAATGAGTCGGAGATGAGGTCGAAATTCTTGTGATAGATGCCCTGCGGCGTGCAACCGAAGCGTATTACTGGCGCGTCGGGGAAGTCAGAGTCAGTAGGAGTATCGGCAGCGGCTGTAAAACGCATCTGCTTCATGCCGGCGATGGTTGAGGCAAAGCTGCCGGGGTCGACAATCTGGCGCAGTGCATCGGCCTCACCCTCGTCGGCCAATGTGGCGTTGGTGCTGAACGAGTCGGAGGCAACAGCGCGGACGCGCTCCACAGTGTAGGCCACGTCGCGTGCCCAAAGTACGGTGTCACGCCCGGCGAAGTCGAGAAACGACACTGACGAGGCCGCAGCACGTGGAGCCACATCGGCGGTGATTGAGACTTCGGACAGATTGCGTTCCGAGAGCTGCGTCTCGACGTTGAATGTACGTATGGTCTCAATCTCGTCACCGAAGAAGTCGAGACGGAAAGGTTGCTCGGAGCTATAGCCGAATATGTCAAGGATGGAACCTCTGATAGCGAACGTGCCGGGCTCGTAGACATAATCGACCTCCTTGAAGCCATTATCACGAAGCCAGCGGGCGGTGTCGGTGAGATCGGACGGACGATCCTTGCGAAGGGTGAGCGTGCTGCTCTCCACCTCGGCACGGTCAGCCACCTTCTCGGCCAGAGCCTCGGGATAGGTGACGACGTAGCGAAGCGCCGGATCGGTTTCCCAGCGGTTGAGCACCTCGGTGCGCATGATCTGCGATGGAGGATCGACCTGTCCGTACTTGATGGCGCGCTTGTAGCCGCTCGGCAACATAAGCACGGCCTCTTCACCGAGGGTACGGGAGAGGTCGTGGTAGAGATAACCGGCATCGTCGAGCGAGTCTCCAATGACGATCATGGGTTTACGGGGACGGTCTTTTGCGAGGATGGCGGCAGCGGCCATGACCATCGGAGCCGACGAGCCGGCGAGGCCGTTGAGACGGCACACGCGCATGGAGGAATCGTCAAGTGCGCTGTCGAGAGCTTTCCGCCTGGAAGGGGTGAGAATGCGCGCGCAGAGCTGTGTGAGATCCATTTATTTCTTCAAACTTTTTACTTTTTCTTGCTTGCCGGGGGCAAGTATCTGCTTGTAGCGCAAAGGAGTTGAGAGGATGTTGCGGGCCGAATCGACGGCATTGTCATGGCGCAGCGACTGAGCCACCTGGCCGCGCTGGTAGTAATAGCGTTTGACAAGCTCCGAGGCAAGTATGTCGTCGATATCGCGGCGGTTGTTGTCAAGGTCGTGACTGAGATCATGTCGTAGAAGCCCCTCGAGTATATCGAGCTGGCGGCGCGTGGAGTCGGTCATGTAGCCTTCGGTCTCGGCAGCCTTGCGCAGATTCTGCACCATCTGCTCGCACACCTTGTCATATTGGAACTTGGCAGGATCGATGAATGCCTTGAACTCGTTGAATATAGTGTCGGTGACATCGAACTGTTCCGGTGCAGGAATAGTAGGATGTGTCGCGGCATAACGCGTAGCGAAGTCAAACGCCCAATGATCGCTTACAATATTATATGTAAGGCGGTTGATTTCGGGATATTCGACCTTTATGTCAGGGGTGATGCCACCGCCGTCGCGTACGATACGTCCATGGCGTGTGGAAAACTCGTTGGTGAGAGAATCCGGCGTGCGGGCCACCGATCCGTCAGGATTACGGCGCGAATAGTCGATGGCCTGGATAAGACGCCCGCTCGGCAGGTAATATTTGCCGGTTGTGACCTTGAACATGCCGTCGTAAGGTAGAGGACGCGTTCCCTGCACGAGGCCTTTGCCGAATGAACGGCTGCCGACAATAACCGCGCGGTCGATGTCCTGCAACGCTCCGGCGGTAATCTCGGAAGCAGAAGCCGACGAGCCGTCGATGAGCACAACGAGCGGAAGCTCGGTGTCAATGGGCGAGGAGGTGGTCTTGTAGACCTTCTCATTTAGAAGCCCCTTGCCACGGGTGCGTATCACCTCGGTATTCTTCGGCACGAAATAGCTCACGATCTTCACAGCAGCCTCAAGCAATCCGCCAGGATTGCCGCGCAGATCAAGGATGAGCGATTTCATCATCTGATTCTTCTTAAGTTCCAGCAAGGCGTCTCTTACATCGGAGGCCGACTTGTCGGTGAACTGCGACAGGTAGATATAGCCGATATTGTCGGTGGCCATGCCATAGTAGGGCACGGAGGGGAGTTGAATCTTGCTGCGCACGAGGTCGAACCTGAGGATAGAATCGGCTCCATTGTAAGGGCGCTTTACTGTGACGGTCAGAGGCGTGCCGGCCTCACCCTTGAGGCGCTTGCTCACCTTGTCGTTATGCCATGTCAGTGCTGTGTCGGTATCGATGGCCACAATCAAGTCGCCGGCCTTAAGTCCCGCCTTCTGCGAAGGAGTGCCCTCGTAAGGCTCGGAGATGAACACACCTCTGCCGGGTATCTCGGTGATGACTGCACCGATACCGCCATACTCGCCGGAAGTCATCATGGCGAGATCCTCCTGCTCAGAAGCGGGATAATACTCAGTGTAGGGATCGATGGTGTTGAGCATCGCTGATATGGCGGTGTTGACCGACTTTTCGGCATCGATGGTGTCGACGTAGTTGGTCTGCAACTCCTTGAAAACGGAGGTGAATATGTCGATGCTTCGCGTGATGTCGGTTTTCGGGCTGCGGGTGTCGGCCGAAGCGGCTGCTATTACCAAAGCGGTTGCCAAACAACCAGTTGCGAGCCGGTTGAAACGATATTTACGTGGAGAAAACTTCATTCGAGGCAAAATTGAGGTGCTAAGTTACTTATTTTATTTCAGAGAACGCTTCTTTTATTACAGAGATTGCTTCCCTCTCCCAATAATTATAACACTTTACACACGGTTTTGTCAAAATACAGCCACATAATATTATCAACGTGGCCGACCTCACGGCCGGCCACGTTGGCTGTCAAACATTATTATGGTCTTTTCACCTTGTCATTATAATCAGTGGATTTACTGTCATTTGCCGGAGGTGCACTCCTTAACTCTCAGTATATCGTTGAGGAGGTCACCCGTGTCACATCCGGCCTGCTCCATCTCCAGCGATGCCCACACGAATGGACCGACGGCCTTTGCGTCGTTGTCGCGTACAGGTTCAGATATATAGTAGTCGAACGAGCCGTCGCGCCTGCGGTTCTCCTTGACTTTGGGAGCGGCCTTGCGGACGGCGGGGCTTACACCCGGACCAAGACCGGCCACAGCGCAGCAATCGGTGATTGACAGCGTCATGTCGGGATTGACCTTCAGAAATCGCTCAACAATGCCATTGTAGGCCCTGCGTGCGGGTTCCATGAAACGCGCGTCGACGTATCCCTTTCGCACGCCTTTGAGCATCGAATAAGCCATCATGGCCGAGCAGGTCGACTCAAGATAGTTGCCGTCGCGTCCAGGCTGGTCCATCACCTGCCACCACACTCCACTTGTCTTGTCCTGCCATCGCACCACGCCGTCAAGCGTGCGTGTCAGCAGGTCGGCCACTTCGCCGCGCCGGGAGTAATCGACAGGAAGAGCGTCAAGAATCTCTACCAACGCCATCACATACCATCCCTGGGCGCGTCCCCAGCAATGCTGCGAAAGACCGGTAGTGTCATTGCTCCAGAACATGTCGCGATTCTCATCCCACGCGTGCCGGTTAAGCCCGGTGGCCGTATCGAGAGTGCGCTCGTAGGTCTTTTTAAGCTGGTCGACCGCATCATCATACACTGCCTTACGTTTCTTTTCAGGAAGCATTCCGGCTGTCTTTACCCTGAACGGCAAACCCATGAATATACCGTCGAGCCATACCTGGTAGGCATACATGGCCTTGTGCCAGTAAACGCCTTCCTTGGTGCGAGGCTGCTTGTCGAGTTGCATCTGAAGGGTCTTTATCGCCATCAGATTCTTATCTTCGGGGAAATGCTCCTGCATGGCCGCCACGAAATGGCCTGTGCGCACGTTGTCGAGGTTATAGTCGAGCAGATTGTAGCCGCGTATCGAGCCGTCGTCACCAATCATCGTGTCGGTGTAACTCTTGCAATAGTCGCGTATGCTCTCGTCACCATAGCGCAGATATGTGTCGAGCATAGCCTCAAGCTCTATACCCATCACATAGCTCCACTTCGGTTTCTTGGAGAAGTCCAGAAGCCAGCTCTGCGGCACACGCTGCATCTCCGACCTCGTGAGCCAGTGGCTCAGATGGCGGTAAGGTGTCTCGCTAAGGCATGGCTTGCCATTGAGTGTCGTGTTCCGGAAATTCACGTCGCCAACCTTCCCGGTAATCTTGTTGCGCTCCGCCACACCCTCAAAACGGCAGTTGTCCACATTTATATTATATACGTTGGCCACCGAATCGAGCGAGTTAAGCAATATGCCGTAACGGCTCTTGTTGCAGGTGACATTGTCGAGATACACATTGCGCACCGTAGGCAGATATCCTCGGCAGCATATCTCCCTCGGCTCATAATCGAGATTGATGCGCATCACCGATTCCTTGCACTGTCCTACTTCTATGTTGCGGGCGTAGATATTCTCAATCACACCCCCACGGCATGTATTGGTCTTTATGCGTATCACGCGGTCGAGGCTTGGACTGTCCATCGTGCAGTTTTCCGCAAACACATTGCGGCAACCTCCCGAAATCTCGCTCCCGATCACGACGCCACCGTGGCCGTTTTCCATGCGGCAGCCACGTATGATTATGTTTTCCGACGGACGGCCCCACTGCCTTCCGTCATTATTGCGTCCGCTCTTTATGGCTATGCAGTCGTCACCGGTGTTGAAGAAGCAGTTTTCGATTACAACTCCGTCACACGACTCCGGATCGCAGCCGTCGCCGTTAGGCCCGTCATTGTTGATATGGACACCGCTCACTGTCACGTTCTTCGACAGAAGCGGATGTATCACCCAGAAAGGGGAACGCAGCAGAGTCACGTCCTCGATGAGTACACCGTCACACTGGTTGAAATTGACAAGCTGCGGACGCAGGCACTCAGCCGCGCTGAAACGCCGCTCGTCCATCCCCACACCATCTTCGGCGAGACGTAGCAGTCGAGGACGGGCATTGTCATCCTGCTGACGGGGCATCCCCTCTTTCCAGCCGAAGCGCTCCTTCCCGCACCATGGCCACCAATGTTCATTATCGGCTCCGCCGTCAATCGTGCCCTTGCCGGTAATTCCCACATTGGATGCCTGAAAGGCATAGATGCATGGAGAAAGATTCCAACAGTCGAGCCCCTCCCAACGAGTGGGAACTATCGGATAAAGTTCGGGACGGAACACAAAGAGCAGCGTGGCCCCTTCGTCTACCCTAAGGTTGACACCGGAAAGCAGGCGTATTGCTCCGGTCTCGTACACTCCCGGCGAAACCACCACCGTGCCGCCGCCGGCCTTGTGGCAAGCTTCGATGGCCTTGTTGATGGCTTTCTGGTTCTTCTCCGGCTTTGCCGCAGGCTTGGCGCCGTACTTGTCTATGTGGAATGTCTTTTCAGGAAATACAGGACGCTGCACGGCATCCTCGATGCGCTTATAGTCGGTGTCCCAGCCCGAGCCGAATGTCAGCAACGGCAACAGCAGGCACGCTATATGCAATAGGCATTTTTTCATGTCGGTCTATGCTATTTATGGATATTAGATGATGTGATGTCTGTGCAAACTTAATAATTAATTCTTGGAAATTTCATATATTTGCAGCCGTAACATGGCTATGTGAAAACTATTACACCCAAATTCGCCAATTAATATCCATAACAGAGACTCATGACAAACACCTTGCGTCCAATCATCACGGTTGCGGCCATGCAAATCGCCGTCGCCGCCTGTGGGGCATCACTCGACGTGACAGTCGCCAACCCCTCGTCCGCACCACGCTCCGCTGTAGGAGTGGCAATACCGGTAAAAGACATGTTCCCGGGAAAATCGCGCCATCTCGCCTCGGTAAACATCGAAGGACATCCTATCCCATGGCAACTCGACGACCTCGACGGAGACGGCATGCCCGACGAACTTGCCTTTACCGTCGACATACCTGCATCATCCGAAGTGTCGGCGACAGTGACCGTCGGGGAGGGTACAGACGGCTCGGAGTTCACCCCGGCTACATGGGCCGGACTCCGCCTGCGCGACACACCAAAGCGCTATCCCCACGTCGATAGCGTGACGTTTCCCGGAAGCGATATCCCGCGCCACACCTACGACGCCATCTACGGCCACGGCGTGATGCTCGAAGGTTCCCACGGAGGCATACGCGTCTACGCCGACAACCGACAGAGCGTTGACCTCTACGGCAAGTCATCCCCACGTCTCGAACTCGCCGAGACTGCTTTCTACACCGATTCTGCCCGCGAGGCAGAAGGCTACGGCTGCGATATTCTCTGGGCAGGAAATTCCATCGGTGCGGGATCGTTTCGCGCCGTAGCCACCGACGGCACTCTTGTCGCCATGGACACCATCGGCTCGCGCACACAACGAGTAGTGTCCTCAGGCCCTGTCCGCTCCATAGTAGAGGTAATCACGCCCGGATGGAAAGTCGGCGACTCACTCTACGACATGACGCAACGCTATACGCTATGGGCAGGCCGTCGCGACGTGGCCGTGGACATAACGGGCCTCTGTGGAGCGCCCGAGGCAGCGTTTGCTACCGGAGTGCTAAAGCTCACGTCTGCAAACGACTATGGCAATGGATTCATTTCGAGTCGCGGACAAGCCATATCTACAGGGGAAAATATACCGGACAAGAAGCATCCCGAAAAAACCGAGACGCTCGCTGTAGGCGTGGCAACACGCAGCTCCGCGGTAGCATCCGTCAGAGAGGATTCCCTCGACTACATTCTAATTCTTAATCCTGACATATCCGGGCGCATATCCTACTCAATAGCATTCGCATCGGCAAAGGAGAACGGTGCTCCGGTAAAACTTGCCGACTGGCAGCGCTACATGGACTTACTATCCTCGGAAATCGAGACACCATGCACGGTAAGCATATCCGTCAAAGCCCCAGCCGACACAATAACCATCTTCACCATCGGCGACTCAACTATGGCCGACAAGGATCTGCGCAACGAAAACCAGGAGCGCGGATGGGGACAGATGCTGCCGTTGCTTGTCGACGGGCCTGTCAAGGTCGACAACCATGCCGTCAACGGACGCAGCTCCAAGAGCTTCATCGACGAAGGGCGCTGGGACAAAGTCATCAACAAGATGAAAGCCGGCGACTACCTCGTAATCCAGTTCGGGCATAACGACGAGAAGGCATATAACCCGTCGCTCTATACCGTACCCGGCTCTACATTCGATGAAAACCTACGCCGCTACGTAAGAGAGACACTCGCCAAAGGAGCCACCCCGATACTGATGAATTCAATAGTGCGGCGCAACTTCCCCGCTCCGGGCGACTCCACTGTTGTAGTGCCGGACTCACTGAAGAAAGGCTATCATCCCGAAGCCTACGCCCGCGAAGGAATGTTACTCTCAGACACCCACGGTGCATACCTCGATCCGCCGCGCCGCGTGGCCGACGAGATGGGCATCCCATTCATCGACATGAACGCAATCACCCACAATGCCATACAGGCGCTTGGACGCGATGCCTCGCGCGAGTACTTCATGTGGATACTCCCCGACCGATACAAGTTCTGCCAGGAAGGCAAGATAGACAACACACACCTGAATGTCAAAGGCGCCACGTTCATCGCTACCCTCGCGGCACAGGCCCTTGCCGACCGCATTCCGCTCCTGCGCCCATACATCACCGTAGCCCGAAAGAAATAGGTATTTGATCAAAAAACATTTGTAACGGAGAGCACAGAGATGAAAGCCATCCTATAACTTTTCATCTCCGTGCTCTTCGTGTGCTCCGTACGTTTTTTTACTAATCCATACGTCTTATTCCATATCCTCAGGCATAAAATGCTGATAAGGATGATCGCATCCGGGACATGCTTTCGGAGGTTCCTTGCCTACGAACTCATAGCCGCAAACAAGACACTTCCATGTGATGGGTTTCTCACGTTTCCAAAGTGTACCGGCCTTGATACGGTCGAGATACTTCTGGAAGCGCTCCATATGGTGCTTCTCCACCGAAGCTATGGCGGTGAAATGCTCTGCTATTTCAGAGAAGCCCTCCTCTTTGGCAGTCGCGGCCGCGGCAAGATAAGTCTTGACTGCCTCGTCGCCTTCCTCATGGATAGAGATTTCCAGATTGGTGATCGTGTCCTTAGCCGGGATGGCATCGACCGGAATATTGCAGTTGAGCGTGCCACCCTCAAGCATCTTCAGGTAGACCTTGGCATGATGCAGCTCGTTGTCGGCGGTTTCCGTGAATACTTCCTGCAAAGGAAAATAATTTTCCTTACCGGCCTGCTTGGCATAGAACATATAGCGCGCGTAAGCCTGTGTCTCGCTTATATAAGCATCGACGATATTTTGCTCCGTCTTTGTACCCTTGATACTTTTCGGAGCCTTTTCCGATTTGCTCATAGTTATACTGTATTTTGGTTGTTCTTGTAATCATAAATAACAACACCGTTAGCCCTGGAAAAGTTGAAGCGATGCCGAAATCAATCGACACCGCTTCATGATAAAATTATTAAAACAATAACGTTTATTTAATCACTATCTTCTTATATTTAGGAACAAGCAACTTCATGATGCACCATCCTACAAGGTAAGATACACCGCAGATACAGAACACTATGAAGTAGCCTGCCGGCTTCCCTTCGAAGCCCATGAAGCGCATTCCGGTTTCTCCGGCATAGTCAAACAGACGTCCCGAGCACAGGTTGATGAGGAACGAGCTGACACCTCCTGCCATGCCGCCGACACCGATGATGGTGGCGATGGTACTCTTGGGGAACATGTCGCCCACCACCGAATATATGTTGGCAGACCACGACTGATGAGCCGCTCCTGCTATACCGATGATGATTACAGGCCACCAGTAGGAATAAGCTCCGAGAGGCTGTGCGAAAATGGCCAGCAACGGGAACAAGGCGAAAATGAACATAGCCCTCATGCGTGCCGCATACGGATTCAATCCTGTCTTGTTCATTATGATTGTCGGAAGCTTGCCCCCATATATCGACAACATGGTGATGGCATAAAGCACGAAGATGAGCATCTGGGCCGTGCCGGTGTCTGAGGCGAAACCATAGACGTCGGAGATGTATGCCGGAATCCAGAAGAGGAAGAACCACCACACACCGTCGGTGAAGAACTTGCCGAACACCACGGCCCAAGTCTGCGGGTATTTGAAGCACTGCCAAAAAGGTATCACGTCCTTATTGGTATCCTCTTCCGAAGCCTTCTTCTCGGGAGACTCGTCGGCATGGTTGTCAAGTTCTATGTAAGCAAGCTCGGCCTCGTTGACACGCGGATTCTGAGCGGGCTTCTTGTAGTAGAACATCCACAGTCCCATCCAAACGAAGCCAAGACCGCCTATCACCACAAACGCCATCTCCCAGCCGTTGCCCACACCCATATTCTGGAAGAAACGCGCAAGCGGCGGTATTGACACAGGAGCTGCCAGGGCGCCTACGGTGGCACCGGCGTTGAATATCGCCGTGGCATAAGCGCGGTCACGCTTAGGGAAATACTCTGCGGTCACCTTCACGGCAGCGGGGAAGTTGCCCGACTCGCCCACGGCGAGGACGATGCGCGCCGCAATAAAGTAGTAGACCGACGTGATGGCCACAAGCGATGCCACCGTACCTGTAGCCCCGACCATCTCGGCAGCATTGTGCAGCCCGACAGTGTGCTCCGTGGCCCATCCGCAGAGCGCATGCAGGCACGCACCAGCCGACCACACGCCTATGGCCCACAGATAACCTTTCTTGGTTCCCATCCAGTCGATGAAACGACCCGCGAAAAGGTTTGCCACTGCATACACTATCGAGAAGATGGCAGTGATCACGCCGTAATCGGCATCCGTCCAATGGAATTCCGGAGCTATGAAGTCCTTCCACGTCAGTGAGAGCACCTGACGGTCCATGTAGTTGACAGTAGTGGCCAGGAACAACAGGAAGCATATCACCCAACGGAAGCTCGTCATCTTCCGGGAATATTCATTGTCGATTGTCTGTTTGATTTCCATGCTTCCGACAGGTTAGAATTTGAAATATTCCTTGGCGTTGTTATAGCAGATGTCCTCTATCATCTTGTTGACACGCGCCTCCTCGTAGCCGGTGTACGGCACCTCGCCGTTCTCTATGTCGTTGCCCACGAGATTGCACAACGTGCGGCGGAAATACTCGTGGCGCGGATAGCTCAGGAACGAACGCGAGTCAGTCAGCATGCCCACAAAGCGACTCAGCAGGCCGAGCACGGAAAGGGCGTTCATCTGCTTCTGCATGCCGTCCTTCTGGTCGAGGAACCACCATCCGGAGCCAAATTGTATCTTTCCTGCCACGCTCCCGTCCTGGAAGTTTCCGAGCATGGTGGCTATCACCTCGTTGGCGCAGGGGTTAAGGTTATAGAGGATAGTCTTGGTGAGCTTGTCGCGCGAGTTGAGCGTGTCGAGGAACTTCGACATGGACTTTGCCGTGGTAAACTCACCGATGCTGTCAAATCCAGTGTCAGGACCGAGCAGCTTGAACATCTTTGAATTGTTGTCACGTATAGCCCCGTAGTGGAACTGCTGCGTCCAGCCGGACTCATAATCCATCTCGCCGAACACCACGAGCATGGCGCTCTTGAACTTGTGGATCTCCTCCTTGGTAAGCTCCTTTCCCCCATACACCTTGTTGAATATGCCGTCAATCTCAGGCTGTGTATAGTCGGCGGCATAGAACTCCTCGATACCATGGTCGCTCAGGCGGCATCCCATCGACTCGAAGAAATCATGACGCTTCTGAAGGGCATCGATCATATCCTGGAACGTGGTGATCTCCACGCCACTCACCTCCGCAAGTTTCTCCACATAGGCACGGAATGCCGCAGGATTCTCCACGGCCATAGCCTTGTCGGGACGCCATGTCGGCAGCATCTTGACTTCAAAGCCACTGTCGGCCACAGCCTTGTGGTATTCAAGCGAATCCACCGGATCATCGGTCGTGCACACTGTCTCCACGTTGTAGCGGCGCATAAGTCCGCGGGCGGTCATGGTGGGGTCGTTCTGAAGCTTATCATTGCATGCGTCGAATATCTCGCGGGCGGTCTGCGGATTGAGCAGCTTGTCGATGCCGAAAGCTGTCTTTAGCTCGAGATGCGTCCAGTGGTAAAGCGGGTTACGGAAAGTGTATGGCACTGTCTCGGCCCATTTCTCGAACTTTTCCCAGTCGGTGGTATCAGTACCGGTGCAATAGCGCTCGGCCACGCCGTTCGAACGCATGGCACGCCACTTATAGTGGTCTCCTCCAAGCCATATCTCGGTGATCGAGCTGAATTTATGGTCATCTGCCACCATCTTTGGAATCAGATGGCAATGATAGTCGATGATAGGCATTCCAGCGGCATGCTCATGATAGAGTTTCTGTGCCGTAGGTGTCTGGAGAAGAAAATTCTCATCCATGAAAGGTTTCATAATTATTCGCTTTTTGTGTCTGTCAGATATCAGATTTGACAATTATTCATCAAGAAAGTGCTGATGCGCTTTTTAATCTGTGTCTATGGATAATCTCAAATCTCTATCGGATTTAACGGTTGTTTACTGTATTTATTGCCCAATTGTGCCACTATAAAGTTACGCCGTTCTTGAATATGGCGATCTCCTGATAGCCATGCCGTTCCGAATTCACCTTGCGCCCGGAAGCCACTTCCAGCACGAAGCCGATGAAATCATCGAGCACCTCATCCATCGAACGATCCTCCACGAGAACTCCGGCGTTGAAGTCGATCCATTCCGGCTTGCGACGCGCAAGCGCACTGTTGGTCGAAATCTTGGCCGTAGGGACAAACGTGCCGAACGGTGTGCCCCGTCCGGTGGTGAACAGCACCATCTGGCATCCTGCCGCAGCAAGGGCCGTGGCGGCAACCAAATCGTTGCCGGGAGCAGACAACAGGTTAAGCCCGCTTGTACTCAAGCGCTCGCCATAGGCAAGAACGCCCCTCACAGTGCTCCGGCCTGACTTCTGCGTGCATCCCAACGCTTTCTCCTCAAGCGTGGAGATGCCGCCGGCCTTGTTGCCCGGCGAGGGATTCTCACCCACAGGCTCTCCATGGCTCAGGAAGTACTCCTTGAAGTCGTTGATAAGGTTTATCGTGTCGTGGAGCAATCTTTCGTCGGCACATCGCTCCATAAGTATTGTCTCGGCACCGAACATCTCGGGCACCTCGGTAAGCACGGTCGTGCCTCCCTGGCAGTTGCAGAGATAATCAGACAGTTCCCCGAGCAGAGGATTGGCTGTGATGCCGGAAAAACCGTCGGAGCCGCCGCACTTCAGACCTATGCGCAGCTTCGACGCGGGCTGTACGGTGCGCCTGCACTCGCGTGCATTTCGGTAAAGACCGCGAAGTATCTCCAGGCCGGCCTCAACCTCGTCGCCCTCAACCTCCTGCGACACCATGAACTTCACACGCTCGCGGTCGTAGTCGCCGCAAAATTCCTCGAATAGACGAGGTTGGTTGTTCTCGCATCCAAGACCCACCACAAGTATAGCGCCCGCATTGGGATGACGCACCATGTCGCGAAGTATCTTGCGCGTGTTTTCATGGTCACCCCCGAGCTGCGAGCAACCGTAGTTGTGGGTGAACGCCACGATGTCATCGACACCCTCGCAGCCGGTCTCGCGGCGCAAGGCATCGGCGATACGCTTTACGATGCCGTTGACACAACCGACCGTTGGGATGACCCACACTTCGTTGCGGATACCCACCTGACCGTCGCTTCGCAGGTATCCTTCGAAGGTACGCTCATCGCGGTAGCGGGCAGGACATTCCTTAGAGCCGCCCTTTATCGCGATGCCGGAGTAGTCGAGAGTCCCGGCGAGGTTGGTGGATATGACGTTATGGTCGAGAAACGCCCCCTCGGCCACAGCGTGACGCACATGGCCGATAGGGAAACCGTACTTTATCACGTCCTCACCCTCAGCGATGGGACACAAGGCGAACTTATGCCCGGCGGGGATGTCATCGACAAGGGTGATGTCCCTACCCTCGACTGTCACAATGATGCCACTCGTCAGCGGAGCAATCGCCACGGCTACATTGTCGGCAGGGTTTATTTTTATATACTCTTTCATGGCTACAGTATCTCTTCGACTGTGGCGAGCATCCCCTGCGCTTGTATCTTGTCAAGGAAATCCTTCACCATGGCAGTAAGTCCCGGTATCTTGTTGAGGTCGCCATGCTCTTTCCATATCAGAGCATCGGCACCGAGCACGCCTTCGGCCACTTTGGCCGTGTCGCCCGTGGCCCAGAGCCGTGCAAGCAGATCCATGATGGCCGCATCGTCCTGGGGCTTGATTTCAGCGCCGTCAGCGCGTTGTCCACCCTTGTAGTAAGTGATGATGGCCGCCAGACCGAGCACTATCCCCTTGGGAAGTTCACCCTTACGCTCAAGATATGTCTTTAAGCCGGGCAGGTCGCGGGTCTGGAACTTCGGGAACGCATTGAGCATAATCGATGTCACCTGATGGTCGACGTAGGGGTTGTTGAAGCGTTCAAGCACGTCGGCGCCAAACTTTTCCAGCTCGTCCATCGGCAGGTTGAGAGTCTGCATAAGCTCATCGAACTGCACCTTGTGGATGTATTTCCCGAGCACCGGATGATTGCATGCGTCGCGTACGATATTCACGCCGCTGAGATATGTCACCGGGGACAGCACGGTGTGAGGACCGTTTAGAAGGGTTACTTTACGTTCATGATATGGAGCCTCGGAGTCGGTGATAATCACGTGCAGTCCAGCCTTCTCTGCCGGGAATTCGGCGCGTAGCTCCTCGATGCTCATATTGCAAGGACGCTCAATCACCCAAAGGTGGAAAGCCTCTCCCTGCACCACCACATTGTCGACATAGCCGAGCTTCTGCTGTATGGCGCCGATATCCTTGCGAGGAAAGCCGGGCACAATGCGGTCGACAAGCGTGGCGCATACGTAATTGTATTTCTCAAACCACTCCTTGAAGCCCTCGTAGTCGACACCAAAATCCTCCTTCCAAAGGTCAATATATTTCAGAATGGCATCACGCAGATGGTGGCCGTTCTCGAAAATAAGCTCGCAGGGCATGATGATGAATCCCTTGTCGGGAGCACCATGGAAAGTGGTGTAACGGCGGTATAGAAGTTGTGTCAACCGGCCCGGATAAGCAGAAGCCGGACGGTCGGCAAACTTGCACTCCGGATCAAACACTATGCCGGCCTCGGTGGTGTTGGAGATGACAAATCGCATCTCGGGCTGATCGGCGAGAGCGAGATAAGCGTCGGTCTGTCCGAAAGGATTGACCCCGCGGCTTATCACGTCGACGCGTGTGTAGCTGTCGACAGCCACGCCGTCAAGACGACCCTGGAGATTGACGTGGTACATATAGTCCTGTGCCTGTAGCAGACCCATGGCAAAGCTATCGGGCTGTCCCTGCACCACCACCACCGATGAGTTGAAGTCTGTGCTATCGTTCATGTTCTTGATAATCCAGTCTACAAACGCACGCAGGAAGTTGCCCTCCCCGAACTGAATCACACGCTCGGGTGCATGTGCCTTGGGAGCCGTAAGGCTATTGAGAAATTTCATGATATAATAAGTTTATGTTGTGTTGATTATAGTTTGTTCTGTCTATGGATAATATTGGAAGAGAGGAAAGTGATGTAAAGAGAGCCGCCGCAGGTTACGGAATCCATGCCGGACGCCCGGAGGCGAAAAGCCAAACCGGATCGCATAGACGCTGCGCCTCCGATGGCGAAAGCCTGCTGGCCCACCCTACCCGAGAAGCCTTGTCCGCACCGGGACCGGTGGAACCGAACTCACCGTAGCGTGCGGTCTTTTCATTATCGGGGTTACGCCAATTGTGCCATCCATCAGCCACCACATGACCGCCCATCTCGCAGTCGATGAAATAAGTCGAGGCATATGGACGCCACGGACGCCCGAGATACACACGGTCTATGCCGTCGGCGGCTGTGAGACGGCAACGGTGCATCACATAACCCGTGGCCACAGTATCGGGCGTGGAGGCTGCGGTGATGTAGCTGTTGCGCTTGCTGTGAAGTGTACAGTCGCGGAAAAGAGCGGTGGCAGGTCCGAAAATGAAATCGGTAGTGCCCTCAATGTAGCAGTTGTCAAAAAACAGCCGCGAGCCGCGTCCGCCTGTGAACAGCGTGTCCTGATTGCCACGCAGGCTACAGTTCTCAAACTTAAGCCTGTCACCCTCGGTGTGCAGGGCCACAGCCTGGCCCACCTCTCCGGCGCTGTTCTCAATGGTAAGGTCGCGGAAGGTGATGCCGTTCCCTTCCACCTTGACGGTGTAGGTACGGAATGTGCCCATGTTGTCGAGCGAAGCATAGTCACCCCACGTGATTACCGTGCTGTCAGATCCGGCACCGATAAAATCCACATTTTCTATCCACGCCGGTATCACCAATTTCTCCCGGTAAACTCCGGGGCGGATGTTGACGGTGACACGGTAGTCCATATAGGCGCGTATCCCCTCCATGGCCTCGGTCAGAGTAGCGTAGTCGCCGCTGCCGTCAGCGGCGACGGTTATCTCACGCTTATACTCGGCTCCCGCACATGAGAGGCCGAGCATAAGCATTGATAAAAGTGCGATTATATGTCTGTGATATAACGTCATGACACCTTACTTGGTGATACGGAACCAATCAACGTCGGCACGGCCGCCGTCGTTGGTAGTCTTGGGACGGGTGCAGAAAGTACCTATCTTGGCCCCTATCCACTTACCTTCACGGGCAGTGAAAGGCTTGCCTATATCCTTGTACTTCTTTCCGTCGAGGCTGTAGCTGAAACGGCATACACCGTCGGCCATCTTCACGCGCAGATAGGCCGTGGAGTCAGGAAGCATGACCGAGGCATTCTCAACCTCAGTCTTGCCCTTGTCGGCCTTGAGACATTCGTTTTCGCTCAGTTTGAAGCCTTCGGCAGTCTTTTCAAGGGCGAGCACGGCATAATCGAGTCCCATCACCACAAGACCGGTGCGCTCACCGTCGAAACGCGAGTCGGGAGTCAGAGTCACCTTCATAGTGGCGGTGAATTTCGGGGCCGGTATCTTCTGGAGCAGAAGGTTGGGCACATCCCATAGACTGCGGTAATTGGCACTGACAGGCACGGAATATAGCGACAGCACACCCTTGCCGACATTATTATATGCCCACCATGGCTGCGGATTGCCGTGCCACTGCCACTGTAGTCCGAGATCGAGACTGTCAAACTCGTCGCTCTCCTGCGGTGTGGCCTTAGGATATGTCTTGCCGACGTTAGGCTTCTTGTAGGTGCGAACCGGATCGCCACAGCCGTCGCCATCCTTGTCGACCCCCATCACTGGCCAGTCGTCAATCCAATGCACAGGATTGAGGTGGGCGATGCGTCCGATAGGCCCTACATCCTGGAAATGTATGAACCAGTCCTCGCTGCCATCAGGAGTGTCGACCCAACCACCCTGATGAGGGCCGTTGATGTCGGTGTCGCCCTGTGCGAGCACTACCTTGCGCTCATACGGGCCCCAGGGGCTTTTAGAGCGGAGCACAGTCTCCCATCCGGTAGGTACTCCTCCGGCGGGTGACATTATATAGTAATAGCCGTTGCGTTTGTAAAACTTTGTGCCCTCAATAGTCACATCCTCGTCATGACCGTCATAAACCACCTTGGGATGTCCGATGAGGCTCTCTCCGTCCGGCGACATCTCACAAACGGTAATCATGCTCTTCATGTTGGCGCGGCTTCCTGCCATGCCCCACGACATGTAGGCTTTGCCGTCCTCGTCCCAAAGGGGACAGGTGTCTATCACACCCTTGGTCTTTGCCACGAGCTTGAGCGGTGACCACGGTCCTTTGGGATCTTTGGCCTTCGTCATAAAGATGCCCAAATCGGGATCCCCATAATATATGTAGTATTCGCCGTCGTGATAGCGTATGGAAGGCGCCCAAACAGCATTGCCATGGTTCACACCGTCCTTCACATAGATGGCCTCGTCGGGCATGCGGTCTATTGCATATCCGATGATAGTCCAGTTTACAAGATCATTGGAATGAAGTATCGGAAGTCCGGGCACACAGTTGAAACTCGACGCTGTCATGTAGTAGTCGTTGCCGACGCGTATCACATCGGGATCGGAATAGTCGGCGTAGATGACAGGGTTTCGATAGTTGCCGTTGCCGAGATCGGCCACCCATACCTCGCTCACATACGGAGCGGCCTGAATGGCAAAAGATGTCACGGCACAGCACGCGAGCACTGAGAGGGTTCGGTTCAGTTTCATAAGGTTAAGAATTTCTGTTTATGGCATGGAGGACACGGCACAAACGACGCTTCACGCCTAATGACAGCCGCATCCAGCATCCCAAAGTTAATATAATTATGTTTTAGTACGTAATATGCTATGCTGAATTGTTAATTTTTCACTCTTTTTCTGCCAATTTTCCTTTCCCCATGCGCTCGCGCCAGGCAGGATAACTCTCTTTCAGCACGAAGTCGGGCCACGTGCCGAGATAACGGTAGCGTATCCTACGCGAGGCGTTGAGCGACGGCGCGAATTTGTAGCTCCATCCATCCGGAGCCGCCGACGGAACATCACCGAACATGTAGAGGAAGCGGAACAGATGATGGGGAAGCGAGTCATCATAGATGCTGAATATAGGCTGATGAGCCTTGCCGGGATCGTAGCTTTCTACAGCGTTGCGCCACATCTCGATGCTTATGGTATCGCTCCCGACTGTCAGATGGCGCGGACGGCGGCTTTTCAGTCGCTCGAAGAAGTCAGGGTAGACCTTACGGGCGACATCACCGCCGAGCTGTATGAAGCGGCCCCACATGCGGGCGCTGTCGGAGTCGACCACAACCTCGTCGATACGCTCGCCACGGTCGTTGTACACGAACTCGGGCTTCTTGCCGGAGATGGCAGTGCTTTCGAGAAACGCCACACCATGCTCCACGGCATCTACCACCGCAGCGGAAGGCTCGTCGACCGACATAAGAAACCAAAGGAGCGATGTGCCTTCATCGGCAGAATAGGACGGAAGCTCGTGAGGCCTCCCCTCGGCGGGAAGAAGGGTATAGGGATCATGCTGTGCACACCATAGAGTCTTTACACCATCCTCCGTCACCTGGCAGTCGAGTATGCATTGCAGACCTGCACGGTAAGCCGCCTCGACCTCGACGCGCCATTCGTGAGGAAGTATGGCCGACACCTCTGTGGAGGAATTCATAAGATCACGCAGCAAAAGCATGTTGTTGAGATGCAGATTGTCGTTGAACGTGAAATAGTCGCTATATCCTCCGCGAAGGGGATAGTACTGGGGCCAGCCGCCCGCATGTGCATCAGGAGCCTCGGCATTGGGATACTGAGAATCGAGGATGAAACGCACACCACGTCGTGCGCCGTCGAGATACCGCGCGTCACCGTTAACGCGCCACATGTGCGCGAGGAAACGGATCTCGCTCGTTGTGGCGTCGTTGTCCATGCACCCTTTCTTCGAGGCCTCCCGCGAATTCTTCTCCCCGGCCACGCGGATCTTGTCCTCGTAGCTCATGGGCAGATGCATGGGCACATTCTTGGGCCATCCTCCCGAATCCTTTTGGTAAAGGAGTACGTTGGAAGCCACTTCGCGCGCATCATCGGTGGAATACCATTCCTCGGTCTGGGTACGGCTGAACCGGGTCCATTTCCCCTCGGAGGTGCGAGGCGCTGTGCCCCCGGAAGCGCTGTCGGCAACTATAAGTATAAGAGCCAGGGTAATAGCCCGTGTCAGCGATTTCATAATCGTCATGATGTTTCTTTGATTGAAGGTAGTTTGATGCAGGTTAATGTGAATTGCTTACTGCATCAAAAGTAGTCAAATTCAATGCAAGGCATGGGAAACGACACACTTAATCAGCGCAAGGCAACATTTATTCCCCGTTTTCCGACAATTCGTGGCACTCGGTGACCGCAACCCAACCATTATAAAAGATACGCCTAAGCAACCGTGTACGCGTAAATCCTTCGGACAAGCGCAAGTCTCCAAGCCTTCAAGTTAACTTAATTTAACGTCTTTATTATCATTTCCATCTCCCTTTATCCCCAATTTTGCGTTACATAATAATAGCAGCAATACAAATAGGTTTAAGAATGATGCGAAAATTTTTATCGTCTCTCCTCTTTACAATCATGACCGTAGCCACAGCATGGGCTGCCGGGCCTAATTTGGTCATCAAAGACAAGACCCATAACTTCGGCACAATACGCGAAGCCGACGGCCCTGTCACATGTGAGTTTGTACTACGCAACGACGGTGACAAGCCTCTCATAGTCATGTCGGCAAAGGCGCAGTGCGGATGCACCACGCCCAAGATTCCCAAGCAACCGATACGCCCGGGAGAATCTGCCTCACTCACCGTCACCTACGACCCCGCCGGACGTCCCGGTGAGTTCGACAAGACCATTCGCGTGCGCACTAACCAGAAGCAGAAAAACGTGATACTTAAAATAAAAGGTACAGTGTTGCCAAAATCCACACCTAAGAAAAAATGAGACTGATTCATCTTCTGGCAGTGGCAGCTCTAACATTGAGAGCGACCGATGCCGCCTCCCAACCGCAGGCTAAATGGATTAACACCACCCACAGCTTCGGGGCATTTGACGAAGATATGGGAAGCGTGACCACATACTTCAAAGTAGTGAACACCGGCGACAAGCCGTTGAGCATCCTGTCGGTGCGTGCTTCATGCGGCTGCACTTCGCCAACGTACAGCCACAAGCCTGTAGCCCCGGGTGACACCGGGCAGGTAGCCGTGACCTACAACCCTGCCGGACGCCCCGGAAAATTCGACAAGAAAGTAAGAGTGGAGACAAACACCACGCCGGCTACAACAACCCTCACGATAAAGGGTGTGGTGATTGGCGACCGACAGACTCTGCGCGCCCATTATCCCGTGGATCTCGGAGTGCTAAAGCTGAAGAATACCGTGGTACAGTTCGGCGAAGTAACCAAAGGACGCACAAAGACGGCATTCCTTGACGGATACAACCAGAGCGCCGACACGATCCGTCCGTCTCTCACAGGCCTGCCACCATTCGTGGTGGCAGACATAGCCCCTAAGGCAGTTCCACCTGGCGAACAGGTGACATTCACGTTCTTCTACGACTCGTCAAAAGCCAAGGAACAATGGGGACTCTCGACCTCGGAGGTGGTGCTCTCACCCGACAAGTCGTCGTCACAGAAAAAACCGGTGTCGCTTGTGGCCATCGTAAACGAAGATTTCTCAAAGCTTACGCCCGAACAGCGCGAGAAAGCTCCCAAGGCAGCATACTCCACCGCGACAATCGACCTCGGACGCATAAGCCGCGACGACAAGGTGCATGCCGAGCTTTTCATCGACAACTTCGGCAAGGAGCAACTCGTAATAAGGCGAATATCCTGTCCCGACGAGTTCATAACAGTGAAGTGCAGTAAAGATAAGGTCAAGCCGGGCAGCCGCGCAAAAGTCGACATCACAGTCGATGCCGATGCCATACCCGCCTCATCCTCTCTTGTCAACTCTCGCCTGACAATAATCACCAACGACCCTACCCGCCCGTCATCCCCCATCCGTATCGTCGCCGAGCTTCCCATCACAGAATAAGAGTCTGTTTAAAACAGCATATAAAAGTCAGCTCCGTGGAAGTAACCGATACTTCCACGGAGCCTGGTGTTTTGAAGCGTATATTGTATCTTATTATATCACAAGATAGAAATTTCTATTTTTTTGCCTCACCGACGGAGATACTCCTTACCATTTCCGGATCAATCGTGCCCTTCATCATGACCGCTGACAACAACGAATCTTTCATCACCAGTACCAGCAGTCGCGACAACTTATCACCTTCGCCCGTACCGTAGATGTCAACTTTCGTACCGTCGCTTTCCGACATATGGGTAAGCAGCTCCATGCCGTTACGACCGCTGTCGAGCATATCGAATGCCTTTATAGCCGAATCGTGGCTCGAAGTACTTAGCATCTCCATAGAAGTGAGCTGAGATGCCACTTCATCCATACCCGACACAGGAAGAGATCCCCCAACCATCGACAGCACATCTTTCGACAAGTACACGTATTCCACCTCCGGGAGCTTGGCGGCACGCTTGAAAGACTCCTCCTGGGCCGTCACCACAAAAGTCGTACATGCCATGAGAGCCGCCACCGCCAATGTGCGGCATAAACCGTTAATATTCATAATCTTCAGATTCATACTCCGATAGTATCGGTAAATTCTCCAGAAAACGTGCCGTTGCAATCCTGCATGAGGCTATCGTCCATCTCATCCTCGAAAAGAGTAAGATCGAATCCAAGACGCTCAAGCAACATGTCGGTCTCGGCAACCTTGCTGTCGGCCTTGTTCAGGCATTCCGACACAAGCAGCAGAGCACGCTGCGCCTCCGCCTGGGCCTCCTGCGGATCGGTAAGCTCATAGGATGCAACCGACGATTCCTTTATCAGGAACACTCCGACAGTGACAAGGATGGCCAACGAAGCCGCTACGCTCGCCCATACCATAAGACGACGGCCTCGACGACCACGACGCTCACGTCGGTCGAGCATGTCGATATGCGCGGAGAGCTGCTCCCTGAGAGCGGATGGAACAACTATTTTAGGATCGGCGCCCCTACACACCTGCACCAGCCTGTCGGCTCGCATGTCGGCCGGAATGTCCGACTCTTGCCCGGAACGGAAATAGTCCATCAGCTCCCGCTCCTGACCGCGTGTTGTGAAACCTCCGTAATAAAGGTTCAACAACTGCTTTATGTAATAGAGATCTTTTCTCATAGAATGTTGTTGGCAAATTGTTTCAATCGTCTGCGCGCACGGCTAAGAAGCTGCCGCACGTTGGCCGGGGAGAGTCCTGTAATGGCTGCAATCTCATCGACAGTACAATCGCCGTGTGAACGCAATCGTAGTACCTCCTGTTGCGAAGGCGGCAATGACTTGATCATCCGCTCGGCCATCATCAGCATGTCGGCATCCTCCACCCTGGCAAGGGGATAGTCGGATGGATCGTCATGCTCCTCGGCCACGGCGGCCTGTGGGCGTCGCTTGCGTGCTCTCAGCAAGTCGATGCTCAAGTGCTTGACGGTCATCGCACACAAGGCATCGGGCGATTCGACATGCAAAAGCTCGCGTCTTTTCGACCATAAACGTGTCACGGCATCCTGAACGACGTCCTGGGCATCATCGCTATCCTGCACGATGGCATACGCCATGCGATACATGTCGCCATAGCGGGAGAGGATGATTTCTTTAAACGTCTCGGCATCCATCACAATCATATGACGCTCCAACCATTCATTCTGTGACACTCAACTTCCGATTTTTTTAAATAAAGGGAATAATAATGACAATAGGGACAGTAAGGGCAATAAGGACATTAGGGAGATGCCCCTACTCTTTATTGACCCTATTATCCCTACTCCTCCTTTCATTTCCGTTTGCCCCAGCGGGCCTCCTGAAGAGCACTGGCCTTCTCCTCCTGGGGGTTGGCGCCGGGTGTCCAGAACACGCTCCCTTCAAGCGCGTCGGGAAGGAACTGCTGGCACACGAAATTACCGGGGTAATCGTGGGCATACTTATAGCCGTCGTGGTAGCCAAGCTCGCGCATGAGTTTCGTCGGAGCATTGCGCAGATGCAACGGAACGGGGAGGTTGCCAGTGGCACGCACACGCTCCTGCGCGGCGCCGACAGCCACATACGCCGAATTGCTTTTGGGCGACGTGGCCAGATAGATGGTACACTCGGCCAACGGAATCCTCCCCTCGGGCCATCCTACCTTGTGGAGTATGTCGAAAGTGGCGTTGGCGAGGAGGAGGGCGTTGGGGTTGGCGAGGCCGATATCCTCTGCCGCCACTATCGCCAGACGCCGTGCTATGAACTCCGGATCCTCGCCACCCTCAATCATGCGCGCAAGCCAGTAGACGGCCGCATCGGGATCGCTGCCGCGTATGCTTTTGATGAAAGCCGAGATTATGTCGTAGTGCATCTCCCCACCCTTGTCGTAGGCGGCGGGGTTCTCCTGCAAGCGTGCTGTCACAACCTCGTCATTGATTAAAATCTCGTCGCCAAGAGGCGTAGACTGCTCAAGCAGATCGAGGATGTTGAGCAGCTTGCGCGCGTCACCTCCGGAATAGCGGAAAAGCGCTCCGGTCGATTCCACTCTTACTTTCCGCTCTTTCAGCACCTTGTCGGTCGACAACGCACGGTCGAGCAATTGCCGGAGTTGCGGTTCCTCAAGCGGACGCAGCGTATATACCTGCGCCCTCGAAAGCAACGGGCGTATCACCTCGAACGATGGATTCTCCGTGGTGGCTCCGATTAGTGTCACCGTGCCGTTTTCCACTGCCCCGAGCAGGCTGTCCTGCTGCGATTTGCTGAAACGGTGTATTTCATCGATGAAAAGTATGGGCCTTCCGGTTGAAAACATGCTGCGCGCATCGGAGCGGCATTTGTCGAGCACCTCCCGCACTTCCTTCACCCCAGAGCTTACGGCGCTGAGAGTGTAGAAAGGCGACTCGGTAGTGTTGGCTATGATGCGAGCCAGAGTGGTCTTGCCAACTCCGGGAGGCCCCCACAGGATGAACGACGACACTCGCCGCGTGTCAATCATGCGACGCAGTACTGAATCCGGTCCTACGAGATGCTCCTGTCCTATATAGTCATCGAGCGTACGCGGGCGCAGACGCTCGGCCAATGGTGGCTGTATGTTCATTTCCATTTTTTCATTTATTGCACATGTCAATTGTCTCTACATGCTCTTAATCGCATTACATAGGCGATAAATCGCGTGTCACATACACAAATTTAACAATTTTCCTCCGATTTATACTCAGGAATGGATTATATGTTGGCATAATTTTGTAACTTTACCGTGCCCGGATGAAGATCCAGGACATAGAAAGGCTTCGCCGAACTATTGGCGAGCCTGAGTGTTAGTGTGGTATAGGCTTTGCGACACTTTCCGCAGGCTTTGACCGCGAAACACTTAAAAACTTTTTATTATGAGCAACGAAGGCAACGAAAAAAAGAACCGCACCGACGGTGCAAGCGTGATGCGCACGGTTTTCGGCATATTCATGATCGTGATATATGTCGGCATGGGCGTGCTGTTTCTCATCGACTTCTTCAATTGGGAGACCTCTCCGTGGGGATGGCTCAGATGGGTGGCAGGCTTCGGCCTGATCATCTACGGCATATGGCGTGCCTACAGGCAGTTTGCCGGAATCGACCGCAACATCGGCGATGATGCCTATTGAACATGGCATGCCCCACATAGACTGATTATCTCATATCCATACAATAATCCGACGTGAACCGAAAGATTACATCATTCACCATAGCCTTGTCAGCCTTGATGTTATCAGGGCTGGCAAGTTGCCGCAAGGCCCCGACCAACACAAGCACGTCGGGACTTGCCACAATCGTATGCGACGCCTCGTTCGAGAACATAATGAACCAGGAGATAGATGTATTTGAGTACACCTCTAAAGGGAAGGCCGACATCATCCCCTACTACGTGTCGGAGAAGGCCTGCATCGACTCGTTGCTCGACCTAAAGACAAAGACCATAGTGATTCCGCGCGACCTCACACAGAAGGAGAAAGACTATCTTGAAAGCCAGAAGAAGCATCCGCGCAGCAACATGATCGCCGTCGACGCCATAGCGCTCATCGTCAACAACGACAACCCAATAGAGATACTCTCCATATCGGAGATACGCGACATCCTCACCGGCAAGGTGACCAAATGGAGCGAGCTTGAGCCTACGAAGCTCGGCGACATCCAGGTAGTGTTTGACGACGAGGGGTCGAGCACCGTCAAGTACATGCGCGACTCGATCATGAAAGGCGAGCCGTTCGCACAAAACGTCTACGCGCAGAACTCTATCAGCGAAGTGTTCGACCAGGTGCAGATGCGCAAAGGCGCCATAGGCATAATCGGAGTCAGCTGGATCAGCGCCGACATGCGCACCCGCGACATGTCGCGCGACGAACGCATAAAGAGCCTCCAGGAACAAGACACCACCGTGGCCGACTTCAACCCTGCGGTCAAGGTGCTCAAAGTGCGCCGCGATGACCAGTTGCGCGCCTACAAGCCCTACCAGGCATATATCTACGACGGCACATACCCGTTGTTCCGCTCGATGTACATGATAACCACCGGAGTAAACGGATCGCTTTCCCACGGCTTCTACTCTTTCGTCACCGGCACGATAGGACAGAAGATCATACAGCGCACCGGCATACTCCCTGCCAGGGTGCAACCGCGAATGGTCTATCTCGAATAAGGCATCTCGGAGGGCCTAAATACATCCTATTTAAAATAAACCCGCCGTTATCACCGTTTAATAAAGCACAATATAAAAATCAGAACAATAACACGACAAAACAGATCTATAGACATGAAACTGAAATTCCTATTTTCTTTCTGCCTGGCCGCCACGCTGTCAGCTTCGGCTCAGCAGGGCTACCTTGACGGAATCGAGTACTTCAAGGCCGACCAGTTTGACAATGCCAAGGAAATCCTTGAGCGCAACCTCAACGCCCCCTCCACCGACAAGGCTCTCGCCTACTACTATCTCGGCGAGATAGCCCTGCACGACAAGGACTACACCACAGCCAAAGCAGACTTCGACAAGGGTCTCGCAGCCAATCCGCAGAGCGCACTCAACAAAGTTGGCCTCGGATCGCTCGCACTCCTCCAGGGCGACGTGAAAGGTGCGGAATCGCTATTCGACGAAGCCAAGAAGATCAACAAGAAGGATGCCGCCGTGCTCACCGCCATCGGCCGCGCCTACTTCAACGCCGACCCTGTGAAATATGCCAAGGAAATCGAGAAATTCGACCAGCAGGCCTATAAGGCCAACTCTAAGGAGCCTGCCATCTTCGTGCTCCGTGGCGACCGCGAGGCAGCCAACAAGGAATGGGGCGACGCGGCTGCCAACTACGAGAACGCCATCCTCTACTCCAAAGGCCTTCCCGAGGCTTACGTAAAGTATGCCAACGCCTACTTCAACGTAAATCCCGACTTCGCCATCAACAAGCTCCAGGAACTCCTTCAGGCATCGCCCAACTCCGCCCTCGGACAGCGCGAACTCGCCGAGAAGTACTACCAGAACGACCAGTGGGCAAAGGCAGCAAGTGCCTATGGCGACTACATCAAGAACCCCAACCACTTCAAGAGCGACGAGGTGCGCTATAGCGCCCTGCTTTACTACGGCAAGCACTACGACGAGAGCCTCCAGCTCGCAGAGAAGATACTCGGACAGAACCCCACCGACATGCAGAAGTTCCAGCTGATGCGTATCATCTTCCTCGACAAGAAGGATCTCCAGGACTATCCCGGCGCAGAGGTAGCAGCAGAGAAATTCTTCGCACTGAACCTCCCCAACCTGAAATATTCTTCCAACGACTACTCCTCCTACGCAGAAGTACTTCAGGAACTCGGCAAAGACTCCCTGGCCGTGCCCGCCCTTGAGAAAGCCCTCGAACTCAACCCCGACAAGACCGACATCTACAAAGCCCTCAGTTCGGCATACTCCGGAGCAAAGAACTATGACAAGGCCCTTGAGATCTACAAGGCATTTATCGACCGCGGTGACTATGTGACCAACGACCTTGTGACACTTGCCAACCGCTATCAGAACGTTGCCGCCACTTCCGAACCCGGATCGCAGAAGAAGATCGACGCCATCAACAACGCCATCGCTACCGTAGACCAGATTATCGAGAAAGTGCCCGACAACCCCATCCCCTACCGCAACAAGGCACGCATGATGCTCGTGAAGCATGACAACCAGCCTTCGGCAGAGCAGCGCGACGCTTACCTCAAGGTAATCGAGATTCTCGATCAGGATCCTTCAAACAAGGAAAAGCGCTCCGACATGTACAACGAGGCTTACTCGCAGATCGCTTCATTCTATATCTCCGAAAAGGACGTGGCTACCGCCAAGACCTATTACGAGAAAGTGCTTGAACTTGATCCCACCAACGAGGCCCTCCGCGATTATATCTCGAAGATGAAGGTCAACTGATTCCCTCGGAATCATACCTGCACACATTTGACGACAGGCTTCGGCGATACCCCGGAGCCTGTCGTTCTTTATTGATTTTTCCCATCTACCTAAAAAGGGAACAAAAAAAGCAGTGAAAACGGGTCGGAAATTGCGGAGGATTCGAGGAAAATCAGTAACTTTGTGCGCAATAAATTAAACCATATCGCCATATGTCATCATTTATTGCAGACAGAGTGAAGATGGAGGGTCTTACTTTCGACGATGTCCTCCTTATCCCCGCCTACAGCGAAGTGCTGCCCCGCAGCGTAGATCTCACCACCCGTTTTTCCCGCCGTATCACACTGAACGTACCATTGGTGTCGGCTGCCATGGACACCGTCACCGAGGCCCGTCTTGCCATCGCGATAGCCCGCGAAGGTGGCATTGGCGTTATCCACAAGAACATGTCGATTGCCGAGCAGGCACGCCAGGTGCATGCCGTGAAGCGTGCCGAAAACGGCATGATATATGACCCCGTGACCATACTCACCGGCAGCACCGTGCGCGACGCGCTGGCCATGATGGAGGAGTACCACATCGGCGGCATACCCGTAGTCGATGCCGACAAGCGCCTCGTGGGCATAGTCACCAACCGCGACCTGCGCTTCGAGCGCAATCTCGACCGTAAGGTCGACGAGGTGATGACCCGCGAGAACCTCGTCACCACCCGCCAGTCGACCAACCTCGAAGAGGCTGCCGCCATACTTCAGGAACACAAGATAGAGAAGCTTCCCGTAGTCGATAACGACGGCCGCCTGGTGGGGCTTGTCACCTATAAAGACATAACCAAGGCAAAGGACAAACCCAACGCATGCAAGGACTCCCTGGGACGTCTGCGCGTGGCTGCCGGCGTCGGTGTCACCGCCGACGTGATGGAGCGCGCCACGGCCCTTGTCAACGCAGGCGTCGACGCAATCGTCATCGACACCGCCCACGGCCACAGCAAGGGCGTCGTAGGCGTGTTGCGCCAGATTAAAGAGACTTTCCCCGAAATCGACGTGGTTGTCGGCAACATCGCCACGGGCGAAGCAGCCAAGTTCCTTGTCGACAACGGCGCCGACGGCGTGAAGGTCGGCATCGGTCCCGGCTCAATCTGCACCACACGCGTGATAGCAGGTGTAGGCGTTCCCCAGCTCTCCGCCGTCTACGACGTTGCCAAGGCTCTTGAAGGCACCGATGTGCCTCTGATTGCCGACGGCGGCATACGCTATTCGGGCGACATCGTGAAAGCGCTCGCCGCAGGAGCATATTGCGTGATGCTCGGAGGAATGCTTGCCGGCGTTGAGGAAAGCCCGGGTGACACGATCATCTACAACGGACGCAAATATAAGGCATATCGCGGCATGGGATCGCTGGAAGCAATGGAAAAGGGATCGAAGGACCGCTACTTCCAGGCCGGCGAGACCGACACACGCAAGCTCGTGCCGGAAGGCATAGCCGCACGCGTGCCCTTCAAGGGTTCGCTTTACGAGGTGACATATCAGATGCTTGGCGGCCTGCGCTCGGGCATGGGCTACTGCGGCGCCGAGAACATCGACAAACTGCATTCGGCACAGTTCACCCGCATCACTGCCGCCGGAGTGCTTGAGAGCCATCCCCACGACGTGGCCATCACGAGCGAGGCTCCCAACTACAGCGCTTCACACCAGTAATCCGCTAAAGACCTATCGCTAAAAGACAGAGATATAATAAGGAACTACAGTTCCGCGTTATATCTCTGTCGTAATTTAAAGTAATTAACATAACATACATAATGAATCTACGCAAATCGCTTATAGTGCTTGCAGCGGCCACATGTGCCACCTGCGGTGCGGATGCAAAGAAGCCATCCGATCCGGTGCTGATGACCATCGACGGCAACAACGTGCATCTGAGTGAGTTCGAATATCTCTACGGGAAAAACAACATGCAGCAGCAGTCGCCCGTTAGTGTTGACGATTATCTCGACATGTTCATCACCTACAAGCTCAAGGTGGCCGACGCCATCGCTGCCGGCATCGACACCACCGCAGCGTTCAACAAGGAATACGAAGGATATCGTCTCGACCTCGTGCGCCCTTATCTCACCGACAAGGACGAGGAAGAGCGTCTGGTGACCGAAGCCTATTCACACTATCCCGAGGAAGTGGAGGCAAGCCACATAATGGTAGCCTTGGGCAAGACACCGGAGGAGCGCGAAAAAAACAAGGCCTTCCTCGACAGCCTGCGCACGGCGGCGGTCGGCGGCGAGGATTTCTCGATGCTGGCGCGAAAATACTCCATCGACCGCTCCGCATCGCGCAACGGGGGCAGCATGGGCTACGTAGTGCCCGGACGTTTCCCCTACGCGTTTGAGAAAGCCGCCTACGATACCCCCGAGGGACAGATCTCACCCGTGATCGAGACCCCTTTCGGCTTTCATATCGTGAAGTCGGGCGCACGACGTGCCGCTACCGGTGAAGTACTCTCACAGCACATCCTCAAGCTCACCCAGGGCAAAAGCCCCGAGGAGCAGGCAAAGGCCAAGGCACAGATCGACTCGATTTATACCCTCCTGAAAAACGGAGCAGACTTCAGTGAGCTCGCACGCAAGGAGAGCGAGGATCCGGGCTCGGCACGCAACGGAGGCATGCTCCCCTGGTTCGGCACGGGAAGAATGGTGCCTGAGTTTGAGAAAACAGCGTTTGCGCTCGCCGACAGCACATTCTCCGAGCCGTTCGCCACGTCCTACGGCTACCATATCGTAAAGACCCTCGGACATCGCGGCGTGCCGTCGCTCGACGAGGTGCGCCCGCAGATCATGGCCATGATGCAGCGTGACGGACGCGCACAGATACCCTACCGCAAGAAAATGGACGAACTACACGCACGTTTCCAGCCTGCCGGAGCCGACTCGCTGAGCGAGAACGAGCTTATCGACCGTGAGGTAGCGCGCCTTGCAGCAGAGGATGCCGACTTCGCCAACCTGCTCCGTGAATACCACGACGGCATGCTCCTATTCGAGATAAGCAACCGCAAGATATGGGAAGGTGCAGCCAAGGACACCGAAGGAATCGAGAAATATTTCGAGGCACATCGAGGCGACTACGCTCTGACCGAGCCTAAATACAAGGGCTTCATGATTTATACCCCAAACGATTCAATGATGACCGTAGTAGCTGACTTCGTGAAGGCCAACGCAATCGACCGCGATTCAATCGGAGTAGTGCTGAAACGCCAATTCGACAAAGATGTACGCGTAGAGCGCGTGCTTGCTGCAAAGGGCGACAACAAGGTCGTCGATGCCGTGGCTTTCGGGGCAGAGCGTCCGGAGCTTCCCGGCAAATGGAAATGCTGGATGGCATGGGAGGGACGCCTTATAGAGGCACCCGAAGAGGCCGCCGACGTGCGCGGCGCTGTCACCACCGACTACCAGGCGCAGCTCGAACGCCAGTGGATAGAGCAGCTTAAAGCCACCCATAAGGTCAAGGTCAACAAAAAGGTGCTCAAGAAGCTCACCAAGAAATAAGATGCCTATGCCGAGGCGGCTACAACGACATCATAGAAATTAAGGACAACAAGGACTTTAAAGCCTTTTACCGATCTATATAAAGGGGTTGATGCCGGTCATGGCATCAACCCCTTTCACATCTGATACAACTGATAAGTAACAATAAGTTATAGTATTGTAAAGCGGAAATCCCCTTCAACCTTGCAGTCAGATTCAGGATTTATCCCGAAGTATTCGTGACGATATGCCTCGATGAACATAGGCATTGACACATGACGAAATGGCGGCATCCGGCATGGATGTCGCTGCAATATCTGATGTATGACAGGCTAATCGAGGCGAAAACAACGTCCATTGCATGAAAAACCAACAAGTCTCGGCTATCCCTGCGGGAAAACCGTGACCTATGATTCTGCAAGACGGGACTCAGAACATATGTCGAAAATCCACCGGAGAAGAGCCGTCCCATCACTTTCAGCCACCTCGTCGCGATGAGTGATGGCCGAATTGCCTCGGTGATGTAATCCCCGGAGACATGGTGCACAATGTCCCCATGCCTTTGCTCTGCAAAAATATCGAAGAAAACCGACAATCCCTCCCGCTCCACGGTTAATATAAGTTAAAACAATTTTATGCCAACACACCCCTACTATTTTTCGCCATAGACGGGTAAATGAAATTTGGGTGACGATGGTTGGGTTTATAGGAAAATTCGTAAATTTGAGGCTTGAATCGGGAGGCAGGCGCATGCGCCTGTCACGGTAAAGCCCATGATGATGCAGATAGCGCCTATTACAATCCCGGGAATCAGGTCGATTGCCATTTGTGCAGGCTGCTGCGTGACGATGATGTCGTGCGGTGGCCGGAGTGGTGACGACATATTGCCGGAGGGAGTACTGGCGAAGGTAGGGACTGACGAACTTACCGTGGCCGACGTGCGCGAGGTGCTCCCTTACAGCCTTACGGGTAGCGACAGCGCCGCATGGTGTCGCAGTTATGTCGACGCATGGGTGGAGCGCAAGGTGATTGGCGTGGAAGCCTCGCGGGAGATTGCCGATACCAGGCGTATCGACCGCATGGCCGAGGAATACCGCAATGACCTGCTCATGCGCGAATACCGCAGGCAGATGGCCGCACAGAACTCCTGCAAGGAGTTTGATGAAGGCACTCTCCGCGCAGAATACGACAGGAACCGTGGCATGTATCGCTGCACACAGCCCATGATGCGCGGCATTTTCCTCGCGGTAGACTCTCGTCATCCACGTCTGCACGACCTGCGCCGCTGGAGCCGGTCGACACACGCCGACGACCTTGAGAGACTTGAGAAAGAGAGCCTTGACCCGGACATGGAATATCTGTATTTCCGCGACCGATGGCTGTCGTGGGGCGACATAGCCGGCAGAGTGCCGGGAGGCGTAGACACCAATCCCGACAAACTTCTGAAACTGCATCCCGGATTCGAGGCCAGAGTCGGCGACCGCGTGTATATGCTGTCGGTGAACGAATATCTCGCTCCCGGCGAACAGATGCCGTTTGACCTCGCCCGCGAACAAGTGGCACGGATGCTCGCGTCGGAGTCTGCCGCCGACTACGACCGCACTTTGCGCGACGGCCTTGTGAGCCGCGCTTATGCCAACGGACTGGTGCGCATCAACAGAACGCTTATCCCCGGACAGGACACCGCCTCTGTGGCAGTTGACAATTGAATGAACGTATAACACAATACATAACCGATAAAGAAGTGAAAATATCAAAGCATATGATTGCCGGCGCTTTCGGCGCTCTGGCGCTGACGATGGCCGCCCAGAACAATATCATCGAGGAAGTGGCCTGGTGGATCGGAGACCAGCCTATCTACAAGAGTGAAATCGAGGAGTCATATCAGACCATGCAGTCGCAACGCAGCGACATCGACGGCGACCCTTACTGCGTGATTCCGGAACAACTCGCAGTAGAGAAACTTTTCATCCATCAGGCCGAGATCGACTCGATAGAAATTCCTGACAACCAGGTGATGCAGATGGTCGACCAGCAAGTGAACTTTCTCATCGCCAACCTCGGCACCCAGCAGAAAGTGGAAGAGTTCTACCATCGCCCGCTGCCTGAAGTGCGCGAGCAGCTCCGCGACATGATACGCAACCACCAGCTCGTCGAGGAAGTGCAGAGCTCCCTGACAAAGGATGTCAAAGCCACCCCGAGCGACGTGCGCCGCTACTTCGCATCGCTACCCAAGGACAGCGTGCCTTTCGTGCCGATGCAGGTGGAGGTAAAGATCATGACCCTCAACCCCGTGATACCGCGCGAGGAGATTGACGAGGTGAAAGCCCGTCTGCGCGACTATGCCGACCGTGTCAACAAGGGCGAGAGTGATTTCAGCACCCTCGCCATCCTCTACAGCGAGGATGGCAGCAGCCTGCGAGGCGGTGAACTGGGCTTCATCGGCCGCGCGAACCTTGAGCCTGAATACGCCGCAGTGGCCTTCAACCTCAATGACACCAAGAAAGTGTCGAAAATCGTCGAGACCCAGTTCGGCTACCATATTATCCAGCTTATCGAAAAGCGTGGCGACCGCATCAACACACGCCACATACTGTTGCGACCGAAGGTTTCAGACAAGGACCTCACAGATGCCGTCAACCGTCTTGACACGGTGCGTCAGGAGATTCTTGCCGAGAAGTTCACCTTCGAGGATGCCGTCCCCTACGTGTCGCAGGACAAGGACACCCACAACAACCGAGGTCAGATGGTAAACCAGGAAAACAACTCCACCCGATTCGAGATGGGGCAGCTTCCTCAGGAAGTCAGCCGTACCGTGGCCGACATGAGCGTAGGTGAGATATCGAAGCCTTTCATCATGAAAGACCCTAAGCGCAACCGCGACATAGTGGCTATGGTGAAACTCACAAACCGTATTCCTGGCCACCGCGCCAACATGAGCGATGACTACCAGCTGATAAAAGATCTCTACGAAAGCCATGCCAAGGAAGAGATCGTCAAGAAGTGGGTCGAAAAGAAAATTGCCGATACCTACGTGAAGATCGAGGACGGATGGCGCGACTGCGACTTCAAGCATAAAGGATGGATCAGACAGGGCGTCAACCAAGACTCCGCCAACGGCGAGAAAGAATGACACGCTGCCGTTGAAGTATTGTTTATCATGACATGTTCAATCAGGATTCGATGAGCAACGACGATATGCATCGGGAGGCGGCCGATGCGGGAAAGACGACGCATGACAACCGGCGACGCGGAGGATGGGCCGTGGCCTGCCTGCTTGCACTTGGCGTCCCGGCGTTGCTTTCCGGGCATCCCGACCCTCCGAAGGCGCCGGCCACAGAACTCCCCCCGGTCAATCCTCCGAAGCGCTACGAGATAAAGCCTACTGTGCCCGGCACAGACCGCCACACTCCCGGAAAGGTTTTCCTTGAGCGGGCAGACCGCCTGTGGACGGATGACAGCCGCGATTCAGTGGCCTATCAGATTCTCGTTGGTAACGTGCAGTTTCGCAAGGATGACATGTTCATGTACTGCGACAGCGCACATTTCTACGACCAGGAAGGAAGCTTCGACGCTTTCGGCAACGTAAGGATGGAGCAGGGTGACACCCTCTTTGTCTACGCCGACGAGCTTAACTACAATAATCCCGAGGAGATGGCCGTGTTCTACGGCAACGGCGTGCAGGAGGTCAGACTCATCAACAACGACGTGCAGCTCACCACCGACGTGTTCAATTACGACCTCGGGCAGGACCTCGGATACTACACCAATGGCGGCACACTGACCGACACCGCCAACGTGCTTACATCTATCTACGGAGAGTACAGCCCCACGACAAAGGACGCGCAGTTCCGCCTCGACGTGGTGCTGAAAGACAACGGCGAGCGCGACTTCACCCTCGAGACCGAAGAACTGCTTTACAACACCGACAACCATATCGCACAGATTGTCAAGCCTTCGGTAATCACCACCGACAGCGCCACCGTCTATTCAAGCAACGGTATGTACAACACCGAGGCCGACACCACACGTCTCTACGACCGCTCACTGATAAAGACCCGGCGGGGCAACACGCTCACAGGCGACACACTGTTCTATGACCAGGTGGCCGGCTTCGGCCAGGCATGGGGCAATATGGTACTGACCGACTCTGCCAGACAGTCTGCACTTGAAGGAGGCTACGGGTGCTACTTCGAAAAGCAGGACAGTTCTTTCGCCACCATCCGTGCGCGGCTTCTCGAATACAGCAAGAAGGACACGCTCTACCTCCACGGCGACACTATCCGCACCTATGTGATGCGCAGCGACAGCGATTCAACCCATGTGATGACCGCATATCCACGTGTACGCTTCTGGCGAATCGACCTACAGGGACTGTGCGACTCGCTCAGTGTGGTGGAACGTGACTCGCTGATGTACATGCATCGCCATCCCATAGTATGGAGCGGAGAAAGGCAGGTGTTCGGCAACATCATACAGGTGCATTTCAATGACTCCACTGTCGACTGGGCCAAATTGCCGGAATTCGGCTTCGTGGCCGAGCATGTAGGTGACGAGTTCTACAACCAGCTGACAGGCAAGGAGATGTTGGCGCAGTTTGCCGACGGTTCCATATCGCAGCTCGACGTAAGCGGCAACGTGGAGAACATAATGCTTCCGCAGGAGAATGACTCTACCTACAATAAGATAATCAGCTCCACGAGCAGCTTTTTAAGAGCGCATTTCAACGACTCGACACTGCGGAAACTCACCATGTGGCCCGAGGTCGACGGAACCGTCACCCCCTTGTATCTTGCTAAGAAATCTATCTACTATCTCCCGCAGTTCAAGTGGTACGAGGCTCTTAGACCCAAGGACAAGGACGACATATTCAATGTGCCCCCCGAGATGGAGGCTCTGCTCAAGGAGCCGGATCCCGGTTTGCGGCGACGCAAAGTCAATTGAGCCGGGACTTATTGTGCGTTTTTTTGCATAAATCAAAATTCAATTCCATTTATCGACTATCTCTGATGATTGAGCAATCTGAAAACCGGCTTCCCGTGGCCGAAAGCGCGGGTTTGCGCCTCACCGGGGCAAAAACCTTGTTGTTATTCGTATGCTGCTGGATTTTCTCATGGGCGCTTGGCCTGGTGGTAATCGGCCTCGTGGGTGGCGCTACTCTCGAACGCCTTCGTTGGGCGGTGGTGCTCCAGGACCTTGTGATATTCATGCTCCCGACGGTGATGACATTCCTTATCGCCGCACGCCGTCCATGGCACGTAATGGGCGTGGATCGTGCTCCCGGATGGTTCGGACTGACAAGCACGCTTTTTACGCTTATCATCGCCATTCCGGCCATGAATCTTATCGTGGCATGGAATGAAAGCGTGCATCTACCCGACAGCATGTCCCGGCTGGAAGAGCTGCTGCGCACCTATGAAGCCACTGCAGGCGCTATGGTCGAGGGGCTGTTCGGCGGCACCGGCGTGACCGACCTTATCGTTTCCGTGCTTATCATCGGTGTACTGACCGGTGTGGCCGAGGAGTGTTTCTTCAGAGGCGGTTTGCAATCCATCCTGATGCGTATGTTTCCTAATCCGCATGTGGCAATATGGGTGGCGGCGCTCGTATTCAGCGCCATCCACATGCAGTTTTTCGGTTTTGTACCGCGACTGCTGCTCGGAGCCTTTTTCGGATACCTCTACTGGTGGAGCGGTTCGCTGTGGCTTGCCGTCGCAGCACATGCATTCAACAATTCGCTTGTAGTACTTAACATGTGGCTCATCAGGCGTGGGATTGACAACATCAATCTCGATTCTCTTGGTGCGAGTCCGGGAGGAGGTCATGCCATATTGGCCTTAATGAGCTTCGTGCTCGCATTCGTATCGGTATGGTACATGTGGAGACATCTTCCCAGGATGCGTGACACAGTGAAACAATGAGACTCTGAGCATATTGCACAATTTCCCAGTTAGACAACTCCCGGCAATATGTTTTAAAACAAAGTTACCCAAAACGAGCACACAACACATTATCAAACAACAATATACAATTTTGCAATATGCCTAAAGTTTTCCAAAACGAAAACTTTAGGCATATTTAGTTGTTGGAATGATTGCATAATTGCAGACACTTGCATAACTTTGCATTCACAAAAAAAATACATTTTCCGAACATCCTGCTAACTCTAAGACATAGATGATACAGACAGTAGTCAAACGCGACGGACGCGTCGTGGGATACAACGATGAGAAGATAAAGGCCGCCATCCGCAAGGCCATGTTGCAGACTGAAATCGGGGAGGACGAAAGTCTCATAATGAAGATTACCGACCGCATCTCGATGACAGGCAACGAGCGCATGACCGTGGAGGAAATCCAGGACCGCGTGGAGTTCGAGCTGATGAAAAGCCCGCGCAAGGAGGTGGCAAAACGCTATATCGCCTACCGAGACCAGCGCAACATAGCCCGTCGGGCCAAAACACGCGACATGTTCCTCGAAATAATCGAGGCCAAGAACAACGACATCACCCGCGAGAACGCCAACATGAACACCGATTCCCCGGCAGGTATGATGATGAAGTTCGCGAGCGAGACTACAAAACCTTTCGTCGACGACTACCTACTCTCCCATGAGGCTCGCGAGGCAGTCCGTCAAGGCTATCTGCACATCCACGATAAGGATTACTATCCCACCAAGAGCCTCACCTGCGTCCAACATCCGCTCGACAAGATACTGAAATACGGCTTCACGGCAGGCCATGGCGAATCGCGCCCGGCAAAACGCATAGAGACGGCAAGCATCATCGGATGCATATCGCTCGAAACCGCGCAGAACGAGATGCACGGCGGCCAGGCCATACCCGCGTTCGACTTCTATCTGGCTTCGTTCGTGCGCTCGTCGTATATCGAAGAGGTAAAGACTCTTGAGGCACTGTCAGGCGAGGATCTCAGCGACCTCTACGATGCCCCGATTGACGACTACCTGAAACTGCCTCTCGACGGACTGAAAGGGAAAGAGCGCATGAAACAGCATGCCATAAACGAGACCGTAGGCAGGGTGCACCAGTCGATGGAGGCTTTTATCCACAACATGAACACCATCCATTCACGCGGAGGCAACCAGGTGGTGTTCAGCTCCATCAATTACGGCACCGACACATCCGCCGAGGGACGTTGCATCATCCGCGAGATCCTTAATTCCACCTACGAAGGTGTGGGCAACGGCGCTACAGCCATATTCCCCATCCAGATATGGAAGAAAAAGACCGGCGTGAGCTACAAGCCGGGCGACCGCAACTACGATCTCTACAAGCTCGCATGCAAGGTGACCGCGCGCCGCTTCTTCCCCAACTTCCTGAATCTCGACGCGACGTTCAACCATCATGACAAATGGCGTGCCGACGATCACGAACGCTACCTATATGAGGTAGCCACGATGGGTTGCCGTACACGTGTGTTCGAGAACCGTTATGGCGAAAAGACCTCCGTAGGCCGTGGAAACCTCAGCTTCTCCACAATCAACATCGTGCGCATAGCCATCGAGTGCATGAACATCCAGGACAAGGAAGAGCGCCTGTCACGTTTCTTCAGCCGTCTCGACAACGTGCTCGACATCACCGCACGTCAGCTATGCGACCGGTTCGACTTCCAAAAGACAGCGCTCGCGAAGCAGTTCCCGCTGCTGATGTCGCGCCTGTGGATCGGAGCTGAAAGCCTCAAGCCCACCGACACCATCGAGAATGTAATCAACCAGGGCACTCTCGGCATCGGATTCATCGGACTGGCCGAGTGCCTGGTGGCACTTGTCGGCAAGCATCATGGAGAGAGCGACGAAGCCCAGGAGCTTGGCCTGAAGATAGTGAGCCATATGCGCAGCCGTGTCAATGAATTCTGTGAGCGCTACCAGCACAACTTCTCCGTACTTGCCACTCCCGCAGAGGGATTGTCAGGAAAGTTCACCAAAAAAGACCGCAAGTCGTTCGGTATAATTCCGGGAGTTACCGACCGAACCTATTACACCAACTCCAACCATGTGCCGGTCTACTACCACTGTTCGCCGCGCCACAAGGCCAAAATAGAAGCCCCCTACCATGCGCTCACTGGGGGCGGCCATATATTCTACGTGGAAATCGACGGCGACGCCACGCACAACCCCGAAGCTATCAGCGATATCGTCGACCTCATGGACAAGTACAACATAGGTTACGGATCGGTCAACCACAACCGCAACCGCTGCATGGATTGCGGCTATGAGGACGCGCAGGACAATCTCGACACATGCCCCAAATGCGGCAGCCATGCCATCGACAAGCTACAGCGCATCACAGGCTATCTCGTCGGCACCACCGACCGTTGGAACAGCGCCAAGCTGGCTGAACTTAACGACCGTGTCATACACAAATGACGATGCGGGTGCTTGACATAGTAGCGGGCACAAGCGTAGACGGCCCGGGACTGCGCACATCCATATACCTCGCAGGATGTGACCACGCATGCCGAGGATGCCACAATCCGGAGTCGTGGGGACACGACAGTGGCCACGAGATGAGCGTTGATGAAGTGATGGAGGTGGTACGCGACAACGACTTCAACGTCACCTTTTCCGGTGGAGACCCGCTCTATCAGGCCGAAGCTGTCACGGAACTTGCACGTGCGGTCAAAAGCGCCGGTTACACCCTATGGTGCTATACCGGGTTTACGTATGAGCAGATTGCCGTGCAACCACGCTTCGCCCCCCTTATGTCCCTTGTCGACGTGCTCGTCGACGGCCCTTTCGTGGAGGAACTGCGCGACACGTCGCTCCTTTTCCGTGGCTCCTCCAACCAAAGGCTCATAGACCTGAATGCTACACGCCAATCCGGAAAGCCGGTGATATGGAGTTATCCGACGGAATGACCGCATTTTAGCATGGTTAAAAGGCCATTGGAGATGAACACAGAGGGTTTTTATGCTGTTATCAAAGCATAAAAACCCTTTAATCATGTTACGACACCGACCCATAATAACTATACTTGGACTCTTCATACTCATGGCATGCAGTTCTACCGTGTGGGATGACGTGCCTACTCCAATCAAGGAATTCATATCCTCGTATTGGCCGGGGGCATCTGTCAGCACCTATGACGAACGTAACGACCATTACTACGTCACCATCAAGAACGGCGCATCGCTCGCTTTCGACTCAGGCTATCAGTGGACCTCAATAAACGGCAACGGCGTGCCTGTACCGTCGATACTCATTTTCAACGAAATGCCACGCGTGTACCAGTACCTCGAAGCCCGTGAACTGACTTCCGACCTGATGTCGGCTGAAAATAATCCGCGATCTATTATACTCACGTTCACCGATTTCATACTCGAATACAACAAAGAAACTTCCGAGATAAAAATGATCACTCAAAAAGAGTGACCAAACCTACATGACCTCTGTGCGCCACGTTGCCTCTCCTCCGTACGAAATCATTGCACCTTGGCAAAACGGATACGCGACCGGTAAAGAGGAAATTCGAGGGTGATCACCCATTCCTGCACCGCAAGGGTAGCATAAGCCTCATCATCATCGAGCATCACACCCATCGCATCATACCATTCCACTTCCCACATATGCTCGAAACGCGACGGCATGAGACGCCCTTTAAACATCATAGGATACCACGTCGTGGCACCGATTTCAGCACCACCCAAGTAAAGTATATCGTAGCATCCCGGGCGTGCGCCCTGCACTACTGCCAGACGATACTTGCCGCCAAGGCGCGCACGTGCATCGTCGGTATTACGGTCAAGGTATTCCCAACGGCCTTCCATATAATCGAGAGGAGCGTCCATACGGGCCGCAAGCGTTTCATCGGTCCATCCAGAAAAAAGAGCGTCGCGGGCATCCGTAATCCATTCAGTCATCAGCGTCTCAACGATCCTATCCCCTTCGCCGACCATATGCAGTCTCCCCCGAGGCATCTGAGCCTTGACCGACATAGCCAACACCGGCTCGTCGCTTCCTACATAGATGTCGAGTCTGTCGGCGCTACCGGCGTCAGAGGCACGATGCCACTCAAGGGCAACGGTGTTGAATCCGCGCATAAGGTTCACTCCGTCAAACAGATCGACGGAATCTACGGCCACACGCCGTGAGTCATCTCCGGTATATCCACAACTCAGGCGCAATCCACGACGGTCGAGAACCGAACCATAGTCGGAATTGAATCCACGGAGCGCAATCCAATGTCCGTCGGCGTCTGCCATACCCCACCAGTCGCATGAAAGTCCCCTCCCCTCCTTGACACGAGGTAAGGATGCACGCACTTCAACAGTAAAACCTTCCACATGATCCGGGACAGCCACTTCCTCCGCATCGACGGGATAGTAACGGCGATCCGACACAGAGAGCGCGGCGCATATGTCAACGGCGGCAAGAACCGCGAATAAGACATGGCTCAACGCCACAAAAGAGGAGAGAGGCTTCATGATGTTATCTTGTTTTAAATGGCTTACTTAACCGAGATTGCACAAAGAAATGCTTACATGAACTTGGGAGCCAGGAAAAACAGGCCGAACGACAGGCCGAAGTTCCAGCGATTGCCGGGAGAGTCACTATAACCCGCATAGGCCGACAGCTGCGCGAACGGTAGCGCATAGCTCGCCTTCAGCTCGCCCATGAACCGTGGGTTGCGGAACCATTCGCCATACTCCACCCCATCAATACCCGGCCGCCCCGCGGAGAGCATGGCAGGACGCACCTCGCGCCACGGCATGAAGCAATAAAGCTCGGCACGAAGCTGGAGCATTCCCACCGGATTCCATATCGGGATAAGGCCGAACGTGGTAAACTGGCGCGCACGAAAGCGTGTATTGAAATAGGCGTAGGATGATGGCACGGGACGGAACGCCGGCAGCATAACCTCGGTAGCCGCATAGGTATCGAAAGGCTTCATCGACGAGGCAACAGTGGTAGTCGACACGCCGAGATGCAAACGGTGGGCCAACTCCCAATAGCGTGCGAAGTCGAACTCGGCCTGCAGCCACCATTTACCGGAGCTACGCATGGACAGGTCGTCGCGGTTCTGCGGGAAATAAGTATCATCCCCGTACACACCCGTGACTCCTGCACGCAGCCGCATGCCGGATGTCGGTAGCGACGGATTGTCGAGATTATCGCGTTCATAAAATGCCCGACCCTGAAACAGACGTAACGTAAGACGGTCGCGGTCGACCGGTGTCACCACCAGCGCGTCGTAGAAGCGGTGGCTGAGCCTTCCGGCTCCCGCCGACACTACAATCTTGCCGCTCCGGCCCATAGCCAGACCGTAGTTGAGACGCAGGAACAGCTCGGATGATGTGGCGAGCGTCGATCCCTCGTCATAGAATATGCGGTCGTTGTCATACAGCTTGCTGCGTGTGATCACGCCCTGCAACTCGAGATAAGAAGGTATGGCGCCGCGCATTGCCATACGGGCCTTGGCAGTACATGCCATGTAGCTCTGTCCGATCCATGCATCCACGCCGATATTCAGCGAATTGAAGCTGAGGGTGGAATATCCGGTGGATAGGAACAGCATGGAATTGCTTGTTGAGGTGATATAGCCGCCCATGCCGACGTTGAACTTGTTTTTCACATCGGCGAGCAGGTCGAGCGTGAACAGTCCGGTGGAATCATGGTAGACAGCCTTTGGCACAAGGTTGCGCAATTTACCCGTGGAAATGAGCCGGTAGTAGGCATCTTTGGCGGGAGCGAGGCCGAAAGTATCGGTATCGGTGTGAGTGAACACCGATTTTATAAATGCATTCTGCTTCGCCGAACCGCCGGCCACGCTCACCGAATCGAAACGCACATAGGGCGTGGCCGATTTGAACACCTCGCGGCGCAGGGCGCGTGTCTCTGCCGGTATGCGTGCCGTGACACGGGTCTTGATCGAGTCCATCATCGACATTGCCTTGTCGTAGCCTATAGAGCATATCTGGCGTGCCAAAGGGAAGTCGAGCAGTCCGAACTGCTGCACTGGTACGCGCAACTTTATCCCCTCATCGGCAGGGAGGGAGTAATCATTGTTCTGGATGATCATGTCCTCAAGCTGCTGGAACATGTTGTTACGGTCAGGTTTGGTATCGGGGGCGCTGACATCCACGCCAATCATTATGTCGGGAGCGAAGTCGGACCGCATCACGTCGACGGGAAAATTATCATATATACCGCCGTCGTACATCAGCACACTGTCTATTTCGATAGGCTCGAACACCATGGGAAACGACATGGAGGCGCGTATGGCGTCGCCGAGCGATCCGGAACGCATAACAACCTTATGCTTGTGGTAGACATCGGAGGCCACGCAGCGGAACGGCACAAAAAGCCTGTCGAAATCGCCCCCGCACTGTGCCGAATAGCGGGCGAACAGCTCCATGAAAGCGAAGTTCATCGGGAGCGGATTGATAAGCGAGGTAGGCAGGATGCCGGGAGTGCCGGTGGAATCGCGCAGGCTGAGGTTGAGTTTCACCATGTGGGGAGTGGGATCCTCCTTGGCGTAATAGTAGAGATATGAGGGATTGATAGTACCGGTCGACCAGTATGAAAAGTCCTTCGAGAGGAGCATTTCGAGCATCTCGTCAGTAGTGTAGCCGGCAGCATACAGTCCGCCGATTATCGCGCCCATCGATGTCCCGGCGATGTAGTCGATGGGGATATTATTCTCCTCCAAAGCCTTGATGACACCGATATGGGCTATGCCCTTTGCGCCGCCACCACTCAGTACGAGCCCCACCGACTGCTGTCCGGCAGCTTCCTGCTTTTCCGGGGCTACTGCAGCCGGCAGGGACGGTACGCACAACGACAGCGCCAGGCAGCCCGCAATCAGACGACCGCGCAGGAGATGACGCTCAAACATTGCCGTCGGAGATGAACGAGTCCTTGAAACCTATGAAGTATAGAACGCCGTCAAGTCCTATCGTTGACAGGCTCTGACCGGCAGTGGCCTTCACCTTGGGCTTGGCGTGGTAGGCGATGCCGAGTCCGGCGGTGGTGAGCATGGGCAGGTCGTTAGCACCGTCGCCAACGGCTATCGTCTGGGCGATGTTGATGTTCTCGACCTGTGCGAGCAGGCGCAGCAATTCGGCTTTGCGCGGGCCATTTACTATAGGTCCGAGATGGCGGCCGGTAAGCTTTCCGTCGACAATCTCCAGTTCGTTGGCATACATGTAGTCGAAGCCGAACTTCTGCTTCAGATAGTTGCCGAAATATGTGAATCCGCCGGAGAGTATCGCGGTCTTGAATCCGGCGCGCTTCAGCACCTGCATCATGCGGCCAACTCCTTCAGTGACGGGCAGATTCTCGGCAATCTCGCGCATCACGCTCTCGTCAAGCCCTTTCAGAAGGCCTACACGCTCGCGGAAGCTCTCATCGAAGTCAATCTCGCCGCGCATGGCACGCTCGGTGATGGCCTTTACCTTGTCACCCACGCCGGCGCGCATGGCAAGTTCGTCGATGACCTCTGTCTCGATGAGCGTGGAGTCCATGTCGAAGCACACCAGACGGCGGCAACGTCGGTACATCGTGTCCTCCTGGAGCGATATGTCGAAATTCTCACTTGCCGACAGTCGCATGAACTCACTCTGCATGCGGTCGACGTCGCGAGGATTGCCTCGTACGGAAAATTCCACGCATGCTTTTGCTCCTGCGGGCTTCGATTCCTCGAGCGGCACGCGTCCGGTGAGGCGCTGTATGCCGTCGATGTTAAGCTGCTGCTCGGCGATAATGGAAGTGACTGCAGCAATCTGGCGTGCTGTGAGCTGACGGCCAAGGATGGTCACGATCCAGCGGTTCTTGCCCTGCATGGTGACCCATTCCTCGTATTCGGCCACTGGGACGGGCGTGAAGCGTATCTGCACGTTAAGTTCCGAGGCCTTGAAGAGCAGATCCTTCATGATGTTGCCCGACAGGTCACCGGAGGTCTTGAAGAGTATGCCGAGTGAGAGGGTATGGTGTATGTCGGCCTGACCGATGTCGAGGATGGAGGCGTCGTAGCGCGCGAGAATGTCGGTGAGCGTGGCAGTGACTCCCGGACGGTCGTAGCCGGAGATGTTTACGAGGATAAGTTCGGTGTTCATTGGGGAGAAGGCACTTGGATTTGGCGTTGTTGATGCGTATCAGCGCAGACGGCAGGGAAACGCGTCAGCAGCAGGAATGATATTTGACCAGACCTTCCATGGGTGTGCGGAGCACGATGGAGATGGTCGTGTCGAGAGCTGCGGCAGCCTCGTCGAGGACATTACGGTAGTGGAAGGCGATGGAGCCTACGAAGCCCACGGGAAGCGACCGGTAGTTGTCATACTGGGCTACGTTGCGCACGAAGAACGACTTGAACTCGTTGAGCACCAGACGGTGGATGGCGGGTTCCTCGATGTTTTTTAGGAGAAAGGGCGTGACGCTCGCCAGAAAGCGGTTGGGCATCGGCTCCTTGTAGACACGGCGCAGAATGGCGGCGGAGTCGAGGTTGTATTCATCAAGGAAGCGGTCGCACAGCTCGCGCGGCAGTTGATGTTTGAGCACGTCGCCTATGAGATGACGGCCGAGCACAGCGCCGCTCCCCTCGTCGCCGAGTATGTAGCCCAACGGGCTTATATGGTCCTTTATGAGAGTGCCGTTGTAGTAGCCGGAGTTGGCCCCGGTGCCGAGTATGCAGGCAATGCCGCACTCTCTGCCGAAGAGGGCACGAGCCGCACCGAGCAGGTCGGAATGAGCCTCGACAGCCTCGACCGGTATGTTGGAACGGATTGCGCGTCGCACGGTGCGGCACACGTCATCATCGACACATCCGGCTCCGTAGAAGTACACTTCTGTCACCTCCTTGGCGAGGTCGCCGAGCTGAAGCATAAGCTCGTCATCGATATATTGGGAGATTTCCTCTTCGGTAAGAATCAGTGCGTTGATGCCGGAGGTGAATATCTGCTTCACCACCTTCCCGGCATCGACCAAAGCCCACTCGACCTTGGTGCCGCCGCTGTCGGCAATAAGTTTCATTCTCTTAAACGGTTACTATTAGAGATTGTCAAAATTTCACTTAACTCCCGCAAATTTAGCAATAATTATGGAAACAGTGCAAAGATTCACACCGCTAAATCAAACAACGTTCCACAAACAGCGACCACATCTCACATATTCACATATCTCTATAATCCGAATACGGAAATCATTCCCATTTTATGTGATTCCGGAAAGTTTTGAAAAGATTCGGTCTCCTGATTCTAACCTCTTCAAAGCGGTATGGCCGGGAATCAGCGGGCGAGGTTGAGGTTGAATGTAATGCCGTAGTTGGAGTTGGTGGTGGGATAGGCGGAGGAGGAGATGAGGGGGGTGTTGACCTGGTGGTCGATGTAGGCCGAGATGGTCATGCGGCGGCTCATTACGTAGGATGCGGAGAGGTTGAAGCCGATGGTGCGCGTGCCTGAAGTGGCCTGTGTGTAGTTGGTCTCGATGCGGCGTATGAGTGCCTGGGTCTGCTGGTAGGAGAAGTCGGCGTTGATGGTCAGGTCGTTGGATATGCCCTGGCCTGAACCGCGCATCTTCAGCACGGTGTTGAAACCGACAATCTTGTAGCCCACACCGGCGGTGATATTGCGGGTGTTGGCCTCGACGAGCTGTCCGGCATCGGAGTTGAGTGTGAGCGTGCGTCCGTCGCGGTATTCAGCGTTGAATTTAAGCTCATTCTTGAGCGTGACAGCCACGCCGATCAGAGGGGCGAACTTCTCGGTAATGGACACGGTGGAAATATTGTAGGGCGACGAAGGTATGGGCGCACCGTCGGCATTAGGCACGAAGCCCATGTCGCCACGGCCCACCTGCATCCAGTTAAGGTAGGAGCCATATGAGCCCACAGTGTAGGTACACTGGTAGGCATGATTGAGGGTTATGGTCTTGAATATGTTGCTGAGACGGCCAATGCGTATAAGTCCGTCATAGGTCACACGCCAGTTGGGGAGCATGTCGGCAAGCTTCGGGAAGGGAGTAAGATAGATTTTGCGGGCATCCACACCGGTGTAGGCGGCGATGAACGCAGGTATGAGCACGTCTGACGATGCGCGGTTGGCCTCTCCGACCGATGTGGAGAACGGCCGCCCGGCATTGGGATTGTCGGCCATGAATCCCCCGGTAGGATACGTAGTGCCAGCATAGCGAGCCTCGATACGGCGAGCTATGACAGGGATGTTTTCGAGGAACTGATTGAAAGCTGCACTGTTGTAGCCATCCTCCGCACGCGACGTGCGCAACGCAGTGCGCAGCGCGCAGTGGGTCTTGGTGTAGCTGCCGCTACGCGTGGTAGGCATATCGGCATACATGAACTGCACCTGGCTGGAATGATTGTCGGTACGGTTGTTGGTGAGCTTGATCTTCAGACCGCGCACAGGTTCGAGGTCAATGTCGAGGTTGAACTCGTTGGTGGTCGACCATATGGAGGGCGAAGTCTGGTTGTCATCGATCATGAGCCATCCGCGCTCCTTGGCCTTGACCACGTAGTCCTCGCCGGAGAATCCGAAAGCAAAGTCCAGACCGGGCGACATAGGGCCGTAGCTGCGGCTCTGTCCGAACACGTTGCCGATGTCAGGCCCGAATAGCGGGAGCGACATGGAATGGCTGGTGCGGTAGCGTATATTGACCGAACGCGTGAGCATGGCGAAACGCGTGGCATGCTCGCCAATTTCTCGCCATATCGATTTGTCGTCCTTGAGCACCTCGATTACGGTGAACTTTATGTTCTGGTCTCCACGTGTCAGCACCTCGACAGTGTTGAGGTCCTTCACACGCGTGCTCACCGGGAACGGCTTGCCGTCGGTGGTCGCGGCGGTGACTTTCACCTTGCGGTTGCGCAGGTTGTGGCGTATGACGAGCGACGTGTCGGCATTGAGCTTGAAAGTACGTTCGAACCGCTTGGCCTTGCGCGGTGCCGTAGGCCGCTTCGACGACGAGAAACGCTGGTTGATTTTCTTCAAGTATGAGAACTTGTTGTAGAGCCCTTCGAGATTGATGCGGCCGTCGAAATTCCACGCCCCCTGGTTGGCGATGGTGTTTCCCACCTTCTCGCCATCGACGGTAGCGCCACGGTCCCAGCGGTAGGTGGCATTGTATGTCACAGATCCAGTAAGAAAGTCAACCACAGGAATACGCGAGAACGGAGCCTTGTAGTTGGCAGTGAACGTCTGGTTGTAGGCCCATGGCGTGCCGAGGTGCAGGATAGAGCGTATCACTGTGTCGCGCCATTCCTTATAGCGGTCGGGGAACAGCCGGCGGTTGACAGCGCCCACAGGCTCCTCGATGCGTGCCGAAGTGTTGCTCGAGAAGTTGAATGTGAGTTGCTTGGTAAGATTCCATGTGAGGTTGAGCTGACGGTCCCACAGGAAGTTCTTGCTAACGGCCACCGGGAGCTTCATCATCTGGTCGACCTCAGAGCGTGTCTGCTGCTCGTAGTAATAGCGCGACATGGTGGTGAGGAACGATATGTTTGACGGCAGATAATTGACCTCCCACTCCTTGAAGAACTTCAGGTTGCGATTCTTCGACTTCATCCATCCGAAAGGCTTGAGACCCTTGAGATATGGCGACCATGAGTATTGCAGCGAGCCACGGTAGTCATTGGTGTTCTCATACTCCGTGGTAGGGTCGGTGTTATGGCGCTTGTTGAACGAGAAGTTGAACACGAAGTTGGCCGGATCCCACGGCATCGGCTTCTCCGACCGGCGGTCGAACTGGAGGCCTGATATGCTGAAACTCTTGATTGTGGTCTTTTCTATGGCGTAATCACGTATGGAGTCACGTTCGGCCTTCGTGGCGGCTTCGTCGAGGGCATCCTTCAGAAGCACGTCCTGATCGAGCGGATTATATTTGGGCAGAGTGGTCTCGTTGCTTACCGAGTAGTAGACCGGAGCTTTCAATTTAAGCTTCTCCGGGAAGAAACGGCCCATGTCGGCCTGCACGGCGAAGTTGAACTGACGGTAATCGTCCATACGGCGCGCGTTGAGCGGCTGGTCCACTCCGCCGAATCCTGCGGTCTCGATGTGGGTGCCGAAGTTGAGTGTGGCGATGTCGCTGACACCGAGGTTGACGTTGGCCTTGGCAGCCCATCCGCCCGACTCGTCGAAATCGGTCACTTTAAGCTCATTTACCCACACGATACCGTCGCGCGCGGTCGACGCGTTGTTGCGCACACCGATCATCATGACACGCACATCACTTAGCGAAGGGTTGCCCATCACCGCCATGCGGTTGGATTCGTTGTCGGGGTCGCGCCCGGTGAACAACGTAGTATAGCCTACCCCGCTGGCAGGATCATGCTTTGCACGGTTGCGCTCCTTCTTGAGGTTGACAAGCTCCTGAAGGGCGAAATCGAAGCGGTTGGAGAGCGGCCACACAGCGTAGCGGTCCTCGACGTTGTCCTGCGCATACTTCTTGTGAGGCGTAAGAGTCAAAGGTATCTCGTACTCATAATAATTGTTTTTCACGTCCGAGCCGAGGCGCAGGAATATCGACAGCTCGCCGCTGCGGAGATTGGTGACATTCTCTATAAGGCTCTCGGCATGCACCCACATCTGGAGGCGCTTGTAGTTGCGCAGGTCGTGCTGCGTGTTGCGGTAGACGGCACGCGCGTCACCGGCCTGAAGGCCGAGCACCTTGAGCGACATCGACTGCTCGTTGAGCTGCAGGATCTGCGACTGCCCCGGATCTGTGGCTCGCGTCACCCCGGGAGGAAGCACGTAGTTGACCGGCTCTCGCCCGGCGTTCTCCTCGATGTTGACCACTGATATGTCAAGTTCGCCCTCGGCGGGAGAGTCGCCACGGGTGTTGAGCGAAAAGTCGTAGGGACGCCACTCACCGCGCACCAGCTCGAGTGTGGCGAAGCGCAGATGGGTAGTGGCCTTGAAACCGGTCATGAACATACGCATGAAGCGCACGGTGGAGAAGTCGTTGATCGAGCCAACCACGCGCTCATAGTCGGAAAGAGGTATCTTGAACTGGTACCATTCCGCCATCTGGGTGGATCCGTCGCGGCATATCACGGGCGAAACCTGCTTGTCGGTGATGTAATTCTTCCCGACCACCAGATCCTCGGGACGTAGTGATACCTTATACTGGAAGTAGCGCTCATACTCGTTGAGGGTGTTGTCCTGGTTGATGTCCTCCACGTCAGGTCCGGTGCGCGCGCTCTGATATAGCGGCTCCGGTGCGTCGGAGGGCGACAGCGAGTTGCCTTCGACACCGTTGTAACGCTTGTAACGTTCGAGCACACCGAGACGCCTCTCGTCGTAGTCGTAGCCACGATAGAAGTGGTAATTGTCGCCTGCAGGGTCGTTGAACGGGGAGAACTGGTCGGAGTACATGCGGTCGAGAGCGTCCGGAGCAAGTTTACGCCGCAGTCCGTCAAGATAGTCGGAATAAGAGCTGAAAGTAAACTCCTCATCATTTTTCAGACCATCGAGCCCCACGTCCTGCACCAAACGCGAACCGGCATTGTTGTCAAAGGCGTATGTGAGCGAATTCTGGCGCGAGACACGTCCCCACACTGTCTCTTCGAGAAACTGGTTGTTGCCGTCGTAAGGTATGCCGTTCTCATAGCTCTTGAGTCCATCCTTCAAGATATCCTCGCTGACCTCGCCGAAGTTGATGTAGAAATCACCACCTTCGGTGTTCGGATTGTCGGGATCTAGAAACGGGTTGAGAAGCCAGAACTGCACATACTCGATGTTGGCCTGCTCGAAATTGGTGTTGTCAAGGCGTCGCATGATGCCACCCCAACGCTTTTCAGGCTGCATGAGATTTCCCTGATCGTCGATGTTGACGGCATCGAGGTTGTAGGGTCCGCGCTCGGTAGGATAAAACGACAGGTTGAGCGTCTGAATGAGGTTGGACTCTCCGTAGGCAAGCTGACGGTCGGGGAATATCTCGGTCGATGTCACCTCGCGCACATAAGGGTTGGAGAGCTGCTTGAGGTCGGAAGCGATGTAACCGGGGCAGAGCGACGAGTTGCGCTGCGTGAACATGCGGTCGATATAGTACCACGCCAGCAACGCTCGGTTCTTGCCATAGTCTACGTTGTTGCTGAGTGCCGCCTCAGGGAAAAGAGCGTTGTTACCTTGCTGATAAGGAGTGGAAGCAAGAGACCATGCATAGGGAGAACGCAGGTCTATACCCGTCTGTGTCGACTCGAAGTCGTCTACATAGGATGACCCCTTGTTGGAGCCTGACTTCTGTTTATGTGGCTGCAGTCGGGCAGCCTCGGCCTGTATGCTCAGTGTCGACGGCTGTGTAGCGTTGACGGTGGGAATCTTGTTGAGAAGATTCGTCAACCACATGAATCGCGTGTTGTAGGCGAGGTTTATGCCGAACATTGTGTTGTTGACGGTCTCATCGCCTATATTGACTTTCTCGGTCAAAGCTTTCTCAGAGAAATGCATTATGGTGGCCCCGAGGTTGAAGTCCTTGCTGAACTTGTAGTTAAGGTCAAGTCCGAGGAGGGTCTTTCGCTGAAGGTTGAACATCGACTGGTTTTCGAGCGTGACCGATATGCTCTGACCCGAGTCGATGATGCTCTGGTTGGTTATGGTGACCACTCCCATGGCATAGTCGACGGTATAGTCGGAATTCTCGGTAAGCCGCACGCCACCGGCCATCACCACCACCGATCCACGCGGCACGTTCATGGCGTTGAGGCGTATCTGCGAACCTCCGGAGGCCTGGTATTCTCCTGAGATTACGTATTTGTTCTTGTGGGCGAACTGGCGTGCCACCACAAGAGTGGAGTCGTAAAGCTCGGGATAGGTGTAGTTTTCTGCGATGACAGGGTTGCCGATCGATTTCTCAAGATGTGATCCGAACGGCTCGGCCACAGGGAAGATAATCTTACCGGAAGATGCAAGCACCGTATAGCCCTCGATGAAATCGAAGAATCCGTCGGGATTCCCCTCCTGGTTGGAGTCGAGACGGTCGAGGTTCATCACCTGCAGGAGCGGTTTGTCGGTGAGTCCGGGCACGGGAAGATAATTGATCTGCGTGCCGGTCGTATCGCTCAGATACTTGATGTTTAGGCGGAAGTTGCTCTTCTCCACCTGGTATGCGCCGAGCGAATATACATTCTTCATCATTAGCTTCCACATAGGCACCCGCGGGGAGGTGGTCGTGTTTTTAAGCATCTTGACGAAAAGAGCGTCGGACGACGTAGTGATGTCGGCGGAGAATTCTCCGACCTGGTAGACTTGCCCGCGATAAGTGTACTCGTAAGCCACGCCAAGCACTTCGTCGGCGTTGAGGGCGGTTTTCAGAGATATATATCCGAGAGTGGAGTTGAGGGTGTATTCCGATGACTGGAGCAGACGTGCGCTCTCCACTTTCTCGAAGTCACGGCCACCCTCTATGCCGAACGCCTGCAAGGGGTCGAGAGCCTGAGTGACGGTGTTGATGTTGCGTGCTCCCGGATATTCGGTCTTTATTATCTCCAGAAGGGCGTTGGAGGTGTTGGATGGATTGGGCACTGCGGGATTGGGTCGCCAGTAATCGCTGGCAAGCACCTGACTCTCGCCGAGATCCATGAATGAGACAATATTGCGCGACTGGTTGTAATTGCCGCTCTTGTTGGTGACCCACACTTCGATGCGCGTAATCTTTACTCCGGAAGCCACGTATGGGAGCTTCGATGCGAATGTGTCGTAATTGTCGCGGAAGAAGTGGGCGAGGAAGAAGTGACGGTTCTGGTCGTACTGGTCGGCGTTGACCGAGAACTTGGTGGTCTGCACGCCGCCCTTGGTCGATACCGACCGCGACTCGCTGTTCTGCTGCGAGACAAGGGCTGTCGCGGTAAGCTTTCCGAACTGTAATGTTGATTTTATACCGAAGAGTGCAGAGCTACCGCGAATAAGCGACGAACCTGTGGTCATCGACACGTTACCGGCCTCTATGCTCTTCACGATGTCATCCTCCTTGCCTTCATAAGCAAGAGTGATATTCTTGGAGTCAAAGTCGAAAGTGGCGTCGGTATTGTAGTTGAGACCGAACTTCATGCGGTCGCCTACAGAAGCGTTGACGTTGGCCTGTATCTTCTGGTCGAAGTCAAAATAAGTGCGCCGCCGGGCTGTCAGTGACAGAGCCGGATTGTCGGTCTTGTTGCTCTTGACACCCATCGACATCTGCACGGAGCCGGTGGTCTTGAGTTTGACACCGCCGGGACCGAAAATCTTCTCTAAAGGCCCGAGGGCGAAGTTCATGTCGAGCACGTTGAACGGCTCCTTATCCTTGACACCCTGCACCAGCTCTCCGTTGCGCTTGTTGAAGTACTGCTGCATGGAACGCCTGAGTTGCAACTGGTTGTATTGCTCCGGAGTCAGCATGAATGGTGTGGCTATGTCAAACTCGCCGACCTTTGTGCGCACGATGTAGCATCCGGACTCGATATCATACTCTACTTCGGTGCGGATGTTGGATGGAGTGGACAGGTCGGCGGCAAGTTCGTCCTCGGCGAGGGCCTGGTAATCAGGCGGTATGGTGGGAGTAAGCACCGGGAGGCCCGAACTGTCGGGAAGCGAGGAAAGTCCTGTAACCGGGATGTCGCGCGATGGAGGCGGTGGAGGCATTATGGCCGGGTCACGATACTGCGGAGATGCAAGCGCACGAGGGATAGCCACCCCCCAAAGCAACATGGCCACGACAACCGCCAGAAACAGCATCGTGGTATATTGCGTTGGCCTATAGCCTTTTGCCGACTTCAAAAGTCGCAAGAAATGTATATATAACTCCGGTCTGTTAAGTCCCATTCATGGAAAGGACGCCCTTACTGTGGAGGCATCCGCATGCACTATTAACGTGCTCCCCGTCCCGTTTATTTTAAGAGGTTGTCTAAAAACGCCCACCTATAACTATACATATCAGCACTCCGCAGAGAAAGAATGCCAGCGACGGTAGGCGTAGCCGAGCATTGAGAAGGCGGCACGGTCGAGTTCCTCACGGAACTGAGGTGCGGCGATGGATATAAGCATACGCGCACGGTCAATCATGTTCCTACCACGGAGATTGACAGCGCCGTACTCTGTAACGACCCAGTTGGTCTGGAAGCGGGTTGTCACGACCCCGGCCCCGGAGGTAAGCACGGGCTTTATCTTACTTTGACCGCCCGAAGTGGTCGAAAGCATTGCTATGAAAGATTGTCCGCCAACACTGCGCGACGAGCCGTAGACGAAATCCTGCTGGCCGCCTACGCCGGAATAGATGCGCGTGCCGATGGAATCGGCGCACACCTGACCGGAAAGATCGATTTCAAGACAGGAGTTGATGGCGGCCATATTGTGGTTCTGTGCTATGACGAATGGATCGTTCACCCATGCTATGTCACGGAATATGACGCCCGTGTTATGGTCAAGAAAATCGTACAGACGGCGTGTGCCCAGGGCAAGAGATGCCACAGAGCGTCCAGGCTCTACCTGTTTGCATGAGTTGTCGACAACCCCCGACTCAATCAGAGGCATCATGCCGTCGGTCATCGCCTCGGTGTGCAGCCCGAGATGCTTGTGGGAGCATAGGGAGTGAAGAACGGCGTTGGGTATCGTGCCTACACCGACCTGCAGCACCGCCCCGTCGGGAATCCGCTCGGCAATGTAGCGCCCTATGCGCAGTTCGTTTTCGGTAGGCGGAGTGTCGGGCGTCTCGGCCAAAGGATCGTTGACATTCACCAAAGCATCGATTCTCGACATATGTATCACGGAATCTCCATATGTAAATGGCATGAGTGGATTTATCTGCGCTATGATAATTTTCGCACACTCCACGGCGGACGGCGTAAGATCGGCCGACACCCCGAAAGACACGTAGCCATCCTTGTCCGGCAACGAACAGTTGATAAAGGCCACATCGAGCTTTATAGTGCCGTCACGGAAAAGCTGCGGTACCTGGCCGAAAAATCGCGGTGTAGTGGTAGCGTACCCCTGGTTGACCCATCCGCGCACTGCGTTTGACACGAAAAACGAATCGATAAGGAAGGAATCCTTCAATGATGGATCGCACAACGGTGAAACACGTCGGCCGAGAGCGAAAGCGTTGAACAGCACCACGTCGCGCAACTCGTCGCCACGCCTTGCGAGTGCCGCGATCAAAGCTTCAGGAATAGAACAACTGCCTTGGACGAACACGTGATCGCCGCTCTTGACCATTTTCACCGCTTCGTCCGGTGTCATATACTTGGATTCCATATCTTCTTCACTTTAATTCAACGAACCATGATAATGAACCGACTGAAAGTAAAGCTACTGAATCAGTCCTACATGGTAAACGCGCCCGTTTTTTTACACACTTCGGGGAGTTTTGTGCAAAGATAGGATATTTTTCCGAATCACAAAGCGAATATACGGATATTATGCAACAAATAATCCATATCGACAAATTGACGGCCAAAGCACACCTACTAAAAAAGAAAGACGAGGGTGTGTCATAATGGCTCATCTGGGTCGTCGTTATCGACATTCGGCTTTGGTCACGTAGGGAACTACGCTCCCATCAGCCTCAGTCTCAGCCCCTACCATCTGAGGCCATTCTGACAGCACCCTCCCGTCCGGACACAAAAACGGCGGTATGCCGAATTTAGACACACCGCCGTCTTGGTTACATTGACCGTCCGGGAAAACCGGATGGCATCAGATCAGCGTACGGCTACCTTCAGAGTAACGGTAGCAGAATCGGAGGAAGCTGCCGAAACAAGGTAGACACCCGGAGCGACACCGAGACCGACTACCGTGCGACCCGGCTCTACATGATGGACAGCGACTACAGAACCGGCGGCATTGTAGACAGTGAGCATTACCTCAGAAGTAGCATCGACGGTGACATCACCACGAATGTCCGCTTTCAAGGAAAGAGCGCCCGATGATGCATCGACGTCGGAGATTGACGAGCTGCCACGCGTGTAGGGTGTATAGAGTCCTACAATCTCAGCCTCGTCGATTTTGTCGAACATGGCCGTTCCAAATGCCGTTGCCTTACCGGTGGCAGGGTCAATTTCATGTATAGCACCGTTGACAGCATCGGAGGTGTGCGCCCAGAAGAGGCGTCCGGTGTTATGGTCGAAAGCCATTGACTGAAGATACTTGACAGAACCGACACCGGTCTCGCCCACGAGCGAAGGAGCAGCCGTCGAGGCATCGACCGAATACAGCTTACCGTCATCGGATATGGCATAGAGCTTCCCTGAAAGATCACATGCGAGCGTGCGGACGATGAAGCCTACAGTTCCGACAAGTTCGGTGGTGCCATCTTCCGTATTCACCTTGACAAGCTGCACGTTGTCGGCATCGCCATCGGGACGCAACGCATACATGGTCGATGTAGAGTAGTCGTAGGCCATATCGAGGATATAGTCATCGGTATTGTCGATGGCACGCTGAACGGTCCATGTGACAGGATCAATCTCTACAAACTGACGTGAAGCGCCATACCATGTCGCGGTATATCCATAGAACTTGCCGTCGACACATTCACCGGCAATCACGAGAGCATCGTTGGGAGTGACCTCACACAGGTAGGAAGCACCCTCGGGGTTATTGCTCTGTAGCTTCATGAATCCGGCGTTGCCATAAGCGCTCCAACGATAGCCGAAAAGTTCCACATTCTTGATGTTGGGAATAAGCTGAGTGCATGCATCGTTGGCAGGTGTCTCATCGCCATCTACAGAAGTATAGGCGGTAAACTCATGCACACCTTCGGGCATCTCCATGTCGCAGACGGTAACATCGGCCGACTCACCCTTGGCGAGCGTGCCCTCAAACGTCTTGCTGACCGGAGCATCGTCGCCAAGCTTCACCGACACGGGGAAACCGGATACAGGCTTCTCGCCGAAGTTAGTCACGGTTACAGTCACAGTAACGGAATTGCGCATCTCCGTCGACTTGACAGGCGAGACGAAAGCCACCACACCGGCATCAATGTCCTTGCTGCGCGAGATCGACTCGGAATAAGCCTTGGCCGACTCCCCACCGAGATACACTGCCGACACGGCATAGCTGTATGTGCCGGAGACGAGCGAAGCCCAACCTTCGTCGGTAAACGCAAGCTCGCTTACGGGAGCGGATGTGAGTTTCTCCCACCCTTCAGAACCGGCAGCCGAACGATAGACATTATAGGAGCATTTGGGAGCATCAGGATTCTCGGCAATGGAGACCTCAGTGCCCGGCACTACACATTCCGCCATTATACACCACGGATAGAAACCGTCATAGACGTAACCGCCATCGTCGCTCCATTTGAGCATATTGTTGCCACCGGTCTCCGGCGACTTCTTGGCGGTGCCGACAGGAGATTTCGAGGCGTTGACACACTGAATGCCCACTATATAGTCGGCATCGGCTTTTATCTCGGCTGGATTGTCGAAGCGGACGGTAACCCACGAGCCGGACTCTGTAATCGACTCGGCGGGAACCGGCTGCGCCGCCACCTCCTCATTGTCATCGCGAGTACCCTTCCACACCTTGGCGACGAAAGTGCCTTGAGTGGCCTTGAGGTACACCTTCACAGAACCTACCGACAGTCCGGCCATCTTCTTGGATGCGATAAGATCCTTGCTGAAATAATGGCCCACATTGTAGTTGGTGCTCGAATAGTCCCCACCATTGCTGTCGACCACCGATACATCGCCCACCGACTTCCATCCGGCCTCACCGTCGCGTGAAAGCGGGTCGAGCCATGTCAGCGCCACAGAACTTCCGTCAGCAGCAACCTTAGCATCGACTCCATAGGTGGCAATCATAGCGCGATCCAGTGTAACCTCGTCGAGAGCAACAGCAGCGCCGGTAGTGTTGTTGACAGCCGCCGTATAGATGTCATAGAGCGGATATTCTATCGAAAGGGTATAGTCCTTTCCCGAATATACCGTATCGAACTTCCATCGCCCTTCGGCATCGGCTGTGACAGAGACATCCTCATAGCCTGAAAGACTTACAACAGCTCCGGCAGCCGCCTTTCGGGTATCTCCCGCGATGACTGTGCCGGAAAGCGCATAGTTGGCAAGCTGAGTCATTGTAATATCCTTCACCGTAGTCTCTCCATCGACGACGGTGACGGATGTGCTGACATCTTCATAACCTGCGACTGTCACAGTAAGCACATCGGCTGCTACAGGCACGTGGGGGAATGCATACGTTCCGTCAGAGGCGGTGACGGCCGCCATTCCGGCATATGCCGGAATGCTTACGGTAGCCCCGGATATGGGACGTCCGGTAGCGGCATCGGTTACCGTGCCGGATAGAGCGCCCATATTCTTGGGACTGATTATGAAACGTGTGGAAGGGAGCTGCGCCACAGCCTTGTCATACGATCCGGCAGCGGGAAGCGACGTGATATCAACCGCATCGTAGACCGATTTACGGAAGCTACGTGCAGCCCCGTCGATTTCAGCAGACAGAAACCTGTCGGAATATGAACCCTGCGGGCTACCGTCTTTTATGAACGTCACCAGAAGATTGCCGCCTGTGTAGGAATACGGCTCCGTGAGCACCACTTCAAGGTCGCATGTTCCATAGCATAATGTGATATCGCCCTTATAGACCTCCTTCGACGTCGACATGTCGGCATACCCGGAAGTCAGGTCGGACAGTTCCGTCGATGCCATGTAGATCCTCACAGAGAATGTCAAGTCGGAATCCATGCCACGGAATGTCTTGTAGACAAGTCGGGTGATGTCACCCTGTACGAAAGCAAGGTCGGCAGGTGTGTAGATAGATTGTGTCACAGAATATTTGGAATTGACCTCTATAGGCAGACGTTCAAGCGAATTATCGCGCACTGTAGTCGATGCCACGGGCATATCGGCGAGAGTTTCGTCGTAGACGATTGCCGATGTAAGTCCGTCAATCGCCGACTCACCACCGCTGCTGACAGCAGTCACGGAATAGAAACACATCTTACCGGAAGGAATGGCCTCATCTATATAGGATGTCCCCTTTACTCCGGTGGCGATAGTCGCGGACACTCCGTCGATCGAACGGACAACGTTGTAAGTGAGATTGTCGACATTTATGAAGCCCTTGTTGGCCCCTGTCGTTGGGGCTGTCCAAGAAAGGAGGGCACGGCCGCAGTCGGCAATCGCCACAAGGTCCTTCACCGGAGCCGGCACATCATCACCTATATAAACCGATGAAGCGGCGACGCGCGGAGTCTCTCCCTCGCTATTCCGTGCTGAAATGGCATATGAATGCGTGCCTGCCGCAACAGAATTATCGATCCATGTAGATGACGTACCCGGAGTCGCGTCGGAAATAACGGCTACCTGCTCATTATCGCGGTATATGATTATCTCCAGACCGGTCAATTCCTCGCCGTTTGCCGTCTTTGAGGGGTTAGTCCACGAAAGCGTGGCCGAAAGCGCGCCATTCTCTCCGGCGGCAGCCTTGAATCCCGACGGTTTGGCCGCCCCGAGTTTGTTGTAGACATACACGTTGTCGACACTAAGTCCATAGGAGCCTGAGGCCTTGTGGCGGAAGGCTATGCGGATGGTCTTGCCTGCATAGTCGGAAAGCGCACGGCTGAAGGTGTAGATTTCAATGTCATCACTATATCCGTTATCGACATTCTCGGAAAAGAATGTCTTGAAATCGCCAACCGCTGTTCCGCCCTCCGACACGAGCACTTCGAAAGGCTCTGTAGAATTCAGATCCTGAGCGGCGTACACGAACTCAAGGACATGTGCGTTGTTGCCGATAGTGATCGGTGGAGTCACAAGCCAGTTGTCCTGCGCCGGATAGGACGTATAGTCGGCGGGATTACGCAGAAACGACATTGCGAGTTTCTTGCTGCCTCTTACCTGGGTAGCGACACTCGCCGATCCGCTGAATCCCACCCAGTTCGTACCATCGCCGTCATTATCAATCAACGACCATCCCGACGGAGGGAAATCGGCACCTTCAAAATCCTCTCCGAGCGTCACAGCCTGCGCAAAGCCGTCCGCCGGGACTGAAAGCGCAAGCATGGCCGGAAGAGCCATTGCAAGTAAAGTTTTCTTCATACGAAACAAAATTATATTGGTTTATCCATTTATATCGCATTTTACTCATGCATACCGACAAATTTAAGCATTATGCCAATAAAAGACAAAAGCAACAACAAAAAAAATAATCAGCAAACGGCCCTTTCATGGAAAACGTGCTAAGAGGTTGTTTTTAGAGGTTGTTTAAAAACAAAAGTGAAATACCTGGCTGTCGGATTTTTAGGGAAATCGGATTTAAGTCGAAGGAGCATAGTGGGCTATGTGACTGAGACGCGAATGCGATTTCACAAAAATCCGGCAGTAGAAAGGTAATTTCCGTTTCCGATTATTTCAGGATGTTAAAATATAGTCTATCCATGGTGAAATTAGAATACCCTTGGTTTCGCATCTTTGGATGCCTTTCACCTTTTGATTCAGTCGCATAGCCCACTATGCTCCTGAATCCGCAAGGCGAAATCCATCGCAAATCTGCGAACCCGGTATTTCACTTTTGTTTTTAAACAACCTCTTAGACAACGACCTCTAAATTTCCGACAACAGGATAAATGTCTATGTTTTCAAGTATCTTACTTCAAGGCCGCGACGTATCACGTCAAGACGGGAGCGCCACGTTTTTTTATATTTCCACGAGGCGCAGAAGTGATGTATGGCAGCCGCTCCCGGACGAACAGTAATCTCTCCTGTGACATAATTCTTACAACTAAGATATCCGTTCTGGAATATTACAGGTTGCTCCTCCGGGGCGATACGCGGCAGAATGTCACGTGTAAGCAGTTTTGTATTGGCAGTGCGCACAGGATGCCCCAACAGATTTATAAAATGTCGGTTCCTGTAATATTCCAGGAACCGGCCAATCCACATCGTACCTTTCTCCGCCCCGATGACCGCCGTGCCGACCAGATCCTGCTCGCGCCCTACAAAAGAATCCGTCAACAGATAACGGTCCAACGAGGATATAATCTCGATATCTGTGTCCAGATACACTCCACCTTCGGTATAAAGAGCATACATACGGGCCACATCAGCGACAAAAGCGTAATCCCCCATCCGGAAAGCTTCCCGGGAATAGATGAAATCATCGATCGGGAAATTATCTTCATTCCATTCCTTTATCTCATAACCCGGCAGATGTTTTCTCCATGTCTCAAGATATGAATTGAATTCGGGAGGCTTGACCCCTCGTCCAAACCAACAATAATGAATCTTCTCAGGTATCATGCCTTGCACTAAATTATTACCATTTATACCACCGGTATTCCGTTACCTTGGCCATCATCATTATCTGATAGTAAGCTTCCAGATAGCTGCGTATCAGGCCACGACGGCCATCCCTTATAGCACCTCTGATGAAGTATGTCCTGATGAAAGCCCATAACGGACGGAACAGGAAACTCATATATCCGAAATTACGGAAACGGCGCCGGATCACCTCATTTGAGCTGTATGTATTGAGTTTGTCGACACGTTCCGCGATAGTAGGATTATCAAGATGTATGAGAAACAGATCCTTGCGCGACAACGGAACGTATTCCACCGGCCCATCGATGACAGGACGGCTATGGATCGTCGGCGGCCAGTCAACCTTATCTTTCCGGAGGAAACGATACAACCGGTCAGGACCTCCGGTAGCCTTACGCCCCATGAATTGGTTTATGCGTCCGAAAGACAAGGCGGCAGCCGATTTATTCTTTCCAATCCAGTCATAAAGATATTCCGGCATCCCGTCGGGCACGAGTTCATCGGCATCAAGCACAAGCACCCATTGATTGGATGCGGCCTGAATGGCAGTATTACGTGCGGGTTCACAAATGGTATGGTTACCTTTTGGAAACGTCACGATACGACATCCGTGTTTCTTTGCAATCTCTATCGTGCGGTCGGTGCTCTCCATATCGCAGACAACTATTTCATCAAATGCCTTTGCACTTTCGAGTACCTTGTCAAGGTGCTGCTCGGCATTATATGTGTTGATCACTACAGATATCTTGTTCATAGTCCTCATTATTTACAAGTGTATTTAAACTCAATCAAAACACGGTCGATGACGCCTGTGTGAAGTGTGGCATAAGCGCGTAAAGCGTGCCCAGAATATGAATAGCCTCGGAGAAATCATTCCAAGACGATAATATATCCTGTACTTCAACGACAAGCCTTTCATCGCCTCAGGGAGAAGTCGCGCCCATTTCTCAGCCCTACCCATCAGCCTGCCTATCATTTCCGACAACATATCAGACGGTATATTATTATTCCCGGGCAGGAGGTCTCCACGAGACAAAGATTTTCCCGAACGCAGTATCCCCTTGATTATATTACCGACAATCGACAGTGAAATATCCGACTCCTCCACATGATGCTCAAACTGACGGTTCCTGAGCATCACCGCATCATAATAAGCTATCGCCTTGCCGATACCGACCTTTCCAAGGATGCTGGAGCGACGCTGACGATAATGATAGCCCTTGATATCCGGCGCGAACACCACCTTGTTGGAACGGAGAACCCACTGCAATATGCCGGATATATCCTCAAAGTATCTTATCCCGGGTGGTGTATAGTAAATCAATCTGCGATGGAACATTTTGTTCCACATATAATTAGGGTTTCTTTTATCCTCACACAGCAATGACGCGTACTCGGTTGATGAAAATTCCTCGTACCCATACTCGCAAGTAGACGGTATAGATATGGACGGATGCTCGTAACAAAAGCCTCCAACCACGATTTCTCCACCGGAGCGTCCCGCTGTCTCCAACAATGACGAGTAATAATCGCTGTCTATCCAGTCATCGGGATCCACGAAACCGACATATTCGCCCGAGGCATGGCGCAATCCCGCATTGCGTGCCTCGGCCACTCCATGATTGGACGTATGTATTACCTTGAGTCTTTCGTCCCTCCCGGCATATTCATCGCATATGACTCCCGATGAATCGGTCGACCCGTCATCAATCAGTATCGCCTCCCAGTTGTCGAAATTCTGGGAAAGCAATGAATCAAGACATTGAGGGAGATACTTCTCGACATTATATACCGGCACTATAATGGATATATCCGGAGCCTTTTTATTGCACATGTTTCGAGTCTCGGAATTTTTCGAAATCATGCCGTCGGACTCGCCTCGTTGGCGGAATATGGTGATAACAAAAAGCGCGCGAGCCTGTATCTGTTGCCCGTTCCCACGATTCGAGGCCTTCGCATTGCCCATCTCAGTCGGAACGAGCAACGCAGAAGCCCACACGCCATATGAATACACTGCCACCCGGACCACCACGCTCACGCGCGCAATCCGGGAACATGAAGATATTCATATCCACAGGGCATCTATCGTTGCTTCATCCTTGACTGAGATAAAGAAGTTGCGAAGTTCCGAATCGTCAAGAATCAAGCGTCGGATAAACGCTTTCCTAATATGTAAATTGCCACGGCAGACTCTTCCGCCACAGCTTTCTTCTCCCTCCTCACACTCGCCTGACGGGCTTCTGCGATACGGGATACTCCGCAAATGTACTATCATTTTTTATTTATTCCAAATCCCGCAAACATTTTCTATTTTTGCAAGAACATTATGAACGACGTAATCCATATCATAAAAAATAAGATGAACAGGACAGTCAGAGCAATATTGATATCGGCAATGATGACTCCAATCGCGGGTCTGTCCCAGTCCGTGCCGGCAATTGAAGTGACCGGGTCAGCCACAGTAAACATCGTGCCCGACCGCATCACAATAGAAATAGGAATGGAAGAATACTACAAGCACACGGATTCCGGCGACAGCATCCTGGTTAGACTGCCGGAAATAGAGAAACAGGTGCGCAAGACTCTTCGCAGTGCCGGTGTGACCGACTCCATGATAGTGGTCGCCGACATGAGCAACAGCTACGACCGCAACAAGCCGACAGAGCTAATGATGGCAAAGCGCATCTCGGCCACGGTGGCCGACTTCAATCAAATCGAGAAGATAGCCGACAGAATAGGACGTAAAGGCATCGCATGCTTCAATATCGCAAAAATAGATAATACGGAGATTGAGCGGTATAACCGCCAAGGACTCAAGGCTGCACTTGATGCCGCACGCGAGAAAGCCGAATTCATCGCCGAGAACGAAGGTCTCAGTATCACCGGCCCATATGAGATCGTGGAGAACGGCCCTAACTACTACGACACTCCGGAGTTCAGTAACGTGGCGATAGCCCGAGGCTCGGGAATGGAAGGGATGCGTCGTATAGTGCGCCGCTACAGTGTGAAAGTACGCTACCTGTTCTCTACCAAGTAATATGGACATTGAATCATTCAGAGAGTACTGCCTGTCGCTTGGCGAAGTAACGGAGAAAACGCCGTTCGGCAAATTTGCCGCCCGCTACGATTCCATACTCGTTTTCTACGTGTGCGGCCACATGTTCTGCCTGCTCGACATGGACGATTTCAGATTCGTGGATGTCAAGTCGACACCCGAAGAAATTGACGGTATGAAGCTGGCATACACTTCGGTAAGCCGCCCGATCAACCTCAGCGACCGACATTGGATACAGCTCGACTTCGGCGGCGATATTCCGGACAGCGAGATATACCGCCGAGTAAAACGCGCCTACGACATCATTAAAGCAAAATACACTAAGAGGGTGTTTCATAACAGAAGTTAAATACCGGGTTCGCAGATTTGCGATGGATTTCGCCTTGTGGATTCAGGAGCATAGCGGGCTATATGTTATCGCGAAGCGCTTTCGAGCTTGTCGAGAAAGACTGAATCAAAAGGTGAAAGCCATCTAAAGATGCGAAACCAAAGGAATCCATATTTCGCATATGACTTACATAATATGAACCTGAGAATTAACAAAGTGAATCTATCAGCAACAGAAATTACCCCACTACTGCCGGATTTTTGTGAAATCGTATTTGCGTCTCAGTCACATAGCCCACTATGTTCCTTCGACTTAAATCCGATTTCCCTAAAAATCCGACAGCCCGGAATTTAACTTCTGTTATGAAACACCCTCTAAGAGACCGGTTAAAACAACCTCTAAATCATCCATCAATAAATAATGACGAACCTCATCACCCGTCTTATCGTTACTATGACCGTAACGACAACCATCATGACAATGACAGCACAAGAAAAGCAACTTCCGGCACCGGCCACAACCGGCGGGATGCCGATAAACGAGGTCGTGGCCAAGCGCCACAGCATACGCGAGTTTGACAAGAAACACGCCATCGACGACGCAACCCTCGGGCAACTCCTGTGGATGACAGCCGGAGTAAACCGCCATGACGCACAGCCGTCGGCATTCGGCGCTCCCGTCAACCGATGCAACCCGACCGCACGCAACTGGCAGGAGATACGCACGTTCGTGTTCGGGGAGAAAGGCGTGTGGGAATACATCCCTGCCACGCATGTGTTGTCGCCGGTAGCCGACGGTGACTATCGCACGCTGGTGGCCGGCACAAAAGAGTTCTCACAGGATTTCGTGACCGACGCCCCCTACTCCATCGTTTTCGTGGCCGACCTGACCGGGTTGCCCGAAGGCGAACAGGTGAAAGCGATGGCGATGGTCGATACCGGGATTGCATGCGAAAACCTCAATCTCGCCTGCACGTCGCTCGGAGTGGCGACTGTGCCGCGCGCCACGATGGACATCGTAGGCATCTCGCGTCTGCTCTGCCTGACGGAGCGACAGTTGCCGGTGATGAACAATCCGATAGGTTATCCCCGGAAATAATCATACCGATATAAGACTGTTACAGCGGCCACGCACAAATCAATGCGTGGCCGCTGTAACAGTCTTATATCGTAACCTTGTCAGCGTACTACTATCTCGTCAAGGAACATGAAATGCGAACGGTTGAAAGCCTGGTAACGCACATAGCGTGCCTCCGTCGAACCTTCCCAAGAGAAATCGAGGAAAGAAACCCCGGTATCCTCCTTAGGCTCACGCTCGATTACCTTCAGCTCCTTGAAGTCGTCGCCATTGTCGGAAACTGAAATCACAACCTTGCGCGGAAACCATACGTCAGGCCCGCAAAGCTGCATGAATTCACCACCTATATACGAAATCTTCTCCTTACGTTCGAGGTCGATAGTGACATCCAGTGCCCGGTCGGTGGAATCTACGGAGAATCCCTGCCAACGGTAATCGTTGTAGTTCCACCCTCCACGCAACCCGTCGGTAAGCGTGGCAGCCTCCGCGGCAGGATAGTTGGGCGACCATGCGCAATCGTTGTAGACCACCTTCTTCCCTCGGGCCAGATGCTCCACGGGTTCCAGCGCCTCCTTGCGGTTGCCCACCTCGGCGCGCATGTCAAACACATTATAGCCGTCGCTGGCCAGACGGTCGTTCATTACCAACGCGCGGGCATGGAAATCGTCGTAGTCCCTGAGCACCTGTGGTGTCCATGCCGCCTCGGCAAGCGCGAGCAGACGCGGATAGAGCATATACTCGGCATGGTCGTCGGTTGCGACATATTCAGTAAACAACGTGGCTTCCACTCCTTTTATATTCTTTGCCACATCGACCGACAGGGAATCTGGAGCAGGGTCAAAGCTATAGGCGAGACTCAACGGCAGGTAGCCGCCGATAGCCTCCGGCTGGGTGGAAGGAGCGTCCTGGTAGCCGTCGAGATAGCAGAAACGTCCGGGAGCCATCACCACCGGGTGTCCGGCCGATGCAGCCTTTATGCCGGGCTCCGGCCCACGCCACGACAGTATGGCGGCACCGGGAGCGGCACCTCCGTCCATTATCTCGTCCCATCCGAAAAGAGTGCGTCCCTTCGAGTTGAGATAGCGCTCCATGCGATGTATCAGATAGCTCTGCAGCCCGTCGACATCCTTTATGCCTTCGGCAGCCATGCGGCGCCGACACTTGGGGCACTCTTTCCATGCGTCCTTGTTGGCCTCGTCGCCACCGATATGTATATATTGCGAGGGGAACACCTCGATCACCTCGTCGAGCACGTTCTCCAGAAATTCGTATGTTTCCTCGTTGCCGGGGCAGAATTCATGATGTTTGTAAGGCTTCCCCGTACACGACAGCTCAGGATAGGCGGCCAGCACCTCTGCGGAATGCCCGGGCATCTCGATTTCCGGAATCACCGTAATATATCGGTCGGCGGCATAACGTATGATCTCGCGCAGGTCGTCCTTGGTATAGAATCCACCCGTGGCGGCAGAGTCGGTCGACTCGCAGTAGGTGTTGTCCCACTCCTTCCAGGTACCCCCCTTGCGCCAGGCGGCAAATTCGGTAAGGCGCGGATAGCGGTCGATCTGCATGCGCCATCCCGCCGCGTCGGTGAGATGGAGATGGAGATTGTTCAGCTTGAGCATGGCCATGGCGTCGATCTGCTTCTTTACAAACTCCTTGTTGCGGAAGTTGCGGCTCACGTCGAGCATCAGGCCTCGGTAGGGAAAACGCGGATAGTCGGTGACATGGCATGCCGGCACCTTAGACCCGTTCTGGTCAGCGAGCTGTTCAAGCGATTGCATGGCATAGAACAAGCCAGCCCCGGAAGTGGCCTCTATCATGGTAGTGTCGGGACGCACGTCCATCACATATCCTTCATCGGAATCAAATCCCGGAAGAGAATCCACTATGGCAAGACTAAGCACCGGGATTTTCCCTCCGCTTTTATCAGCGCTGTCCCCAAACGCTCTGCCGGCAAACTCCAGGAGACGGCGACGGTCCGTGTCGGAAACATCGGAAAAAAGGAGTGACACATTCCGGTTCATGTCGAAATAGCCACCACCTTTAGGGGTCATCTCCACCGGTTTAGGCAATATGCCGGCTGTAGGCTTGTCGGATACACAGCCGGGACATGTGGCAGTGACCGCAGCAAAAATGGCGAGTGCCGCCACTGTCGAAATCTTGATTTTTTTCATGTAATTGATGTTGGGAATCAGTTAGTTCTTGTCAGGTAAGGTATAAGGAGTCCGTGGACGGACGTAATCATCTCGGGATTCAGACATAATTATACAACGGTCATACAATTGAATTTATTACATCATCGCCACAATCTTTTTCCGTCCCTTGGAATGACTATACAGAAAAAATCAACTGAAGTGGTGGAAATGGAAAAATATTATGTAATTTTGGATTGCAAAACAAAGTTTACATGAGAGTGACAGGACATATAATAGCGACAGCGCTGGCTCTGACGTGCGGAACGATGTCGGCCCAGACACTCGACGAAGCAAAGCAGATGATGCTCGACGGCGATTACGCCGCCGCTCTTCCGATATTTGAGAAAGCTCTTGCCGCCAAGCCAAAGGATGCCTCGCTAAACCAATGGGTGGGCGTATGCCTTCTGCGCACCGGCGAACCGAAGAAAGCCGAGCGCTACCTGAAGGTCGCAGACGAGCGCAAGGTGCTTGAGGCACCGCGCTATCTGGCCGAGGCCGCATTCGAGCAATATGAATTCTCGAAAGCCTCCGACCTGCTCGACCGCTATGAGGAGGGTATCGAGACAGCCAACAAGAAGAAGCCCAAGAAAGCCGCAAAGGCAAAAAAATCGCCAGAAGCCGACGATCTGCGCCGGCGCACACTGCTCGGCCAGGCCATGCTCGACCGTGTGGAAAAGATAGTCGTGATCGACAGCATGGCCGTGGACCGCGACGAATTTTTCAAACATTACCATCTGAGTCCGGAAAGCGGCACACTGAACAGCACCGATGTCATGCCGGAGGACTTTGAGGTAGCCGAGCCTTCAGAGGTCTACATGCCCCAGTCGGGAGAATTCCGGATATGGTCGGCACCTGACAAGGACGAGAACTACGTGCTAATGGGCGCAACGCGCCTCATCGACGGCTCATGGGATACCCCCCACCCGCTCGGGAGCGTGCTTGACGCCGGTGGCGACAGCAACTATCCTTTCATGATGTCCGACGGCGTGACGCTCTATTACGCCAACAACGGCCCTGAATCCATCGGCGGCTACGACATATTCATCTCACGGAAGGACGAGAACGGATTCCTGAAGCCGCAAAATGTGGGTATGCCCTACAACTCCACATCCGACGACTATCTGCTGGCTATCGACGAGGTAAACGGCGTGGGATGGTGGGCCACCGACCGCAACAATCTCGGCGACAAAATCACCATCTACCGCTTCATCCCATCCGACCTGCGCGTCAACTACCCCGTCGACTCGCACGGACTCGCATCGAATGCCCGCATAGATTCCTACCGGACGACATGGCCCGAAGGAGCAGACTATTCCGAACTGCTCAAACGCATCGACTCCGCCGAATATGGCTCACGGCAGTCCGGACACGATTTCTACTTCGCCATGCCCGGCAACCGTATAATCACATCATGGGATGACCTCCACTCTCCCGCAGCACGCAATGCCATGGAGGATTATCTCGAAAGAAAGAAAGAGCTTTCCGACCGACTCGCCGAACTCGATTCGCTGCGCCGAAAATATGCCGCAGGCGAACACAACGTGGCGGGACAGATTACTTCGATGGAACAAGAGACCGAACGACTGCGCACGGCCCTGCGCGAAATATCAAACAAAGTAGTACGTGCAAATGGTGAAGCCCGCTGACATAGCGCGCGTAACCACGCGCTACAACTTCCACAGCCACACGCAATGGTGTGACGGACGCGCCTCCATAGCCGATATGGCGCTCGCGGCGATTGACGCCGGCATGGAGCATTGGGGATTCACCCCCCACTCGCCAGTGCCGATCGCCTCTTCGTGCAACATGAGCCGTGAAAGCGTCGACGAATATCTCGACGAAGTGCGACGCCTGGAGCGTATGCACGGCGACCGCATACACCTCTACGCTTCCATGGAGATCGACTATCTGTCGCCCGAATGGGGCCCGGCCAACGAATATTTCCGGACATTGCCTTTGGACTACCGGATCGGATCCGTGCATTTTATCCCGAGCGACGAAGGCTTCGTCGATGTCGACGGCAAATTCGACTCGTTCAAGGAAAAAATGCACCGGTATTTCCACAACGACATCCGGCACGTGGTCGACACATTCTACGACCAGTCGGAAAAGATGCTCCAGGAGGGCGGATTCGACATAATCGGACACTTCGACAAAATAGGGCACAACGCGTCCATGTTCAAGCCGGGCATTGAGGATGAGCCTTGGTACAAGGCACGTGTAGACTCCATCATCGACCTTATCATCGACCGTAAAGTAACTGTGGAGTTAAACACAAAACAATGGGACACGGCCCAACGACTGTTCCCCTCGCGACGGTGGCTCGACAGGCTCGTAGAAGGCAGAGTCGACATAACCGTCAACAGCGACGCACACTTCCCCGAGAAAGTAGATTCAGGCCGTCACTACGGGTTATGGCTGATACACCGGCTACAGAAACTAAATGATATAATCAATCCACAGACACAATGCCTGTAAGAGTCCCCGTATCGCTGCCGGCCGTAGAGCAGCTGAAAGAAGAAAACATATTCGTTATCGACGAGCAGCGTGCGTCCACACAGGACATACGCCCACTGCGCATAGGCATCCTCAACCTCATGCCACTGAAAATCATGACCGAGACCGACCTGCTGCGACTGATTTCCAACACGCCCCTACAGGTGGAACTCGACCTTATCGACACCCGGAGCCATGTATCGCGCAACACACCACGCGAACATATCGAGGAGTTCTACAAGACTTTCGAGGAGATACGCACACAGAACTACGACGGATTCATCATCACAGGCGCACCGCTAGAGATGGTCGACTTCGAGGACGTGGACTATTGGGAGGAACTGTGCGAGATATTCTCCTGGTGTCGCACCCACGTCACCTCCACCCTATACATATGCTGGGCGGCTTTCGCCGGACTATACTATCACTATGGAGTGCCGAAGCACCTCACGAGCAGCAAGATTTCCGGAGTGTTCAGGCATCGTGTCAACGACCAGCGCAACCCCATATTCCGTGGCTTCGACGACGAGTTCCACGTGCCCCACAGCCGCCACGTACAGCTCGTGCGCAGCGAGATAGAGGCCGTGTCAGGGCTGCATATACTTTCGGAAAGCCCCGAGAGCGGTATCTACATGGTGATGGCACGGGGAGGCCGTGAATTCTTCATAACCGGACATTCCGAATACTCCCCGCTGACGCTCGACTACGAATACCGTCGCGATCTGGCCCGAGGCCTGAATCCGTCCATACCGGTGCACTACTACATCGACGACGATCCGGCGCGCGGACCGCTTGTGCGCTGGCGGTCACATGCCAATCTGTTGTTTTCCAACTGGCTAAACTATTTCGTCTACCAGGCTACTCCCTACGACATACGCGACATACACGACTGACGGTCAGCCTCTGCCGATATGCTTGATGACGCGCGCAGGGTTGCCGCCTACCACCGTCCACGAAGGCACGTCGCGCGTTACCACCGCACCGCCGCCTATCACCACATTGTCGCCGACAGTCACACCCGGAAGTATCGTCACCGAACCTCCGACCCACACGTTGTCGCCTATGGTCACAGGCTCGGCCCATTCCACCCACGTGTTGCGCTCCGCAGGGTCAAGAGGATGGCATGCAGTGTAGATGCTCACGTTGGGACCGATGAACACGTTGTCGCCAATGGTGACGCGGGCCTCGTCAAGAACCGTGAAGTTAAAATTGGCAAAGAAATTCTCCCCTACATGTATGTTGCAGCCATAATCGCAACGAAACGGCTGGTTGATATTGATTCTCTCGCCGCATGACCCGAGTAGCCCGCGCAGTATCGTGCGGAGGTCGTCGATTCTCGCCGGATCCATATCGTTGAACTCTTTTAGTTTCTTCCGTGTAGACACAAGTCGTTCCAGAAATTCGCTGCGTCCGGCATCGTAGACCTCTCCTTCGAGCATCTTCTGCCACTCTCTTTCAAAATCATTCATAAATTTCCCTATTGGTTCTCTGTTGCAACGCGAATTTACGAATTTTTATCCGTAGATGCAACGCCGGTGTCAGCCATGCCTCCATTCACGCGTTCACGCACCGACCGGCGGTGTATCATTATATAAAGGGCGCTGAAGATCCCCAAGGCCACAAGCATCGCCGACTGGAAGCTCCAGCACACGATGGAATAGGCCGCCCCGTCGCTGTCGCTCACTCCAAACAGTGTCAGGGCGAACATCACAGCGATGTTCCAAGGGCCAAGTCCCCCGTTGGAGGGCACAATCATGCTGCACGACCCGAACACAAACACTACCAGCCCCGGCACAAGCCCCAAGCAACTGCCCGGTTGCTCGATCAGCGCCCGTGTAAAGGGAAACGCATAGAAGCAAAGGTATGTCTCCGAAAAGTAGCATATCCATATGCCCATGGTAAGAATCAGGTAAAGCCCTATACCTTTCATATGGAAAAGCACGGCAAAACCGCTCCACATGCGCCTCACACTCGCCAGCATGCCCTGTACCGCCCGCGTGCGGCGGAATATCCATCCACACACCGCAAGCAGAGCCACCACACCAACGATGCACACCCAAAGAAGCCCGTCGGTGGCATAACGGTCAAGAGCCTCACCAATAGGATACCTGTCTATGAAACGGTCGATGGAAGGATGGGCCACAAAGAGCGTGAGCACGATCAACAGACCGATCACCACACCGTCGGAAGCCCGGTCGCCGAGATCGGTGCCCACCACGGTGGAAAGCCGGCATTGCTGCCGCCGCGCCACATATACACAACGCCACCCCTCTCCAAGAAACGGAAAAACAAGATTAAGAGCGTATGCCCCGAAAATCGACACATATTCGGCCACGACCGGCATTCGCGGAATCCCGGCGGCGCGAAGCTGTATGCCCCAGCGTATGCCACGTATCATGTGGGAAAACATCGTTACAAGCATCATCGCCACGATAAAGCGATAATCGACACCATCCCGTATGATTGCCTCCACACGGGCTATGTCGACTTTATGAAATAGCCACACGACAAGAACTACCGAGATGCCAAGAGGCACGACGACCTTTAATACACGTCCGAACGCATATCGGATATCATGGCTTGACGACGGAGTTGATGCAGGAGCATTCATGACACTTCAATGTTTTATAGGGGAACGGAAACGGTGAATCAGTCTGAGTCCGCGTTTTCGGCGAAATCCGAGTTGAATATCGCCGGATTATGAGTCTTGTTGTAGCGCTGCACCCAATTGGTTATATAGACCGTGAACAACGGAAACATCAGCATTCCCAAAGCGGCCAGCAGCACTCCGAGGATCTTGCCGATAACAGTCACCGGATATATGTCCGACCCTATGGTGGTGGCATCCATCCAGGCCCACCAGAGAGCGGCGCCGTAGTTCGGGACCATGTCGTTGACCGTATGCTCGCAGTTAAAGAATATAAGACTCGAAAAATAAATGATCATTATCACAATCACCACATAGCTCTTGAACAGTGACGAAAGCCTGTTGGAAGTCATGTAGCCTATGACTATGGCAAGCGCAAGCGCGCCGCGAGCCAAAGGTATGAACCTTACGAAATAAAGTTCCTCCGGAGTGAAATCGACATGGAAGAGCTGTATTATATTAAGGTATGGTATCGACAGCAGGAGGAAAAGCCAACGCCGACGCACATAACGGCCTTTGTCCTCCGCCATCCACAACTCCACGAAAAAATCGAATATGAACACCACGCATACCCAGAACTGGAAGCGCATGTAAGAACTGTTTTCAAGGAAATTGACCCCCTGGAATGTATCTATGGATATGTAGACGATCAGGCCCAACGACAACAGAAGCACGATTATGTACAGTGTCGTGCTTATAAGATGCCGCCCTCTTTCGGAGATAGTCATAATGCTGAAACGTTTTTTAGTAAATCTTATACCTTAGATAACACTCATACCTCCGTTTTTGCTCACACCACACGACATACGCAAAGGGACACCCGATCACATACGCGACACAATAACGTGTACAAAGCATTCTCCACAAAGGCGCATTTAATCGCCGGATTGGCGTGATTAAGGTAAATTAAGCAAATAAGCATGATTACAGACGTATATTTTTTAGTAAATTTGCATCCAAATATTCAAATCAATCATTATGAAAATAACCGGATTCATCACATTCTCAATGCTTGCAGCTATGTTGGGAACCACGACATCATTCGCACAGCAACTGCCCAACGCGGGATTCGAAGGCGAATGGGTCGACTGTCAGCCGTTTACAAGTGCGACCTCTGATCCAATAACCATCGGACAGAACCCGGAATCATGGTGTATCTCACACGTCACCGGCCTTAGCGGACTCGGAAAAAAAGAACTCGGAAGTAAATCCGAAGGATATAATTCGACAACCGCAGTAGCACTTCTAAGCAACCAAACCGGTGCTTTTGGTATCTACCGCAACGTGCCTGCCTATGTCACCCTTGGAACGAGCTGGAACACCTCCCAAGGCATGGGCACAAATACCGACGGCGGCTCGTTTGGAGGAATAGACTTCACTTATACCCCCGATGGCCTGCAGTTCTACTATAAGCGCACTTCAACAGAACCATCAACCGTGCTCGCTTATTCATGGACAGGCACCTGTACCCAGGCTGACGTGCCCGCTGAAATCTCCTTCGGCGCGCCAAAAACGATTACCATGACCGACCGCGACCGCTGCATCATAGACTACACGCTCGAAGGATGCCAGGGTGGTGATGTGACCAAATCCGATGATGCAGCACTCGTGTCGCTCATCAATACGGCAATTACGGAAGATGCAGCTGACTGGACCGAATTCTATCACGAATTCGAATACAAAGCCGATGCAAAGCCGTCGAAATTCAATATCGTCATAGCTTCCGGCGACTACTTCTCGCAGAACGTTGCAAAAGACAATAGCCTTATCATCGATGATGTGAAGCTCGTCTACTATTCACGTCTGAAATCATTCTCTGTCAACGGCACTCCCGTCACACTCGAGGATGGGAAATATGATTACACCGTTGAGTCTGAAATTCCCGATGGCGCGATGCTTGAAGCCGTGGCGCTCGGAAAGTCAGCGACAGTCAAGTCAGCTTACGATGCCGCATCAAAGAAAGTCACCGTCACCGTAAGCAATGTCGATGCCGACCGCGACGGCAAGTCGGAACATGTCTACACATTCACATTCGGCAACGCTGCCGGCGATGAAAACAAATCTTACTCAGGATTCCTCACAATCGACATGAACGGAACGAGCCTGACCCCGGAGCCGCAAGCCGCCACCATACAGATCATACCGACCGGAGAGAACACATGCAGCTTCCTGCTCCCGAATTTCACCCTCGAAGGATTGGGATCACTTGGTGACATCAAGATCAACACCGTCACCACCACGACCGATGCCAACGGAACCACCACGTATAACGGCGAAGAGAAAGATTTACAGCTCATGCTGATGGAAATACAGCCGATTCTGGCCGACGTCAACCTCGACGGTACAATCGACGCACAAGGCAACATCGACATGAACATCCATGTAATCTGGAAGGACGGAGAAAACGGCATCCCCATCGAGGTGAAGTTCTTCACCAAATCGACCTCGTCCATCGACAACGTGGCTGCCGACAATGAATCACCTGCCGAATACTACACCATCGGAGGCATCCGCGTAAACAACCCCGTTGCCGGCAACATATACATCGTCCGCCGTGGCAACACCGTCACAAAAGAACTACTGAAATAAGATAATTTTTGAACACGTTTTTAGCGGGGCTGTCTCATAATATTTGACATGGGCAGCCCCGTTTTTCCACCAAAGCACCGGTTCAGACATCACCATTCTATACCTTGTTGGCCGTTCTGTCCCCCGTTTTACAACGATGCTATTCAAAAAAAGCATATTTTTATAAAAATATTTGCTAAAGCCGAGTAAAGTCCCTATCTTTGCACTCGCATTTACGCCCACCGGGTGTATGATGGCCCATTCGTCTATCGGTTAGGACGCAAGATTTTCATTCTTGAAAGAGGAGTTCGATTCTCCTATGGGCTACCAATCAAAACAAAACAAACATAAAGATTAAGCTTTTTAAATAATGGCAAATCATAAATCATCTATTAAGCGTATCCGCCAGACCCAGTCGCGTCGTCTCCACAACCGCTACTACGCCAAGACCGCCCGTACAGCCGTTCGTCGCGTTCGTGCGATGAAGGATCAGGCCGAGGCAGAAGCAGCCTATCGCAAAGTAAGCGGCCTGCTCGACCGTCTGGCCATGAAGGGAACCATCTCTAAGAACAAGGCTTCGAACCTTAAGAGCAAACTCGCCCTTCACATCAACAAGCTGGCTGCTCAGGCATAACAGCCACCTTAATAGAGGATACCGGCTGCGCTGACAGCCACCGTTATCCGGCCCATTCGTCTATCGGTTAGGACGCAAGATTTTCATTCTTGAAAGAGGAGTTCGATTCTCCTATGGGCTACTCTCAACTTTGATTTGTAAATGGCTCGGTGTCACATTCGACACCGAGCCATTTTTATATGCCATCATACATCAGACCGGAAAAAATGACATGATAATGAAACACACAGCACAAGGGGCATTCAAGAGGTTGTTTAAAAATAAGACGAGAATACAACCTTTAATGCGACGAAAGCGTTAGATTGACATGACGTAACCATCTAACATAACGAATTATGAAAAAAGATTGCAAGCATACCCCCGACACCAAGAATCAGACACCGGGCGTACAAACCGATTTCTACAGCGATGCCACCCAAGGCGCAGTCAAGCAGGAAGTGAAATCGCTAAACAGCCTCGGAGCACAGGAAAACCAGGCAGCCGGACCTGACACTATCATCAAGTGACAGGAAGGGAAGAGCAGCAACCGTCGTCATGCCCTACCCCGTCAAAACGGATAAAGACTCAACATGCTTGACGTCGTAGAATTCGAATCTGTTTTTAAAGACTTTTTAGGCAGACACACCGATGTCTGCCTTTGTCATATCGGCGGAAAACGCTATCTTTGCTCACTGAAATCATTGATAATCATACATACAATCATGGCTCAACAAGAAGATCAGTTTAAAAAGATAGTATCACATGCCAAGGAATATGGCTTCGTGTTCCCATCGAGCGAGATATACGACGGTCTGTCAGCGGTTTACGATTATGGGCAGAACGGCGTGGAGATGAAAAACAACATCAAGCGCTACTGGTGGGACGCTATGACGCTGCTCCACGAGAACATCGTAGGCATCGATTCGGCAATCTTCATGCACCCAACAATCTGGAAAGCATCCGGACATGTGGACGCATTCAACGACCCTCTGATTGACAATAAGGACTCCAAGAAGCGCTATCGTGCCGACGTGCTCATCGAGGAGCAGATAGCCAAATATGACGACAAAATCGAGAAAGAGGTAGCAAAGGCAGCCAAGCGTTTCGGCGACAGCTTCGACGCAGCACTCTTCCGTGACACAAATCCGCGAGTGCTTGAGCACAAGGCCAAACGAGACGCCCTCCATGAGCGTTTCGCCAAGGCCATGAACGACAACGACCTCGACGGACTGCGACAGATAATCCTCGACGAAGAGATTGTCGATCCCATTTCCGGCACCAAGAACTGGACGGAGGTGCGACAGTTCAACCTCATGTTCCGCACCGAAATGGGTTCTACTGCCGACGGCGCCATGACAGTGTACCTGCGTCCGGAGACAGCACAAGGTATCTTCGTCAACTATCTCAACGTGCAAAAGACCGGCCGCATGCGCATACCATTCGGAATAGCCCAGATAGGCAAGGCATTCCGCAACGAGATTGTGGCCCGTCAGTTCATATTCCGCATGCGCGAGTTCGAGCAGATGGAGATGCAGTTCTTCGTTCGCCCCGGACAGGAACTGGAATGGTTCAAGAGCTGGAAGGAGACACGCCTGAAATGGCACAAGGCCCTCGGTCTCGGCGACCACAAATACCGCTACCACGACCACGAGAAGCTTGCCCACTACGCCAACGCCGCCACCGACATCGAGTTTGAGATGCCATTCGGATTCAAGGAGGTAGAGGGTATCCACTCGCGCACCAATTTCGACCTCTCGCAGCACGAGAAATTCTCCGGCAAGAAGATACAATACTTCGACCCCGAGCTTAACGAGAGCTACACCCCCTACGTGATCGAGACCTCGATCGGCGTCGACCGCATGTTCCTATCCGTGCTATGCTCGAGCTATGAGGAGCAGGAACTCGAAGGTGGCGACAAGCGCGTAGTGCTCCATCTCCCGCCGGCCCTTGCTCCCGTGAAGTGCGCCGTAATGCCTCTCGTGAAAAAAGACGGACTACCCGAAAAGGCCCGCGAGATCGTCAACGACCTGAAATTCGACTTCCCCACCCACTACGAGGAGAAAGACTCTATCGGCAAGCGCTACCGCCGTCAGGATGCCATCGGCACACCGTTCTGCGTCACCGTCGACCATCAGACCCTTGAGGACAACACCGTCACCCTGCGCGAGCGCGACTCCATGGAGCAGACGCGCGTGAAGGTGGAGGATCTCCACCGTCTAATCCACGACACCGTAAGCATCAACTCGCTGCTGCGCAAGCTCGGATAATTCCGGGCCTGCGCGCAAGCGTGCCACAATTCCAACCTCTTACATATTTTCACACCATCATGACAATCAAACGACGCATCATAACCATCGCCACAGGCATGGCGTGCATGGCAGGACTTAGCTCTTGCAACTACAACTCCCTCGTGGAGAAACAGCAGACCGTCGACCAGCAATGGGCCGAGGTAGAGAACCAGTACCAGCGCCGCAGCGACCTCATACCCAATCTTGTGGCCACCGTCAAAGGCTACGCCGCACATGAGGAAAAGACCTTTACCGAGGTGACACAGGCACGCGCCAACGCCACGGCAATCAACATCGACGCCAACGACCTCACAGAGGAGAATCTCGCACGCTTCACCGAAGCACAGAACAAACTCACAGGCGCCCTCAAATCGCTTCTCGCTGTCAGCGAGGCATATCCCGACCTGAAGGCCAACGAGAACTTCCGCGACCTGCAAGTGCAGCTCGAAGGCACCGAAAACCGCATAACAGTGGCTCGCGGACGCTATACCGAGGCTGTGAAGGATTTCAACACTTCGATAAAGAAGTTCCCCACCACAATCTACGCCGGATGGTTCGGATTCACTCCCAAGCCCCAGTTCCGGGCAAGTGAGGGAGCACAGACCGCGCCTACGGTTGAATTCTGAAACCCGAAAAAAATAATGAACAGATCCTCCATATTACTCGCCGGCATAGCGGTCGTGGCATCAGCACTGGCCTCATGCCATGGCGACGATTCCAATTGGGACACCTACCGCGAATGGCGCGAGGCAAACAACAGCTGGCTTGAAGAGCAGACAAAACGCACGGAAGAAGGCTCAACCGACCTATACTTCACACGCGTGGTGCCCCCCTACGACCAGGGCAGCTACGTGCTGATGCATTGGTTTAACGACCGCGCACAGACGGCAGGCAACCTCAAACCATACTCCACCTCCACCGTCGCAGTAAAATATATCGGCCGGTTCTATAACGGCACGGCATTTGACTCAAGCTACCTTCAGCCCGACTCGATATTCAAGACCAAAGTCAGCGCAGTCGTGCCCGGATGGCAGATCGCCTTGCAGAACATGCATGTCGGCGACTCGTGCGAGGTGGTGATACCCTACCAGTCGGCCTACGGTGCAGATGGCTATGGTAGCATGGCTCCCTACTCCAATCTCGTATTCCACATGAAGCTTAAGGATATCCCCGCCTGGGAGATACCTTGATTCGCGCACTCCTCCATTCCAGCATCCTCATGGAAAACTATATCGTATCGGCACGCAAATACCGCCCGTCGACATTTGCGAGCGTGGTAGGGCAGAAGGCGCTCACCGCCACTCTGCGCAACTCCATCAGCAAGAACAGGCTGGCCCACGCCTACCTGTTCTGCGGATCGCGCGGAGTAGGCAAGACCTCTTGTGCCCGCATTTTCGCCAAGACAATCAACTGCCGCCACCGCAACGCCGAAGGCGAGGCCTGCAACGAATGCGACTCTTGCCGTGAGTTCAACAAAGGCGCGTCGCTCAACATCGTCGAACTCGATGCCGCGTCCAACAACGGCATCGACGACATGAAGAACATCATCGACCAGGTGCAGGTACCACCCGTCAATGCCGATTACCGCGTGTTTATCATCGATGAGGTGCACATGCTCTCCAACGCGGCCTTCAACGCATTTCTAAAGACCCTGGAGGAACCGCCATCCTACGTAGTGTTCATCCTCGCCACCACGGAGAAGCACAAGGTGCTCCCAACAATACTCTCGCGATGCCAGATCTATGATTTCAACAGGATTACCATACAGGATATGGTCGACCACCTGTCATATGTGGCATCACAGGAGGGCATAACCGCCGAACCCGCCGCTCTCAACGTAATAGCGCGCAAGGCCGACGGAGCAATGCGCGACGCCCTTTCGATATTCGACCAGGTGGCGGCTTCGTCGATGGGCAACGTGACCTACGAGGCTACAATCGACAACCTCAACATCCTCGACTACGAATACTACAACCGCCTCATAGATGCATTCCTCACAGGAAATGTAGTGGAATCACTGCTCATCTACAAGGAAATCCGCGACAAGGGTTTCGACTCCTTGTTTTTCATCAACGGACTCGCACAGCATCTGCGCGACCTGATGGTGGCGCGCGACCCCAGGACTGCCGGACTCATCGAGGCAAGCGATCAGGCCCGTGCATCGCTTACCGAGACTGCGGCAAAATGCCAGCCGGCATTCCTCTACAACGCAATGGCGCTATGCAACAAGGCTGACCTCGACTACCGCACGGCATCCAACAAGCAGCTTCTGGTGGAACTCACGCTGATAAAGCTGTGCCAATCGTGCAGCCCCTCCCCGCATGACAACGGCGCCGGTGAGGGGCAGCTACGTCCGATAAAGCCCGTGGAAAGTTCGGCGAGGCCATCGGAAAAAGCGCCGTACACACCCGCCACCCCCCCGGTGGCATCAGACCAACAAGCCGCTTACGGACAGCAACGTCCTCACGCACAACAGCCCACCGCTACTGTGGCCGACATCCCGACGACAGGCACTGCGCATCCCTCCAAGGTTCCGGCACAGGGTCCGACACATTTGTCGCCCATGGCGTCATCGCGCCCGACCGCGCCAATCCATCATGCCAAAGTACCACCGATAGGAGGCATTCCGGGATTTTCAATCACAAATCCGAAGGCAAACAAGAAAGATGCCACGACCACCGCATCGGCACATGAGACCGTGCAGCAACGGACCGAGAAGTTCACCGATGAGGAGTTTGCCGAAGCATGGCAGGAAATCATAGACGCCCATCCCACGGAGCAGCTTCTCACCAACGCCATGCGCAACGCCCGACCACGCCGATGCGCGGAAAATGCCTTCGTGGCCACCGTAGAGAGCGAGGCCATCGAGGGGAGCATCATGTCGAATCTCGGGATGCTTCTCGGAGAACTGCGCAACAGGCTCAAGAACGACATGATCCAGCTCTCGATAGAGCTAAACAAGGGGCAGGCCACAGCCACATCGCTTACGGATGCAGAGTTCTATTCGGTGCTGCGCAAGAAATGCCCCTACCTCAACACCATGATCCAGGACATGCACATCACCCTGATGTAAACATAATACCGGTCAGACGGGTCATACTGTCTGACCCGTCTGACCGACCCATCCTGTACACCGATAGTCCATGCGGCCTTATACCGTAGCGAGCCTGTAGCCGCGCAGGAATTCGTCGGCCTGCATACGTCGCTTGCCCGCAGGCTGAAGCTCAAGGATTTCAATCCAGCAGTCGGCAGTAGCCACATAAAGTGCATTGCCGTCCACTCGTACCGCCCCCGGAACAATCCCCTCGCCGACAGGTTTATCTGTGAGCCGCGTGCGGAACACCTTGACGTTTATCTCTTCGCCCCCATCCTCTCTCGGCAACAATGTCCATGCCGCAGGGTATGGCGACAGTCCGCGCACATGGTTATGAACGTCGCGTGACTGACGGTTCCAGTCGATGCGGCACGTCTCCTTGAAAATCTTCGGAGCCGGTGTAGGCTCCCCTTCAAGCGCGTCCTGGGGCATTGCCGTAAGGTTTCCGGCAATGATACGATCCACGGTAGATATGGTAAGATCGGCGCCGAGCATCATTAGGCGGTCATGCACATCGCCCACACATTCGTCCGGTCCTATAGCAATACTTTTGCGGTCGATCACGTCACCGGTGTCTATCTCATGTTTAAGGAAGAACGTGGTGACCCCGGTTGTGTTCTCTCCGTTAATAACGGCCCAATTGATCGGGGCGGCGCCGCGATAGCGCGGAAGCAGCGAGGCATGAAGGTTGAATGTGCCGAGACGCGGCATCGTCCACACCACCTCCGGAAGCATGCGGAAAGCTATCACCACAAACAGGTCGGCATCAAGCGAACGCAGCTCATCGACAAACTCAGGCGACTTTAGTTTCACAGGCTGCATAAGTCTCAACCCATGTTCCATGGCATACTGCTTCACCGGCGACTGAAGCATCTTGTGGCCGCGTCCTGCCGGCTTGTCGGGCATAGTCACCACTCCTACCACATTGTAACCGCCTTCCACAAGGCGCTTCAGGCTCTCTACGGCAAAATCAGGGGTGCCGAGAAATACTATTCTAAGATCTTTCTTCTCCATCTTAATCATTTTTGGGAACGCAAAGAGCATTCATCCGAATCCGTGCATATGTACTGAAAAGGGCGCATACCGCGTCGGAATGACGAGGAATGCGCCCGAATGGGGTTTAATCAGCTGTGGAAAGCTCAGGCTTTTACAGTCGGATCAATGTTGATGAAACGACGACCGTTCTTTCCCTCAGAGAATACTACCACGCCGTCAACGAGAGCATAGATTGTGTGATCCTTGCCCATGCCTACGTTAAGACCGGGATGATGCACAGTGCCACGCTGACGCTTGATGATATTGCCTGCCTTAGCGTGCTGACCGCCAAAAATCTTAACACCGAGTCGTTTGCTTTCCGACTCGCGGCCGTTCTTCGAACTACCTACACCTTTCTTATGTGCCATTTTCTTTTAAGATTTAGGGGTTAAGCGATTTCTTTGATTACCACTTTGGTGAAGCACTGGCGATGGCCGTTTTTACGGCGATAGCCCTTACGGCGCTTCTTCTTGAACACGATGACCTTGTCACCCTTCACGAGGGGAACCGCCACTTCGCATACTACCTTCACTCCTTCAACGGTAGGAGCACCGACTTTAACGTCACCGTCGGCATCCACGAGAAGAACACGGTCGAACTCTACGGTCTCGCCCTCTTTCTTGTCGTCACCGAGATAGTGAACATACAGGAACTTTCCGGCCTCAGCCTTGAACTGCTGTCCCTGGATTTCTACAATTGCGTACATTTAAACTATTAATGTATTGATGGTTAACTCCGCCAGGCGAGGCTTTCATGCCTTCTTTCCTAAGCCCGTACGGAAAAATTGCGCACAAAGTTACTGTTTTTTCACGTCATAACCCAAAAATCACACGGATTTTTTCGTAGAACTTTTCGTTTTAAAGCATTGGCATCGCGACACCATGACACGGCAGGATGTCATTTGACGCGTCCCGGATTGCGGGCGATGAATTCCTTCCATGACTTCGGGCCACGGGCTATGGCGGGTTTCTTAGATTCGTAGAAGTGGCACAACGCCGCTGCGAGCGCATCGGTGGCATCAAGCTCGGGCAACAGGCTCTCGCGTGGTATGTCGAGCATACGTCGCAGCATCTCCTGCACCTGCTCCTTCGAGGCCGCCCCGTTGCCGGTAATCGACAATTTGATCGATCGCGGCTCATACTCCGTGATGCACACGTCACGACTGATCGCCGCAGCCATAGCCACTCCCTGCGCGCGTCCAAGCTTTAGCATCGACTGCACGTTCTTGCCGAAGAACGGGGCTTCTATCGCCATCTCGTCGGGAAGATACTGCTCGATGATGCCCGTCACACGATTGAATATATGTCCGAGGCGCATATAATGGCTATCGAACCTGCTGAGCTTAATAACCCCCATGGCTATCATCGACGGCTTTCCTCGACGCACACCGAGAATGCCGTAGCCCATAACGTTGGTGCCCGGATCGATACCTATTATTATATGCTCCCACTCCCGTAGCGCCTCGTTGCGCGCCGATGCGGAGAGGGGACGCGCAACGTCAGCCACGCTCCACCTCCTCCATCACCGTGGTAAAGTGGAGCACACGATGCGCCCAACGACTTGCGGCCTCCTGAAGAAGTCCGGGCTGTAGCTTGTCGAGCCAATCGGATGCCTCACGAGGGCCGTCGCACTGTATCTGCAACGCATAAGTCGTGCCGGGCGAATCTTCCCTGCTGGAGCACACACGCATGAGAAGCGGATGCCGATAGCCGGCAGACGAAGCAGTGGCTATATACACGCCATGCGCCCATGCCGTCCACTCATCCTCAAGTCCGGTATCGACATGGAAAGTGGTATTGACAAGTACCATGCTACGGATCTCAAAGATTGCTCATCACACCGCTGAATATCATCAGCCCGCTGTAGAGCAATCCGACCACCAGACCGCAGATTGCGGCAATCAAGGTCCATTTCTTGGCACTTGCCGATGCCTGGTAGGCCTGCTCGTAATTGCCGGATGTCCACAAGCCGTTGACAGAAGCTGCCTTAACGATAGCAACAATACCGAAAGGCACACAGCATAGGATGGTGACAATGATGGCCCATACCAGATAATTTTCAGGCGGCACGAGTGGCTGCTGATAAGGCTGCTGAGGCTGGTATTGCTGCTGATAAGGCGACTGCTGAGATGTCTGCTGCTGATATTCGGGAGCAGGCTGTACGGCACGCGGGGCCGGAGGAGGACATACGCCACCCTGCGCCGGGACTGCCGGAGCTGATGGCACATCCACGTCGGACTTAGGCCCGTAAAGAGCCATACGCACCTCTTCTACAGACTCAGCCGTAGCCCAGTCGGCCATACCTTCGGCCCACACCAGATCGGTAGGACGCAAGCCGCGGGCCACAAGTTCGCTTAACTCAAAAGGCCCTACAGGAGACTCGTTTTCAATAATGTAATATTTCATATTCTTAAAGATTGATTCATTTATAATTTGGTTGAAGCAACGGCTGCTCACATGCCGGCAATCTTCTTTTCCAGCCTGCGGCGACGAAAGAAACGACCCATAAAACCGACATGACGCCACAAAGTAGGAAAGAAACCGTAATAATAGCTCATGATACGGAATCTCTCACGAAGCGATGCCCTGCGGTTGCGCGTGGTCATACCCTCGGAAAGATAGTCAATCATGATCTCGTCGTCAGGAAGCGCCACATTGTCACGCGACCGCTGCAGGCATCTGATGCACCACTCGTAGTCGGCCGAGAAGCGGTAAGCAAGGTTGTACGGTTGCGCGATTTTGCGCAACACCACGAAAGCCTGATGACATACCACCATACCATCGGCGAAACTCTGAAGCGTCAGAGTCTCCGGCGCCGTGAGATGGCGCGGAGCCAAATAGCGGCGTTCCGCATCGACGATACAGGTTTGTCCGTAGACTATGCCGGGAAAGTCGTTGTCTGTGATCAGACGGGCAAGATGGTCGAGGGTCGACGGAGAATGGAACGCATCGCCGGCGTTCAGAAATATAAGGTATTGTCCTCTGGCGAGATCCATGGCCTTGTTCATGGCATCATATATCCCCTTATCCGGCGACGAATATATCCTCGCGTTTGGTATGCCCGCATCAATGGCAATCTTAAGGGTGCGGTCGGTCGATACACCGTCCATCACTATATATTCATACATGTCACACGTCTGCTCTTTCACGCTTGCCAAAGTGGCGGGAAGAGTGTCGGCGGCATTATAGGCGACGGTGATTATGGTAAACAGAGGAGCCATCATGTGAGCTTTGTAGATTCTGCAAATGTAGGTAAAAAAGATTACTTTACAAAAAAAAGCGCTACCTTTGCCATATACAAAATCAATATATATAATTCATATACGGAAACCTATGAAACGTTGCCTGATCATACTTATAGCAATGTTGGCATTCTTGACCGTAGACGTAACGGCACAGATTGTCAATCCGGTCCATTGGTCCGTTTCGTTTAAAATGACCGACGATATCAATGGAGAAATAATAATGACAGCATCGATCGACGAAGGCTGGCACATGTACTCACTCGAAGTGGATCCGGATGTCGGCCCTCAGCCACTTGAGATTGAGTGGCCGGCGCTCACCGGAGTCGAACTTCAGGGACGTCCCGTGGCCGACAAGGCGCCTCACAAGGAGTATGACGAGATGTTCGGTGCCAATCTCAGCTGGTGGACCGGCGGAGTCACCGTCAAGCAGGCATTCAAGGCCGTCAAGAACAAATTCACCATCGACGGACTGATACGTTATTCGGCATGCAACAACGACAACTGTATCCCTCCCGCCAAAGAACCGTTCACCCTCTCCGAGACCGCCAGCATTCCGACCGCAGTTGCCGAAGAGCCGGCTGAATCCCTCCCCTCCGACACCACCGTGGCCGTCGCTGCCGTTCCTGCAAAGGAAGAGAGTACCCCGTCCGACCTCTGGGCACCGGTAACACCGTCCGGCGATACCGCCACAGACACCTCCTCCACATCGCTATGGTACATCTTCATAGCATGCTTCGCAGGAGGTTTCCTCGCGCTCCTCACACCCTGCGTGTGGCCCATGATACCCATGACCGTCAGCTTCTTCCTCAAGAAAGGCAAGAACCGCGCCCGCGCCGTGGCCGACGCCATTACCTACGGCCTGTCGATAATCATCATATACGTGGCTCTCGGTATCCTCGTGACGGCCATATGGGGTCCTGCCAAACTCAACGAGCTTGCCACGAGCGCCGTATGCAACATCATATTCTTCGTGCTGCTCGTGGTGTTCGCCATAAGCTTCTTCGGTGCGTTCGACATCAAGCTACCCTCACGCTGGGCCAACAAGATGGATGCCACCGCCGACAAGACCACCGGTCTGTTGAGCATCTTCTTCATGGCATTTACCCTTACCCTGGTGAGCTTCTCATGCACCGGACCAATCATAGGCACACTGCTCGTAGAGGCCGCCAGCACCGGCGACAAGTTCGGCCCGGCTATAGGCATGGCGGGATTCGCACTCGCGCTCGCCATACCGTTCTGTCTATTCGCCATGTTCCCCTCGTGGCTTCAGAGCGCACCAAAATCAGGCAGCTGGATGAACACCGTAAAGGTCGTGCTCGGGTTTCTCGAACTGGCGCTGTCGCTGAAGTTCCTGTCGGTGGCCGATCTCGCCTATGGCTGGCATATCCTCGACCGCGAGACATTCCTGGCGCTATGGATCGCCATATTCGGATTGCTCGGCGCCTACCTGCTCGGAGCGTTCAACTTCGCCCATTACGGTCCTGCCGACCGCTCGATAGGCACTGTGCGGTTCTTCCTCGCACTCGCATCGCTGTCGTTCACGGTGTATCTCATCCCGGGACTGTGGGGAGCGCCACTAAAGAGCGCAAGCGCGTTCGTGCCACCGCTCTACACCCAGGATTTCAATCTCTACGGTGAGAGTTTCAAGGAATACTCCGACTACGACGAAGGAATGGCCGTAGCCCGCGAGGAGAACAAGCCGGTGCTGCTTGACTTCTCCGGATACGGATGCGTGAACTGCCGCAAGATGGAAGGGGCCGTGCTCGACGAGCCGGATGTAAAGGCGATGATCGAGAAGAATTTCGTGGTAATCAAGCTGATGGTTGACGAGAAGCGTGCACTTCCTCAACCAATATACGTCGAAGAAAACGGGAAACAGATACGTCTCGACACCTCCGGCGAACGCTGGAGCTACCTGCAGCGCTACAAGTTCCAGGCAAACGCCCAGCCCTACTATGTGGTTCTCAACGACCGTGGCGAACTGCTGTCGGGACCCTATTCCTACGACGAAAGCATCCCGCGCTTCACGGCATTCCTCGAAAAAGGTATCAAAGCCTTCTCAGAATAACTTCGGTAGTAGAAAGACCGTATGTCTCACATAAAGATCGGGCAAAACCCACGGAGAGCATACCTTTCCGCAACAAAAAATATGCCACCTTGCATTCGCATGATGGCATATTTTTTGGTTATGGACTATGAAAATCCTGTCATTTACCGCCGACAAGCTTCCAGAAAGAGCCGGGCACGGGGGTCTCGAAGTTCATGTCGCGGCGTGTGGCCGGATGGACGAACCGGAGAGTGCGTGCATGCAGGGCGAGGCGGTGGATAATAGTCGACTTCGCCCCGTAGCGCCTGTCGCCGGCGATAGGATGGCCGAGTTCCTTCATGTGCACACGTATCTGGTTCTTGCGCCCGGTTTCGAGCGACACCTCTACCATAGTATGCCCCATAGCACGCTTTATCACACGATAGCGCGTGACAGCCAGTTTTCCTTCTTCCGGGTTCTTGGTCGTGTAGACCTCATGCTGCGAGTTCTCGGCAAGATAGCTGCGGATCTCACCCTCGTCGTCATCGACATACCCTTCGACCACGCACACATATTTACGGGAAATGACCATATTGTTCCAATTATGCTGCATGGTCTCTTTGGCCTTCTCGTTCTTGGCCAACATCATCAGGCCCGAGGTATCACGGTCAAGGCGATGCACGATGAAGAGCTTGTTGGAAGGATTCTCCCATTTCACCCAGTCACGCATGATGGTATAGGCCGTGCCGTCGGTCACCTTGTCGTTGCCCATCGACAGCAGCCCGTAGCCCTTCTCTATAACCATGATGTCGGAATCCTCGTAGACAAGCTTGACCCTACGGTTGCTGAACACCTTGAATTCACGCGTCAGATTCACGCTCACCGTATCGGCGGGAGTGACAGGAGTGTTATGGAGAGTCACCGGCATGCCGTTGACAGCTACCCGGTTGTATTTCAACAGCTCCTTTACTGTAGTGCGCTTGCGTTCAGGCATCGATGCGAAAAGGAAGTCAAGAAGCGTAGTGTCGGACGCAGGTGTATAGTTCTCGATCACATCGGGCTTGAACGGTGCCTTCTGCGCGCCGGGACGATTGGTGGTGACTGGTGATTTGCGTGGCATATTTCTATATCATTTTTTGCGTGAGGACGCACGGCGTACCGTCGTCTTTTTAGGCTTGGCATCCTGCTCCTCGGCCATCTTCAGCAACTCGTCGCGCGTCAGGTTCTCGGGATGCTCAAGGCCGCGAGGGAGCTTATAGTTGTTCTTGTTGTAGGTGAAATACACACCATAGCGTCCGTTAAGTATCTGCATGTCGCCATCACCCTCGAAGGTCTTTATCACCTTCTTGCTCTCGCTCTCACGCTTGGCGATAATCAGCTCCTCCGCTTCAGGAAGAGTGATCGCCGCGGGGGCAAGCTCCTTTGGTATCGACACGAATTTTCCGTCGTGACGCACATATGGGCCGAAACGGCCTATGGCCACAGTGACAGTCTTTCCTTCAAACTCTCCGAGAGCGCGCGGGAACTCAAACAGCTTGAGCGCCTCTTCGAGTGTGAGCGTGCTCATCGATTGCCCTTTCAACAATGATGCGAACTGGGGCTTGTCGGGGTCATCCTCGGCGCCACCGATCTGCACCAACGGACCGAAACGCCCTATCTTCACGCTCACAGGCTTGCCGGAGGCAGGATCCGTGCCGAGCAGACGCTCACCAACACGGTGCTCCAGACGCATGTTACTCGCCTGCTCAACGTCGGGATGGAACACGCTGTAGAAATCCTCAATCTCGCTGTTCCATTTAAGGTTGCCCTCAGCTATATCGTCGAACTTCTCCTCCATCCTTGCGGTGAAATCATAGTCCAGAATCGAGGGGAAATATTTTATCAGGAACTCGTTGACCACCATTCCTATGTCGGTAGGCACAAGCTTGCCCTTCTCAGAGCCGGTGGTCTCCGTGCGCGTGCTTCGTGTAATCTTGCCGGAGGCGTCGAGCGTAATCACCTCGTAGCTGCGCTCCACACCCTCCTTTTCGCCCTTCTCCACATATTCGCGAGCCTGAATGGTGGATATGGTAGGGGCATACGTCGAAGGACGCCCTATGCCGAGCTCCTCCATCTTCTTCACCAGCGAAGCCTCGGTATAGCGCGGAGGATGCTGCGTGAATCGCTCCGTAGCGACTATCGAATCCATCGTCACGGCATCGCCGCTCTTCATCGCGGGAAGAAGCGAAGCGCTGTCGTCGTCGGCATTGTCATCGTCGCGGCTCTCGATATACACACGGAGGAAACCGTCGAACCTCACCACTTCGCCGGTGGCGGTAAAGCGCTCGTCGCATGTCGAAGGGGTTATCTCTACTGTAGTGCGGTCAATAAGCGCGTCGGCCATCTGCGAGGCCAGCGTGCGCTTCCAGATCAGCGCATACAGTCTTTTTTCCTGCGATGTACCATCGATTTCGGCCACGTGCACGTCGGTGGGGCGTATAGCCTCGTGAGCCTCCTGCGCCCCCTTGGAATGGGTGTGGTAGTGGCGCACCTGAAGGTACTCCGGGCCGAGACGTCGCGACACCTCGTCGGATATGGCATTCACGGCCAAAGAAGATAGATTTAGCGAATCGGTACGCATATAAGTAATGTGTCCAGCCTCGTAAAGCTTCTGGGCCACCATCATGGTCTGCGACACGGTCATGCCGAGCTTGCGTGCGGCTTCCTGCTGAAGTGTCGAGGTGGTAAACGGCGGTGCCGGCGATTTCGTCACCGGCTTGGTGATGACATCGGTTATGGTGAACCGGGCGGCACGGCATTTTTCGAGCAAAGCTTCCGCGCTCTTCATGTCGGAGAGACGGCGGTCGAGCTGCGCGGCAAGCGTGCCCCCACCCGAAGTGGTGAAGTCTCCGTTGACGCGATAATAAGGTTCTGCATGGAACGCTTTGATCTCAAGCTCGCGCTCCACTATCAGCCTTACCGCCACCGACTGTACGCGCCCGGCCGAGAGCGCCGGCTTGATTTTCCTCCACAGCACAGGCGACAACTCGAACCCTACGATACGGTCGAGCACACGACGCGCCTGTTGCGCATCGACACGGTTAAGGTCAATGGCACGCGGATGGCGTATAGCCTCCTCGATGGCTTTCTTGGTGATTTCGTGGAACACTATGCGACGCGTGGTGGCCGGATCAAGCCCGAGCACCTCGCAAAGATGCCACGCGATAGCCTCACCCTCGCGGTCCTCATCAGACGCAAGCCATACCGTGTCAGCATTCCTGACAGCCTTGCGGAGATCGTCGACAAGCGATTTCTTGTCGTCAGGTATTTCATAGACAGGGGCAAAGCCATTGTCGATGTCTATACCGAACTTCTTCTTGTTGAGGTCGCGTATGTGACCATATGACGACATCACCTTGTAGTCGTTACCAAGAAACTTCTCTATTGTCTTGGCCTTCGCCGGCGACTCGACTATTACTAAATTCTTAGGCATTTTCGCGTTTGTGGATGGAAATTTTTGGCAAAATTAGAAAAAAGTGTTAATAGATTGCCTATAAAAATACCCAAATTTTTCCGGACACCCGTCATACCGTGACGACTGATGGCGCTGTAAGGCGTTATTACTATGGCAAATCAATCCATATGGATAAACACGACCTATGCATGAAAGTTCGCGTCAGCGCGCGACTCCTATGCCCGGACGCTCGTAGCGGAAATACAACCACGCCAGCAGAACCACTCCTACAGCCACCAGAGGGAGACCTGCCACGGCTGGAGCCATATAGCTGCAGGTGGTGCGTATGATCACGCCTCCGAACCATGCAGCCACGGCATTGCCTACATTGTAGGCGATCTGTATGCACGCCGCTCCGAGCATCTCACCGCCGCGGGCATATCCCACGATATCGCTCTGCAACGGACTGCCCGAGCCGAAAAGCGCTGCCGTGCCGAGCACCATCAGCAATACAGCGGCAATCTTATGATGACCGAGGAAGAAGAAGAGCAGGAGCACCGGTATGGCCGACGCCTGCACCCACGCCGCCACGGCCGCAGGCTTGAACCGGTCGCTGAGACGCCCCGCGATAAGATTGCCGGCAAACATGCCGAACCCTGCGACCGCCATCAGCCACGACATGGAGTCGCGTGAGAATCCGGCCACGAAAGTCAGCTGCGGATCAATGAAGCTATACCATGAATATATGCCTATCTGTCCCAGAAGCACACCGCCGAACACAAGCCACGGCGGAAGGGTGCGTAAAAACCGGAATTGCCCTTTGAACCCCATATCCTCAAGGCCGGGCACCTGCGGCACCCAGTATCTGATAGCCACGAACGTGGCGGCACCGCTCAAGCCGACTATCACGTATGCCACACGCCATGAGGCCATGTTCGATATCAGTGTGCCCAAAGGGACGCCTGCGAGCGTAGCCACCGTCATTCCTCCTATCATCATAGCCACGGCACTCCCGGCCTTCGACGGCGAAGCGAGCCTGCGGGCCACTATGGCACCCACGCCGAAATACGCACCGTGGGGAAGCCCGGAAATGAAACGTGCCGCGCAGAAGCTCCAGAACTCTGGAGCAAACGCAGCAAGCATGTTGCCTACCGTAATCACACCGGCAAGTATGAGCATGAGCCTCTTCAACGCCATCCTGCGGGCGAACAGAAGCGCCGGAGCGCCGACACACACGCCTGCCGCATAGGCTGAGATGAACGCGCCTGCACGCGATATTCCCACCCCCATGTCAGCGGCAAGCGTACCCAGGATTCCCATAGTCAGAAATTCGGTGATTCCGAGGGCAAACGTGCCCATCGCCAAAGCAAACAATCCTCGCTTATTCATAGGTAAAGCATTTTGAAAAACGGCTGCAAAGTTACATATTATCCTCATTTTACAGACAAAGAATAGCATGCCGGCAAAAAAATTCGTAATTTTGCATCACTGAAACAATACACAGACACTTCAACGTGAACGATAACATACACATACAGTCATCGACACCGATCCGCGAGCTTCCCGAGCCTACCCTCAGACGCCTGCCATGGTATCTGGCCTACGTAGGAATGCTGAAAGAACGCGGAGTGGAATACGTGTCATCCACGCAGATTTCCAAGGAGATCAATGTCGATGCGTCGATGATTGCCAAGGACCTCTCTTTCCTCAACATTCGAGGAAAGACCCGCATCGGCTACGAGGTCTCGGTATTGGATCATGAACTTCAGGACTTTCTCGGGTTCAAAAGAGGACATAATGCCGTCATGATAGGTGTCGGCAGCCTCGGCGCGTCCCTGATAAGCGACTCCGGCCTGGTCAACTACGGCCTGCGCATAGTGGCCGGATTCGACATAAACCCGGAAGTCGTCGATACATCCATCTGCGATGTACCCATCTACGACATGAAGCATTTCAGCAAGCTTATACCATCGCTCAACGCCGAGATAGGAATCATAGCCGTGCCTATCCACGTGGCGCAACAGGTGAGCGACACGCTGGTCGAAGCCGGGATAAAGGCGTTGTGGAACTTCACCCCCTTCCGCATCACCGCTCCGGAAGGGATCGTCATCACCAACACGTCGATCTACGCGCATCTTGCCGTCATGTACAATCGCCTCGGACTTCAAAGCACCCTGCGGAAATGAAAGCGATGGTAGGCATGCGGCGCCCTGATGTACCATTCGGGCCTGAGACTCCGGTAACGGTAGTTCCGGATTCTGCGATTCTGCGCACAGGGCGTCCATGGTTCATTCCTCCGTTCGCCACACGGTGGACCCTTGAGACTGTGCTCGCTCTTAGAATATCGCGGCTGGGGCACTGCATCGGCGCAAAATTCGCCCACCGCTATTTCGATGCCGTGACGCTCGGCGTGATGCCTCGCCCATATCCACATGACCCGTCCAACGGCATGCTCGATGCATTCGACGGCGCCTTGATCATAGGTGACTGGATGCCACTCACCGACGATGGCACCATTGTCGCCTTTACTCCAACGGGCACAATGGATCTTGGCCCACAGATTGAAGGCGCACGCGACATGATAGCCCACCTCAGCTCATTCGCCACTATGAAAACCGGCGACGTGGTGGGGATATGCACGTTCCTTCCGGTCGCCGACCCATCCATCGACCTACGATGGGAAGGTGGCATAAACGGCAAAAGACTCCTCTCGTTCAACGTCAAGTAATATATATATCCACATTACCCTCCTCTCCCTACTTAAAAAGCCATTTATACCGGAATTTCTCATGAAACACGACATACCACTGCTTGCCGCCATAAGCCTTCTTGCCGCCGGAGAGGCCCAGGCCCATGAATACTCCTATTATGCCGCACAATCAGCACTATCCTCTGGCAGATGGGTGAAGATAGAAGTATCCGAGACCGGCATACAGCAAGTAGATGCCGCCACATTGCGGTCACTTGGATTTGAACATCCTGAAAAAGTAGCCGTCTACGGTTATGGAGGCGCATTGTTGCTCGACGACAAGTTCTCTACAGCACTCCCCGACGACCTGCCGAGACAGACCTCCATATTCGCCGAAGGCAAACTGATGTTCTACGGGCAGGCTGCTGAAAATATCACCGTATCCGGCAAAACACTGACTCCCGCCCACAATCCATACTCGTTTAATGGGTATTATTTCCTCACTCAGTCCGCCGAGGAGACCCGTGCCCCGGAACCGATAGCATATATCCCATCGGCAAACGGAGTCGAGACACATACCGCCGCATATGCCGTCAACCGCGACGTCCAGAGCTATGATTACCTCGGTGAACGATGGTTCGACACAATGCTCGAAAGCCACAAGGGCACATCCTACAGCTTCCCTATAGCAGATGCAGTCAAGTCCGGATTCATGCGTCTTAGCTACGCATGGGCGTCGGAAGAAAACGCGTCAATCACGATAAACCTCCCCTCTCAGGCTTCCGCATCCAATACGACAGGGATATCAATATCCAAACCTTCGACGCTCGTGCGCCGCACCGGATATGCCGACATTACGCTCGGAGATGACATGACTGCCGACAGCCTGTCCGTGGACATACGCCTCGACAACCCGAGATCAGACAGAGGATTCGCGGCAATGGACTACGCGGCGCTTATTTTCCAACGTGACAACACACTCGGGGGCGATGCCCAGCGCCGCATGTATGTCACCACATCCGCGAAAGAAAACATCCGGTTCCACGATATCCCATCGAACGCAATAGCCTGGGACGTGACTTCCCCCGTGAATGTAAGGCAATATGAAATCATATCAGAAGAAATCACGCCTGCCGCTTCCGGGACGGCCACAATCATACTCTTTGACCCCAAGGCCACGCAACACGTGCCGCAAGTGACCGATGACGCGATGAGAACGCAGAACCTGCACGCCGCCACCACACCCCACATGCTTATCGTCACCATCGGCCAACTGCGTGAACAGGCCGAACAGCTCGCGGAAATACACCGCAGGGAGCAAGGAATAGAAGTACTTGTGGCCGATGCCGAGGAGGTTTACAATGAATTCTCCTCAGGAGCATTCTCGGCCATGGGAATAAGGCGATTCGTCAAGATGCTATACGACCGCGACCCCCAAAAGCTGCGTTCGCTGCTGCTCTACGGCACCGGATCCTACGACATGCGCCATATCACACACTCGATGCCGATCCTTCCGGTAAGGGAATGCTCACAGGACGCCTACATGTTCAGCCCGTCGCAGTCATATTGCGCCGACAGCTATTTCGCGATGCTTGACGACAACTACAATCCAAACACCATCTGGCATCAATATCCCCGGATAGCGGTAGGACGCCTCCCCATACACACACCCGAACAGGCACTGCTCGTCAACGACAAGATAAACCGTTTCATCACCACCCCCTACTGGCAGCGCGCGGCCAACACCTCCATTTTCATCGCCGACAACGTGGACGAAGGCCAGTACCATGAGGCCCTCGACCAGGTAGCCGGAGAAATAGGGAAACGCTCGGGGGCTACGACACTGAAGGACTACATCGACTTTTTCCCCGACGATTATAAAAATTCGACTTCCCCTCAGCTCAACCGCGCCGTAAGCGCACATATACATGAGGGAGCGGGATTCCTGCACTACATGGGCCACTCCGACTACGACGGGTTCGTGTCCGGTGGATATGGCATCACTTCCAACGAGGCACGCAGATACACCAACCGCAGCTTGCCTATATTCATCCTCAGCACCTGCAATGTCGGCCATTTCGACGGGCCGAAATCCACGCTTGGGGTATCGTCGGTGCTTGCACCGAATGCCGCAATAGCAGCAATAGCGTATGCCCGTGAATCATGGGCCAAAGGCAATGAAAACTCACATGCAATAATCGGACGTCACCTATCCTCAGCAAAGAATGGAATGACCTTAGGAGAATTGTGGCTGAATATACGAACGGAATGCGTGAAATACCATATGAACAGTACCCGCTATTCCATCAATGACCTCAACAGAAATCTCCTCGGCGATCCAGAACTGCCGCTCCGGTTCCCGGAATATAACGCCACGCTCTCACTCCCTGGAAGCACGTCAACAGAACTGATTCCATTGTCTCCCCTGAAAATAAGCGGCACCGTATGCGACATCGAAGGCAATACCTTGTCGGACTTCGACGGGAAGGCTCATATCCGTGCTTTACTTGAAGAGATGCCGATGACCACACGTGGCATTCGCGATTCGGAGGCCAAGGGGATGACTTACATGTGCGGTTCTGTTCCTGTAGGCACTGTGACAGCCGACATAACAGATGGGAAATACGAAGCCTCAATAGTGCTGCCCGACGGAATCGGCAACAACAAAATGAGATTGGTGATTTATGCCGAGAGTACCGACCTGACACGCACCGCCGTAGGGGAACTTGCCGGCCTTACTTTCGTTTCTTCGTCAGACGCCATTGATACGCCCGACACCTCGGCCCCCGAAATCACCGATTTCTTTGTAGGGTCGCCGCAGAACGTAGCCACTACGAAAAACGATATGCTCAAAGCCGTCATCGCGGCAGACCCGTCAGGCATAGCGCTTGGAGCGTCACCCCTCGAAACAGCGCTAAACCTGTCAATCGACGGAGCATCCATTGACAATGCGACGATGCATTGCATGACCCGTACCGACGGCTCGGTGACATTGACCGCGCCAATAGGCTCTTTGCACGACGGGCGTCATTACGCCACACTCAGCGTCAGCGACAACGCCGGAAACCGTAGCCAACGCTCCATATCGTTTGAGGTAGTCGCAGCTGATGTGTCTGCCACTCTACTATGCCTTACCGAGACGGCACGCGATAAAGCCAAGTTCATTTGGGAACACACCTACCTGTCGACCGAACCGGAAATGAATATCATAATAACAGACCGACGAGGGCATACGGTGGCCAACTCGACAATCGACAGCGCCGACGGATCGTGGGAATGGGACCTGCGCGACAAGAACGGCGACCCTGTAGCCAACGGAACATACTCAGCCTCCATCCTCGCTACCGACTCATTCCGCTACACGTCATCATCTCCGGTCACATTCACTGTGCTACGCTGACAAAGCTGCCATCATTATAATAAGCCGAAGGCGCGCCGGAATTCATGTAGAAGTATTCTACAACCATGAATATCAGAATGTTGAGTGGTAAAAGGTAAAAATGCTGTAATTGTACTTCACAATCCTAAAATTTCGTTCCCTCGGCTAATATATGGTGTTTCAAGGCATTATATCCATGTTACTTAGATAATACCCATGTCATCTGCGTTGAAGATTTTACATATAAGTCCACAATATTTGATGCAGCAAGATAAGCTATTTCCATTGCAAAAAATAGGTGGGACGAACGGTGACAGCAACCATGTATTCACAGAAAAATCGGGTCGAGGGATTCCCCTTTGCAAGGATGTTATTGTCGGGCAGAAGCGCAACGATTGTCTGACAATAACACATCTTGCACAAGGATATTGAAAGACCAACCTACAAGATTAATTTGATTTTTAATGATTAAAATAGTAACTTTGACACACCTAATCTCTCCTTTGGTAGACTTAAACTAATTCTCATGTCCCAATACTGCAGGACTATCTGTAGGGGTTTAGAATGATAAGATTGATGACAAGCAGGCTATACAAAAGCATTTTAGAAAATGCAAGCAGGAATATCTGCCATATCTCCGGCAGAACTTTGGATATTGTAGACGTAAAAAAGCCATCTACAATAGAATATGCAGTACAACTGTCAAAGGTTATATCCAAGCTTTCACCCTTAATAGGGAATATGATAGAGTTTTCTACAGTTGATTTATTAAATCAAGAGAGTATCAACACTCTTGGGAAATGGGTTAGACAAGACCCCGGTTTCCCCGATGCTCTCTTTAAGAGCGCTATTGTCTCGCCAAATCCCGGAATAGAAATTAAGGCGTGGTTTCCATTTGCCACCGAGATTACAGCACGTTTTAAAGATAGCGTGAAACTCTTTGAATCCGATCATATTAACGTTGCATTAATTGCTTGGCTTCCTGAATTTGTAATTATATGGGAAACCGAAAGTAATAGATGTACTTGTTGTTAGTGGTAAATCCGTGGCTGAGGCTCGTGATAGGCATTACCACAAACCTCCTAAGTACATCGTAATAGAACCAGAGGACACGACTGCGAGAACTGGAAATCTTCAGCAGACAAACACTAACGGTTATAAACTACAAGAGGATAGAAGCGACATTGCTGCAGCCCAACGTATTGTAGATGAATGGGGAGAAAAGCTATTAGTTTATAGCCCAGATAGGTCATATCAAGACCTTATAAAATCACTCCAAGGCCAATTCACGTATAGGCTTGACACCAATTATGCAAAAATAGACAGAATAGAACACTCAGAAATTGAAAACTTCAAAAGACGTGTCCTAAGCACTGTCTATCATGGCAAAACTATTGGCACATGGGCACGACTTTTGTCAGGACATGGAGATTTAGATACATTGGAATCAGAATTGAAGAGTTTGTTGTGAGACTTTTAGTCGCTTTACACCAGATTCATATACTTCAGGTGTTATTTCAGATGAGTAACAAATCCGTTTTGTATTCATGCAAGACAGTGCAGACGTGAATAGCCCACCAAAAGGATCCCATACAACATCTCCGGCATCTGAAGACATTTCAATAATTCGTTGGATTAGCCCAAGAGGTTTTTGGTTAAGATGGACGGCTTTTAATCCATTTTTAATTCGCTCCGTGCCTCTAAGTTGAGCAGTGGTCCATACATTAGTAACACCAAAAGGGCAGTAGAATTTGGGGCGCATGGTATCCCATTCCTCTTTGGAAATCGGTTTTTTACCATCTATCGAAAAATAAGGCTTTCCATCTGGTTTACCATAAGTATTAGCAAAATCAGATATTCGGCAAAACATATCAGCCGGCGGCATATACCAAAGATGACATTTTGTGAAATATTTTCTAGTTGCGGCATTCACTACTCCACAAGCATCATTAGTCTTAGAGAATGGAAGTCCAGTTCTCTCCCATTCATACCTAAGCCAGTCTTTCATTGACATAGCTCTGCCATTTACGTCAAAAGACGGCTTTTTAACGTATTGGACACAGACTTCTGAGACAACAGGTAAATGAGATATGGTTTTAGTATTGGTATTTCCAGCAACGTGACTCATTCCTTTGTCCCAAACATTACAGGTTTTAAACTCCCATCCATGTTTTAAAAGGATTGGATGAACGGTTGCCCAACCAAGCTCAGTATTCCAGAACCAAAGAGTAGTTTGAGCCGTAGCCTTTCTAGACCAAGCTTCAATGTGAGGCTCATACCATTCATCTAATCCTATTGGAGTTTTTAAGTCTCCTTTATAACCGTTAATTCCATATGGCCCATCTGATACAATGACGGTAGGCACTTCCCAACGATCGTAAAAATCTATGGAATCGCCTTGAAACAGGTGAATGGATGAGTTTATATTTAGTACGTCCATAATGGGATTATTTATTTTGAAACAAAGTTAGGCATTTATTTAATATTTACCAAATAGTAGGCTCAAAAAAATTTTCTAATTATGCATTTATTTAATATTTGCGCTGTTTTCCATAACTTTGCAGTCGAAATCAACTGATTTATGGACAATACTAACAAAGATAAGCAGGAAAGGAAAGTAGTCCACCTTGAAATCGGTGAGATACACGAATACTTTGGCTCAATCGAACAGCTGTTCTGTAAATACTCCAAAGAACAGCTGGGCTTCAGCATATATCAAGTTCGGAACAACCTAAAGAAATTGGGAAAGATGACATCTCCCTATTGCACAATCCGTGTGGGAATGCTACAAACTAAGCTTAAACAGTCTGAATAATAAGAAATTGAATTATTTACATAGAGCCTTGTATTAGGGACTTAAAAGGGGTCAATCCATATTGAACCATCGTGAACGACACTGAAAGAAAGTCGTATCGTGTGCCCCTCATCCCGAAGCCCAAATGGGATACAAAAACATTTCTAATCGACCATAAATGGAATAGGGCGTAAACCAAATTGTCTATGATAATTAGTTGATTGGGCGACCATTATCCTTAATCCGTCTTAATCCATTAGATGATGGATTGAGGCGATTGAAGTTTATATAGCGCACCTCCGACTTATTATGGCAACGGTGTTTCATGACAGAAGTTAGACACCCTCATATAAAATCCTGCAAAATTCAGACGAGGTAGCGGTGTTCAAGACCCTGGTAGGCATCTATGCGGCGGTCGCGGAGGAAAGGCCACCAACGTCGTACCTGCTCGGAACGGTGCATGTCGATGTCGACTATCGCCTCGGACTCTTCACGGTCGGAAGCCCTATAAAGCAGTTCTCCCTGCGGGCCCGCCACGAACGACGACCCCCAGAACTGTATGCCGGCTGTCGCGCCAGACGGATCAGGCTCATGCCCGACCCTGTTTACGGCCACGAGCGGAAGGCCGTTGGCCACGGCATGACCGCGCTGCACGATTGTCCACGCGTCACGCTGCCTCTCCTTCTCGTCGGGAGCATCAGTGCTCTCCCACCCTATGGCCGTAGGATATATAAGCATCTCGGCACCGCGCAATGTCATCAGACGCGCAGCCTCCGGATACCACTGGTCCCAGCACACTAAAACCCCGAGACGTCCTACCGAGGTATCGATAGGCTCGAATCCGAGGTCGCCGGGTGTGAAATAGAACTTCTCGTAATAGGCCGGATCATCGGGGATGTGCATCTTGCGGTACATCCCGGCTATAGTGCCGTCGGACTCAAACACTACAGCCGTATTGTGATACAGTCCGGGAGCACGGCGTTCGAAAAGCGAAGTCACGATCACCACGCCGAGTTCTTTAGCAAGCGCTGAATAAGTGTCGGTCACGTCCGACGGAATCCCTATGGCGAGGTCGCACAGAGCGGTCGACTCGCTCTGGCAGAAATAGAGAGAATCGTGCAGCTCCTGGTTGACTATCAGCCGCGCTCCTTTGGCAGCAAGCGCACGCATCTTTGTGCATAGCCGCGCACGATTGTCGGCTATGTCGGCGGTGTTGGCCTGCTGGATCAGACCTACACGCAGCATTCTGGTTATGTTGTCGTATATCATATCGGTAAAACCTCCGCCGGAAGCTGCATCGTCACGCAATGCAGCGAGCCGTGCTGGCGGATAAGGGCACGGCAGTCGATACTGCGCACCTTGTGGTCAGGAAAAGCGATGCGCACGGTCCTGGCAGCGAGATTGTCGTTGAGCGGCTGTCCGTAGGAGGGCATGAGTATCGTATTGTTCATCACGAGGAAATTGGCATATGTGGCCGGAAGCCGGCACCCATCCTCATCGTATATGGCATCGGGCCACGGAAGCTCGATAAGATTGTAAGGCAGACCCGCCGGAGTACGCAACTCCATGAGCTGACGCTTCATGGCGGCAAGCTCCTCATAGTGCTTGTCATCCTTGTCGGGGCATCCCACATATATTATAGTATCGTCGGGGGCCAGGCGAGCGAGCGTGTCGATATGACTGTCAGTGTCGTCCCCGTCGAGAGCGCCACGGTCGAGCCACAGCACCCTGTCGAGTCCGAAATATTCCCGCAGCCGCACCTCGATCTCTTCCCGCAACAGGTCGCCGTTGCGGTTTGGCGAGAGCAGGCACTCCGATGTGGTCAGCAACGTGCCGCGACCGTCGCTCTCGATGCTGCCGCCTTCGAGCACAAATCCCAGACGGTTGGCATACACTCCGCGAAGCAGTCCGGCATCGACCATGCGTCGTGTGATCAGATTGTCGCGGTCGGCAGGAAACTTCAGTCCCCAGCCGTTGAACTTGAAATCGTCTATCTCCCAACCGTTCGGAGTGGCTACGCATATCGCGCCGAAGTCACGCGCCCACGTGTCGTTGGTGGGACAGTCAAGGTAAAGTATGCGGTCGGCATTAGGGTGCGAGGCGAGCACGCTGCGGGGCGCCGAAGTGTCGGGAGCCACGACTATAAGAGTCTGCTCATCAGCTATCGCGCGTGCGATCTCCACAAAACATCCCCTCACCTCATCAAGCATAGGCGCCCAGTCGGTATCCTCATGAGGCCACGAAAGGAGCACCCCTCCCTGCCTTTCCCATTCGGCCGGAAGTCTGCGCCGGATAGGTCCATCACATTTCATTGTCCTCGTCGGCAAGGGTGTCATAAATCGAGCTTTGGTTGTCGAGATACTCCTCGCAATAGTCCAGGAAGCCGTTCTTCTCCGAAGATCCGACTGCGTCGCACCATTCCCTGTAGGCACTTCTCAGCTCCGGATCCTCATGAATCATCTTCTTGAATTCAGCATCGGCAATGTCGACGCTCCCATACTGGCCGATAACCTGGAGGAACACTTCGGTAATATCGCTCATGTCTTTTATGCTATGTTAAGGTATTTTATTATTAGTTAAAGTTATAACCGAGATTATACTCTAAAAGTTTTCAAAATTACATCAACCCTGCATATCTGCAAAATTAATTATCATTTTTTAAGGCAACCAAAAGGTTGTTTTGTACTTTTGATCCGGTCACTTCTACATATTCCATAAAAAGCGGGGTATCGACAATTTCGACACCCCGCTTATTCCCGGTTGTATTCTTAGATTATCTTACCACTACCTTCACGGCTGTGCGACCGGCCTTCACGATATAGATGCCCGGCACAACATCGACGGCCACCCGATCAGTGGCGACAGCAGAATATACAGTCTTTCCATCAACTGTGAAAACTGACATGTCAAGGCCTTCGGCACCGCTGACAATAATAGATCCGGCAACAACTTTGACTGTTGTCGCGCCATTGACTCCAATGCCGTCGATACCTGACTGTGTCATATCGACAACAGCGTCATTGGACTTGCGCGATTCGCCTTCGGCATATACGGCAGTAACTGCATATGAATATGTAGAAGTGCCGTTGACTGTTTCATCAGTATAGGATGTGGCGGCAACGGGAGCTTCGTTGATCTTCACATTATCGCGATAGATATTGTATCCGTCAACGGCAAGAGTCTTGACCGGACCATTCTTTGCACAGAACGTCACGTCATCGACAAAGAGCATGTACTTGTCATAGCTGATTGCATGTATGGCAAAATATTTTGCTCCCTCGGGGAGATAAGCGGTATACTTTGTCCATGCGGCAGGAATCGACTTGAACGTCTCCACAGGTATGAAATCCTCCACGGCATTTCCTGTGGTGGAGTACAGTATCTCGAAGCTTTCGTAGTATTGCGTTTGGTCGGAATCGGCCTTGAAGCTGGATGCATAGAGCGAAATCATCTGCGGCTTACCTGTCAGTTCAGGAGATACAGCCCAGTCATCGCTCTGAACCATGGTGTTGCCGGTCATCACATACATCGAGCAGAGATACTGCGTCCCAGATTTCGCGGCAAACTGGCTGCTGTTAATAGCCTCGTAAGTATTGTTCATCACGAAGAACGACTGCCGTCCGCTCACAGGAATCTTCTTGCTGCCGATTCCGCCGATAGTGGCTTTGTCCTCATCATAGAATGTCCAGCCGTCTACCACGGAGGTCCATGCCGAAGCGGGATCATCAAAATTTTCCGTAGTAGCCTCTACCACCTTGTCAAGCCCCGCAGGCTCGCTCCATTGCAACGCCACTTTTCCTTCGGTCGCCGATGCTGCAAGATCGGTCACATGGGGCAGCGCGTTCTCACGCACCTCAACCTGCACCTCGGCCATGTTGTCACCCTCTACCATGTCGGGACCGTACTCTATCTCAGCTCTGAAAGCCACTTTTCCGGAGTATGCCACTCCCAAGTTGCATGTAAACTTAATTTCAGTCGAAGCCTCAGGCTCAAGGGCATCGCCGCTCTTGGTGTCGACAAGCTCATCGTTGCAGAAAAGATGGACTTTATAGCCGAGCGCACGATTTTGTCCGAGATTATCTACGGTCACGGCCACGTCGAAATCTACATTACGCTCCACAGACGAGGGTGCAGATATGTCACGCAGGCTTAGGTTGTGATCGGCACATGAAGTCACCTTAAACGCATCGACATAGTGGAATGCATATTGTTTGGTCGTTGAAATCACACGGATCTGCACGGTCTGTCCCGCATAATCGTCAAGAGGCACAACGACCTTATTCCATTTGTTCTCATCGCCGGTAGCCTGAACCTCTGAGCCATACAGCTTCTCATATCCGTCGCCGGCGTTTACCTCCACCTCTATGAGATTGGTATTTGGTGAAGAGGTCTTGAAATTATAGGTATAGAATATGAATGCCGGGGAAGGAAGCGTGCCAAGATCTATCTTGCCCATTACGATAGCACACTTCGATGGATTGTAACCTTCGAGGAACATCATTCCGCCATCGTCGTCGGCTGGATATACCCCATAATCGCTATGCGATGCCACGACAGTCCATGGATCACTACCTTCGATTATCTCATAACCTATGAGGGAACTTACCGAACTGTTGCTGAACGACTCGGCATAAGGAGCCTTGTAAGCCTCACCGACAGCCACACGTAGAGTAGGCTTCGGCTTCGACATGCCACCCTCGGTCATAGCCTCGACAAGTGTCTGCATGAACTTCTGTGTGCCCGCAGGCAGCTCGATATCATATTCATATGTAGTACCCGCCACGGAATCTTCCACGAGAACCTGCTCGCCGTCCATATAGCGTGATATCCTGTAGAGCACGTCGTCGGCTCCGAGTGTACGGCCATCGACATCCTTAACCACCGGCGTCCATGTTGCGACGATATGTCCGGGCGTGGTTTCTTTCATCTTCACCTCATCGGGCCGGAGGGGAGCGCCGAATCCGACATATGCCTCAGCCTCGGCCGAAGCTCCGGCACCATGGGCGTTATGACATACCACGGAATAGACATGGTTGCCGGCAGAAGGTGCGGAATTATCTACAATCGTAAATTCCGCTCCGGGAGTGAGTCCTTCGACAGCGCTGTTGACCTCCACGCCGTCACGCAGGAGCGACACCTTGGTGATTGCTTCGAGAGCTACACCCGACAGGTCGAGCGTCGGAAGTGTGAATGTGGCCGTGGCCTTATGCGCACCGGATGCGTCGGACTCGACCTTCAGGTCGGTGACAGCCGCAGGGGCATGCATCGACACGCCCTCCTTGATGCTTACGCTCTCCACATACAGATAGCCTCCGGAAGCGGATTTCGCGTGTATGCCTATATAATATATCCCGTCGGCTTCAGCCGTCAATGAACCGGTGAATGTCTTGAATGTACCGCTCTTGACATCGGTCGAAGGGATGACAGTGGAGGTCAATGCTGCGGCCTCCGGCGAATTTCCTACCATCACCTCGAATGTTTCCATATATGAGCCGGAATAGCCTCTTATCGACACGCCCACCTCATATGAATTGCCCGCTTTCACATTCACCGGAGGCAGAAGCACCCATGCGTCGGCAGGTTTGCCGGAAGTACGCACATATATGGTTCCGCTTGAGAACTGCCATTTATTGGTGTCGGCACCCGGATTAAGTACGGTATACCCGATGAAATCAGAAGCTGAGGCAAACTTGCCTTCGAAAGGAGGATCGATAGGGCCGAGACTGAACGTCGCGGATTTGGCGGGAGCGGAAGAAAGCTCTCCGGTCACGGCCTCCACGGTATAATAATAATCGGTGCGCGTCTGCGGCATCTCAATGGCATCAGTCAGCGACACGGTTTTCTGGTCGGCAGGGCTTACCACCTTTTCGTCGGGATAGCGTGTGACGCGATATACGAGATTCGTGCGGTCAATCTGGCCGCCGTTCATTCCGCTTGACACGGAACCCCATTTCACGGTAGCCACACCGTCAGCGTAGGTGACATTCACCGAACCCGGCGCTTTTGGAGTGTCAAGTCCGATGAATTTTTTCGACGCACGCTTGCGCGGGCTTTCGCCTGCCTCGTTGGATGTGGAAACGGCGATGCTGTACGTGTCGCTTTCGGGAAGGGTGACATTGACCGTAACATATCCGGAAGCCCCGAATGTACTTTCCCCGGTGGCGACCTCCTTGCCGTTGGCATATACGTGATATGTCAGAGGCCCGGAAGCGGCTGTCCCGTCATAGGTGGTACGCGGCATTTGGAAGCGCACCGTGCCCGACAGACTCGTGCCGGAGAAGCTCAGTGAAGGAGTATAGGGCAATGCAGCCGGCACTCCTGCGGCATAATCAGCCTCCGGGATATAGAATCCGCCCAACTGCTCCTCGTTTTCAAGGTCGTAGAGCTTGGTGGCTTTTGCCGTAGCAAGGTCTACGGAGTATAGAGCAGCCTCGGTAGAATTCTTAACACTATAAATCATCTTTCCGCTCTCTTTGTCTATGAAGCCGCCGGTTATCCACTCGGTGGCTACTCCCGTCGATCCGACCTCTGTGAGCGCACCCGTACGGGTATTGACAGTAAAGAGCATGCCATCCTCGTCAATAGCATAGAGCGTGCCGTTCTTGTCGAAGTCGCAAGCGCCCCACCCCTTGGGCAGGTCGGCGATCTTTGTCTTTCCCCAATAGGGTATGTTGACGGAACACATGCGGAATGTGGCGCCGTCCTCATTATAATAACACCCTATCGCCTCGTCGCGGTCGGCATTATAGGCGATTGCAGTTGCCACATCCTGGATACTTCCGCTGTAGGCATCTTCCGGTTCCCACGTCTTTAGGTTGTAGCTTTGCTGCGACACACCCGCAATGCCGGCGATTACCTCAAAACGCACACCATAATAATAGTCACCATAGGCGATACCGCCTCCGCTCGCATATACGTTTCGGGCAATCTGCGTTGGATTGTAACCGTCCGTTGTAAACTCATAGATACCTACGGACTGCGCCGGATATGACACTGCAGCCCTGAACTTCACATCACCGTCGGCCAAAAGCGTTGAGCCGCCCAACAGGACAGCCATGCCCGACATGACAATCCGCTTGATTGTGGGGGGGTAAAAACTACACATTATAAGGTTAAATTTGTAAATTGGTGATTTGTCTTATTGTAACTTGCATTAACACAAGCAGAAACGAAACGTTACTAATCGCAATCAACAAGAAGCATAAGACATTGATTATTACTTTATTTGCCAAAGTTAATTATAATCATCAAAACAAATCATAATTTATAACTCTTATTTGCATTTTTTAACCAAAGAATTTCCCAAAAGACATCCCCCTGTCGGAACAACGAGGTTATATGAAGTTGTTTAAAAACAACCTCTAAGCGACAACCACCACGATTACGACGTTTTATAAGCTAAAATATGTTATTTTGAATAAGCGCCAAGCTGTCAGTCGGGAAAGTCGGGAGCGGTCAGTTCGGTTGAGTCGCGCATCTCGCGGTATTCGGCCCAGTCGGGGTCGTTTTCGGTATAGATGGTGATTGGAAGCAGGTCGAATGGCGCAAGAGCTTCGTTGATCTTGCGCTCGAAAATGCGCGTCGAGGTAGCATAGAACACCCAGTCGCGCCGGTCATCGCCGGTATATATGCCAGTGAGAATCGCCACGGGGTCGCGGTCGAACGCCTTCGTCATGGCATCCTGCACGGCCTCCATCACCATGGAAGTAGGCTTGTCGGGCATACCGGAGGCATCTCCCGGATAACGCCACGTAATCTCGACGCGTATACCGTATTTCCCGCTTGCCATGGCGTTATCAACGCCGCGTCGCCCGGTCACTATCACGGTACGTCCGCTTTCGGTGCTCTCGGTGGGTGCGGTCCACCAGTCGTTGCATATCTTATTGCTCATAATATGGTGTTCACGATATGTTTTTATTTGCAAATTTAATTAAATTGTTTGTCTGCAATATTGAATATCCGGCTGAAATTTGCGAAATTTGCCGAAAGTTTCATGCGTCCCGACATTCAGGGACTATATCAACATATACAATAATTCCAACAACTAATAAGATATACCGATGAAGAAGAGTGCACTTCAAAAGGCCCGCGCGGCCTATCAGCCCAAACTTCCCGTAGTGCTCACCGGGGCCGTAAAGGCCGTGGAGGGCAAGCCCACCCACTCGGTGGCCGACCAGGATGAGATCAAGGCATTGTTCCCCAACACCTACGGCCTCCCCGAAATCCAGTTTGAGAAAGACCCCAACCCAGCAAAGGGTTCAACACCTTTCAACGTGGGCGTGATACTTTCAGGCGGTCAGGCTTCCGGCGGCCACAACGTGATTTCCGGACTCTTCGACGGCATCAAGAAAATAAACCGTGACAGCCGCCTCTACGGCTTCCTCATGGGTCCCGGCGGTTTCGTCGACCACAAGTACATCGAGCTGACCTCCGATATCATCGACCAGTTCCGAAACACCGGCGGCTTTGACATCATCGGCTCCGGACGCACCAAACTTGAGACCAAGGCCCAGTTCGACAAGGGTCTTGAAATCCTCAAGCAGCTCGACATCAAAGCCCTCGTGATCATCGGCGGCGACGACTCCAACACCAACGCATGCGTGCTTGCCGAATACTACAAGCAGATCAACGCCGGCGTGCAGGTAATCGGTTGCCCCAAGACCATCGACGGTGACCTCAAGAACGAAGTTATCGAGACATCATTCGGCTTCGACACAGCCACCAAGGTCTACAGCGAGGTTATCGGCAACATACAGCGCGACTGCAACTCGGCCAAGAAGTACTGGCACTTCATCAAGCTCATGGGCCGCAGCGCCAGCCACATCGCCCTCGAATGCGCCCTCCAGTGCCAGCCCAACGTCTGCATCATCTCCGAGGAGGTCGAGGCCAAGAAGCAGACCCTCAACGACATCGTAAACTCTATCGCCGACATCGTGGCCGCACGCGCCGCCAACGGCAACAATTACGGTACTGTCCTCATCCCCGAAGGCCTCATCGAGTTCATCCCCGCCATGAAGGCCCTTATCGCCGAGCTTAACGACCTGCTCGCCGCCAACGCCGCCGAGTTTGCCACAGTCGAGCCTAACAACCGCCTCAGCTGGGTTGCCGGACGCCTTTCGGCAGAGAACGCAGGCATCTTCACAAGCCTTCCCGACGGAGTGGCCAACCAGCTCTGCCTCGACCGCGACCCCCACGGCAACGTGCAGGTATCGCTCATCGAGACCGAAAAACTTCTGGGCCACATGGTGGCACGCCGTCTCGACCAGATGAAGAGCGAAGGCCGCTACGTAGGCAAATTCGCCACTCAGTTCCACTTCTTCGGCTATGAAGGCCGTTGCGCCGACCCCTCCAACTTCGACGCCGATTACTGCTACGCACTCGGCTTCAATGCCTCCTGCCTCATCCGTGCAGGTGTCACCGGCTACATGTCAAGCGTACGCAACCTCACCAAGCCATCGGTACAGTGGATCGCAGGCGGCATACCTATCACCATGATGATGAACATGGAGCGCCGCCACGGTGCCATGAAGCCCGTGATACAGAAAGCCCTTGTGACACTCGACGGTGCCGCATTCCAGAAGTTCGCCTCACAGCGCGACAACTGGGCGCTCAACACCGAGTTCGTATATCCCGGCCCGATCCAGTATTTCGGCCCGGCTGAAGTATGCGACCAGTGCTCTATGACACTCAAATATGAGCATGCCGCACACAAGTAAGAGATAATCCCGACTCACAGCTTGCAGGACCGCCTCGGGGAGCAATTAAGCTCATGGCGGTCCTTTTTTATTATCCGAACTTCATGAAACGACAATTATTAGCCTTAGGAGCGGCGATCGCAGCTGTCTGCGCCATGGCCGGCGAACTGGTGATACTCCATACCAACGACACCCACAGCGCCATCGATCCCGATGACAAAGGACGCGGCGGAGTGGTACGCCGGATGGAGATAATCGACAGCGTGCGAGAGGCCCGTCCCGACGTCCTGCTCATAGATGCCGGTGATGCCGTGCAAGGAACCCTGTATTACACTCTCTACGGCGGCGAGGTGGAACGCCGTCTGATGAACGCACTCGGCTACGACATAATGATATTGGGCAACCACGAATTCGACAACGGCATGGAACGTCTCGCCGACCGGCTGCGCCTGTCCGACGCCGAACTCCTGGCCTCGAACTACGACATGCGCGGAACTCCACTCGACTCCTTGTTCAAACCATACACGATAAAGGAGTACGGCGGCAAGAAGGTTGGCATCATAGCCCTAAACCTCAATCCTGAAGGGATGATCGCAAGCCACCACACCGAAGGTCTGCGCTATCTCGACGCCATAAAGGCCGCCAATTCGCTGGCATGGTACCTGCGCAACGTGGAGCATGCCGACGCGGTGATAGCCGTGACCCATATCGGCTACGACAAGAGCGCCGACAACACACCATCAGATCAGGAGTTGGCCGCCGCCTCGGAAGGTATCGACATCATCATCGGAGGCCACAGCCACACCGTCATCGATCCGGAGTCGCCCGATGGACCGCCGTTCCGCCTGCCGAACGCAGCAGGCGACACCGTACTCCTGGCTCAGACCGGAAGCCGTGGCCGCTATCTCGGAGAGGTCATACTCGACCTTGAAACCATGAAAGCCCGTTCACGGTTGCTCCCGGTGGTAACCCGTCACAACACACGCGCCGACAGTCCACTCGACTCCATAATAGCACCCTACCGCAAAGGCATCGACGCCCTGAAAAAGACACGCATAGGCACTCTCGCCCAGGATATGCCGGCGGGAAGCGACCTGCTGCTCAACTGGGTAGCCGACGAAATTCTCGCGGCAGCACGAGGCAGTGTGCATTGCGACGTGGATCTCGCCATAGTCAACAAAGGAGGCATACGCCGCGGATTGCCCAAGGGTGCGATCACCAAAGAGGAAATCATGACCATGTTGCCGTTTGACAACCATATCGTGCTTCTGGAAATCAAAGGCAACGACCTCATCGACGCATTCAAGGTGATGGAAGGACGCGGTGGCGACGGTGTAAGCGGAGACTTCGACTGGCGCCGGATCGATCCCGACCGAACCTATATCCTCGCCACCATAGACTATCTCGCCAACGGAGGCGACTACATGGAACCTCTCACCCATGGCAACGAACTGTATCGCTTGCATGGAAAGCTCGACGAAGTGATCATGAAGCGTATCGAGTCGCGAGGTGGCAAAGCGATCAAGTACGACAAATCGGCTCCGCGCATGTAACATCTATGACTGTCATGAAAGATACATTCATACGCCTTGGCCTGCGTACCCTTCTCGTGGCTCTCATGCTCATTCCTTGCGCAGCTTCAGCCGTCACCCCGGGGATGCTCGGAGGCCATGACGCCGCACGCGAGGCATGGATTGACAGTGTGATGCAGACCCTCGACCTGCGCCACCGTGTCGGGCAACTGTTCATACCAATGCTCGACCCGCGTTCGACCCCTGCCGCCAAGAGTGCCGTCAAAGGCTACATCGACCGTTACGGCATAGGGGGCATCCTGATCAGCGGAGGAACCACGGCACAGCACGCCGCACTGATCGACTATGCCCAGTCAATCTCGCCGATACCGCTGCTGGTGACACTCGACGGCGAGTGGGGTCCGGCCATGCGCCTCAAGGATGCCGAACGCTTCCCCTACAACATGACCCTCGGAGGCATCGATGACGACACGCTGCTTTCCGACTATGGCCGCGAAGTGGCGCGACAGTGCCGGTTACTCGGCGTGCATGTGGTGTTCGCACCTGTGCTCGACGTCAACTCCCGTCCCGACAATCCCGTGATAGGACGGCGTTCGTTCGGCGAAGATGCGCAACGTGTCAGCGCACTCGGACGCGCCTATTCACGAGGGCTTGAGGAGGGCGGCGTGCTCTCCGTCGCAAAACATTTCCCAGGCCACGGCGACACAGGCACCGACAGCCACAAGGCGCTACCGACTGTTGATCACAGTGCCGAGACACTGCGCAAGGTCGACCTGCTCCCGTTTGCCGACTACGTGAAGGATGGGTTCGGAGGTGTGATGGTGGGACATCTCAACGTGCCCGCACTCGACAACAGCGGACGCGCATCGTCGATGTCGCGGCGCATCACCGAAGGAGTTCTCCGCAATGACCTCGGGTTCGAAGGACTGGTATTCACCGACGGCCTCGCCATGAAAGGAGCCACGCCTCCCGAGGGTGGCGACAACTGCGTCGGCGCGCTCATAGCAGGAGCCGACATGCTTGTGGAGCCTGCGTCTATCCGCACAAGCATGACAGCCATACTGGAGGCAGTGAAAAGCGGCAGGCTTCCGGAATCGACAATAGACGAACGATGCCGCAGCGTGCTCCGGTGGAAATACGCCCTGGGGCTTTCCCGCCGTCCGACACCGTCACCGGCCGACTTGAGGACAAGGATGAACGGCGCGGAATCGGAAAATGTGCGCCGTAGGCTTACCGCAGCATCAGTGATATGCCTCGACAATGCCGACGGAATTCTGCCCATCGGACGTCTTGACACCGCAAGCATCGCAGTCGTCAACATAGGCGCACCGGCAAGAAACACCTTCTCGGGCTACTGCGCGCGATATGCCAAGATCGACGTCTATTCGGCATCGGGCGGCACCCCGCTCACTTCCGCGGTCAAGAAAGACATATTGTCGCACGACATCGTGATCGCGGCGGTATATGACGACGACGCGGCGGCCCGCGCCGCGCTCTCATCGCTGAAGGATGCCGGGAAACTCGTCGATGTATTCTTCATCGGCCACTACAAGGTGGCTCGTTTCGCCCCGATAGCAAGCCGCACCGTAGTGCTCTGCGGGGAGAACACCGCGCTCACCCAGGAGTATGCGGCACAGGCGCTGTTCGGCGGGATAAGGGTCAACGCCACGTTGCCGGTCACTATAAAAGGTGTCGCACCGGCAGGCACCGGCGTCGGACTGCTAAAGACACGCCTCGGCTATACCAACCCCGAGGCACACGGGTTCACTACTGCCATGTCCCGCGAGGTCGACTCGCTGATACGTCTCGGAGTGCGTACAGGCGCCTTTCCGGGAGCTGTCGTGCTTGTGGCCAAGGATGGTGACGTGGTGTTGGAACGCGCCTACGGCTATACAGACTCGCAACGCACACATCGCGTGAGCGCCGATTCCACCCTTTACGACCTCGCATCCGTGAGCAAGATCGCAGGCACGTTGCCGGGAGTGATGAAGGCAGTCGATGACGGGTTGCTCGACATCACATCCCCGGCAGCACGCTACATACCCGGGTTGCGCACGGAAGGGCGCGACAAAATCACGTTGCGGCAGATGCTGATGCATGAAAGCGGATTTCCCGCAGGGATATCCAACGCCGCCGCCGTGACCGACAGCGACTCATACACCGGTAAGCTCGTAAGCATGCGTCCCACCCGCGACAACACCATAAAACTCGCACGACGTGCCTATGCCAACCGCAACGCGCGTCTGCGCACTGACATCACGTCGCACACACGGACTGATCGTACCCCCTGGCAAATAGCCCCGTCATTATGGGTAGGGCCGTCCACCCGCGACACGCTTATGAACCGTATCTACAATGCAACGCTGCGCGATCCGGGCTACAGGTATTCCGATCTCAATTTCGCCATGCTCATGGACGCCGAGGAACGCGCTACCGGAATGCCCCACGAAAAATGGGTGGCCGGGAAGATATTCGCCCCGCTCGGCGCGTGGCACACCGGCTATCGTCCTCTGGAGCACTTCAAGCCATCGGAAATAGCCGCCACCGAGCATGACCGCTGGCTGCGGAAAGCCACGCTGCGCGGCTACGTACACGACGAACTTGCAGCCTACAGCGGAGGCGTACAAGGCAACGCCGGCCTGTTCTCCACCGCAGGCGACCTTGCCAAACTCGGGCAGATGTGGCTCGACGGAGGCCGCTACGGTGGGCAAAGGATAATATCGGAGCCTGTGGTCAGGGAATTCATGACAGCCCGCAGCGACATATCGCGGCGCGGACTCGGGTTCGACGCGCCCGACATGGCTAATCCGGAAGCATCGCCCACCGCACCGGAGGCCCACCCATCCACAGTAGGCCACCTCGGCTTCACCGGCACATGCATGTGGATCGACCCCTCACGCGACCTTATCTTCATCTTTCTGACAAACCGTATCAACCCGTCGCGCGACAACCGGGCATGGACCGACCTCGACATACGCCCGAAACTTTTTTCAGCAGTCATATCAGGACTAAAACAGTAAGCACATACTTGAAATGGATTAATCCGAGGAAATTTATGAGCAAAAAATCATCAGAATAAGGTATTGCCGTCAGCAGCCCTATTCTGTAACTTCGCGGCTCATAAATGACCGATCAATGATTCATAGAACACTTACACTGGCTGCCGCCGTAATACTGGCGGCAATACAAGCAAGCGCGACAGCAGCCACGGCTACCACAGGGCCTTCCGATGCCAATATAGTAGGACACGTCATCGACAAGGAAAACGGAGAGCACATACCGGGATGTATCGTAAAAATCGCCGGTTCAAGTCTTACAACGATGACCGACGCGTCGGGACACTACGTGTTTCGCGACCTGAAGCCGGGCGACTATACGCTTGAGACATCATACATGGGCTACGGGAGCGGAAAGAAGGGTACTTCCATCAGAGCCGGGCAGACAATAGAACTGAACTTTGAAATCGCACCCGACGCATTCATGCTCGACCAGGTGGTGGTGACCTCATCAAAAACCGAGACACGCCGACGCGAAAGCGCATCGCTCGTCAACGTACTGTCGGGAAGCACACTTCTCAACTCCGGAGCATGCTCGCTCGCCGACGGACTCGACTTCCAACCGGGGGTGAGGGTGGAGAACGACTGCCAGAACTGCGGATTCACCCAGGTAAGAATCAACGGACTCGACGGGCATTACTCACAGATACTGATGAACTCACGCCCTGTGTTCTCGGCCCTGACCGGAGTGTACGGCCTTGAACAGATACCCGCCAACATGATCGAACGTGTGGAGGTGATGCGCGGCGGAGGCTCGGCCCTGTTCGGCTCATCGGCTGTCGGGGGAACCATCAACATAATCACACGCGACCCTCTGACCAATTCGGCCAAGGTGACCCACACGCTTACTTCAATCGGCCCGTCTGGAGCCATGGACAACAACACAACAATGAACGCCTCCGTGGTGACCGACAACAACAAGGCAGGCATATTCATCTACGGCCAGAGCCGCTACCGCGACGGATACGACCACAACGACGACGGATTCACCGAAGTGGCACAGCTCAAAAGCCAGACGATAGGCGCACGCACGTTCATGCGCACCGGCGATGACTCCAAGCTCACGCTCGAATACCACAACACCCACGAGTACCGGCGTGGAGGTGACCGCCTCGACCAGCCGGCCCACATGGCAATGATTGCCGAGCAGGTCGACCACAACATACATGCCGGCGAGGCCACATTCGACCTGTGGCTGCGCGACCGGCGCGACCATATGTCGGTTTTCGCCGCCACCCAGGCCACGCGTCGCCAAAGCTACTACGGCTCTGACATGGACCCAGATGCCTACGGACGCACATCGGACATAGTAGTCACCGCCGGCACGCAATGGACGCATCCCATCGACCGTTTCCTCTTCATGCCGTCGGAGCTGGTAGCCGGTCTGGAGTATTCCTACAACCGCCTGCACGACACCACGATCGGCTACGGTCACGACATGGTGCAGAACGTGAACATCTACAGCGGCTATCTGCAAAACGAATGGAAAAACGAGAAATGGGGATTCCTCGCAGGTGCACGTATCGACAAGCACTCGATGATACATAACGCCATAATATCGCCGCGTGTCAACATACGGTTCAACCCGTCCGAAAACCTCAACTTCCGTGCCTCCTACTCCACGGGATTCCGTTCACCGCAGGCCTACGACGAGGATTTCCACGTGGCCATAGTAGGTGGAGAGCGTGTTGTGACAGTGCTCGCACCCGGACTGAAGCAGGAGAGTTCGCAGAGCGTGAGCGTATCGGCCGACCTCTACCACCGCTTCGGCAACGTACAGACCAACCTGCTTGTAGAAGGGTTCTTCACCGACCTGCGCGACGTGTTTGCCCTGCGGCAGCTTGAAAACACCGATGCCGACGGCAATGCCGTGCTGGAGCGCTACAACGGATCGGGCGCACGCGTAATGGGCATGAACATCGAGGCAAAAGCATTCTTCTCCAACAAGTTCGACATACAGGGGGGAGTGACGATGCAGCGAAGCCGCTACAAGAAAGCGGAATCGTGGAGCGACAATCCCGACGTACCTGCCGAAAAGAGGATGTTCCGCACTCCCGACATCTACGGATACTTCACCGCCAACTGGGGAATCACCCGTGCCCTTCGTGCAAGCATCACCGGTACAGGCACCGGGCCGATGCTCGTGCAGCACCTTGTAGGCTCTGGCACCGACATAGACATGGCAATTGAGACAAAATCGTTTATAGACGCGTCGATAAAGCTGACATATACATTCCGCCTTTACAACCGCGTGGATCTCGACCTTTCGGCAGGTGTCAGCAACATATTCAATTCCTATCAAAGCGACTTCGACCGTGGCCCCCTGCGCGACTCGGGCTACATCTACGGCCCTACCCTCCCCCGTTGCATCAATTTCGGCATCTCCCTCGGGATATGATGCCTGCATGATGTCTGTAAATTCATATATATACATATATAGAAAATGCGGTGTGCCACACGACACACCGCATTTTCATATAGATTTAAACGCTTATATCTTAAGAGGGAAGGATTATTTCGTGAATTTGGCCACATGCGAGCCGCAACGCACGATGTAGACACCATGGCCGAAAGAGGCGGTATCAATGCCGTTTGCCCCGGAGTAGACCAGACGGCCATAGGTATCGTAGATATTGACAGTCTCTGCATCAGTCACTCCGGCTACTGCCAATATAGAGCCGTCAAAGGTCAAAGAGAATCCGTCAGCGGCATCAACACTGTCAATGCCCGAAGTAGCCGTCTGCTTTACACGGATGCGGGCCTCGCTGCCACCATTGGAGAGATAGACAGTCTTTGAGCGCTGTTTGTCGGTTGACGGTGCGGAGAAACGCACAGCGAATGATCCGTCGGGTTTGGTCACGGGCGTCACGGTAAGCCAGTCGAAGCTTGTGCCTTCGGCGACGAGCGGGAGACGTGCATTATCGTTTGCCTTGTCGACCACCCACCAGTTTTCAGGAGCGTTGGTAGCGCTCGCGCTTACCTCTACGGAATTGGTGGCTGTGTCGAATTCCACGATCTCCTCGTCGAGTTTCAGCACATGATATGTGCCGTTAAGGCTGATGAACAGAGCCGATGCATATTCCGTCAATGCCTCGGATGCCGAGTAGAACACATCCCTGCCGTTTATATCAAAGATCATGTAGGCATAGTTATGTGAGGCATCATTCTTTATAGCCTGCGCACAGGCGGCAAACGTGCGCACCTTGGGGCTGTCGAAGCCTTTGATCATCACCAAGGTATTCCCGGTCATCTCATAAGGTGTATCGAGGCGGAAAAACGCGTTATAGAAACCGAATCCGGATATGTCCTTCCCTTTTACCACGGATGTCGCCGCCGGCTCGGTACTTACCGAACCATATTTATCTACAGTGTATATTTCCATGGTAATTTCCGCATCATCGTCGGCATCAAATTCGCCAAGGGTGAGCATCACGTCGGTGACAGTCAGAGGCGCTGCGGGAGCATAGAAAAGGTTGCCGAATGCTTTCTGGGTAATACCGGTTCCCCACGTGCCCTCGGCTGCTGTTCCGAAGCAATAGGAGCCGTTGCCGAAGTTCGGGGTGACAAGGCCTTTATTTGTATAATCGTAGTTGCCGAGATACACGACCTCGTCGACCAGGTCGGGAATTCTTCCGCCGATGTACATGCCACCCTTCATATCCTCTGCGGCTGCGCCGTCATAAGAATACGTGTTGGTGCCGTTGACATTGGTTGCGGTGAGCTGTGGATACGGTATCACACCCCCATGGCTCCAAGGATATGAAACGGAAGCGGTGTTACCCTCCACGATATCGGTCATATCACCGGAGGCCTCGCTGTAGAATGCCCATGAATTCTTCTCCGTGTAGGCGTTCGAGGAAGCATTCCAGCTGATCCGGGTGTCGGCGGGAAGCAGAATATAGGACTGGTTAGCCGCATGCAGGCCGTCGGTGACTCCTGCAAGCAGAGTGCCGTCGGGGAGATGGTAGAAAGCCTCGGGCTGCGGAGCAGCAACCGTCACGGCATCGACCGCCATCGAGTTTCCTCCGGCATAAGGAGTGGTGTAGCGAAAAGCGATCTTCACGCTCTTGCCACGATAATCCGTGAGGGGCACACAATATGAGTAGTACTTAAGCTCACCCATGAGATCATACATCTCATTGTCGGTCATCGACGGGCACACGTTCTCGCTGACTTTCCAAAGGCTCTTCCACGTCTCGCCGTTATCCAATGTGACAAGGACTTCCAGATCGGTGTCGATTTTGTCGTGGTCATACTCATATGCACTCCAGTTATAGTCGAATATGGAGCCAAGATCCACCTCGGCAAGGAAGAAGAGGTCATCGTTAGCACCCACGTTGATCTCGGGCGTTATCAGCCATTCGTCCTGCGGAGACTTCGCACCCTCGACTTTCTCACCTTCAGAGTTCTTGTAGCTCCAATTGTAGGTGAAGTGAATCCAGCACTCCTTCACTCCGTCGGATGTAATGGCCGTCCAGTATCCGTCGCCTGTGTCCTGTGCGCTCCATGAGTTGTTGATATTATGGCTGCACATCTCGAGGGTCGGTTTATTTTCGGGAGTATTGATTTCCGTCCACCCTTCGGGAAGCCAGTCAAGCTGATCTGTATGGCCTTCGAAACTTTCAAAGAATGTCGCCCCTTCGGGAGCCATGAACGGCTTGCGTATCTGCTGGCGTTCGGCAGATACTTTTCCATGCTTCACCATATCCTTGTAGACACGGCCTTCACTGTCACGAACCACACGCTGCACTATGCCGGGAGCCATCTCCTGCTCGGCAAGCACCATGCGACTGTCGCCTACCGCGTTGATACTCAGCGATTTAGATTCGGGGGGGGTAATTCTTGCAATAGCAATCGGCATCGACGGGCCTGAAGCAACAGCCGATGAGAATGAAAGCAACAGCACCAATGAGGTAGAATACTTCATAAATTGTTTTGTTAAGCTTTTAGTTAATAATTATTTGATTGGTAGTAAAATATGTATTTTATGTAATCGAACCAAGCATTTTGAAAATCATATGAAATGACAAGCAACGGATAACAGATTGTCGTGGAGGACAATCCTGACAAGTCAACGTACGCGAAGGGTCTTATTTTTGGAAGAGGGATTGTATCGAGCCTATGGAAGAGAGGACTGAAGAAGCTTCGTAGGGTATATAGACAGTCTTGTTGTCTTTGCCGGATGTCATTTCTCGAAGTGTCTCTATGTACTTCATCGCGAGCATATAGGTGGCGGGATCGGTATTGCCTGAACGCACCGCGTCGGCCACACGAAGTATGGCATCCGCCTCAGCCTGGGCGTTGAGGATGATGGCTCGCGCCTCACCCTCGGCACGCAGTATCTCAGCCTGCTTTGTTGCCTCGGCCTGATTTATCTTGGATGCCTTCTCACCTTCAGAACGAAGAATCTGCGACTGCTTCTGACCCTCTGCATTGAGAATCTCGGCACGACGGTTGCGCTCGGCCTGCATCTGTTTCTCCATGGCCACACGCACCGATTCGGGAGGAGTGATGTCCTGAAGTTCCACGCGGTTGACCTTAACGCCCCACTTGTTGGTGGCATCGTCGAGGATGGCTTGAAGCTTGGTGTTGATAGTGTCGCGGCTCGTAAGCGTCTCATCGAGTTCCAGCTCGCCGATCACGTTTCGCAGCGATGTCTGGGTAAGCTTCTCTATGGCGTTTGGAAGATTGTCGATCTCATACACTGCCTTCTTGGGGTCGGTAATCTGGAAATAAAGGAGAGCGTTGATTTCAGTGGTCACGTTGTCGCGGGTGATCACCTGCTGCGACGGGAAGTCATAGACCTGTTCGCGGAGATCTATCACGCTCGTCACGGTGTTGCGCACTATGTGATGGCCGCCCACGGTGGTCTCGACACGTCGAGTGTATATGGTCTTTGGCTTGTCGATAAACGGGATGATGAAGTTAAGTCCGGGATTAAGCACGCTGTGGAAACGTCCGAGACGTTCGATCACACGTGTTTCAGACTGCGGCACGACCTTCACGCCTGCCGATATGATCACTATTGCCAATACGACAATTACAGCTGCAAGGATGTATGACATGGTTGTAGGATAATTAGAGTAATATGGAGTGTCCTGTATTATACAAAATGAGGTTATTTGTCCGGCAGCGTAGCCGTGAGTATTATAGAATCGTAATCGGTGACTATTACCTCTGCGCCGCACGGAATCGCATATGGAATGCCCGGGGCCACAATCTGCCATGAATCACCATCGATACGCGCACGTCCTATCTCGCCGGGACGAATCACCTGTGTGACAATGGCACGACGTCCCAACAAGGCGTCCATGCCCGTGCGCGCTGTACGTCCTTCCTTTGCAACCTGCTTCTCATGCCACCTCTTCACAAATGGCACAAGCACTATGTAGGCCACTACGGCGATGACTGCGAGCGTGACGAGCTGCCACTCAAGCGGAGCGCCAAGGAAGTCGGCGGCCAAAGCGGCAACGCATCCGATGGCCAGACATAGCGTCCACACCATCTGCGAGAACACTTCTATTATGATAAGAAGCGCGGCCAAAGCAAGCCATATAATCCAGAGTGTCATATCTGAATTCGGTTATCAATACCGCAAAGATACCAAAATAATTTAATTTTTCTCAAAAACGATAAATAATATCTAAATTTCCGTATATTCACTATTTAATCGTCCTCCTATTCCAGACAACTGAGAGACGAGTTTATGATGGAAGGTTGATGGACTCCATGAGCTTGACTGCATCGACATATCGGACGATACCCTCGGCCACACGCTTGGCATCCTGCATGGCATGGACCACCGTGGCGGGACGGTTGGTGACATCGCCACCGGCAAATACCCCGCGCCGTGTGGTCATACCATAAGGCACGTCACGTGTGAGCACATACCCCTTTTCATCCACACTGATGCCTTCGGTGGAATCGACAATGCGTGAAGCGGGCGCGCTGCCCACGGCGAGAATCAGACGGTCTACAGGCATGTCGGTAAGAGTCCCTTCGGTATCGACCGTGATTCCGCTCAGGCGATTGGCGGCATCCCACGGCATGTCGGCAGACACGGCGTCGGAGTCAGGGCGCGCACCGCGTATGTCGGTCACGGAAGATTTCCACAAGAACTTCACGCCCTCCGCCACGGCATCGTCGTATTCCGCGCGTAGCGCGCTCATCTCGTTTACCGTGCGATGGTAAATTACCGTCACCTCCGCGGCGCCCATGCGCAGAGCGGTGCGCGCCGCATCGATAGCCGTATTTCCGCAGCCGATCACCGCCACACGCTCGCCCTCGCCTATGACCACTTCCTTGCGGTCGATACATCCCGACTGGAACAAGCTCACCCTGCGCAGAAACCATATGGCCTGACGCACTCCGGGATGGTCAATCCCCGGGATAGGGAGCTTCTTGGGCCTCCCGGTGCCGGTGCCCATGAATATGGCATCGAAGCCACGGGCAAAAAGGTCGTCGATGGTGAGCGTGCGCCCTATAGTTGTGTCGAGATGGAAAAGCACCCCGAGGTTTTCGATTTTCTTGATTTCGCGGCGTACGACCTCCTTGGGAAGCCGGTATTCGGGAATGCCGAACATGAGCACCCCACCCGGTTCGGGCTGCATCTCGAAAATCTCCACGCGGAATCCCTGCCTGGCAAGGTCGCCGGCTATGGTCAGGCCGGCCGGCCCGCTGCCAATCACGGCAACCGCGCCGCGCGACTTCTCGGGGATGGCCTCGTGGGTAAGTCCGGCGTCGGCATCGAAGTCGGCCACAAATCGCTCAAGCTTGCCGATATTGATGTGGGCACCCTTCTTCGCGAGCACGCAATTGCCTTCGCACTGCCGCTCGTGGCCGCACACGCGACCGCACACGGCGGGAAGGTTGCTCCGCGAATTGATTATCTTCATTGCATTGCCGAAGTTGCCCTTGGCAAGCTCGGCAATCCAGTCGGGAATGTCATTGGATATAGGGCATCCCTTCTTGCATCCGGGTACCTTGCAGTGGAGACAACGCTGCGCCTCCCTGATGGCCTCGGGGAGGGTATAGTTCTCAGAAACTTCCTTGAATCCGTCCATAGTATCGGTATGTGTTAATGTCGAGGAATGTTACAGAATCGCAAATGCATTCCGTCACAGTTCCCAGTCTGTTTAATTGGATATTTCGGACGGCAAAGTTAATCAAATTTTTCCAATGAAAATCATTCCTCGGCCTCCGGGTCAAAATCAGACTTACTGATCCAACCGTGGGGAATCTTCTTCTCCCCGGCACGGACACGATTCCAATACATCCGTGATGGGCACATGTTGGGATACCCGTCAAACAGATGTCCCTCACCGGCCATGCGCGGATCGCCCTGTTCGGTAAGCCGTGCGGTCATCTCACGTTCAAGTCTTTCAATCACTCCCTTCATGGCAGGCTCGTCAGCGAGATTACGCACACACTCCGGATCGTGTACAATATCGTACAACTCGACTTGCGGACGTTTTCCCATCGAAAGATCCCACAGACGGCGGGTAGTGGAATCAAGGCGAGCCTTTATTATAGCTGTCTTGGTAGGAGAACCGTCGGTATCCATATATCCTGTCGACGGATTGCCGGAAGGCCACCGGGCAGGCTCGTAGTTACGGACAAACAGATAGCCGTCGCGCACGATACCCCTTATTGGATACCCCTGATCATCAGGCCGTCCGACATCGTGACGCTCCTTTCCGAGCATCATGTAGCCACGGTCGACCGTCCTGTCGGTGGAGTCCGCTATTATGTCGGTAAATGAGCGTCCGGTAACGGACAGCATACCGGCTTTTTCCGGATCCATCCCGATAATCTCCATAAGAGTCGGCACGACATCGATATGCCCTATCAACTCCCGTACCTCACGTCCGGGATTCGCCAGACCGTCGCGCCACATCATCGCCATAGGCAGACGTGACGCCTGGTAATATTCCTGCCCCTTGCAGCGCGGGAAAGGCATGCCGTTGTCGGAAGTCACCAGCACTATGGTGTTGTCAAGCTGCCCGATGCTGTCAAGCTGAGAAAGGATTGAGCCGAGGTGACGGTCGAAGTATTCGATTTCATAGGCATAGTCGAGCATGTCGGTACGGACCGTATCATTGTCCGGCCAGTAGGACGGGACGGAATCAATGTCTGAAACGGATTTTCCGGCACGTAGTCCGGAGCCGTATTCATACTTGCGATGCGGCTCCCTGGCCCCGTACCAGAAACAGAAAGGGGTCTCGCCGTCCCAATCACGCAGGAAGGCGCCGAAGTTGGCCGAATAATCTATAGCGTTGATCTGCCTTGTCGGGGGGACACACTTTATGTCGTTATACGGTCGACCGGTAAGATAACGGTCATTGCCCAAAGAGTCGACAGCGATCCCGGGTCCCCACCCTTTACCTGTGTATCCGGTAAAATAGCCGTCATGCTCAAGCGCCTCGGGAAACGACATTATGTCGCGCGGGAACTCGCACCAATGATTGGCGGCCTCGCGCAGTTGCCAGGAATTGCGACCGGTTATGAACGACGCACGCGACGGTGCGGACTTGGAATTGCACGTAAACGCATTGCGGAAAAGCAGTCCCTGCCGCGCCACGCTGTCGAATGCCGGAGTAGACACCCACGGGATGCCGTAAGCGCCCATATGTGCGGCATCGTCGGCCATGCATATGAGTATGTTGGGACGGGGGAGAGATGAATCGCGGGCAACCGCATGACCGGGCAGCAGAGCCGACAGACCTATAGAAAAGACCACCGGCATATAGTAACGAGAGGTGAGCATACGGCAAAGTTATAAAAACAACACCACAAATGAAAGCACCTTGCGCAATTCCTTCAATGCGATGCCTATATGATACTGCACCGTCTTGTGGCTCACTCCCACGGCCTCGGCTATCTGCTGATAGGTCATGCCTTTGGAGCGGCTCATCAGGAATATCTTTCGCCGCAGCGGCGGCATTCCCGCGACGGTCGCCCTTATCATGGCCACCATCTCGCGTGTCGAGAAGGTCTCCACCGGATCGTAGGGCGAGGTAGTGTCGAACGGCTGTAATGCGTAGTCGTCAACGATACGCCTGTGCTTCAGCCGGTTGAGCACGGCATTGCGCGTCATGCGGAAAAGATAGGCCGATGGCGAAGCAACCCCTTCAAGCACATTGCGGTGCTGCCACAACGACATGAACACATCGTGGGCCACATCGCATGCTTCGTCGTAGTCGTGCAGGATACATTGCGCCAGCTCGCGCACGCGCGGTGCATACCGCAGGTAGAGCAACGTGAGCGCTCCACCCGCAGTATCCTCCTCACCTTGTAGAAGCTGCATCAGGCGGCTGTCGGATGTATCCTTATCGGTCATTTTCCAATCAATACTTTTGTAACGTCGGCCCCGCGACGGCGGATATACAGACCGGGGCGGTGCGGATTGCCGTCATAGACCAACCCGTCGAGCGTGTACCACATGTCGTATGCATGCGCATCCTTGCCGGCACAGACACCATCAATGCCAGACACCCCGGTAGAGAACACCATCAGGCCGTTGGCCACATCGCGCGGGGTCGCCTCGGTGGTGGTGTTGACAATCTTTCCGCCATACATCATCTCGGCGGAACCTCCGGCATCGAAGTTGGCCATCGACGAGCATCCGAAATGACGTGCGATCTCGCACATGGCCGAGGTGGAACATCCCGCCGACTTGCCGTAGACAGGATCGACCGACTTGTCGATGACTATGATGAACAGACGGCGGTTGTCTGCGGAGCATCCGTAGCCGGTGCGCGAATACACCATCGAATTATATTCCTCATTTGTGTTGTGCTCGGTAAGAATGCCGTCGCGCATCACAAGAGCGTTGCCGCATATGGCCTGCTCAATCTCCGGAGATATGTCCGCGCCGGTGACCTTGAAAGAATAATTCAGGTGCACCTTATATCCCACCTTCAACTGTGCCAGACGCCCCGGTTTCTTGCCTCCACGTGCCACGAGGGCGAGGTCGTGGTCTCCGAGAGTGCCGGCAGGAGCTTTCGTGCGCACGCTCTTCACGGTGAAGGTGATGTCACGTCCGGCCATCCATGTCTGTCCCTCGTCGAGATCGAGAAGCACCTCAGTGGCATCGGCGGCATCCTCGTCGATGACAAGCTTCTTGTTGTCATCGATCTCGACATACATGAACTTATTGTCGCGCCCGTAGTAGGCATTATACATACCCAGCTCGCCTGTGGTGGAATATTTGGCCGACACGCCTTTGTTGCATGTGTTTATGTTCATCTGTCCCTGCTCGGTGCCGGGCATCTTAAGAGTGATGGTCGGGGTAAAGTAATCGACATAGACATGCCCGTCGGGGGTTATGCCCACCGCGCCGTTTCGTCCCGGGCCTTTCAGCCACTTCTCACGGCCGGTGCTGAGTTCGGTCACGAGCACACCGTTGCGGATGGAAAGCACACGGGGAATCAGGTTATAGACAGGATATTCGTTCTGCCCGTAGCAGTGCCAGAAATTACCGTTGGCGGCAGCAACCGGAGTGAGAGACTCAGATGTGAGACGCTTCGCGGCGGAGGTGATCGCCTCTATTCCGCGCGACGACTCTTTCGCGCACCATGTCTCCACCCGGCAACCGGGGTCGGAAAGATCGACAGTGAGAAGATTGACATTAAGAGGATAGTCGGGAATGCGCAGACGCATGTAGGACACCCCCTGTGCAGGTTGTTCACTTTTCACAACAGTATAATCCCATTGCTTACCGGCTATCTCAAGCGTCTCCGCATGAGATGCGAGGACACTTGTAGCAAACAGGGTAAGACAGCATAGTTTTTTCATGTCATCAGTGATTTTTTTCATTCATAGAAGTTCTACGTCTATAAGTAACTCGCAAAAATTATTTCGCATATGATAAATTCTAAAGCTTTATATTTCCGCCGGAGAATTTTCGGCGCTTTCCGCTCTCTTCATCAGTCATGTAGCTCGCTACACTCCTTCTTCATCGAGCAAAAATCGCTCGAAAATTCTCTCGTCGTAAATATAAAATAATTTTTGCGAGTTACTTAAGACGTCCGAGATGAGCGATATGCCTGATAAATATCGGCACATCGCCCATCCGGGGATGTTCATATCTCGCCTAAGAGTAGCCGGATCAATCGACTACCACCTTGAAGTTGTCAAACAATTTTCGGTTGGACTTATATTTTCCTTTATTGGAACGCACATCCCATCCTTCGCCGTCGTTCATGGTGAGATTGTCGGCATCGCATGCAATGAACACGATGCGTGTGGCTGATGTCATGCCCTCGACTTTCATCGAGAACATGCTCTCAGGATTACGCCATACCTCCAGGCATGTGGTCTCCTCGGTGTCGAAATAGCCGTCCTTGCCTATAAGGAACTTCGCTGCCTCGGTGAGGTCGACATCGTGCACACCCGCCTGCCCGTCGGGGGTATCGCCGGTGCTGTTGTATGGTATGGTGCATGTGCCTGTCATTATGGCCGCAGAGCTTGTGCCGTTGGCCTTTGCATCTACGATGCGTCCCGGCCCGAGGATCGACACCCAAAACTCGTTGCCTTTCTCTTTGGCGTTCTTGGCCGATGTGAAGCCGGCCATGCTCCAGCTTACTGTGGCCGTAACCTCCCCGCTGATGGAAGATATCGCCGGGGAACATATGTTGCCGGCGCACTTGCTGGAGGTGCCGAACAGGATGAAATGGTAACGTGAATAAGTGTATGGACCTGCCGACTTGCCGGAAGAGCCACGCACTGCCGTCCAGCCGGGGTTTGCCGACTTAACAGGATCGATCCACTTATCGATACGGAGCATGTGGTCGTTCCAGCACTGCGGCTCTACGTAAGCCTCGTCGCAAAAATCGGCATTCGCATCCACAGGTGTGAAGCACCACCCGAAATCGTCGAAGAATATGGCATCGAGCTGGGTGACGGATATAGTGGTCGTAATCTCCGAATTGGCACCGGTTCCCCTGATGACAATAAGAGCGGAACGTTCGGCACCGGTATGGTTTGCCTCAGCGGTTCCAATAACGAGCTTATCGCCGTCGCGCACCACCGACAGCCATGCGGCATCCGTGTCAGGCTCTACTGTCCATTCATAGTTGGCAGTGACTACAACCTCGCTGAAGCTGCCGGCCTGCTGGAGCTGGATGTTGTCAGCGGTGACGGACAGTGTAGGTCCTGACGGATCCTGCGCAAGCACGAGACGTTGCGGCAACTCCACGCCGTTGGCCATCACGCGGAACTCAGCCTTGCGGACTTCGGCCATCGGGTTGCTTACGGCATAAAAGCGAATGATGCCTTCGCCTTCCCCATCAAGCGGATATAGCTTCATCCACTCGGGCATCTCACCGTCGACGGGGACGAGACGCCAGGAACAGTTTGAACGTACTATATAATGGTCGCCCGCACCAAACGACCATTTATCCTGGTCGAGACCTTTGACATCCATGCGTACAACCCCGTTATCGGCACCTTCCACATAAAAGAACGGATCGCCTGCAACCGAATCGTCATCTTCCTTACATGAGGTGACAGCCAGCGCCATAAGAGCGGCAACGGCGATCACATTCGAAACCCGGAATATATTTTTAAATTTCATTTTTCTGAGAATTAAGTGTCATATATCGTTACTGCTGGCGCACGGCGGTAAAAGTGCCGTTAATGGCCTTGTAGCTCCACCACACCGGAGTGCGCAGGGTGTTCTCTCCACCCATACGGGTGAGGGCCTCCTGCACGTGGACGCTGTTGGATCCGACGGTGTTGGTAGGATAATAAAGCCGTTGCGGATATTCGTAGTTATTGTAGCTGCATCCGTTGCCGATAGAGATTACCGGCCATCCCGTGCGACGCAATTCATGGTATGCCTCAAAGCCGACCCAAAGCAAAGATATGAATTTCTGGTTGGCGATAAGGGCCGCATGGTCGGAATTGGCGTCCCAGCCCGCGAGTTTCCCGGCAAGCAGCTCGGCTATGCGGTCGTCGGTAATCTGATACTGCGTGGCGCTATAACGCGTCAACTCGCCCCACTTCTTACATGAAGCAGTGACGGCTGACTCGTAATAGGCACGTGCAGCATCGTCGCCCCCGGAGATGTAGCCCTTGAGCGCGGCTTCCGCGAGGATGAACTGCATTTCGGAGTAATCGAACAGCCATGCCGGCGCAGCATCACGCGCAAGGACGGGATAGTTGAGATAGCTGGCGCCGATGTCCTCGACACGTGCATCGGAGATGGAGCATCCGCCCTGCACGCCTTTCCAGTCGCCGCCGCGCTGTATTGCCATAGTAGTAAGACGCGGATCCTCCTCGGAATCGCGGCCGGTGATAAGAAGAAGGTCGAGAAACGTGTTGGCAATCTTGTTGGGTGTGAACTGCGTTTCCTTCACGTCCTCCGGGCGGAAGTAGTTGTAATAAGGGTCGATGCCGGTATATTTCACGGTAGCGCTCTCCGATGCCGAAGATATGACCGGATATTTCGAAGGAGAAGCCAGAATCTCGGCGATCTTTTCACCGGCATTCATCTCCGCGCGTGCCGACACTCGCATGAGCAGACGCAGATACAGTGAATTGTTGAACTTGCGCCACAGCTGCATGTCGCCGCCGTACATCAGGTCGATAGCCGGCTTGGCGAAAACGGGGGAGGAAGAGTATATCTTGTTGGCGGCTTCAAGATCGGCAAACATCTGCTCGTAGACATCCTTCTGGCTGTCGAAAACGGGAGTCCAGTTCTCCTTGTCGTACTGGAATGCCTCGCGGTAAGGTATGTCGCCGAATATGTCGGTAAGATTGGACATGGCGAACACCTTCAATGTCATGCCGACAGCCTTTGCCGCAGGCTCATCTTTCGTGTCGCCAAGCAGTATCATATGGTTTGCGTTGGCGGCATATCGGGCATAGTTGTTCCAGACGGTTGACACGTGGGAGTCGCTGAAACTGTAACGGTGGAAGTCCTTGCCATTGCTTCCGGTGCATGCGGTGAACTGCACAAGCTCATTGTTGTAGTTCCATGTGAGATAGAGCTGGCGGTTGGTCATGCCATAGAACATCGCCTCAAACACCCCATAGGGGTTCAACTCCCCCATTGGGGTCTTGTTGGGGTCGGTGTTGATGATTTCGAAATCGCTCGTGCAGGACACTGCGGCGGTGCCGACCAATGCGCCGGCGAGCATGTAGAGTATATGTCGGTTTAGTAATTTCATGTTGGATCAGAATGAAAGTTTGATGTTGAATCCATAAGTGCGCGTCATCGGGAGAGCGCCCATTTCCAGACCGTTGACGATATTGGTGCCGTTCATCGTGCCGGCTGCCTCGGGATCGAACTGCGGCCAACGTGTGATGCAGAAGATATTCGTGCCGTAAACGCCGAGGGACGCGCCCTGGATAATGCGAAGCCGACGGCAGATCTTGCGGGGAAGAGTATAGTCGAGACGTGCCTCTCCGAGCTTGAAGAAATCTGTCTTGAAGGTATGTTCCTCGGCATTGTTACGAAGGAACTTCACTTTCTGGTAATAGTCGATGACCGACTCCACCGGGCGGGTGTTGGGGGTGTACGACACCGAGCCGTCGGGATTTTCAGTCGCCACCACTCCTTCTACCGTAAGACCGTCATAGCGGCCTTCGAGGGAGTTGGTGAGTTTGCCCATATAGGACAGGACGGCATTGGTATGGGAGAACGCATGTCCGCCCATCTGTGCGGAGAATGTAAGCCCGAGAGTGAAATCCTTATATCGGAAAGTGTGGCTCATTCCACCCCTCCAGGTAGGATTGACCTTGGCGATGCGGGTATCAGCCGCATCGTCAAGCAACGGCATGCCGTTGGTGGCATCGATGATCTTCATGCCGGAGCAGTCCACGGTATTGCCTGCGGCATCGGTATAGGTGGCACCTTGAGGAGCGCGCTTGTACCCCTTGCCGTAAATCCAGTTCATCTCCTGTCCGATATACGACCGCACTGTGGCGTAGCTGCCTCCGGCACCGTCGTTCTGTATGAAAGCAGCGGCCGGATCCCATCCCTCCTCCAGGCTGACAAGCTTGTTCCAGTTGCGGCTCCAGTTCACATCGAACGACCATGTAAAGTCCTTGGTCTGTACGGGAATCACATGAACCGCGACTTCAATTCCCCGGTTGCGGATCTCGCCGGCGTTCATCTTACGCCCGGAAACGCCCGTAATCATATCGGCCACGGCACTCACTATCTGATTGGTGGTAGATGAATGATAGAATGCGAAATCCACACCGAAACGGTTGTGGAGGAACATGGACTCAAGTCCCGCCTCCCAACTCTCGACATTTTCCGGCTTGATAAAGTAGTTGGCAGCCGTGGTAGGGAGTAGCGAGCTTGACGGATATGACGAGGAGGCCGCATAAGAATCGGTAAGTGTGTAGGGACTGGTATCATTGCCCACATTGGCCCATGAGCCACGCACTTTCAGCATATCGACCCAAGGTGCGGTTTCATGGAAATTGAGGGCATTGTCGAGTAGCACGCTTGCCGAAACCGACGGATAGAAGAACGACCAGTTGCCGCGTCCGAGGGCCGACGACCAGTCGTTGCGGGCTGTAAGGTCGAGATAATATGTATCATCCCAGCTCAGGTTGACGAATCCGTAGAACGAATTCACCACCTTGCGGCTACGCCAGTTGTAGGGACGGGCAAACTCTCCGTCGGGAAGATTGCTGGAGTTGTATATGCCCTCCTCCCCGAGATTCTTCAGAGTGATGGAGTTGCGGAAAGCACGCCGCATCATGGTGTTTCCTCCGACAGCTGCATTCAGACCGAGGCGCTTGTTGACAAGCTTGTTGTTGACATAACGGAGCATGAAGTCGAGGTTGGTCTCGATGTCGCGGTTGTTCTGCTCGCGATAGAAGCCACGCTCGAAATTGGGGGTGCGGAACGGCTTCTTCTGCTGACGCCAGTCGATGCTCAAATCGGTACCCGCACGCAGGTCGAGCGTGAGTCCTTTGACCGGGAAAGCGATGTTGAGCGCTACGTTGCCATATACGCGATCCTTGTTGATGGCGTTGGTGGCCTCATACATCTGACGGTAGGGATTGACCGGCTTGGAATTGCCCATGCTCTGCACCATAGCCTTTCCGTCGTAGCGGTTGCCGAGATAGTTTTCTTCCGTACAGTAGCCACCGAAATATTCATCGCGATACTGTGCGGGGCTTATGTTTGTGTTACCCCAGATGAGCATATAGAACGGGCTCTGGTTACTGTAGCCCTGCACCGGGAGATTGTCTGACGACTTATGGAGATAGTTCACACGTGCGGATAGCTTTATCCACTTGTTCATCTTGGTATTCAGCGCCACGGACACCGTCTGATTCTGATAACCGGTGTTTGGCAGAATCCAATCATTGCGTGTGTCGGTGACCGACAAGCGCGCTGAAGTCCCCTTTCCGTTGTTGGAGCTGAGTGTGATGTTGTTGCGGTAGGTCACACCTGTCTCCATGAATCCGGTGAACCAGTCGTCGGCATATAGAAACGGTGTAAGCGTCCACTCTCCCGTGACGCGGTTGTAGGAATTATACTGACTGCGCAGCTTGTCGGCGCCGAAAGCTTCGCCATAGCTCATGCGCGATCCGTTGGCTGTAGCGGGAAAACCCTCGGGGACATCCATGTTGCGAAAGCGCCAGAAAGCATATGGCGCGAAGCCGCCATCCGCACCCGGGCCGTAGACGCCCTGGAAATCAGGATAAAAGTCGGCTTTTTCCCATGTTATCGATGAATTGATTGTGACACCGATCCCCTTCTCGGCCTTTCCGCCCTTGGTGGTGATGACAATCGCACCGTTGGCCGCACGCGAACCGTAAAGCGCGGTAGCCGCCGGGCCTTTCAGCACGGTGACCGACTCCACATCCTCGGGGTTGATTTCCGATGCCCCGTTACCGAAGTCGACAGGCGCATCGTCGTTGGAAAACGACACACCGCTTCCCGTGCCGGCATCGCCGGAGGTGATTGGCACACCATCGACCACGAAAAGAGCCTCATTGGAACCGTAGTTGAGTGACTGCTCTCCTCGTAGCACCACACGCATGGAGCCGAGAGGACCGGATCCCGCACTTGTCATCGACAGGCCGGCCACCTTGCCGTTCATCGAATTGAGCCAGTTGCCAGAGACCGTATTGTTAAGGTCCTCACTCGACACTTTAGATACGGCATAGCCGAGCGATTTCTGCTCACGGCTGATGCCGAGGGCTGTCACAACGACATCGTTAAGCGTCACCCCCGACTGGTTGAGGGTGATACTGACAGGAGTTCCGGGGACAGCCTTGATCTCTTTCGGGTCGCAGCCGACATAGCGGGCCACCAATGTGGGGTTCTTACCATCTATGACCAACGAGAAATTGCCGTCGATATCTGTAGATGTACCGTTGTTGGTCCCTTTCTGCATCACGGTAGCACCGATCACCGGCTCGCCGGTATCGTCGATGACACGTCCCGTGACAGTCTTTTTGCCGGCCTTGGAGGCTTTATTTCCTTTTCCCCTGCCCTCTCGTACAGTCTTGCGGGGAGTCAGGATAATGGTGTTGCCCTTTATCTCGACCCCGGCACCCGGGAGCACCTCTGCAAGTATATCGTCGAGAGGACGGTCTGTGGCATGCAACGTCACGCGCTCTGCCACAGGCAAGCCGCCCTCGTCGCTATAGGCAAATGTGTAGTCGCACTTCGACTCGATGTCATGGAGCAGCTGCTTGACCGTAATATCGTTGGCATCGATACTTATTTTCGGAAGAGCTACCGCCGCCATTATCGGCGATGCCGACATGGCAATGAGCGATACGGCGATAAAAACCTTGGTGCGTAAACGCACAAGTCCTGATGGCATACCGCTAAATTTAATATTTGCAATCATGTCTAAGGGTTGGTATATATTTAAAGGTTGATTGGTTTACTACTGGGATTATCCTTACGGCGGTAATCGCGAATCACACATGGGACGCATTTCCTACAGCAAGATTGCGGCCATCCACCGTTATCTCTACAGGAAGGAGGTGCTCGATAATCGAAATTACTTCATCGAGGGATTGCGATGAATTTATAGTGATGGAGAGTCGGGAATCCATCCACGCGGAATCATCGACAGTCATTTCCATACCGTAGCGACGAGAAATGAGGCGCAGGATATCCGACAGCGGCTCGTTGTCGAAAGTCGCCGACGGCTTTATCCACCGGCAATAGGCTTTGGCATCGGCAGGTTCGACCAACACATCGCGCGACATGCGGTCAAGCGTGATCCTCTGGTCAGGCTTGATTGTGATTGGACGACCCAATAACGGACTTTCCACTTCCACTTTCCCAGACAGGAGAATAACCTCCTCGGTGTCGGCATAGGAACATGAGCGCGCACTAAACGAGGTGCCGAGCACCGTCACATCCATCGACTCCATCTCTACCACGAATGGGCGGCGCGCATTTCGAGTGACCTCGAAGTAGGCTTCTCCGTCAATAGAGACCCTGCGCTCTCCGGATTCATTGAAATCACCGGAATATGTCAACGTTGACCCCCCATTAAGCCACAGGTGGGTTCCGTCGGGCAAAGTGTATTTTCCAATCGAACCTTCTGCGGCGAGGAGCACCGTGTCGGAAGCCTGAGAGCCGCTTAATTTGCCCAACAGGAAAGAACCTATGGATAATATCGCACACAACATAGCCGCGACAAACAGCCATCCGGTCCGTGGTCGTCTCGCAGCCTTGTCGGAAAAGTCCGCATCGGATGTAGTTGCCTGATTAGCAGGTGGTACGTCATCAGACATAATCGAAACCGGGCCGACAGGCGCTCTGCGCTGCGAATTTATCTCTCGCAAAACGCGCTGAAGCCCCTTGGCCATGTCGGCGTCAATGTCCAATCGAGACACACCATCCTTGTCACGGGCATCAAGGCTGTCCCAAAGGCCCAACATCGCACCTGTAGTGGCGGCCTCCCCACCATGCTCCAGAAGCCAATTATGAATTGCCTTAAGAAGATCGGCCGGAATGTCGGATGATGAAGCAAGATAATCTACTATTTCCTGATGGTCGCTCATTTCGAAATGTAAAATGACGGTAAGGCAAGCCATGCGGCGATAAGGTCGCGCCACTCAAGGACTGCCATTTATCTAATGACAACCATACTCCACTATACGCTAATATTTTTTTCACTAAAATTTCAATAATGTGCGTTTGATAAACTAAAACATGCCCCCGGTGTTAACAGATATTGAGGAAACGGGGCTAAGGATTAAGCATATCCAAATTACGGAATTCAATAACGCTTTGAAGCGCCTTTATCCGTTGTTCGGTCTGTACGTCTGGTTCTACATCCATGGCCATATGCAGATCGCTCAAAGCCCTGCCGAGTTTTCCCGTCGCCAGAAATGCCTCACTACGCAACAGGTAGGCCCATGCCGGGGCATTCCCCCGAGCAATAATCTCATCTACGGCAACAATTGCCTTTTCAGGCATGTTATTCTTAATAAGGTTGGTAAGTTCCTCGCAAGTCATCGGGCTTATTTAATTCGATTCATATTCAATTCACACAAATTTACAAAATAATGTACCGCCGGGCAATTCTTATCGTAACTATTCTCATAATAGCCATAGCAGCGACAGCACATGTCGAGCCTGTATCGCACTACACATTCGACGAACTCCACGGATCTGCACGGGTGTACCCGGCTCCGGAGAGACGCGTACAGCTTCCCGACACTCTTACGCCAGTGATGATAAATCACCTGGGACGGCATGGCGCAAGATACGAGACATCACCCAAGAGGGTGAAATCACTCCGCGCCTCGCTTATCGATGCCAGACAAAAGGGTATGCTGACGGCTCTCGGCGATTCAATGCTGGAAATCGTGGAGCGTGCATATGCAATGTCGCGCGACAAATGGGGGATGCTGGATTCAACCGGAATGTCGGAACAGCAAGGTATTGCCGAGCGAATCTATGAAGCATGGCCTACACTCGTAAAGGGTGCACGCATAGAATCGATTTCATCCTATGTGCCGCGATGCATCATGAGCATGGATGAATTCACCCATCGGCTCGCCGTGCTCGACAACGACGTCGAGATACTCTCATCGTCAGGCAGGATGAACTCGTCACTATTGCGCCCTTTCGCCATCGACTCGGCATATCTCAACCTGCGGCGTGATGCGCCCTGGAGTAAAGAACTTAAGGAATTCTACAAAAATAACGTGCCTCTGGAGCCTGTATGGCGCTTGATTGACAAGAGAGTGATGGATGAGGAAAAGGCCCGGGAATTTGCCATCCCAATGTTCGGATTCCTCTGCGGGCTTAACGCCTCCGGGATGAAGGGCGACTTTCTTGAAAAGTTCTACACATATGATGAAGCGTACAGGATGTGGGAATGCCGTAACCTCATGCAGTATCTCGAACGTACTGCCTCCGTCTATTCAGCGATCCCATCGGAAATCACATGTCCGTTGCTTGCCGACATAATAAACACCACCGATGATTTCCTCGCCGGGCGCTCAAAAGCCTCATTAAGCCTGAGGTTCGGCCACGCTGAGACCATAATGCCGTTTCTATCTTTGATCAAGCTACAGGATTGTTATTATGCCGGAAAGAATATGAATGACGTGGGACAGCATTGGCAGAACTTCCACGTCACCCCGATGGCCAGCAATTTCCAGATGATTGTATGCATGTCGACATCCGGCACTCCCTACGTGCGCATCGACCTCAACGAACGCCCTATCCTATTCCCGGGTACCGACTGTTATTACGTGACATGGGAATACGCACGCCGATACTTTGACAACATACTCAATTCGTCCCCCCTTATTCCCGGGACATCGACAAATCAACAGGGTGTTTCATAACAGAAGTAAACACCCTCTAAAAACATCCGTCTATGACAAGGGTACGTATCATATAAATTTGAGCAACCCATTAGTTTGAATTGGGCGTGTGCGCCGGTTGCAGGCGTATCAGATTGTATTCATAATTCGAGTAGGGGCAATTCCAAAATGCTTTTTAAACGCAGTGGAAAAATGCGACAGATTCTTGAAACCGACTTGAACATATACTTCTGATGCCGAGATGCCTTTTTTCAACATAACCATCGCATCGTCAAGACGTTTGCGCATTATCCATCTCGCAGGGGTATAACCCCCGGATAACTCCGCGAATTCACGTTTAAACGAAGAAAGACTCCGGCCTGAATAATGGGCGAATTCTTCGATGCTCAATTCGCTGAGGTAATTTTTTGCTCCGAAATGCCGGTTGAGATAAACTAAAAACCTCCGAAATCGTCTGGATTTCAGAGGTTTTCTGCATTTTGCCATTTGGCTTGGTGACCCCGGAGATTTCGGGGTTATTTCATCTATGAGCACTGGCTATCAAAGAGTTGCGAGCGAGAGTATAGGGCCGACTCACTAATGGCTCACTCCGCTACTTCAATGTTCTTCACCGTTATGACGATACGGTAATGCAAAGTTAATACTTTATTCCCAATCATCAAAGAGCCAAAGCGTTAAAAATCCTTCGGACTCACGGATATAGGGATTTCCCGGCTCATGGTTCAAAATGCCAAATTAAAGTATTCCATAAGAGAATGGCTTTTGCCGACTCACGGTTGATTTGCCGTGCTGTTTTCAGCCGGAAACGCTTCCTGCGACTATCTTTTTACGGAGGTTATCTCATCGGTCAGCAGGTGAATTGTCGATGACGGATTAGTGTATGCCTCTTTGGATTTTGCTCGTTTGGCAGCATCTTCAATAGCGTCTATCAAGACCTTTTTCATTGACGTGGAGAATACTCCTTTCTGATAATCCGCGTCTATGTTTTTCAGCATTGCAAGACACTCGGCAGATGACAACTCCTTGTTGGTGTTCTTGTAATGCAGCACAAACCAGTATTCGATGCAGGGATTGGAGAGCAGTAACACAGCTTCTTTTATCTTTCGCAAATGCTCCAGCATACCCGGTACATCAAGGTCGAACATCAAAAATGTCTTATCCTCCGATGTTGTAAACCTGTCGCGCTTACACCTGT
>NZ_CAJTYX010000002.1 GCF_910583865.1 uncultured Muribaculum sp.
TGTAACAGACCGCTCTCATACAACTGATATGCTTTTTTACGGCTTTGCCCGTCCAATGTATTGTCACTATATGTGAACCAATCAAGAAATTCATTTGCCCGATTGTTAGGATAATGTTTAGCCAATAGCGAAACACCTTCACCGTTAAGCACATCCGCGATACGGAGTTTACCATCAGGAGCCTCAAATTTGAACTTGTGAGTGTCACTCACGACTTCAATACCTTCTTTCAGCAATTTGCGTTTAAGCCACCTCCAATAGTTTCCTGATTTTTCAAATTAAATAGATTTAGCTTAACGTGAGTTCGATGAAAATTAAGTAGTTGAAAAATTGGTGATTAGCGATAAAAGTATTAATTTTAAAGTACTCAATTTCAAACAAATACTCTTATCGCTATGCTCACCGATGACAAAATTACCGAAATTTTTGTGATGGCAGACGAATTCTGCAAGGTTTTTAATGCAATGTTACATCGCAGGGGGCTTGAAGAACCTCGCAAAGACAAAATGCGGGAATATCACCGAGACGGTCGTCTGTCACAAGCCGAGGTTATCCTCATCATGATCATGTTCCACTGTTCCAATCACAAATGCCTGAAACACTTTTATCTTAACGAGATCTGCGTCAGATACAGGCATTTGTTTCCCCGGGTTGTTTCTTACAACAGATTTACGGAACTGGAGAAGTCCGTAGTCGTGCAGTTTGTCATCTTCGTCAAGAAGTGCCTGTTGGGCAAATGCACAGGCATCTGCTTTGTAGACAGTACATTGCTGCGGGTGTGCCGCAACCAACGCATACACATGCACAAGGTTTTCAAGGGCATTGCGCAACGTGGCAAGTGCTCGTTGGGGTGGTTCTACGGCTTCAAGTTGCATCTGATATGCAATGACAAAGGAGAGATTCTGAACTTCATGATTACTCCCGGTGATGTAGATGACCGCGAACCGTTAAAAATGAGGTCATTTGTTGAGTTTATATACGGTAAACTTGTCGGAGACAAAGGGTATATCGGCAAAGACCTGTTCAACAAACTTTTCATTGACGGCATACAGATGATTACCAAGCTGAAAAACAACATGAAAGGCGGAGTGAGGTCAATGTACGACAGAATCCTGCTGAGAAAGAGGGCTATAATCGAGACTATCAACGATGAACTGAAAAATATAGCCCAGATAGAACACTCCCGACATCGATCATTCCCAAATTTCATCGTAAATCTGATCGGAGGAATCGCAGCATACTGCCTGTTCCCGAAGAAACCAATGATCAATCTTGAACGCGTCTATGATAATCAGCTGACGCTCTTTTGATTATTTTCATCGAACTCACGTTAGCTTAACATAAACGTTTAGGATTTTTGAGATAATTGATAGAATCTTCAAACCTCAACAGATGAGAGCATATCAATATTTCTGTATCAGTCCTATTGGACGCGCATTGTGATAGCCTATATAAGACACTTTCATATATCGAGTACAACTCTTTTATGATATCTTGGTTATCATATGAAATGAGCCATTTCTTGCGAAGTTTAGCTACTGCATTTCGTAATGCAATATGATCCTCACGGATGAAATAGTTCATGTAAAGTTCTGCTCCTTTTTTGACATACGGAGGATCAAGATATACAAAAACATCATTATGTTTACGATTGATTTTCCTAAGAAAATCCATTCCTTCTAAATTAGAAATCTCTATGCGCTTTTTATATTGTGCAATTTTCTCAATACGATCAATCAAATCAACTTTCTTAAACCTCGCATCAATCTTGTATTTGCCGAGCTGTTCATTTCCTCCAATTGGACCTCCAGTAATAATACCTGATACGTTGGTGCGATTTAGGAAAAATGTCGCCTTTGCTAATTCAAATATATCTTCTCTCCTTTGTGTATAAACTTGTTTCGCCCACTCCCAAGTACGCATGGATACCTCAACATCCCTTATCCATTGACAAAGTCTATCCGTTTCGTTAATAACAGCGTGCCAAAAAGCATATATGGCCCTATCGTAATCGTTGATATATATTTTATCTACGAATCCTTCAAGAAGAAGATGCAATGCCAACCCGGCGCCGCCGGCAAAAGGTTCAGCATAGCTACACCCAACCATATGGTTCATTTCTAGGAATCGAACCATAAAAGGAAAGATGCAGTTCTTTCCTCCAGGATATCGTAATGGAGAATAATACTGGGCCATTTAATATGATTATCTCTTTACTATTTGAGGTATACTCAATTCCTTTGCTATCTTATTAAACAATTCAACAAAAGAATTTACGAAATCTTGAGCTGCTGTTTTATTTTGATTGGATTCCTTAATCCATCGCCTGATAGATTTGTTACACCATGAGGATGAAATTGCCTCCTGCTGCCTGAACCATTCCTTCGCTTTGACGCGGTCGGCCAAGATATCCTCCAAGTTATAATCACGGAAGCAAACTTGCTTCCTATAATCCGGATGTATTGATGACCAATATGAATCTGCTTCGGGAAGGGCTTCTAGGAAAGATGCAATCAATCTCTCTGGCGATGTAACGGATGGCAACACCAACCAATTATGAGATTTAAGTTTTTGCAGTTTTACCCACAATGCATGGTCTTCTTTGACATCACCGTCAAGAATAACGATGCTGTCAGGGAATGTAAAGGTTGGAATATGTCGCTGTATTAGGTCAACAATAAGATTACAAGAGATTGGCGATTTAATGAAATTCAACCTATTTACAAAACCCTTCAGAAGACATTTTGCCATTTTGACCGCTTCCTCATCTTCCGTATAGACCGGAATCCGAGTTGTCTTGGTTGTAGATATGGAAACTTTCAGCCTATTATCAATTGTGGCGTAGCTTACATCCTGCAATATCGAGATATGGTCATCCTCTTTTTCCAGGTAGACTAACTGAATCTGATTTGCCGTGTGCAGATTCTCTTGCGCCTCCTTGTAGAGGTTGCTTGCTAATTGAAGCAATCTCAAGGAATGGGTGGTGAATACAATCTGTATGCCAAATTTAGATGAATATTTACGAAGAATTTTCAATAATTTCTCTTGGGAGCCAGGATACATTGTCGCATCTAATTCATCTATGAACAATAGACCTCCCTTATAATCCTTTTGGTACTTCTCCTTCAACCTTTTGAACGAGAGAAGTGCTAAAATAATTTTACCAACATTGTCTTGTCCGGCAGAATTAAGCATCCAATCATACCTATCAGTATTGACACCCAAAGTTGTTTTGTTTGAACTTTCCAGGACCTCTGCCGCATTGATATTATCCCTGCTTATGAGAATTTCATTGTGCAATTCTTTGAATAATTGTTTTTCTTCATCAGAAAAAACAGCAGTAGCCTTGGTGTGTATTTTGTTGTCTTCGCCGATAGGCAAGAGACGCTTAAGACTCAGATAGATTACGGGATAACGAAGATAGCCAGAATCTGCTTCGTGCGTTCCCTTTTGCCAAAATCGAGCGGTTCCCTTTCGTTTATCGCGGTTAATGCTCACTACTGTATATGGATCATCATATTTGGTGAAGATAGTCCATTCATGGGAGCCTACTTTGTCATAGACTGGCGATAGCTTGAATTTTTCAGAGAACGATGATTTATAGTTTCCACCACATAGCGGGCTTTCATCAGCCATAAGAGGATGCCTTACCAAACTGAATGGCTGACTAAGTAATCCCAGTAACGTGGTCTTCTGGGTGCCATTCTGTCCGGATATAATAGTAATTTGAGACCCAAGATTAAATCCTACGTCTTCAAAGCCTCGAAAATGCTTAATATGTATCTTTTCTATAATCATCTTAATCGGGGATAAAATATCCTGTCACAAAAGTAGCTAAAAAAATTCACCTTGACAAATCCATTCTACACATACTTGCCATATTATGAGGATTTTGATTCGACAAAATTTTGTTTGGTCAAAATTTATTCCTAATTTTGCAGTTGACAAGACGAGAGAGTTTGTTGCCAACAATTAATCAAAGCACTACGGTGAGGCAATTCGCAGAAGAGCGATGCAAACGGTCTTAGGAGCAGATGTTGGACTTAAAGCGAACAAGGATTGTAAATCTTTGATTTCAAGGATATTCCAAAATATAGGTTTCCCAAGTGGGACCACTTTCGAAATTGATGAAAACCAGTTTGCACTGTACAGCATGTGTGGACTGGTTTTTGTCATATATGATTGAAAAACCGTGGATTAGGCCTGCCACGGACCGCCGCGAGCTATGTACAGCTTGGCGTGGTTCACGCAGTTTGGAGGCCCCGTCAGTCGGATTTGTGCATTTTTTGTTACTGCAAATTTGTGATCATTTTTCGACTGATAAAAAACAATGTATGATAACTGTAAATTACCAGGCTTTCGGAACAAAGGGTTTCCAGTTGAGATTACGTCTCTACCAGGACGGGGAGACGAGGTTCGTTTCGGTCACAAAACTTCTGAAAGGTGCCATACTCAAACGAAACCATGATGATTATCTCACGAGCTTTCACTAATCTTGCACTGATATGAGAAGAGAAATCCTATCAGTTACAGTATGATTGGCTTGGATACCATAGCGCAAGCTGCGGAAAACAGCGATTTTTGTAATGCACCTATCCAGTAAAAAACGCGTAATGTTCACCCCTCCGAAAAGTGTGGAAACAAAAAAGCCAACTTCTGAAAGTTGACTCAATTTGTACTCCCGAAGGGAATCGAACCCTTATCAAAAGAACCGGAATCTTTCATTCTATCCATTGAACTACAGGAGCTTATGCCATTATTTTGACTTGGCAATCTCTTTTGCCAATTTGTGTAGCTCGGTGCTTGTCGGTTATTTTACGCTCTTGCATCGAAGTCTATTGTTCGTATCCATTGATACAGACACGTGGATATTTCAAGGCGTGCAGGTGTCGCATATCCGTCATCTTGACGCTCATGGAAGCTGTCTTGCGAAAGCGTCGGCAAAACTACAAATTATTTCGTATATTTGCAAAATAAAAATTATTTAATTAACGGAGACAATTACTCATGAATGTAAGGATAGACCCTTCGTGGCGAAATGAACTGGCTGAAGAGTGGGGGAAACCATATTTCTTGGCGCTCACGGACTTTGTTAGACATGAATACCGTGCAGGCACAGCATCGATATATCCTCCGGCTGGCAAGATTTTCGCGGCTTTCGATAGTTGTCCGTTCAATGATGTGAAAGTGGTGATTCTTGGCCAGGATCCTTATCATGGTCCCGGTCAGGCCAATGGTTTATGTTTTTCCGTGAATCGTGGGGTAGCGCTTCCACCATCACTTGTAAACATATTCAAGGAGGTAAAAGATGATCTCGGCCTTGCACAGACGCCTGTCGACGGGGATCTCTCGCGTTGGGCACGTCAAGGTGTGCTTTTGCTCAACTCCACGCTTACCGTCGAAGCGCATCGTGCCGCCTCGCATCAGGGACGTGGATGGGAGACCTTTACCGACGCTGTAGTACATCGTCTGAACGATGACCGCGACGGTCTCGTTTTCATTCTTTGGGGAAGCTATGCAATAAAGAAAGGTGCTTTCATCGACCGTACACGCCATTTGGTGATAGAGTCGGCCCATCCTTCGCCGTTGTCTGCCTATAGGGGATTTTTCGGATCACGTCCATTCAGCCGTGCCAATGATTACCTTGTCAAGCATGGTAAGACTCCGATTGACTGGAAATAAGTATTATCGAATTCATAGATATGGAATATACACTTGAATCACGGCTTGAACGAGCCAGAGGTCTTAGAAAGCAGGGACATACATGTTCGCAATGTGTCGTAATGGTATTTGATGACGTGCATCGCCTTCCGGAAGCCGCTGCCGCATCGGTGTCCATCGGTCTTGGCGGCGGGATAGGGGGTCAGCATCAAGCTTGCGGCACGGTAACAGGTATGGCCATGGTCAGCGGATTCTCAGTGCAAGGCAATCCTGCCGAGAAAGCGCGCGCTTATTCGGGAATCAAGGAAATGTGTGCGAAGTTCGCATCAATGAACGGGTCGATTGTTTGTGGTGAACTGCTTGCCGACAAGGCTACCAGAAAGCCATGCATGCAATATATCGAGGACTCAATTACAATACTTCACCACTATCTGGAGGATGCCGGCAACGTGGTGGAATAGCCGCCAAATGTGTGGCTTTTTGCGCATGAGGACCATGTCGGTACTCCTCGCACTCTCCATATGCGGTGTCTCCGCGATTTGCTCGGAAGCGGTCGATACGCACACACGGACGGTTGATGCACGCGTAGGTGCGCTTCAGGTGCATCCCGCAGGGGCGGACATGCTCCCTCCCGTGGTGAGGATTGGAAGCGGACGTGCCATAGAGGTCTCGTTTGACATAATCGGCGACGAGCGTCTTTATCTGCGTTATAATCTGACACATTGCAGCGCTGACTGGCAACCCGATGCCTTGGTCGCAAGCGAATACCTTGATGGGTTCAATGACGCCGAGGTCGACGACTGGGAGTTTTCCGGAGCAACGACTGTGCCGTATGTGCATTATCGTATCGTCATTCCTGATGCTAATATGAATCCCCTCTTGTCGGGCAATTATCTGCTTAAGGTGTATGAGGACGGCAAGCCTGACGACACATTGCTTCAAGCGCGCTTTTCTCTTGAGGAAGGGGCTGTAGGCATCTCGGCGCAAGTATCAGGTGTGACCGACATAGACTATATGCAGGCTCATCACCAGCTTGAGATAGACGTAGACGGGGGAGATTTACTGAGTATGGATGACATTAACAATCGTTTGACAATCAAGGTGCGCCAGAATAGCCGAGAGGACGACGTGCGCACATTGTCCCGTCCTACTTATGCCGATGGGCGTGGGAGCAACGGTGGCGTATGTGCGCATTATTCCCATCAGCGACCGCTGATATTCAAGGCCGGTAATGAATACCGCAGGTTTGAGACCGTGTCGACAGACCATCCTAATATGGGAGTGACCGAGGTGGTATATGCCGACCCGTATTATCATTTCCGGTTACAGGACGATTCACTGAGGCACGCTTATGCATACGACCGCACTCAACAGGGCCGTTATCGCGTGCGTGAGCTTAATTCCCCGAATGGTGCTACCGGGGCCGACTATGCGGTGGTGCACTTTACGCTGGCAATGCCTGAGATAAAGGATGCCGATGTGTATGTCGACGGCGATCTTACCAACCGCAGGCTTGATTCGGCATCGCGTATGCATTATGACAGCTCTGCAGGTGTATATCGCCATGCAATGCTGCTAAAGCAGGGAAGTTACAACTATCAGTATCTTGTCGTGCCGGGAGGAGATTCGGTTGGGCGAACAACTCCTGTGGAGGGAGATTTCTCCTCGACTGTAGACGAATATCGTGTCGATGTCTATTACCGTGCGCCCGGTGTCCGCTACGACCGTCTGATCGGCAGCCGGACAGTGATGTCCATCCAATAATATTTGCGACATAATTTAATGGAAACAGAAAAGGAAGAAGTAATAATGCTACAGATTCAGAATACCCTGGTATCGCTCGACCTTGCTGAGCGGTTTTTCTGTTGCGACCTTTCTAAGTGCATGGGTGAATGCTGTATCGAGGGCGATGCCGGCGCTCCCATCACCAAGGATGAGTATGAAAAGCTCAAGGAGGTGTTCCCGGTTGTCAGCGACGATCTTACTCCTGCCGGGAGGAAGGCAATAGAGGCGAATGGAGTGGGCTATGTGGATGAGGAGGGTGATCTCGTCACCACTATAGTCGACGGTCGTGACTGCGCGTTTTGCACCTATGGCCCTGGCGGGGTGTGTCTGTGTGCTGTGGAAAAAGCTTACCGAGAAGGCCGCATATCCGATTTCCGCAAGCCGGCTTCTTGTGCGCTTTATCCTGTAAGGATTACGCGTTACCCTACGTTTACGGCTGTGAACTATCATAGATGGAAGGTGTGCCGTGCCGCTGAGGTTCTCGGACGCAAGGAGGGAATCAGGCTTTATCAGTTCCTTGCCGGCCCGCTTATTGAATATTTCGGCAAGGAATGGTACGACGAACTCTGCATGGCCTGTGACGCTTATCTTGAACAATATGGAAAATGATGGACGTCGCTCCCTTGAGATTCCGGTCAAGCCTCTCTACGATTCTCCGCAAGTGATTGCCGCCACCACTTCGCGCGGCTTGCATTCTGATTCTGATCCATACTCAGGCTTCTCGCTATGTCATTATGTAGGCGACCGCAAGGGGCATTGGACGCAATGCCGAAGAGCGTTGGCACGGTATCTTGGAATATCGTCCGAATACCTTGTAGTGCCGAGGCAGACTCATAGTGTGCGAGTAGCTTTGATAGGGGAGTTGCCTGCCGGCGATGACTGTCTTGACGGGGTTGATGCGGTGGTCACGAAGTTGCCGCGTGTGGCGGTAGGTGTGAATACGGCTGACTGTCTGCCTTTGCTTCTGTTTGACGAGCATGCGCATGTAATAGCGGCTGTTCATGCCGGATGGCGCGGTGCTGTAGGAGGGATTGTCGACAATGCTCTTGATGTGATGATACAGGCCGGTGCGCATATCGGAGACATCCATGCGTACATTGCTCCGCATATCGGCGCATGTTGTTTCGAAGTGGGCGATGAGGTTGCGGCCCGGTTTGACTCCGATGATGTGACGCGGATGGCAGGAAGGCGTCCTCATGTCAGCTTGGCGTCGTCGGTAGTCCGTTCGCTCATGGGATTCGGTTTGCTTGCGGATAATATCATCTCCTCTGGCGAATGCACTCGCTGTACTCCCGGACGTTATTTCTCTGCGCGTGCTCTCGGCATCGCGTCAGGACGCAATTTCTCATTCGTAATGCTAAAAGAGTGAGTTGATTAATCCCTCAAAAAAATAGCGGTATTGTTCCGCTTCCAGGTAAGTAAGATATGATTATAAGGATTGAAAGTCTCGATATAAAGGGTGTGGAGGTATTCGCTTCTCTTACTGAGGCTCAGTTGCGCAATCGCCTTGACCCTTCTCAGGCCATTTTCATAGCCGAGAGTCCTAAAGTTATAGGTGTGGCGTTGGATGCCGGTTATCAGCCCCTGTCGCTGTTGTGTGAGGAACGTCATATTACCGGCGACGCATCCGGCATAATAGCGCGTTGCGGCGATATACCGGTATATACCGGAAGCCGCGAACTGCTTGCGAGACTCACCGGATATACGCTTACGCGCGGCGTACTGTGTGCCATGCGTCGTCCTGTGGAGAAAACTACGGAAGAGATATGTGAGGGTGCACGCCGTATCGTGGTGATAGACGGTGTTGTCGACACTACCAACATCGGTGCCATATTCCGCTCTGCCGCCGCACTCGGCATAGATGGTGTGCTCCTCACGACTACATCGTGCGATCCTCTCAACCGGCGTGCGGTGAGAGTGTCGATGGGTTCCGTATTCCTTGTGCCTTGGGGATGGCTCCCTGCCGACGGCTATCGCCGTCTACAGCAGCTTGGGTTCAAGGTAGCCGCTATGGCGCTTACCGACGACTCGGTGAGTATCGATGACGAGAGGCTCATGGCAGAGCCTCGGCTGGCCATAACTATGGGGACTGAAGGTGACGGCCTTTCTGCCGGAGTGATTGCCGAAGCCGACTATGTCGTCAGGATTCCGATGTCGCATTGTGTAGATTCGTTGAATGTCGCAGCCGCTTCTGCTTTAGCTTTCTGGCAGCTTCGTTCCAGATAGTCTCCGCTTTATCTATTGATGTGCGTCGGAGCAATAAACGTTGTCAATAACGGGCGATTCATTGACGTAAACGGGCATGCACTGGCCCGTAGAGGCTCCTATATATGTTGGATCGGAGATGAGGTAGCGCTTCCCGTCATAATGGTAGGAGTCTCCGGATAAAAGTTCGTCCATTACCACCGAGGCGCTTTCATGGCCAGGATAGCCTATGAGGTGATTAGGAATCCCGAGTACGTTCCAAAGCATATAGGTATAGAAGATTGCTCGATCCTCACAGTCATTCTTCGGATAGAATAGGTTCTCTTCGAGGAAATAAGGTTTCTCATAGCCGTGAAATTCCTCGTCAGTCGCATAATCAAAGCCGTTTTGAATGAATTTCAGAAGCTCGTCGACGGCTTGTGGCAGCGGCTTTCCGGCGAGTTGAGATGAAAGTTGGGCGACAATCTCGTCACGTACCTGAGGCTGCACGGTTGAACGTGCAAAATCTCCTACGCGCATGAGAGGATAGCGGCGTAGTACCGGGAATATGTTGGCATTTATATCACCTTCGATATGAAGTGTGCCGTTGTCAATCTTGTAGTGATGTGGACGATAAGGCAGCGCAAGATTGTTCATAGTGCAATCGATATCGGCCAAAGACCCGTCGGATGTCACATCGCATGTACTTATGCCCATGTGTGCATAGTCAAAGTCACCGGCTTTCTTGTCGGTGAATATGTAATATTTTTTCCCGTCCAGCTTCAAAAAAGGATGTTCGGCTATATCTTGTTTCAAAGGCACGAGAAGTATTCCCGAGCGTTCGCAGGTCAGTCCAAGCCGTACATCGTATCCTAACCCGACTAATAGGAAATGTGATAGAGACGCGCGTGACGCGCTGCTTGACGAAGCATATCTGTCAGTCACATAGTCACGGATCAGTTCCAATGTAAGATAATCATTGAGATTTAATTCTGAGGCCAGTGAACGCAGTGAGCCAAGTAGGGCCATAGCTTTCTTGCTCTTGCATAATTGACGCCAGCGCGTTGCCAGATCCTGCTTGTCGATCACTGTCCGAGGGATTTCCAATCCTGATTCCGGGATATGCAGAGTTATCCCGTAGAAGTTGAATTCCACTTGTACATCAGTTGCCGCCGCGGTACTCTCGGGCGTGACGGGAGCTTTCGTACGCTCCCTGTCAGCCTGAGATTTGGGTATGTCAGTCGCCGTAGAAGATATCTCTGTTGGAGCTTTCATCTCATGTGGCGACATACGCACTGGAGCATCCTGTATTTTCGGAGCTGTGCGGGGTTTGGGGACGGGAGTGCGTTTCTGGCCGGCAATCACTTCATATTCAGACCATGCGCCGGCCAGGAACTCGTCATAACGCTCATACATCCCGTTGCGGAAGTCATTGTAGCGTTCATATATTCCTCGGCGGAACTCTTCGTAGGATGACGATGTTCCTTGGGCTGTGGCGTGGCTGACCGAGATGGCGGCGATAAATGGAATAAATATATGTAATTTCATCGGTAAGTGTGATTGCCGTAGTTTAGAATATTATTATTCGAAAGCTTCCTGCACGAAACCGGATATTTTCTCGGCATGTGAACGTGCCATGTCGCTCTCCTGAATGGAATTTTCCATTGCTCGCATGCGGGCTTTTGCGGCAGCGTTCTCGCTGATGATGAAATAGGATTGTACTTCATATGTACCGTCAGGATTGGTGCGGATTATGGTGAAGCTTTCTTCCATTTCACCTTTGATCTCTTTCTCGACTTCCCGTTCGTATGCCTGGAAGAAGTTCTCGAATTCTGTAGATGCATCGGCGGTATTGGCGTTAGACTCCGCAAGCACACGTCCGCGTAGGGTTGAACCGGCTTGTTGGCCATAGGTTATGCATGCGTTGTTTGTCGCGATTTGTTTCCCGTTGTTCTTCGATCTGACGGATGTCGCTATTCCGGCCACTTCACGACCGTCATCGCCGAGTTTATATAGCTTTTCATAGTGTCGCATCAAAGTTCCGTCGAGTGTACGCGTCGAGCCGAGAAGTTGCCATCCTTGTTTTTTGTATTCTTTCAACTTTTCTTTTTTCTCTTTCTCAAGACGTTTCATGGCTTTTTTGTCGAGTTCGGCGCCTAAAGCCACCGTGGACATCATGACGCATAGCGTCACCAAGATTGAAATAAATCTTTTCATATGATATCTGATTTTATTGGTTGGTTGATTTCAGGGTACTACGGTAATTCCGATGTTCTTTATCGAAACGGATTGGTCTCTATCGCTGATGCGTTGGAGCCAACGGTTGAAGTCGGTGAGTTTCAGTTGTCGGGGTATAAGTGTTCCGATGGAAGCGTCATTCGGCTTGACGAATCTGTTAGGAGAGTACACTACGCACAGACGGTAATGGTCTAGTTCGGAATCGGCGGTTAACCGCAGTTCGTCGACCAGATGTCTTTCGGCTTCCTTTACGAAGGCCGGGTCGAAGAATATGATGTCGGTGCCCCCTTTCAAGCGCACCGCGTCGGCCGATGCTTCGGAGTAGGGCAGGAGGGTGTTGACTGTGTGGTCGTCTCCAATAAGAAACACTGCGGCATATCCTGCGGACGGCGCATGCATTAGCAGCCGGAAAGAGTCCCCGCTATGGAACTGTTCCGTCGCATCACGGCGGTCCGTTCCATTGCGTAGAGGTATCGCTTCGAACTCCAGTCGTTCGTTGCTCAATGGACGTGCAAATCCGTTTACCTTACATGTGACCGTAAGGCATCCCTCGCTGTCGAATGCGTACTCGTATCGCGGTTCTCCGTCATCGGCAATCCATTCGCCGCGTGCCACACGTTGATGGTCCTGCTGGAAGTACAGATTCTCTTTTCCGTGTGAGGATGTCTCGACCTGTGAGGTTGTGCCGCTTACTATCCATCCGAACTTGTTGCCCACGGCTTCTACGCAAGCCCCGCGATAAGCTTTCTCGCGGCATGCGTCGCGGGATTCATGCCCTTGGCCTATGTAGGTGTATGTGCCGCTCACATGTTCGTTTTTCCCGGCAAACAGTGTGAGGAATGAAACGAATGCAAGCATGGATGTCAATACTCGTGTTATATTGGTCATTTCAGTCTTTTAGTTTCTCGTTGCGCCATTTCCCGGAAAGATGTCCGGAAGCGGAGGCTGTTGGTGTCTGTTTTTTGCTGTTGACGATTACCGACTGGCGGCTTACATTGTCGATTACATAGTCGGAAAGTTCACCGAGAGACACCTTTCCCTTGCTTTCCTGTAGTTTCTTAAGAAGGAAGTATGTGAAAAGTCCATGGGATTTCTCCTTATATGGAAGTGCCGTCTCGCTGTCTGAGGCAGCCGAGAGCACGAACATGTTGCCTTTCGGCACTTCCGCTTTAGGTTTTATTTCCACTCCACGGGCCTGATTGAGCATCTTGCCTTCGCGGGTAGAGCCTGAGAAGCATGCGTCGAGAAACACCAGTACCCGGCGAGTGTCCAGTCCCGCCAGATTATCATAAAGATTCCTGAGCGACAGGCATGTCTCCGTTACCGCAGCGTCTCCGTCGGTCGGAAGCAGGTAGGCATCCTTGGTGGCGTCGTCGGGCACACCGTGGCCGGCATAATAGAATATGAGGTCGGCTTTTCCGGATGTTACCGAGGCGATATTGCGCATGTCGGCCATTGCACGCAGCATTTCGGCAAGCGACGCGTCGTTGTATATGCGGATGTTGCTTTTGGGCAGTCCGAGGGTCAGATTGCAATAATCGGCGAATGAAGCGCCATCATGTGAAGCTGCCTCTACATTGACGGCTTTTGAATAGTTCTCGTTGGCGATAATCATTGCGAATGTATTGGCTGCGTCGGTCTTGTTGACAGGGATATCCCGGTCTACATCACTTGGGGCGTACGTGCGTTTTGACTTGACATGGGCGAGATTTTTCCCTTCTACAGCACTTCCGGAAAGCGTGATTTCCGGTTTTTCTATATCTACAGTGGTAGTCTTTGATGCTGCATCATAGTTTTCCGCGATATAGCTCTTGCCCGATGGCAGAATTACGTTGAGTCGTGCCAGTCTGACCTTGTTGTCATCGATTGAGTAAGTTGGCTCACGCAGTTTGGCCATCTCCCATTCGCTCTTGAATCCTTCGGCTTCTCCATTGTCAAGTGGAACGCGTATCGATACCGGGCCATATGACGTTTCAAGCGTATAGAGTTCGGTGTCGGTGTCGTATGGAAGAAGTCTGGTGTCAGATAATGTCAGACGTCGAGTATAAAGGGTAAGATATTCTTTCTCCGCATCTTTCAGCAATGCGGCTTCACGCTCTTCCATTCCATCGCCGCTTACGCGGTCTATGAATGCTTCCGTTCTCTCGAATTCGCCTTTCTTTGCCCAATCGGCAAGACGTTTCTCTACATAGCTTTTGGCAAAATCGCTGTAGCGCGGCGCATCATTGATTCGTTTATCAGAACTTCCTGAAGCGGAAGCGGAGAACGCGCTTCCATCGACACTAACCATTGCCGGCATATCCTTCTCCGAGACGGGATTGGAGCCTAAAGCCTTGATACGGTTGTTTACTTCGGCGAAACGGTCGAGACGACCGAGGCAGCCATAACTCACTCCTAACGCCTTTAGATATTTCAGCGAGAACGGATCGTTGGCTACCGCCGGTTCGAGATAATTGCATGCCGCCTCGAAAAATTCATTGCTCTGTCGCTTGAACTTGCGCTGGTTTTTCTCGTCGGTCTCGTAAATCATCTGGTTGTAGTTGTCGACGCCCAGGTTGAAGTAGGCGATAGCAACATGCCTTACGATGTTGAGGTTGTCGGGCCGCATTTCCAGAAGCGTCTGATAAGTGTCGAGGGCTTTTTGCAGTTCACCCTGTGACTCATAAAGCTGGCCTTGTATATTGAGCAACTGCTCGTCGCCGGGCTTAAGAATCATCAGTCTGTCGAGCAATCCCTGCAGGTGGTCGGGATTGTGTCCGTTCACACTCGCTTGCACACCTGCGAGCATAAGGTTCTGGTCATCCGGGAAGCGCTTCAGGCCTTCGATAGCCGTTTCCACGGCTTCGTCGAATTGCTTCAGGTTGGCGTGGGAGTGGAGTTTGAAAAGATAGATGCTCGCCAGCTGTTCTGCCGGCCCTACCTTTATGTATTCATCGAAATATTTCAAAGCTTTGGCATAATCTCCTCCGTTAAAGGCTCCGGATGCGGAGATGTAGACCAGTACCGGGTACATCCCTTCCGGTTCGATCAGCTTTTCATCCTTGAAGTCAGGGCGCAGTTTGGCATCTACGTAGGCCGAAGCGAATTTTTTCAACTCAGAATCGTCCTTCCCGGAATAATAAGATGCACCACGAAGAATATCAGGCATGATGTCGGCAAGTATCCCTCGTGCACGATTGCATAGCTCCGAGCCTGGAACGGTCGAGTCAAGAGCTTTTACGGATGCCTGATATGCCTTGTAGGCCAAGGGGTAGATTTTTTCATCGGTTTCGCCGTCATATTTTTGCCATTTGAACTGCTTGTATAGGTCCGTGGCCTGTTCGACGGCTTCTTCGGCACTTTCCGAGGTGACACCCGGAAGCCCCATGACCGGTACTGTCATTGCCGGCATTGGCATGGCTCCAGGTAGTGTTTCCGGATTCTGTGATTGTGAATCCAGCGACATTGCCGCAATCAGCACTGCGAAAAATAATTGTCTGTCCATTATTAAACACTCTTCTTAGAATGCGTCGATGAAAGTGAATTCGGTGGTTATACGTCGGTACTGGCCGCCCTTGTCATGCGCTACATTCACCTCGTAGCGATAATCTGTATTCATTTTGGCAAAGTCATCCACATTGTCGCTTAGATATTTCTTCACACCAAGAGCACGGAGAAGGGCGAGCTGTTCGTTTTGCATTGCTTTGTCGGTAATGGTTATTGATGAGAGGGAGCCATTCATCCACACCGGTACATCGACAATCTCTCCGAACGAGCCGTCATAGGTTATGCCATGGATTATCGGCGATGAATCGGCCGTGCCTGAAATGTTTATCCTCACCTTTTTGCCATCTTTGAGATATTGTGCGAAATCACCTCTGAAAGCTTCTTTGACTATGGTAAGCATGGAGGACGCGGCTCCGGACTGCTCCACATGATACTTCCCGGGAAGGAAATCCTCGTCGGCGGAGAATTCCGGGTCGACTTCGTAAGTAAACTTGACAAGGTAGTTGAGTATGCGCTCACCATCGGCGTTGACATCGGGAACCACACGGGAGTCTACCGTGATGTTCGTGTGGTCGGAAATTACATTCTGCTGTTTCGACCGTTCTACGACATCCTGGCGTATCTCCTGGAGTTTCTTTTCTTCCATCATCTGCTGCTGAATGATTTCAAGCGAGACAACGTTGTCATCTCCGTCCATGAAGCTCAGCGGCATGCGTTCGATATTATCATAGACATATGTCTGTCCGTTGGCTTTGTTGAGCACCTTCGCATAGATAATCTCGAAATTATCATCTGAAAGTACCCCGTAACGTACATCTGAGAAACTTAGACCGTCAGCATCGGTAAATGCTCCGATCTCGCTTTCCGGCACGGGCAGAAGGATGGAAGGCATGGAAGAGAAGTCGAGCTGTAGCATTCCGTTTGTACGGTTGTACTTTCCTAATGATACTTCAGCCATGGATAGTCTGTCTCCTGCCATCTGGGTCGAAATCTCCGACTCGAAAAGGCGTGTCTGTGCGGCTCGGCTCTGTTCGTTGACACGTGCCTGGTATTGTTCAAGTGTCTCTCCCGGTAGCATCTTCATCCACTCGTTCATCCGTTCTGCCACTTGTTCGGCGATTAGCTTGCCGTAATATGGCGCCAGATGCGCCATCCGTCGTGCGTTTGCCGTATTCCCTGAGTTATAGGCCATGAGGACATTACGTCGTGAGTCAGGTATGAAGTGCAGGTCAGATACAGATCCATCGATTATATCATAGGTCTCGCGTTTGCCGTCAAGCAGGTTTATGAGCACTATCTGGGTGGGATCAACTACTACCGCGAGATATTTCCCGTCGAAGTTGTAGTCGCACGATATGCCTTTTCCGAGATCATCAATGCTCTTTTTTATAAGCATCGTGCGTGTGTCGTAGATGCTTGCTACTCCGTCATCGGTCAGCACTGCGAAACGGCTGCTTTCGGTATTGAAAACCATATCGTTGACTTTAGTGCCGAAATCCCATTCCTTGCGCAGCTTCTTGTCATCAAGGTTGTAGATCGCCACCTTGTTTCCTCCGCTTACGGCAAGGAAATAGCCGTTGGGGCTGATTGTCATGGAGGATACTTCGAAAGGAATGTCGAACAGGCCTGTTTCTGAAAATTCGCGTGGCTCTATCTGGTGTATTCCGGTTGTGGTAGCTATGTAGATGTTGCGGGCATCGGGATAATACGCGCCTGCTGTGGGATTGCCGAGTTTTTTATTGTTGAAACGGAATTTCTTATTCGGACCTTTACTGTTGATTGTCCATACTTCGGCTACACTTTTTCCCTTGGTGTTGTATATGGTGATGAAAGTGTTGCCGGCAGGACTCATGGCTATATCGGCGATAGTGTCATTCTTTCCGGCTTCGAACAGTTTTTCACCACGTAAGGTTGTCATCTGCCTGGAGTCGACAGGATAAAAGGCGGAACTATATGTCATCAGTTCCGTGGGATTGAATCCAAGTTTAAAAGAATATTCTTTCTTGGGGATTGGATTATACGCTTTCTTGGCCTCGGCCTTTTTTTCTGCATGCGCCCCATAAGTGAGCGTCGCGGTAGCCATAATAGCTATAGCGACGGTCTTAAACCATTGGTTCATAGTGTATGATGATTGGTGTGATTAATTTGCGGCTGTTTTTCAAAGAGTCCCTACAAATACCGGAAGCATGCGGTCTGTGTTTCCTTCCTGGACGGATTGGGCGTTTTCCATGTGGGCATCGATGGACTCCAATAGCTTGTCTATATCAAAGAAGCATTGTGTGATGATCACTACATGTTTTTCTCCTGCGGCAAGTCCTCTCTGTTGACCTCGCATCAGCGTTTGCCCCGGACGCACCACGTAGTTTCCCGTAGGCTGGCCGAGTTCTGAAATCTCTACTTTGGGAACAACTCCCGATTTGTTTACTTTCAGTATGTTGAAATACACCGGATATGAAAGTGTGTTGGCCATGGTGAAAGTGGCTCCTCCACGTATTTCATCTGTCATGTGTGTGAAACTTACGGGACACTCTTCTTCTGAAAAGCTACCGTTGATTATTCTGGGGGAAATTATCGCAGCGAGTGAATCCGGATCAATCTGCATGTTTCGTGCATCGGGATCGAATTTAGCCATTGAGCGCGTAGTACGTCCTGCCGTGCTATAGACCGGTTGGCCTTCGGATGCACCACGTTTTGAGAATGTAGTGAATTTGTTGAATGCTCCGGAATTGTCGGCTGCGAGATTCTTGGCATTGATTATCAGGCTATTTACTGATATTGTTCCGGGTGTGTTCCAGACATATATCTTATGCATTGGCTTGTGGAGAATCTGTATTTCCCCTCCGTCTGCTATAATCACGTTGTCCGATCCTTTTACGCCCATTCCTTTCTCTGCGCCTTTTGTACCTCCGTTGACGGTTATTTTTACCGGACCACTTACCTCGTGTACGGTGTAGGGCATATTCTGTGCTGCCACAGATCCTGAGGCTAAGATAAGTGTGGCAACAGCGAGCATGTGGGTGATTGTGTGGTATGATTTCATGTCTGTGGTAGAGTTTTGTTTATCTGTTGCGTGTCTTGTTTCATGGTATCTCTTCCTTTATTGAAAAAAGTACAAATAAGATAGCGACCGAAAGCCGTTATGCCAAGCCAGATGTCGGCTGCGAACAGTCCGAAAGTTACCATAAGCAGTGAATACGAGAAATTCATTATCACCGAATGGTCGACGAAGAATGTATAGCCGACTCTTATGATAATATATAGAAGAGAAATCTGCAATATGCGTAGTATGAGTCCCTTCCCTGCCAATGGAAAAGCCAATGATGAGAATATTACTACGAAAGCCAAAATAAATGCTATAATCCAGTTGACCGAGTCCGGAAGTTTGTAATAGTAGCTGTTGTTGAGTATGGTGGATATGGAGTGTGCATGAATTTCGACACCGGACATTCGTCGTTTCACTGGCGTGGAGTGCATGTCGTTGACCTCGTGCATGGCTCCTACAAGCACGATCTTATTGGTCAGTTCATCCGCATTGGCAACCATCTCCTCAGGAGTGAAGATGAGATACGATCGTGACACGTAGTTGATGACTTCGTCTTTGTTTCCACGGTTGACAAGGCCTTTCCATCTTTCTGGATAGGCCAGACGTACGACCGCCGATGCGAATGACAGCGCTATGCTATCATCACTCATGAGGAATTGGGGTGAGAATTCGCGTACCGGGCTATTCTCCGATTTAGTAGGAAGGTTTACAATTCCACCGTTGTAATGAGGTAAGGAGTCGCGTAAAAATGATATTTCTTCGTAGTTGAAGTGTATGCGTCCATCGTTGTTACCGGCGCTGACTGTTTCTGCGAGAACTCCTTGAGGTAAAGATTGCAGCGCGGCAATAAGAAGAGAGTCATTCTCGGAAGGACTCTTGAATACAATATCGATACCTACGGCACGCGGCGAGCATTCACTAATGAAATCGAGCACTTGTGCCGTGCCGAGGCGGTCGCATTCTGTGATGTCTATTATGACTATGTCGGAATCAAGCGTGCGCACCGCACGGCCATCGGCCGCCATATTATAGAAATCGTTGATCGTGAAATCATTCTGTTCGGGGGCCGCAAGGAGTGCCGTGGCCGAAAATGAGAATGGTGACATGAGCACAAGCGAAAGCACAAACGCTAGAATTGTGATACCTAACGCTTGTAATGCTTTGATTATGAGAAAATTACCCCCCCCCTATGGGCGCGGGGACAACTTTATGTCTCATGTGTGCCGATGAAATGCTGATGGTTTATTTCGCAAATATAGTAACTTTTATGATTATTTTAGTTCGATTACTTCAAATTTTTAGATAAAGGTAAAGAAAGCCCGTTATTTTAGGGGACATTCGCCTCGTTGTGCGAAGTACTTCCATAGCGGGGCTGCCATGAGCGACTGTTTTATGCGATTATCAAGCAGAAGCCGCTTTACTTCTTCGGGATAGAGCAGATGTACGTTGATATCCTCCGTTTCATCGAGATGTTGCTCGCTGATGCGTTCCACTCCGGTGGCTATGAATGAATAGTTGAGATTGGTCATTGCCGATGGATTGGCGCTCGACACCATATTGAGAGTCCATTCGCCTCCGCCGAATCCGGTTTCTTCCGACAATTCGCGTCTGGCTGCCTCGATTGGTGTTTCGCCGTTCTCTACAGTACCTGCACACAATTCCATGAATATGTCGTCAAGCCCGTGGCGGTATTGCTCTACGAATACCATTTTGCCGTCGCGGGTTATAGCGATTACGTTGACCCATGCCGGGTACTCAAGGACGTAGTATTCATCGTTGACCCTTCCGTCGGGATGTCGGATGGTGTCGCATCGCGCCGTGAGCCACGGGCGCTGGATTATATATCGGCTATCGATGGTTGCCCACTTTTCCATGTGCGTAGTTGGCTATTGTGTTATTGTTGTGTCTGTTCGGCTGTACGGGCTATTTGGTCGCGGGTAAGAGCGAGCTTGCGTTCAAGGAAATCGCGTTTTACCCCGAGCCTACGGCGTTCTTTCATGAATGATGAGAGTTTCCAACCCTCGGCAAGCGAGCGGCGGTCGTTGGCCGAAAGCTGTGCGGAGTATGTGCGGTCACCTTTGAATATGAGCTTCACAGGACCGGCCGCAGTGTTGTTGCTGAGCCAGTTGCCGAGAGTGTCGCAGTCGGCTCCGATAAAAGTGATCATCTCGGTGCCCCCCGAACGGTAGTTGCGTTCACCGTCGTAGGGCACTGTGGCTGTAGTCACTTCTCCTGCTGCGCCCGAAAGGGATATGGATGTGTGGCGCACGGGCGATGCGGTGAGTGACGACAGTACCTTATATTCTCCGGATGGCTCGACGCGTCCTTCGACACCGGTACGCGAGAATAGGTTGGATTGCGCGTATTCCTTTATGACGTAGTAATCATAGTCGTCACCGAGCGAAGGATCGTGCACGAGCTTGAACTGAGGCATGATGGAATCTATGCGATAGGAGATATACGCGCTTAAAGAGTCGGTCTGCTCTATCTCACGGATGGTGCCGCCTTCCTCGACCTTGGGGCGCAAAGCCATGGCCTTGCGCTGCAGGGATATTTCCGTAGGAAACTGCGATTTGATGGTGTCGAGAAGTTCGAGTGCAAGAGTGAAGTCGCGCACGTTTGCGGCGCTGTCGGCCTGTTGTAGTAGCATTTCTCCCTGCTGCCCGTCTTTTGACGATCCTGAGCAGGAAGTGGTTAGGAGCATTCCGGCTGTGACTATGGCCGATGTGATAATTGAAAATGGTTTATTTGCTGCGTTGGACATCTTTTACGCCTTTTACGGTTTTTAGTTTCTTTATGAGGGTGTTGAGCGCGGAAGTGTCGCTGACTCCGACACCGATGAATCCCTGGAATATGCCGTCGTTGCTGTCGATGGATATGCTGCGCAGGGATGTGGATGATTCCTTGTTGATGATTGACGTGATGGAGGTCACGATGCCTATGTCATCGTTGCCGATGATGCGCAGGGTAGCTCCGAACTGCTCGCCGACTTTTCCCGACCATCTCGTCGGGATGAGGCGGTAGGGGTAGCGCTGACGGATATTGGCGGCGTTCGGGCAATCGTTGCGGTGGATCTTTATTACACCCTCGGAAGATATGAAGCCGAACACGTCGTCACCGTATATTGGATTGCAACATTTCGATAGCCGGTAGTTGACCCCCTTTATCCCTTCGCCGATGACAAGGATGTCGGATGACGTGCGTGAGTCGTCGGAAACCGGTTGTAGCTGGAACTCTTCCGCCGACACCTTGTCGGGCATCGTCTCGACAGGCTTGTCGATAGCGGCATATTGTTCGATGATATCGTTTATGTCAATCTGCTCGGCGGCTACGGCATTGAAGAAGTCGGTCACGGTGCGGTAGCCCATCTTTTTGATGAGCTTCATGAGGGTGGCTTCCACAAGGTCTATCTTGCGGTTCTTCATGCGGCGTTCGAGCATTTCCTTGCCCAGGATTGAGGCCCGGTTCTCCATCTCATGCACGCTTTGGCGTATGCGGTTGCGTGCTTTTCCCGTAACGACGAATGAGAGCCAGTCGATCTTCGGCATCTGCTGCGGCGATGTGAGTATCTCCACCGTGTCGCCGGACCGGAGTTTGTAGTTGATTTTCTGGTTGCGGTCGTTGACACGCGCGCCGGTACACGACATGCCGAGCTTCGTGTGGATGTGGAAGGCAAAATCGAGAACTGTGGCCCCGTATGGGAGTTTGAACAGGTCGCCTTTCGGAGTGAACACGAACACTTCCTTGTCGTAAAAGTCCATGCGCATGTTCTTCATCAGCTCCATGGGCCCTGTCTCGGCTGTCTCGAGGATGTCGCGGACGTTGTTCATCCATGCGTCGAGGGTCTCCTCGCTCTTTATGCCCTTGTATTTCCAATGGGCCGCAAGCCCTTTCTCGGCTATAAGGTCCATGCGGCGTGTGCGTATCTGCACCTCTACCCAACGGTCGCCCGGCCCTTTGACTGTGATGTGGAGCGACTCGTAGCCGTTGCTCTTCGGTATGCTCAGCCAATCCTTCATGCGCGAAGGGTTGGGCTGGTACATGTCGGTGATCAGCGAGTATGCGAGCCAGCAGTCGCTCTTTTCTTTTTCCGGCTCGGCATCGATGATGATGCGTATGGCGAAAAGGTCGTAGATGTGGTCAAGGTCGGTCTTTTGCTTTACGAGCTTGTTCCAGATCGAGTAGATTGATTTGGTGCGCCCCTTTATCTCGTATTTGAGTGGCGTCGCGTCAAGCTTCTCGCGTATGGGCGCTATGAACTCGGCGATATATGCATCGCGGCTCGCCTTGGTCTGGTTGAGCTTATGGGCGATTTCAGTGTAAGTCTGCCGGTTGGTATATTTGAGCGACAGGTCCTCAAGCTCGCTTTTTATGGAGTATAGTCCTAAGCGATGGGAGAGGGGGGCATAGAGGTAATTGCTCTCATAGGCCACATCGTGCACCATCTTCTCGTCGGGGTGATGGTTGATGGCACGCATCATTGCCAGACGGTCGACGATCATTATTATGATCACGCGTATGTCCTCGGCAAACGTGAGCAGGAGTTTGCGGAAGTTGTCGCTTTCCATAGCTGCTTGCTTTGCGTAGAGGGTCGATACCTTGAGGAGTCCTCGGATAAGGCGTGCAATATCGTCTCCCCATTCCTTGACAAGCTCTTTCTCCTCGATGAATTCGCTTTTGCAGAGGATAAAGAGGAGTATCGCCAGAACCATGTTACGGTCGGGTGATATCTTTTCGCATAGGAGCAGAGCGGTGTCGAGGTTGTGTATGACGGGATTTATGCCGAAACGGTCGCGCGGGCAATGCTGCTGTTCGATTCCATCGGCAATGATTCTACGCACTTTGGCGATATCTCCGGGGAGGGTGATGTCGCAGGTTAGCCGTAGCAGCCGACGTGCTGCATCGACAAGCTTCAAGCGTTCTTCGTCAGTGAAATAAGCGTTAGGCATTACATGATGGGAAGAAAATTCTTTATAGGTTTTAATCGCGTATCTTATGTGTCAGCATGTCGCCGGCGTGTCATCGCAAATGGTGGGTAGTTTGTTGAGTTCCTCTATGTAGTCGAGCAGCTCGGCACGTCCACGACCGTCATTGCTCGATGTATAGAATATCGGGGGAAGCTCTTCCCATGACTCTCTCAGGCGGTCGAGATATTTGCCCAGGACTATCTTGGACGCAGCCGACGACATCTTGTCGAGTTTGGTGAATACTATTGCAAACGGCACTTCGTTTTCAGCGAGCCATTCCATGAACCCGAGGTCGATTTTCTGCGGTTCATGGCGTGAATCAATGAGTAGGAACAGGCATGTCATCTGTCTGCGTCCAAGGATGTATTCGTCGATGATACGTCGTATCTGTCTTTGCTGTTCTTTGCCTCTTTGGGCATATCCATATCCCGGAAGATCCACTATGTACCATGAATCGTTGATGAGGAAGTGGTTTATCAGGGTGGTCTTGCCGGGAGTTGATGATGTCATGGCCAGACCTTTGTGCCGTGTCAGCATATTGATCAGGGATGATTTTCCCACGTTGCTTCGTCCGATGAACGCGTATTCGTGACGGCATGAGTCGGGACATTTGTTTACGTCGGAATTGCTTATCTCGAATTTCGATGATGTTATCTCCATAGGCCTGAATTTTATTTTGTAAAGGTAGTACTTTTTTTGTTATAACAACTCCGGTTATACGGTTTATGTTTAACTTTGATGCCAAAAAGGACAAGATGGGAACGAGTAAGACGCGTGAGATTGTATTCCGGTTCAAGCGGTTTGAGATTGCCAACTCGCTGAGCGCGATGAAAGTCGGCACCGACGGTGTGCTGCTCGGAGCATGGGCGGCGCTACCTGTTATGGATTGTGCGCCGCATGTGCTTGACGTTGGTAGCGGTAGTGGTCTCATATCGTTGATGCTTGCCCAGCGTTTTCCTGACGCGGTGATTACAGGTGTAGATATTGAGGAGGAGGCATGTGCCGAGGCACGGATGAATGCTGACAGGAGCGGGTGGGGCGACCGGGTGGAGATTGTATGTGATGATTTCGCAACATACGCTGCAAGCAGCGGTGCCGGAGTTTTTGATGCAGTGGTGAGTAATCCGCCATTCTTCAAGACCGATCTGAAAGCTCCGGATCGAGGCCGGATGATGGCGCGTCACGGATGCGGTCTTGATTATGCGGTGATAATGCGGGCATGTGCCTCGGGGTTGCTTGATTCCGGTGGCATATTGTCGATGATTTCTCCTGCCGATAGGGAGGGGGATATAACTTTTGATATGGAACTGGCCGGATTGAGCCTTTCGCGTATTACACGTGTATGGACAAAAAGCACGGCGCAGTCGCCGTCGCGTCTGCTCTGGGAGATGCGTCGCATGAAAATGGAATCGCCACCTGTCGTGGATGATCTCCTGATAGGTGGCGACGATTACAAGGCCCTTACGGGTGATTTCTATCTGTAATTAAAGTATATGGGATAGTGATACTCACTGTTTGGCACACTCCTCGGAGACCGATTGGGAGATGCGCATCGCACAGAAGTTTGGGCCACACATGGTGCAGAACTTCTCGCCGTCGGCTTTGTGGCTTTCGACATAATATTGGCGTGCACGAGCCGGGTCGAGCGACAGATTGAACTGGTCTTTCCATCGGAATTCATAGCGTGCCTTGCTCATAGCGTTGTCGCGCACTTGTGCTCCTGGATGTCCTTTGGCGAGGTCGGCCGCGTGGGCGGCGATTTTGTAGGCGATCACGCCGTTGCGCACATCCTCAAGATCGGGCAACGCGAGATGTTCTTTAGGAGTGACGTAGCATATCATGGCCGTACCCATCCACGCTATCTGTGCGGCTCCGATGGCAGAGGTGATATGGTCATATCCGGGGGCTATGTCGGTGGTGAGAGGCCCGAGGGTATAGAACGGCGCTTCGTGGCACGACGATATCTGTCGATCCATATTTTCACGGATTTTGTGCATAGGCACGTGTCCGGGGCCTTCGATCAGCACCTGCACTCCGTGTGCCCAGGCCTTTTCGGTAAGCTCACCGAGAACGTCGAGTTCGAGGAACTGCGACTCGTCGTTGGCATCATGTATTGAGCCGGGGCGCATGCCGTCGCCGAGCGATACGGCCACGTCGTAGCGGGCGAGAATCTCGCATATTTCGTCGAAATGGGTATATAGGAAGTTCTCTTCGTCGTGCATCACCGCCCATTGCGTCATTATGGAGCCTCCGCGGCTCACAATACCGGTAAGACGTTCGGGAATCAGTTCGGCATGGCGGCGTAGCACTCCGGCATGTATGGTGAAATAGTCGACGCCCTGCTCGGCCTGTTCGATGAGGGTGTCGCGGTAGATTTCCCATGTGAGGTTTCGCACGTTGCCGTTGACCTTCTCCAACGTCTGATAGACGGGTACTGTTCCCATGGGTACGGGACAGTTGCGGATAATCCATTCGCGCGTCTCGTGTATATTGTCGCCTGTGGATAAGTCCATCAGCGTGTCGCCGCCCCAATAGCAGCTCCACACGGCTTTGCTTACCTCCTCTTCTATGCCGGAAGAAAGAGCCGAGTTTCCGATGTTGGTATTGAGCTTTACCAGGAATTTACTGCCGATAATCATCGGCTCACTCTCGGGATGGTTTATGTTGGCCGGGATTACGGCACGTCCGGCGGCTACTTCCTCGCGAACCATTTCAGGGGTTATGTGCGACATGATTCCGAGCGCTTTGTTGTTCATGTTCTCGCGTATGGCTACATACTCCATCTCAGGTGTGACGATACCCTTGCGGGCAAGCGACATCTGGGTGATTGCGCATCCATCCTTGGCCCGGCGTGGTGCGTAGCGATGGGCAAAGCGAATAGAGTCGAGGCTCGGGTCGGATTCTCGCATACGGCCATATTCCGAAGTGATTCTCGGCAGTTGCTCGAGGTCGGTGCGCGCCGCGATCCATTTCTCCCGTGTGCGCGGTAGGCCTCGGTTTATGTCTACTGTCACGGACGGGTCAGTGTAGACGCCCGATGTATCGTAGACATATACCGGCTCGTTCTGGCGCGTCATGCGTTCGCCGTCGATAATCTTGACTGTGGGAGTAAGGTTGATGCGGCGCATCGGCACATCTATGTCGTGGATTTTGCCGTGGACGTATATTTTATCTGACGACGGGTAGTTGCGCACGTCGATATCGTTGATTTTCATTCTGTGTGTGGTTGTGTGGTTATGAAAGGAATGAGGTCAGCGGAGAGGAGGCTTCGGCGCGGTGGCTGACACGGCCCAGACCGGCCAGATATGCCTTGCGGCCTGCATCTACCGCCAGACGGAATGCCTCGGCCATCTCCACGGGATTGCCCGCGACTGCGATGGCGGTGTTGACGAGCACGGCGTCCGCACCCATCTCAAGTGCCTCGGCGGCATGCGATGGTGCTCCGAGTCCGGCATCGACCACGACGGGGACGCGGCTCTCTGCTATGATTATTTCGAGCAGGTCGCGGGTCTTTAGGCCTTTGTTGGTGCCTATCGGCGCGCCGAGTGGCATTACTGCCGCCGCACCTGCGTCCTCCAGTCTTTTGCAGAGCACGGGGTCGGCTTGTATGTATGGGAGCACGTGAAATCCTTCGGCGGCAAGTATCTCGGTGGCTTTCAATGTCTCGACGGGGTCGGGGAGGAGATATTTAGGTTCGGGATGTATCTCCAGCTTTAGAAAATCCGTGTGGAATATCTCGCGCGAAAGATGTGCGGCAAGCACGGCTTCTTTGGCATCGCGGACGCCCGACGTGTTTGGTAGGAATTGCACTTTGTCGCGGTTTATGTGGGCGAGCATGTCGTCGGTATCGGCATTATCCATGTCGATACGTTTCATTGCCACTGTGATCATTTGTGATCCGGAAGCTATGATTGCGTCGAGCATCAGGCGGTTGCTGCTGAACTTGCCTGTGCCCAAGAAGAGCCGTGAAGTGAATTCACGGCCTCCGATAGTAAGTTTATCCATTGCAATATGATTTTGTGATATTTATACTATGGTTTAGGGGACGGTCATGTCATCTGTCGAGCCGTTCAAGCACTTTGGAGGTATATTCCGCAGGGTCGTCGGCGTTGATTATGGCTCCGGACATCGCTATTCCGTTGATGCCGGTTTCCATCAGCGGCACAACGTCGTCAATGGTTATCCCGCCTATGGCAACCACGGGGAGCTCGCAGCCTGCGCCGCGTATCGTCGACATTATCTCGCGGTATCCTTCGAGTCCGATTATCGGAGAGAGGGCGCTCTTCGTGGTGGTGAACCTGAACGGGCCGAGACCAACGTAGTCGACGTCGATGCCGCGCATGGCTAGGATATCATCGGCGGTGTTGGCGGTGACGCCGATAATGGCATGTGGGCCGAGTTCTTCGCGTGCAGCTATTGGAGGCATGTCGTGTTTGCCGAGATGCACGCCATGTACACGCAGCTCGTCGGTGAGCTTGACATTGTCGTCAATCACCATTATCGCTTCGTGCTCTTTACACAAAGGGATTATCTCCAAGGCGGTGTCACGCATCTCGTCGTAGGTGGCGTCTTTCATCCGCAATTGGATCCATTTGCATCCTCCTTCGAGTACCATGCGTACTTCTTCGGTGAGCGTGAAGCGCGGGGAGGGGTGGGTGATAAACTGAAGCATATCTGGTTGGAATCTGAATTTTATGTTTAACAATATATTAAAATACAAGATGTGATGATTTACGCCTTGTTACTTTGTCGGGGCGAATGCATCAAGGCGTTCAGTGATATTTCCGGGAGTTACACCGTCAGCCCACAGATAGCCGAGGACGGCATATCCGACGAAAGGGTAGTCGGCAATCATGCCGATGCGATCCGGAGTTATTCCTCCGAGAGCCACCACTTTCCCCGCAGGCAATGCGATGAGATCATCGTGGCCTAACGTCCCGATATATCCCTGTTTGGATATGCTCGGGAATATTGGACTGAGTGTCACGTAGCGGCACGACGGAGCATAAAGCCTCACCTCGTCAATAGTGTGGCAGCTTCTGGATACCTCTCCATTAAAGTATGCCGGAATCTCAGGGCAACGGCGGTTGAGGTGCACTCCTCCGAGATTGAAGTCGCACAGCAGGTCAAAATGGCCGTGCAATTTCAGCCGCCGGTGGTGGCGCTGCGGAATCTCCTCCACAAGATTGCGCATGTCGCGCAACGATGCGGCGGGATGGCGCAGGTGCACGTAGTCCCATCCGGCATCGAGTATGGCTGTTATCACGGCAGCCTCAGCGGGGCATATCTCATGTGGCGTGATCGCTATCCTGAGCATCCTCTCAGCCGCCATAGAAAGGCTGTATGACGAGAACCGCGTCCCCGTTTTTAAGGATGGTCGAATCGCGTTGCGTTAGGGGCACTACTTCACCGTTAAGGGCCGTGGCTACACCTTCGGGGTTGATTCCTGCCAGGTTGAGAGCACCTTGAAGCGATGTGTTGTCGGGCACTGTGATCTTCTTGTCGTTGACTGTTACTTCCATATCTCAGATATTATATTTTATATTTAAAACGCATCGGACACGTAAAAAGATGCGCATGTCATGATTCTTCTTTTATGAGCGGTATCGGAGCGAAAAAATGATCGACCGGTCCGTGGCCGTGTCCCACCGATACATACGAGCCTGTAGATATGGCGCTTGAGATATATTCCTTCGCCTTGAATACAGCTTCGGCAACCGGATATCCGATGGCAAGGAATGAGGCTATCGCTGACGATAATGTGCATCCGGTGCCATGAGTGTTGAATGAACGGATACGAGACGAGTCGATTCTGACGGTTCCATCATGTGGAGTGTAAAGCCAGTCGGTAACGGTGTCGTTGGTGGTGTCTTTATCCCCTCCTTTTATGAGTATGGCACGTGCACCCTTGTCAAGCAACCTTTCTATCTGTTGCGATGGGTCTGTCGTGGCGGTTAGCGCTTCCGCCTCCATTGCGTTCGGGGTGATTATGTCGGCGATCGGTATCAGTTGGCGCACGATCACGTCTATGGCGTCCTCCGACAGAAGTCGTGATCCGGAGGTGGATATCATCACCGGATCGAGCACTATGTTGTATGCATGATGGCATGCGAGGGCGTCCGCGACAGCGCAGGCTGTGGCTGCATCAAAGAGCATCCCTATCTTCACGGCGTGTGGCGGGATGTCGGCGAACACGGCATCGATCTGTCCGGTTATTATCTCGGGACGGATGGCTTGCACGGCAGTCACGCCGAGGGTGTTCTGCACTGTTATCGCAGTGATTGCCGTCATGGCATATACACCAAGGGCCGACATTGTCTTGATGTCAGCCTGTATACCGGCGCCTCCGGATGAGTCGGAGCCGGCTATCGATAGCACGGGAATATATGTCGGCATATATCGGTATATCGTCGGGGCGATTCTCTGCCGAGATTATTCCTCAGATCCATCAGGATCATGTCTGCCGCATCATGCGGAGCGGAAAACAATCCCTTCGGCGGCATTATCCGCGTCAGGTTCGGAGGGTATGATCTCAGCGCACTGTGGAGTGGCACCCCTTTGTCATTAAATTTTTACGTATTACGTTTACGCTTGTGTATTCAGTCGAGCGTGAACATGTCGCCATGAAGATAGGCGGGGAACTTGTCGCGGAAGTCGTAGAGGGCGGATCGAGACAGGCGGCTGACCACACATTGTGTGCCGTCAGGAGTGTGTGCCTCGGTGCCGATATCGATCCCTTTGGGGTCGATTATGGCCGACGTACCGGCATATGTCCCGAAAACGTCTTTTCCGCAGCGGTTGCATCCGGCCACATAGGCCTGATTCTCTATGGCTCTTGCGATAAGGAGCTGACGCCATGCGTATGCACGGGAATCGGGCCATTCGGCGACTACGATCAGCAGGTCGTAGTCGCCGTGTATGTTGCGCAGCCATACCGGGAAACGGAGGTCGTAGCATACGGCGATGGCGATATTCCATCCGCGGAAACGCGCCAATGGTATCGGTTCGGTGCCCGGAGTATAGACTTTGTTTTCTCCCCCGGGAGCAAATAAATGCCGTTTGTCGTAGTAGGTAGTCTCGCCCGATGGTTCGGTAAAGAAAGCCTTGTTGAAGAGCCGGCCGTCGTGGTCGAGCGCTATGAACGACCCGGCAACGGCCATGTTGCAAGATGAGGCTACAGCTATGGCCCATTCTATTGTAGGGCCGTCGGACGGTTCTGCCAAAGCGCGTGCTTCACCGCTGTCGAGGATAAAGCCCGTGGAGAACATCTCGGGGAGAATTGCCACGTCAGCATGTCCTGACAGTTCTTTGATTGCAGCGGAAGCCCGATCCAGATTGGCTTTCTTATCGCACGGTAATATGTCAAGGCCGATTGCAGCTACCGTGAGTGGCCCGTTGAGCAATGGGCGTGATTCGCTTTCTGTCATGGCTGGTCGATGATGAATTTATCGGGGTAACGTCCGTGAAAGCGGCTGTAGTATTTCTTTATCGCACGCATATCTCTGTCGATGTCGCCTGTCGGTTTGTAGCAACGGTCTACAACTATGCGCTTGTCCTTGTAGTCGATTGCACCAAGTACAAGCGGCACATGGGCCTCTTGTGCTATATAAAGGAATCCAGTGTGCCATTTTGCATTGGCTTTTCGAGTACCTTCCGGGGTTATGGCAAGCACAAGACGGTCGGTCTCGTTGAATTTTTTCACAATCACTTCCGTAAGCGACTGCTTCTTATTCTTACGAGGGACTGGAATGCCGCCTATGGCACGGAAAATGGCTCCCAAGGGCCATCTGAACCACGACTCCTTCATCAGGAATCCTGCTTTCCGGCCGACAGAGCGTATAGTAAGCTCGCCGAGAATGAAATCCCAGTTGGAAGTGTGCGGCGCCACGCATATTATACATTTCGGATAGTCGGGGACTGTGTATTCCACTTTCCATCCGGCTATGTGCAGCAGCCATTTGGATAAACCCATATGCAGGTAATGTGGTTATGCTTCGGTGGCCTTGCGGTCGGCTGGTAGGGCTGAGTTCATCAGTGCTACGACATCCTCGATGCCCTTGTTGAAGTCGGCTGCCAGACGTGTGTAGGCTTTACGGAAATACTTGTCGCGGGCGGTGCGGTAGTCATGTGTGTTTTCGAACGACTTAGGCGTCTTGTCGAAAGAGAAAGACGTATTGGCTATTGTGACATACTGGAGATCGGCTACTTTTAGCACAGCTTCATTCATTTTCTCGACATCAATTCCGGGGATGAGATTACGGGAGATTATGCATTCGCCGGCTATATTGCCGCATACAGCCTTGACGGCTTTCTTGAGGTTGCGTTTGTTTGCCATGTCTGATATGTTGTTAGTTTATTTTGTTTGCGAATATAACACTTATTTCCCGAAAAAGGGTGAGAAATAGCAATAAAGTTAAGGCCGTGAACGAATCGATTCCGTTCACGGCCTTGTACGGTTATATGTAATGCTATTATAATCTGAATGTTATTGGGAAGATGCAATATACCGGCACATTGTTGCCATTCATTCGTCCTGCATGCCATCGGGGCATCTCGTCGAGCACGCGCACCGCTTCGCGGTCGAGCGACGGTTCTATTCCGCGCAGCACATTTACATGGGTTATGTCTCCGTCCGGCTGCACTATGAAAGAGCAAAGCACACGTCCCTGTATCTTTCGTGCATAGGCATTGGCTGGATAGGTGCGCGTGGCATTGATGAATTGCATCAGTGCACCGTAGCCTCCCGGGAAAGTCGGCGGTTCGTCAACTGTTTCGAAGTCGTATGCCTCGATTATGTCGGCGCAAAAATTATGTCCGTGACTTATCTCTGTGAGTGCAAGTGTCTGGTCGGTGGTATGCACAGCGATGCGACGCATTTGTGCGTCGGCAGATAATGCTGTAAGCAGCATTGTTATGATTAAGAAAGGAGAGGGGCAGGATAGGCGGCTGGGTATTTTTTTTATCATAAAATATGTGAGTAGAGTAATCCGGCAGTGGCGAGAGGGCGGCTTCAGCCGGGACTTTTGCAAATTTATAGCGCGGTTATGTTAAATGCAACAGATACACCGTGATTTTCGATTTGTTTAGTGATGTTTTAAGTTTATTTGCATTTTACTGTATGCTTCGTGCAATATGGAGTCTTGCGTAGCGTTTTATCCATATGGATGGAATCGCATACCGGCGATTCGAACACGATATAAATGACTGTCATAAAACGTATCATACCCTTGTTTGGCGCATTGGCGGCATGTGTGTTGCCGTGCTATGCTGCCGATGGCTCTACCGCCTATAACTTTCTGAACATCACGTCATCGAGCCGGATATATGGTCTTGGCGGGGTCAATATTTCTCTCGTCGACGATGACATCAACAGCGTAGACCAGAATCCGGCGCTTCTTGGCGCTGAAGTGGAAAAACAGCTCGGGCTGAACTACATGCATTATGTCGGAGAGTCGAATTTCGCCGGCGCGCGCTATGGTATGGCTGCCGGTGAGCATGGTGCGTGGGCTGCCGGATTGCAATATTTCGGCTATGGCGACATGAAGGCCACGGACGTGTCGGGTAACATCACCGGCACATTCTCTGCAAAAGACATAGCTTTTTCCGCGACATACAGTCATGATATCACCGGTAATCTGCGTGGCGGCATAACGCTCAGGGGCATTTATTCTTCCTATGAATCCTATTCGGCGTTTGCGCTCGGCACCGACCTTGGCATCAATTACTACGATCCCGACCGTGGTCTGTCGCTGTCGGCTGTAGTTGCCAATCTTGGAGGCCAGATAAAGCGGTTCAACGAACGCTACGACCGCCTTCCTGTCGATGTTCGTCTCGGGCTCAGCAAGCAGCTTGCGGATGTACCTTTGCGTCTGTCGGTCACCGCATGGAATCTGACAAAATGGCATCTGCCTTATTATGATGCCGGCGACGGCTCATCTACAGCCGAGATGGAGAAGAAAGATTCATTCGGATCCAACCTGTTTCGCCATCTGGTTTTCGGGGTGGAATGGCTGCCTTCCGAGCGCTTCTATGCCGGAATAGGCTACAATTATAAGACACGTACAGATATGGCGACTTACTCGCGCAGTTTCCTGAGCGGTTTTTCCGCATGCGCGGGTATTAATGTGCGTCAGTTCTCGGTGGGAATCGCGCTCGCGCAGCCTCACACCGGCGCCACTACTTTCATGGTCAATCTGTCTACCCGGCTTTGGGAATTCTGAACAGGTTTCGTATAATAAATGTATCCAGGAGTGACAGAAGCGGATGGCTGATCTTAAGCTTTATGACGTGTTCGACCTGACGCCATTGCGGGATTTCTTGCGCAGTAACGGCGAACCACGAGTATTCAGCAAGGGTGAATGCTTTTGTCGGTTCGGTACTCCCTCCCAGAAGATCGGGGTGGTTAATTCCGGCGGTTTCGCATTCATGCGCCCCGACTATAAGGGTGACAACCAGACTTGTTCGCTCGCTTTCAGAGACGAACTTGTCGGAGCATACATATCAAGAATGCCTGGACGTGTGGCTGAGTTCGACGTGTGCGCAGTCTGCCGTTCGGAGATATCGGTTATGCCTGTTGACGAGATGATAGCACATATATCCGACATCTCTCCGACCTATGGCTACGAATTCGTGTATGCTATAGCCTATGGATTTATGATGCGAGCTATCGCTTACAGGTGTGAGTCGGTGGACGCGCGCTATACGGAATTGCTTACACGTGTGCCGGATATCCACAGGTTCATGTCGAATTCTGCCATAGCGTCATATCTCGGAGTCACCAGAGAGACATTCGCCAGAATGCGGGCGAAAAATCGCAGCATGTAGCCTGTTTTTCTGATTTTGTGGCCGGTTTGTCGTGATGATTTCATGGGTGTGATTTAAATCACACATTTTTTTCATATGTATGTATATATTTGTGCATGCGATACACTGATACCATATGTGCCATGAAAAGCGGATTCATGGCCTCGATTTCATTATTCATATTTCCTACAGTGCTTTACGCCGCTTCTCCCGAAAGGAATGTGGTGATTGCGGAAGGAGAAGAAGTGTATAAATTTGTTTCCGGCAAGAGGGGAATTGAAGTAGTACACTCCGTTTCCGACGAATACCTCGCGACACGGCGTTCGGAGCGCATATGTCCGCATATATTCCACACAAGCAACATACGTCTTGACAAAGCTTCCGGGGGTAAACCGCTCTATCGTAATGTTAATTCCCCCTCGGTGTTTCATGATGACAGCAAAGTGTGTTACTTTGATATTTTTCTTGAACGAAAGGACAAGAAGGCCAAGGTGAACTTCAAACGTACGTTTACCGATCCGGCGCATTTTACCGGCATATTCCCTCTTGACGAATATCCTGTGCTTCATAAGACATTTACTGTGGAAATCCCCGCATCGTTGGCGGGGATAGAGCTTGTCGAGACAAATTTCCCCGACACGGGTATTACAAGGTCTGACGAGACTATGGCCGGAGGTGCGAGGCGCATCACTTACACTGTCACAGACGTGGACAAGGCTCCGGATGATCGGGCTTCACCGTCGCCCAAGGAATTATTGCCCTACATTATGGTGAAAGGCTATTTTCCTGACACGGATTCGCTTTACCGCTATCACGAACGGTTGCTCGCGGTCGATACTGTCATCCCTGATGTCGGAAAGCTTGTACGTTCAATTGTAGGTGGAATGGAGGATGTCGATGCCGGAATCTCAGCTTTATACCGCTATGTGCAGGACAATGTGCGATATGTGGCCTTTGAGGAGGGTGAGGCCGGTTATCGTCCCGATGCGCCGGCAGAGGTTCTGCGCAAGCGTTATGGCGACTGCAAGGGTATGTCGATGCTTCTCGCCACGTTGCTTAATCGCGCAGGAGTGGATGCTTCGGTAGCTATCACCGGTACTCGTTCCATACCGTTCCGCATTTCAGAAAATCCGTCGCTGTCGGCGGCTGACCATATGATATGCGTCGTGCCTCGCGGCGCGGCCGGATACCTTTTTCTCGATCCTACCAACGAGCAGATTTCATATCGTCACATACCTTGGAGCATCCGGGGTAAAGATGCCATGATGATACTTCCCGGCGGTGGCTACAGGATGGTTGATATCCCGGCGCAGTCACCTTGTCATTCTGAGGATGTCATCACATACCATTATAGTCTCGCTTCAGGCGGACCGGTAGGCCGGGCGGAAAGGCGTTGCACCGAGGATATGGCCGAGCGGTTCATAACCATTTTCAATGATGTTCCGCGCCAACATCTCGACGAACTTCTTGCAAAGTCATTGATTCCGGGGGCGCAGGCTATGGTAATGGAGGACAGTGTGGGATATGACAGATCAGTCCCGGGGATAGTGACGCTCTCCGCGCCTGTGTGCAATCCGGCGGCCGTGACTTTTGCCGGAGATGTGTTATATGTCGATCTTAATGCGTCAGGTGGACCGTTCGGGGCCCGCATCGACACCGAGGACCGTCGTTCCGACTATGAATTCTCAGTGCCTGCTACCATAGAACGGCGTACCATACTTGACGTCCCGGACGGATATGACATAGTGCTTCCGAGCGATTACGAATCGCAATCGCCGCAGGCACGCCTGTCGTGCACTTTCACGAAGGATGGACGCACTGTGACCATGACAAAACGAATGATCGTTGATGATACGCGCATTCCGCTCTCCGATATCCCGGCATGGAATCGCATACTTACTGAATGGACCGACGCATGCAACCGCCAAGTAGAGTTGAGAAGGCATTGACAAGGATTTTATTTTATACATATTAAATATAATATCTCAAATATAATATTTCAGAATATGAAACGGATTCTGCTGCTGACGGCGCTGGTTATGAGCGTCATTGCGATGCGGGCCGATGACATGGCCGAATATCGCGCATTTGCCGACACTGTCCGTGCGGATGTCTATTCGATGGATCTTCCTGCGTTCAAAATCAAGGAAATACCAGACAAGTATCGAAATGAATCGGCGGTCTATAAGGCCATATATGAGAATTTCGATGCCAAGAAAAAGACCGGTGTCGGTGTACGGCCCGGGCCACTTATGCTCCCTACGGTTTCTCGTCGTGCGCGTGTGGAAGCGGGGCATCTGACGCGCATGCTCATCCATATCAACGATAAGGCCGCCCTCGACAAATATTCGGAGTTTGACTTCGGTACCGACGACAAGAAGAGTTACTACGAGGGCTATGAGAAAAGCCGTCGTGCAATGGGTGTGCGACTCGTGAAGCCGGACGGTCGTATCATTGACATAGACACCTCCGAATTCGTAGAGGTGGAAGAGGGAAAGAAAGGGGAGAAGAAGAGCCGCAAGCTTGCTATCCCGGGCCTCGAAGTAGGCGATGATATCGATGTGTTCTTCTATACAGAGACACGCATGCAGAACGTCCACCCCGACCCCCTTACATTCTATATGAAAGAGGATGCCCCGATACTCAACTATCAGATACATTGTGTGATTGATGACAATCTGACCACACAATACCGTACCCTCAACGGTGCTCCCGAGTTTGCTGTAAGCCGCGATGAAGATGGAAACTATGTGCTCGACCTGATAATGACCGACATATCGTCAAAAGAGCCGAGATTGTGGTATAGCACGTCACAGCAGTCGCCGCAAGTGAAGATGTATGTGTTCAACCGGCGCAACAGCAGTGATTTCACTCCCAAGAGCGCCCGGTTCGACGGCATGCAATGTAATCCTCCCGCCACCTGGATTATTGGCGACCGTTGGGATGAGGATGACTGGTGGCTTGAAAGGGGTGCCGTGTCGGGTGATCTCGTGATGAAGAATTATCTCAAGGATGGCCGCAAGATAGTCAAGGATATAGAGAAAATGGTCAAGGAAGGTAAGATTACCGCACGCGAAGGCGCGGATTATCTTTACAATCTGCTATGCTATTTATATATCGGCAACCGTGCGCGGCTTAACGTGCGCGACTTCGCCATACAGTACAACAGTCTGCTGAAGTCCCACAAGTTCCCGGTAGAAGGGGGCATGTCGTCAATCCCCGACCAGGAGTCTCTCGACGAGGTTATAAACCTTAGCAATACTATATTCTTCACGCGTTTGCAGGGGGATACGACACGCTATTATTTCCCTCCGAGTGGAGGCATCTTTGCACCGTCGGAGATTATCACCGGGGCGCATGGCCGTAAAGCCATCATGTGGCGCAAGCCAAAGGAACGCAAGAAAGAGCCCGACGGTACGAACTATTTCAGGATTCCGGCTTCAACAGCTGCCGACAACCGCAATGTCACCGACGTAGATGCGACCCTTGACGGGACATCTGTTATGATTACTCGCAGGGAATCGCACCTGGGCTCTACCAAAAGCCATGCTTACGGTATTCTCAGCGAGGAGGATATGAACGAAGGCTATCGCAGATACCTCTCCCGTTACGGTCATACAGTCAATGTCAAAGAGAATAAGAAGGAGGCTGCCGACCGTGTCGAGCGTTATGCCGACGGACGCATGGAGCAGAAGGATGATTTCAAAAAAGAAATAGAGAATTACCATGGTTCTGCAGCAGCCGATTTTGTGGAGGGCAATGTAGTGGCTCTTGGAGTTGATCCCGCCGATCCGGCTTTGGTATATGAACTTACCTACCGCATGGACAATCTGTTGAAGCGTGCCGGCAGCAATCTGGTGCTGTCGATAGGTAAACTCCTCAATGACCAGATTGAGGTATTGCCTTCCGACCGTGATCGTGACGTGGATGCATGGATGCGCTCACCGAGGGAATATGTCACTCGTATAAACGTCACGCTGCCCGATGGATATAAGGTAAGCGACAAAGCGCTTGCAGCTCTTGATCGCTCGGTTGTCACGGCTGCCGGGACATTCACGGTAAAGGCCTCATCGTCTCCGGGCAAGCTGGCGGCGGAAATAACCAAGGTCTACTCAAAGTCCGTTGTTCCTGTTGCCGAATGGCCTGATATGCTTAAAGTGCTTGACGCGGCTTCGGCCTGGAATTCCGCCTCGATACTTCTTGAGAAAAATTAATAGCATAATATATTAAAGGAAGTAGGGTGCTATGGTTGATAGCACTATATTGTGGCATGCCCGTTAACTCGACAGGCATGCCATAATTTTGTTTCCTCTCGGCAAAGCTCAAAATAAATTTGGCTTTGCACTCGACTTATTGCTATCTTTGTGAAAATATTTTGCACGGAATAATAGGATACACATGTCAGAAACGGACAAAAAGATAATTATAGCTATTGACGGCTATTCGTCGTCGGGGAAAAGCTCCATGGCTCGCGCGCTTGCATCAGCCATCGGCTACAGATATGTCGATTCGGGCGCCATGTACCGGGCGGTTACTCTATGGGGGCTGCGTCATGGCCTTGTCATTGACGGTAAGGTCGACGAGGATGCTATTGTAGCCGCTCTTCCTGAAATAAACATAGATTTCCTCCCGATAGCCGGTGAAGGCCAGCATACGCTGCTTGACGGTGAGGATGTGGAGCGCGAGATACGCTCGTTGCGTGTGTCAGACAATGTGTCGCAGGTGGCGGTCATCCCAGCTGTACGACATCATCTGGTTGAACTGCAGCAACGTTTCGGAGACGAGAAGGGAATAGTGATGGACGGACGGGACATAGGTACCACGGTGTTCCCACAAGCAGAGATGAAAGTATTTGTGGATGCTTCGGCTGAGACTCGTGCACGCCGCCGTTTTCTGGAATTGCAGGAGAAAGGTGTCGAGTCCGCTTACGAGGATGTTCTCGCCAATGTGCGACAGCGTGACCATATCGATACGACACGTGCCGAAAGCCCTTTGGTAAAAGCTTCCGATGCCGTGAGTCTCGACAACAGCGAAATGACTATCGCGGAGCAGAACAAGTGGCTTATTGACCTGTATCACCGCACTCTCGACGCATTGATATGAGGGTAGAGATCGATCAGGCATCCGGATTTTGCAACGGAGTCGTCACAGCCATCCACAAGGCTGAGCAGGAACTTGACAGTTCTGCACGGCTCTATTGCCTCGGTGACATCGTGCACAACAGCGACGAGGTGGAACGGTTGCGTCGTCGTGGGCTCATCACAATCACACACGATGATTTTTCATCGCTGCGTGACGTTAAGGTGCTGCTACGGGCGCATGGCGAACCGCCATCGACCTATGCAGTGGCACGAGCCAACGGCATAGAGATCATAGATGCCACATGCCCTGTAGTGCTCCATCTACAGAAGCGCATCCGGGAGAGCTATGACCGCCGTACTCCGGGCCAGCAGATAGTGATATACGGCAAGCGTGGCCATGCCGAGGTCAACGGCCTTGTGGGCCAGACCGACGGCGAGGCGGTGGTTGTTGAAGATGTGGCGGGTCTCGACCGTCTCGACTTCTCGCGCGACATAATCCTCTATAGCCAGACCACAAAGTCCGTCCATGGCTTTCATGAGATGATAAGTGAAATCGAGCGCCGTAAGTCTCCTACAGCACGTTTTGAGTATGTAGATACCATATGCCGCCAGGTAGCCAACCGTGTGCCTCAGTTACGGGCATTCGCGGCAGAGCATCAGGTGATACTTTTCGTGAGCGGGCGCAAGTCGAGCAACGGACGTTTTCTCTACGGAGAGTGTCATGACGTGAATCCTCTTACGTATCTCATCTCCAATCCTGATGAGATTGAACCCGCGTGGCTTGTCGGAGTCGAAAGCATAGGAATCTGTGGCGCTACATCCACTCCACGATGGCTGATGGAGCAGGTGCGTGACCGTATCAACTCGCTTGCTACCGATGAATGACTTCATAGCCATAGACGTTGAGACCGCCAACAATGAACCTACAAGCGTGTGTGCCATAGGCGCCGTGCTAGTAAAGGGCGGTACGGTGGCATGCACGTTCTACAGGCTTGTAAAGCCGGAACCGGATTGGTATATCCGCTATTTCTCCACAAACATCCACGGGATATACCCGGCGGATACTGAAAACTGCCCGGGATTCGCCGCCGTATGGGAAAGCATGACCGAGGCGTTCAAGCCCTATGGTGTGGATATGGAGACGATACCTTTCGTGGCTCACAACAAAAGCTTCGACGAAAGGTGTATCCGTGCCTGTCACCGTATGTATCAGATGACATGGCCTGACAATCCATTTTTCTGCACCCTTTCCGCCGCACGGCGTTCCATCCGCAGGGCTGACATAGGAGGTAGTTACTCGCTTCCATATGTGGCCGATTACCTCGGAATACCCTTTAAAGACCACCACAATGCACAAGCCGATGCTCTTGCCTGTGCGAAAATAGCAATGTGCCTGTTATGAACGGAAAATATATAGTCAATGCCTGTGTGGCGGTGATTCTCGTCATGATTGCGGCCTCTTGCGGCTGTTCATCATCGCGGGAGCGTAAATATGTGAGTCAGCGTGGCGCCAAGGATGCCGTTGCATTCGTGGAGAAAGCTCCCTCGATGACCGTGATGCAGATGGAAAGCTTTCTTTTGCAGGTGCGTGCCAATGAACAGGAATATCGAGAGGCAGGCAAGGACAAGATTGCCGACGCATATATCGAGGCGTTCGAGACCACCCTTGCGCAGCGCGACGACAGTCTTGCCATGCGGATTCTCGGAACCGAGGTGGCAGTTGCCCGAAAGTCTGACGCTCCGGTGTCCGTTCCTGAGGCTTTGAACGGGACTGATACGGTCCGTCAGAGTGTCGTTGCACCACCATCATCAACGGTATTGGCTGATGACGATGGCGGCATAGTGAGCGATGAGTCGGGAAACGTGGCTGATATAAAGTAAAAAAACATTTAAAATTGAAAATATGAATACCACGGAATGGTATGCCGGTTACATCAACAAGGCCGTGTCGGAGATAAAATATCCGGCACAACCGGCCGGGCTGTATGAACCGATAGCCTATACACTCGCTTCCGGCGGAAAGCGTCTGCGCCCTATGCTCGTGCTTGCGGCGTGCGAGGCTTGCGGAGGTGATGCAGTCAATGCCCTTCACCAGGCTCTCGGCATAGAAATGTACCATAATTTCACTCTTCTCCATGACGATGTGATGGATCGCGCAGATGTTAGGCGCGGTCGTCCCACCGTGCATGTGCGTTGGAATGACAGTACTGCCATACTCTCCGGAGATGCTATGCTAACAATGGCGGGACAGTTGATGATGGAAGTGTCCTACGAACGGATATTGCGCCCGGTGATGGAGCTTTTCAACACTACGGCAATGGAGATATACGAAGGACAGCAGTATGACATGGACTTCGAGAAGCGTGCCGATGTCACAATCGAAGAGTATCTCGAAATGATACGGCTAAAGACGTCAGTCCTTCTGGGCGCGTCGTGCAAACTCGGTGCTCTTGTGGCCGGCGCACCATCCTCCACAGCCGATCGGCTCTATGAATATGGAGTGATGCTCGGCCTCGCTTTCCAGCTACAGGACGATTATCTCGACACGTTCGGAGATCCCGCTGTATTCGGCAAGGCCATCGGGGGGGATATACTCAACGATAAGAAAACCTACTTGCTTATTTCCGCCCTTCAGTGCGGCGACGATGTTGCGAGAAGCGAGATAGAGTCAATGTTCGGTACTCGCTCCGAGGAAAAGATTCGGCGCGTTCGCGAGCTGTATGTGCAGTATGGCATAGACCGTATGTGCCGCGACGCGATCGACCGCTACAGCGATCTTGCCGAAAAGGCTGTTGCGGAGACTGAAATCCCGGAGGAGTCAAAGAAATTTTTCATTGATCTCGCACGCAAGTCGAGTTCGCGCCATTCATAAGTAGAGGCCTACATGCTTGTAGATACGCACACTCATATTTATCTTCAGGAGGAATTCCCGGATGCCGGTGATGTGCTGCGGCGCGCCGCAGATGCGGGGGTAGGGCACATGGTTCTTCCAAACGTGGATCTCGCCTCGTTGTCTCCTCTGCTTGCCATGCACGCCCGTTATCCGGAACAGACATCTGTTGCCCTCGGACTGCATCCTACCGAGGTTGGCTCAGATTTCAAGTCAGCTCTTGCTGTTGTGAAAAAGCATATCGACGAATCGCCCGAGGGGCTTGTGGCCATAGGCGAGATAGGCATAGACCTGTACTGGGACTCCAGCTATCGCCAAGAGCAACGCGAGGCTTTTGCCATGCAGTGCGATTGGGCCGTAGAGAAAGACCTTCCTGTCATAATCCATTGCCGGGAGGGTCTTGATGACACGCTCGACATACTTTCCTCCATGCCTAAAGCTCCACGTGGTGTGTTCCACAGTTTCGGCGGCACGTGTGAGGATGTCGACCGGATTCGGGAGATTGGTGACTATTATTTCGGTATCAACGGTATCGTCACGTTCAAGAACAGCAAGCTCCGCGATGTCCTTCCGCATATAGGAATCGAACGCATATTGCTTGAGACCGATTCGCCATATCTGGCTCCGGTACCATATCGTGGACGTCGCAATGAATCGGCTTATGTGGCATATGTCGCTGCCGTAACGGCTCAGGCATTGGGAATGTCTGTCGAAGAAACCGGAGCGCGCACCACGGGGAATGCCGCCGCGCTATTCTCGCTCCCGGTTATAAAATAAATTATTCCGGGTGAGAAAAAAGCGGTAAAAAACCGTACATTTGCATCGATTTTAACATTATAGGCCTGAACGGTCAGTATTATTAAAGAACCAGAGTGGATATCGACGATAAAGTAATAGGACTGTTCAACGACAGCTTTCCTCCGGTGCTCGACGGTGTGACTCTTACTGTCGAGAACTATGTGCATTGGCTTACGGCCATGGGGTACCGCTCGTGTGTGGTCACACCTTGGAATCCCGTTCTGCCTCCGCACGAAGGATTCGACCTTTACCGCTTCTTCTCGCTCCCCATACCATCGCGCAACCCCTATCGCTATGGCTACCCTAAGGTGGATCCGTTCATATGGAGGAAGCTGCGGCGCACCCCTTTCGCGCTTGTACATAGCCATTGTCCATTTTCGTCCGGCCGCCTCGCCGTATATGCGTCTCGCTATCACGACGTGCCGCTTGTGGCCACATTCCATTCAAAATATCGTACCGATCTCGAGCATTCACTGCCGCCATGGATGGTGAAGCGTATAATGCGTCGTGTGCTTGACTTTTTCAATGCGGCTGATGAAGTATGGATTCCTCAGGCACAGGTCGAGGAGACAGTGCGTGAGTATGGCTACAAAGGCCCTCTTACTGTTGTCGACAATGGGATAGATCTCGAGATGGAGAGTTTCGACGCGATTTCAGCATACAAGAACGAATCGCGCGCGCAACTCGGGGTAGCTCAGGATGAGATGCTTCTGCTTTTTGTCGGGCAGCATATACTCGAGAAGGGTGTCGACGTGATCATCCGTGCAATGTCGCTTCTCCGCGATCTTCCGGTGCGTGTGGCCTTTGTAGGCACAGGATATGCCGTAGATGAGATGAAGTCGCTCATTGCGTCGCTCAATCTCGGCGACCGTGTGACGCTCCATGGCGTGGTAAGTGATCGTGAGGAGCTGAAACGTTACTATGCGGCTGCAAGTCTCTTCCTGTTCCCTTCATTCTATGACAATGCTCCTCTCGTGGTGCGCGAAGCCGCCATGATGGGAACTCCGTCTGTCCTTCTTCATGGCGCCACGGCTGCCGAAGTGATCGAGGATGGTAAAAACGGCTTTCTTGCCGACCGCACTCCTGAGAGTTACGCCGCGCTAGTGCGTGATTTATACCGGAATCCGGAACGCATAGATGTCGCGGCACGCGGAGCGGCTGCCACCTTGACACGCTCGTGGCGCGAAGTTATGCTGGAGGTAGTGGAGCGTTATAAAGAAATCATCGATCGCCATGCCAAACGAAAATAACAAAACAAATATATCCGGCTCCCCATCACCATTGCAGAAAAACGGCGGCATAACCATCTGGAAAGTACTTGTGCCGGTGATTATCGGCCTTACGGTGGTGGTCTGGCTTTTCCATCGGGAATTTAATGTCCAGGTTTGGGATTCGATACACTTCGACACTCGTGTTGTGGCGTGTATCCTTCTTGCGTGGCTGTTCATGGCAGGACGCGATTTCGGACTTACATGGAGATTCCGTTCCCTTACCGACCGCGACATTACGTGGTGGCAGGCCATAAAGGTCAATTTCATGTGTGAGTTTACCTCGGCTGTCACCCCGTCGGCAGTAGGCGGATCGTCGCTCGGTATGATATTCCTGCATCATGAGGGCATAGCTTTGGGACGCGCTACGACATTGATGATGACTACGCTCTTCCTCGATGAACTTTTCTTTGTAGTGTCATGTCCTGTAATCGTGGCCATAATTCCTTATGACGAGCTTTTCGGATTCAGCCATACCAAGTTCGAGATGGGGTTGAAATGGGTGTTCTGGATTGTATATGCGGTGCTGTTTGCATGGACGCTCATACTTTTCTGCGGTATCATCCTTAAACCCAATGGCGTACGCAAGGCTCTTGTGTGGCTTTTCGGGTTCAGGATTCTGCGCCGTTGGCAGCCTGACATAGTGTCCTTGGGCGACAGTATGGTAGCTACCGCCAGATCATTGCGTACGCGTTCATGGAAATGGTGGGGCGAGGTGTTCGGCGCAACAGCCTTGACATGGACATCCCGCTATCTTGTGGTGAATGCGCTATTTCTCGGCTTTGTTCCTGCTGCCGACCAACTTGTTGTGTTCGGTCGGCAGTTCGTGGTGTGGGTGGTACTGATGGTCAGTCCTACACCCGGCGGTAGCGGTGTCAGCGAATGGCTCTTCACGGAATATTACGGCGATATGCTCCACAATACATCAGTGGCGCTCATCATAGCCCTGTTTTGGCGTATAATCACTTACTATGTATACCTTATCGTCGGGGTGTTCCTTGCTCCGTCGATGTTAAGCAGCCGCACGGCACGCCCGGTGGTTGATGATCCGATGATACCGGCAGACAGTGTTACAGGATCCGGCGAAAAGACAGATGGACTCCATTCCGATAATTGACAATATCCTTTTATCATGACAAAATTCATAGGTATAATCCCGGCACGTTATGCTTCATCGCGCTTTCCAGGGAAACCGCTTGCCGACATATGCGGCATGACAATGATAGAACGTGTGTACCGTCAGGCTTCAAAGGAACTTGACGATGTGGTGGTGGCCACCGATGACGAGCGTATAGCGCGTACCGTAGAGGCGTTCGGTGGTCGCGTTGCCATGACTTCCGAATCACACCGTAGCGGTACCGACCGTTGCCGCGAGGCGTACCACATTGTCGGCTCGTCGGCCGATGTGGTCATAAACATTCAGGGCGATGAGCCGTTTATCGACCCTGCGCAGATTGCGGAACTTAAACAATGTTTCGATTCGCCTGCAACCGACATAGCCACTCTTGTGCGTCCGTTCGATGCTACAGGGAGCTATGAGGAGCTTGCCGATCCGAATCGCCCCAAGGTAGTACTTGGCGATGACATGTCGGCCCTTTATTTCAGCCGCTCTGTCGTCCCTTATCTGCGCAATCATCCTCGTGAGGAGTGGCCGAGGCGTGCGCAGTACTACACCCATGTGGGCATGTATGCTTACCGTGCCGACGTGCTGGAGAGTATCACGTCTCTTCCGCAGAGCACTCTTGAGCTGGCCGAGTCGCTTGAACAGTTGAGGTGGCTGCAGGCCGGCTACCGTATAAGGGTTGGTATCACTACTTGTGCGACAGTCGGGATAGATACCCCTGATGACCTCAGGCATGCTATAGAATTCTGTAAAAAATCGAATGGAGACAATGCTTGACCGCGCAGTTCCACCGGTTATAAAGCCTTTCGGGCGATTGACGTTGCCTGCGATGGAGCGTCTGACTCTCGACAACGGTATCAGGCTCAATGTCTATGACCACTCTTTCCAGGATGTCAGTGAACTTCTCGTGCTCGCCCCGGGAGGAGTTGTCGATGCGATGGGGTCGCCTGTCGCATCAATGCTCGTGCCTGTGATGCTTGATGGCTCGCGCTCTTATCCCGACAGCGCTCTTTCCGACATGTTGGAGTTTAACGGTGCGAAAGTCATACCGTCGATTTCCGATCATTTTACGGCTGTGTCGCTGCGCATGTTGAACTCACATTGGGATAAACTCCTTCCGGTGTATGCCGATATGCTGTTCTTTCCCCAGATCTCGGAGCGCTCGGTCGACACTTGCCGGCGTCGGGTGGCACAAGGGGCGGCGATAGCCATGCAACGCGTCGAGTACAAGGCCCAGAAGGCGCTGCGTGATCTTGCTTATGGCGCGGAGCATCCCAAGGCGCGCATGGACACTCCGGAAGCGGTAGAGGCTGTGGGGCGCGAGGACATAAGTGCCTGGCATGGCAAGGTGTTCGGTGACAATTTTGTTCGTGCCGAACTCTTCCTGTCAGGGCGTGTCACTCCAGGAATGATAGATGACATAAACCATCGGTTCGGCACCGTGAAGATAGAATCCTCCCTGTGCCATCCTCCATATATAGAGCCGTTTGACACCACTGCTCCGGTCGAGTGTTTCGTGGAAAGTCCCGGAGCATTGCAGAGCGCCGTGCGTGTGGCAATCCCCTCGATACCGCGCACGCATCCCGACTACATCATGCTCCGCTGTGCCATTGTGGCTCTCGGTGGATATTTCGGAAGCCGTTTGATGACGAATATACGCGAGGATAAGGGTTATACCTACGGCATTCAGGCCGGGCTTCTCGGTGCTCCTGAAGGCACATTCATGGAGGTGCAGACTTCCGCCGACAATGCTTACGTCGATTCAGTGCTTGAGGAGATACGGAGAGAAGTGGTGAGGCTACAGACGGGTGATTTCACCCAACAGGAGATGGAGCGTTTGCGACAATACCTGATGAGCAATCTGGCCCAGCATCTCGACACGGCTTTTTCAATTGTTGCATGCCATGTGACGGAGCGCGTCTCCTTTACCGGTCCTGACTATTTCGAGCGGCAGTTCCGTGCCATATCCGAAATGACTCCCCAAAGTCTCGGCGATGTAGCTCGCAGGCATCTCTCTTTGGAAAAAGAGATTGTGGTGGTAGCCGGTGGCAGGGGACAATAGTTCTGGCGAGAATCGGTTATAATTCCCTATAATTGTTAAATATTCTTGTAAAGTGTGTTAAATGAGGCGCTTTCTTGGGTTTCCCGCCGGAATTCGTTATTTTTGAGCGTTATTGCATTAGTTACATGTAGGAAAAAACTCGGATGTTTTAAACTTTTGCAGTTAAAGACAGTCGAATACTTAGATTCATTCAAAAGGAGTACAATCAATTATGAAACTAACGAAAGCATTTCTCACCGCATTTCTCGGTACGGCGGCCGTAGGCGCCTTCGCACAGGGATATTATGACGATGATATCTACTACGATGCGTCAAAGGACACCAAGGCCAAGCAGGAGATAGCCGCCCATAAAAAGGCTGTAGAGGAAGAGCGTATTCGTCAGCAACAGGAATATGAGGCACAGATGGCCTATCTCCGTTCGCTCGCCAATCAGCAGAATACATATAATCCGAATCTCGGAGGCGGTGACTATGCCGCTGCCGATACGTATGCCCTTCCCGGCACTGGGTCGGCGCGTAATGTCGACGAATACAACCGCCGTGGCTCGGCTTCCACTCAGGCCAAGACCAACTCTGGAAGCTATGCCGACACTGATGATTTCGCTTATACGCGTCGCATTGAACGCTTCCACAATGGAGATGTCATAGCGAGCGCCAACGATCCGGAGCTGGTCGATTACTATTATTCCTCTTCGGCCTCACGTCCGGATATCAATATCTATCTGGTAAATCCCGGATGGAATTCCTGGGGCTGGGGCCCGTCATGGTACGATCCGTGGTGGCCCTCATCGCCCTACTGGGCATGGAATTCCTGGGGCCCATCATGGTCATTCGGGTGGAACTCCTGGTGGGGTCCGTCGTGGTCGTGGGGCTGGGGCCCGTCATGGGGGTGGGGTCCGTCATGGTCCTGGGGCTGGGGAGGCCCGGCATGGCGTCCAGGCAATTATACTCCCAACGGACGTCGTTCCACAGGCATACGTAACGGCTACACCGGACTTGGCTCCTCACATCCCGGCTCTCCGTTCAACAGTGGTGTAGGCAACAGCGGCAACCGTGGTCGCGGCGGCAGCGGCCTCACCCGGCAGTCGCTTGGGAATTACCGACCCGGAAGTTCATCCGCTACGCCTGCCGGTAATCATGGAGGCATGGGCAACTATCGCCCGGGCAATAATTCTGCTCCGAGCTACACTCCTTCGCACAATTCCGGTAACGGCAATTACAATCCCGGAAACAGTAATTCAGGCAGCTATCGTTCCAACCGAGGTTCATCACGCTCGTCATCTCCATCCTACAACGCGCCTTCTTCCGGGCGCAGCAGTAGCGGATGGGGTGGAGGAGCTTCACGTGGCGGAGGTTCGCATAGCGGCGGTGGCCGTGGCGGACGCAGATAGTCCATATTTCCCGATGCATGATAATTCACTTTGTTGCATAACTTCAACTTAACTGCCATATGAGAAAACCATTAATAATTGGAGCGGCAATAGCGGTTCCTGCCATGGGCATGGCGCAGGTCGCCACGGATGTGGCCCGACTGTCGGAACTGGAAATGCGTGGTACAGCCCGTTTCATGTCGATGGGCGGTGCGTTTACCGCTCTCGGCGGCGACCTTTCCACCCTGGGACAGAATCCTGCCGGCATAGGCATATACCGGAGTAGTGAGGTAGGCATAACGTTCGACCTCAATTTCCAGTCGTTTCAAGCCTCCGCTCCTTCGATGAGCAATACGCATAACCAGACACGTTTCAACGTCAACAACTTCGGTTATATAGGCACGATGAAGCTCTACAGCGAGGCGACTCCGACATTTTCGTTCGGTGCCACTTACTCGCGTGTCAACTCTTTCGACCGTGTGTTTAAAGGTGGATTCAACAATCTCGGCGGTGCGTCTCTCTCGAACTATGTCGCAGCTATGACAAATTCAATGGGGGCGATGGGTGACGGCTACAGCCCGTTTACCCTTGATGACCTTGAATGGAGGGATGACAATAATCCTTATGACAATGCACCTTGGATGACTGCACTTGGATATCAGGGATTGATTATAAATCCTCGGGATATTAGCGAGAACGGACAGGTCTCTTTTCAGGGTCTGATGGGTAACGGCACGACAGGCTCGGCGAACTTTGACGTACGAGAGAAAGGATATGTCGACGAGTACAATATCACATTTGGAGGAAATATATATAATACGCTTTATTGGGGTCTCGGCTTTGGCATTACCGATATAGACTACACTCAATGGTCCTATTATGGTGAACGATTGAGCAATGCCTATCTTAATGTCCGTACTGATGAAGGTCCTGACGATATGTATCATCCTGATGTTCCGGGAACTGCCGATTACGGTTTGACAAATTATCTCCATTCATCCGGATCCGGATTCAATGTGAAACTTGGTGTGATATTGAAGCCTATCAATGAATTCCGTATAGGAGTTGCCGTTCATACTCCGACCTGGTATTCAATGACTGATTCATATTGGGGTGCCATCGACTACGATATGACTCCGCAGAATGGCCTGATTTCGCAGGATGGTGAACATTACAGCCGTGAAACAGGAAGCGTCGTCACCAATGATTCGTATGACAACTTCAATGACTACCACATGCGCACTCCGTGGCGTTTCATGGTGGGAGCTGCCGGTGTGATAGGCGGAAAGGCCATAATCAGCGCCGACTACGAATATCGCGGCACAAATATGCAGCTTTCGGATATCAACAACAACGAATATACCGATGTGGCCGATCAGGTAAAGACATACTACAAGGGTGTCAATATCTTCCGTGTCGGTGGTGAATATCGTGTTACTCCGCAACTCAGCCTGCGTGCAGGGTACAGCTATGAGTCATCGTCGGTGGAGAAGTGGGTGGCGAATGACGGCGAGAACATCCAGTTTGCCGGCACCATACCTTCATACTCCTTCAATAAATCGACTCAGTACATTACGGCCGGACTGGGCTATCGTATCGGTGGTTTTGCCATAGACCTGGCATATGTCAACAAGCATCGCGAATCGACATGGCATGCGTTCTCACCGATAGTCGTGGAAGGCACGATTGACATGGCATCTCCTCAAGCTACGGTCAAGTCCAACTACAATCAGGTGGTGCTCTCTGTAGGATATAAGTTCTGAATTCTTTTTACTGCATAAAACGACGATGTGTCAATTCAAATACGGCATATCGCCGTTTTTTTATGACCGGATCGGGAAGCTGTGAGTCATCTTTTGCGTGTGCTCCTCGTCGAGAAAACTATTGGCGGATTCATATAATATTGCTATCTTTGCGGGAAATATAATATTGCTATGTCGGAATTTATTGAACCCATAAATGAAGAAGAGGGCAAAAGCGGCCTCAACTTCGTGGAGCAGCTGGTAGCCGATGATCTGGCTGCCGGCAAGAATGGCGGACGACTCAACACCCGCTTCCCGCCCGAGCCTAACGGCTATCTCCATATAGGCCACGCAAAGGCAATATGCATGGATTTCGGTGTGGCCGAGAAATTCGGCGGCACATGCAATCTGCGTTTTGACGATACCAATCCTACCAAAGAAGATACGGAATATGTCGATGCCATACGTGACGACATACATTGGCTCGGATTCGACTGGGGCGACCGTGAATACTATGCGAGTGATTATTTCCCCCAGCTCTACGATCTGGCAGTACGCATGATTAAGGAGGGTAAGGCATATGTCGATCATCAGACATCGGAAGAGATAGCACGACAGAAGGGCACACCCACACAACCCGGGCAGAACAGCCCTTACCGTGACCGTCCCGTCGAGGAAAACCTCGACCTGTTCCGCCGAATGAACGCCGGAGAGTTTGATGAAGGTACCTACGTGTTGCGTGCCAAGATTGACATGGCCTCCGACAACATGCACTTCCGCGATCCGATCATGTACCGTATAATCAAGACACCACACCATCGCACCGGCACTACCTGGAACGTCTATCCAATGTATGACTTCGCCCACGGCCAAAGCGATTATTTCGAAGGTGTCACCCACTCGATATGCACTCTCGAGTTCGTGCCTCACCGTCCGTTATATGAATATTTTGTAAAGGAGCTTGCCGACGAGAGCTACTGCCCGCGCCAAATAGAGTTCAACCGCCTCAACCTCACCTACACCGTGATGAGCAAGCGCAAGCTCCTGCAACTTGTCAAAGAAGGTCTTGTGGCAGGATGGGACGACCCGCGCATGCCAACCATCTCGGCCATGCGCCGCAGAGGCTACACTCCTCAGTCGATACGCAATTTCGTGGATCTCATTGGCTATACAAAGGTTGAAGCACTCAACAGCATCTCGCTGCTTGAGCACGCGGTGCGTGACGACCTCAACCGCGTGGCTGCACGAGTGATGGCCGTAATGAATCCCGTTAAAGTGGTTATCACAAACTATCCCGAAGGGCAGGTCGAGACCGTTGAGATGGAGAACAACCCGGAGGACAGCACGGCAGGCACCCACAAGATGCCTTTCTCTCGCGAAATCTTTATCGAGCGCGACGACTTCATGGAGAATCCGCCGAAGAAGTTCTTCCGTCTGGCTCCAGACGGAGAGGTGCGTCTGAAAGGCGCTTACATTATTAAGTGTACCGATGTTGTAAAGGATGCCGAAGGCAACATTACGGAGATACATTGCACCTATGATCCGGAGACCCGTAGCGGTATGCCGGGCAGCATGCGCAAAGTGAAAGGTACGTTACATTGGGTGTCGGCTGCACATGCGGTCGATGCTGAGGCACGACTTTACGACCGTCTGTTCTCGGTAGAAAATCCGGCAGAAGAGAAGGATCGCGATTTCCGCGAGATGCTCAACCCCGACTCGCTTAAAGTGGTTGACGGAATCAAGATTGAGCCTTTCCTTGCCGAGAATGCAAAGCAGGGCGGACATTACCAGTTCCAACGCATCGGTTATTTCACTCTTGACCCGGACACTACTCCCGGCCATCTCGTGTTCAACCGCACGATACAGCTCAAGGACACCTGGGAAAAGATACAGAAGAAGTAAATCAGGCATTTGTCGCCATATCACGGCCAAATGCCGTCAATTCCAAACCATATCCATGGATCAGGAGCAGAAACGCAGAGAGAATCTCTACAGGAAATTTCGCGAAACGGCCTCTAAGGGCGACATACCGTCGACATTTGACGAGAACGACCTCGTAGACATATACGACTACGCCAATGACAATTATGACGAGGCCGTGCAGCTACAGGTGATTTTCGCCGCTGTAAGATATTTCCCGGACAATGACGAGCTGATGCAGCGTCGTGCATATTTCCTGCTTGAGAACCTCTCGATGAGCGATGCAGCGCTGTCCATTGCCGATAGCCACCGCAACGACAATGCATTGTGGGATCTCCTTGTCCTGCGGGTAAAGCGCCCGTCGGGACAGGAGGCTGCCGATGCGATGTCGGAGATACTAAACCGGTATGAGGACTACGATGACGAGACGATCATACAGCTTGTCACCACATTCTCCGAATTGGGGCTGCTCGATTGGCTTAAGGAACACAAGGACGTGATACAACAGCGGTGCATGTATAAAGACACGTTCCTTTACGAACTTGCCCAGGAGGTGGAGGATCAGGGTGACTACAATTATTCCATAAAGCTTCTCGATGAGCTGACAGGTATGGAGCCGTTCAATCCAACTTACTGGCACATGCTTTCGCAAGAATATCTCAACGTGGATGATTACGAGAATGCCCTTGGCTCGATAGACTATGCCGTGGCGCTTGATCCTGAGTCATCCCCGGTGCTCACCACCAAGGCCCAGATCCTCTTCGACATGAAGAAGGACACTCAGGAGGCCTACCGCATGATGCGCGATGTCGTGGCCCGTGACAAGGAGTATGCCCCGGCGCTTTTCACCCTTGCCGCCATGCTTGCAATAGATGGCAGCGAGGATGAGTCGGCCGATCTTCTTGAAGGATACCTCCATGTGCATCCTGCCGAGCGTGAGGCTGTGGAACATATCCTGAAACTCGGTGATTCTCTGCGCAACCTAAGGGTGCTAAGAGAGTATCTGCCCGCTTCCGGAATGACCCAGGATGAATGGACCGCCTGGGCGCGGGGATTCTATGAGCGAGGCAACTGGCAGGCTGCCGCCGACATTTTGCTTACATGGCTTTATATGAAAGGAGTGTCGGACGATTGGAATGTACTTGTCGAGTCGCTTTATCGTCAGAGGAGAGTGGGGGAAATAGCTCAGCTCTACAGGGAGTATCTGCTTAAAATCGAGGATCCGCAGAGCACCAACATATCATTTATGGCCTATCTGTTGCTGATACTCGCGCTTGTGCGTGCCGGTCAGATGGGCGTGGCCCGCAATATGGCAGAGTATCTGCTTTCAGTCGACTCGACCGTGGTTGATTCGCTTGAGCCGCGAATGCAGCTCATCGGAGCGCAGAGTATTCTCCGCTCGATGCACGCAGTGCTGCTCGAGGACGTGCCTGCCGATATCGACAGCATTGACCCGTTCATCACAATTCATTCCGATGGCCATGGGGCTTCGGACAATATCACAGGCTCTACGCCCAAGGCTTCGGATAAATGAATCTGAAATTATCAATATCTGTCCTACTGCTGCTGTTGTCAGCCGGCCCGGCGTCGGCCCAGAGTCCGTCATTGCGTCCTGCCCCGAGTCCTTCCCTGCCTTTGCCTGAGCATCCGGAGGAAGCTGACGCGGTCGTGGCCGATGATGCTGCGTCGACAGCTCCTTACGCGTGGACGATTCTTCCACCTCTTGGCCTTCGAGAGCCATCAACCATCGACACGCTCTATCGGAACTATGCACAACGTTTCGTACCGTCGATGGTGACGGATGCATACGGTACAACCGGTAATTTAGGTGCCCCCGGACGCACTCTCCTTTATTTCGAGCGCGAGCCTATGAGCGACTTCTTCTTTGCCGACGCTCTGCGCTATTGGAAACCGTCCTTGTCTGGAATGCGTTTCTACAATACCCGCATCCCGATGACTCTCCTTTCATACAACAACGCAGGTGGTAAGGAAAACTCGCAGGACAGGTTGCATGGCATCTTCTCAGGCAATGTGGATGCGCGCGGACAGGTAGGCGCGATGATTGATTATCTATATTCCAAGGGTTGCTACGATTATCAGGCCACCAAGCATATCAACTGGGGATTCTCCGGCTCATACATAGGGGACCGATATGAATTCCAGGGATTTTTCAACCATTGGAACATGCTCAACATGGAGAACGGCGGTATCACTGACGATCTCTACATCACCGATCCCGCACAGTTGCAGGGTGGGCAGGCGTCGATTCAACCCAAGGCTATCCCGACCAATCTCACCGGTGCGTTCAATCGCTTGAGTGGCGCGCAACTATATCTCAACAACACATATAATGTGGGCTTCTGGAAAGAAGAGGAGGTCGACGACACCACGACGGTGCGGACATATGTGCCGGTGACCCGTTTCGTGTGGACACTCGACTATCAGAAAGGCCGTCACACATTCCGCGACACACAGGAATCAGATATCGAATTCTGGAAACACACCTACCTTTATCCCGACCAATCGGATGACCGCACATCTTATTGGTCGCTGTCAAACACGTTCGGTGTGCAGCTCCTTGAAGAATTCAACAAATTTGCCAAGTTCGGTCTCGCGGCCTTCGCCACTCATCAGGTACGCAGCTACAAGCAGACCACCGACACTATCGACCGTGTCGTGCCCCTCCCCGAAGGCTTGTCGCCATACCCCGTGGATAAGGTGCCCGGAAGCCATAAGGAGAACTTGCTGTGGGTAGGGGGTCAGCTTACAAAGCAGCGCGGCACTATACTCACCTATGATGCTACCGCCCGCTTCGGGCTTATCGGCCCGGTAGTCGGCGATCTTGAGATCGACGGACGTGTAAACACTCGTTTCCCGTTGTTCGGCGACTCGGTTAGCATCACAGGTTACGGACGTTTCCGCAACACTGCCGCACCTTATCTGATGAACCATTACGTATCCAATCATTTCATATGGGATAACGATTTCGGCAAGACGCGCTCCCTGCGCCTTGGCGGTATTTTGGACATACCCCACACGCGTACACGCATAAATGCCGGCGTGGAGAATGTACAGAACCTCATCTATTTCGGGCCTGACTGCCTGCCAGTGCAGGCCGGAGGAAGCGTGCAGGTGGTCAGCGCATCGCTTAATCAGGATTTCAAGTTCGGGCCGTTGGTATGGCAGAACCGACTGACGTTGCAGACTTCGTCTGATGAAACTGTGATACCGTTGCCAAAACTTGCGGTGTACTCCAACTTGTCGCTCAATTTCAAGATTGCCGGAGTGCTTTTCGTGCAGCTCGGTGTCGACTGTGACTACTACACGAAGTATAAGTCGATTGACTACCAGCCCGCGACGATGACGTTCTACAACCAGCGTAGTGTGGATGTAGGCGGTTATCCCTTGATGAACGCTTTTGCCAACATGAAACTTTCGAAGGTGCGTTTCTATGTGCTCATGAGCCACGTCAATCAGGGAATGACCGGTGAAAATTATTTCTCGTTGCCTCATTATCCCATCAATCCGCGCCGCTTCCAGATAGGCCTTTCGATTGATTTCCCCAATTGATTCGCACGATTCCCTGAGAGTAACCCGGATAGATAAAACATCGCCGGGGAATGCCTCACGGCGTCCCCCGGCGATGATCATATATTCCAACAAAACAGATTAATACAGTAAATGGCTAAATTTCATACTTTACTTTCTTAACTTATAGAAGCCCTGGCCTTGCGTTCGAAATGTCCGCACGCCGTAGGCGGTCTATTACAGAACATCAATATCTTTTTGTCGCTTCAGCCGTGACGGCCTCGTGCGATGATTGTCAATAATTGTCGGCTTTGCGTTCGAAGTAGCCTTGCGGTTTCTCGCATACGGGGCATTTCTTCGGTGCGTTCTTGCCGCGGTGGATATATCCGCAGTAACGGCATTGCCATAGGATTTCCTCTGCATCACCGAACATGGTGTCGGTGGCAAGACGGTCGAGCAGGCGTAGGTAGCGCTCCTCATGTCCTTGTTCCACCTGTGCCACCAGCTTGAAATTGGCGGCAATCTGCGGGAATCCCTCTTCCTGCGCCGTTTTTGCAAAAGCAAGGTACATGTCGGCCCATTCTTCATGTTCGCCGGCTGCGGCTTCCTGGAGATTCTGGGCTGTGGAGCCTACAGGACCTGCTGGATAAGAGGCGGTAATCTCAAGCATCCCTTCTTCGAGATAGCTGAAGAACTTCTTGGCGTGTGCATATTCCTGTGCCGCTGTTTCAAGGAAAATCTCAGCAATCTGTTCGTAGCCTTCGTTGCGGGCCACTTCCGCGAATATAGTGTAGCGACCACGTGCTTGTGATTCGCCTGCGAATGACTTCAGAAGATTCTTCTCGGTCTCGGTACCTTTGATACTTTTCTTATCCATGATTTTTTGAATTGTTCGTTTGAGTTTTATACTCTCTTAACGCCTGCTCATAAAAATAGTTCACAGATGTTACAAAAATCGAGACTTCTTCCGAGCGGATTCGGACTAAATGTCTAAATTTGCAAGAAAAAAGTGCGTATATGAATGACTATATAGAGCTGCGTGTTGATCTTGAGCCATGCAGTGAATGTGCCACTGATGTTCTTGCCGCCCTTCTTGCCGAGAATGGATATGAGAGTTTCGTGCCGGATGAAGCGGGACTCACGGCCTATGTGCGTGATGCCGACTTCAATGCCGACATTCTTGGCGATGTGGTCGGGGCTATGCCTTTCGACGGTATTACGGCCACTACCGAATGGAAGAAAGTAGAGGGCCGTGACTGGAACGCCGAATGGGAGAGGAACTACTTTCAACCGATAGCGATTGACGGACGATGTGTCATTCATAGCTCATTTCATACCGATGTGCCTGAGGCCGAGTATGATATAGTCATTGACCCGAAAATGGCGTTCGGCACCGGGCATCATCAGACCACAACTCTTATCATACGTCATCTCCTTTCTACCGATCTACTTGGCAAATCTGTCATAGACGTTGGCACGGGCACCGGCATTCTGGCCATTCTTGCTGCGATGCGCGGAGCTACACCCGTAAATGCCATAGAAATCGACGAATTCGCCCATGTAAATGCCGTGGAGAACGTGTCTCTCAACGGTCATCCCGAGATAAATGTACTGCTAGGCGATGCCAACACGTTGCAATCGCTGCCTTTGGCCGATATACTGCTTGCCAACATCAACCGCAACATCATCCTTGCCGACCTTGGAACTTATGCACGGGCAGTTGTGTCAGGGGGCGAGATAGTGCTCAGCGGATTTTATTCTGCCGATGTCGATACGATTCTGGCCGAGGCGCGGAAATGCGGGCTTGAATACAAGTCGCGTGCAAGCATCGACGACTGGACCGCTCTTGTTCTTGTAAAAAGCTAATCGACACACAGAGTGTCATAATAATTATTGGAATAAGTTAAGTAATGAATGCTCTTATTGAAGCTTCCGGGATAGTGAAGCGCTTTGATTGCCATACGGCTCTCGACGGCGTTGATCTCACAATTCCCGAAGGAACTATCTACGGCCTGCTCGGACCTAACGGTGCAGGCAAGACCACGCTGATAAGGATAATAAACCAGATTACCAACCCTGACGAAGGTACGGTGCTTCTCAATGGGAAACCACTTCATCCGTCCGACGTGATGCGTGTAGGCTATCTGCCTGAAGAGCGTGGACTATATAAGAAGATGAAGGTCATCGACCATATCGTGTATCTCGGGCGTCTGAAAGGAATGACCGCACGCGACGCACGTGCCGAAGGTGAGAAATGGCTGCGCCGGATGCATCTCGAAGAGTGGGCCACGAAGAAGATTGAGGCTCTCTCGAAAGGTATGGCACAGAAAGTGCAGTTCATAGGCACTGTGGTACATCATCCGTCGCTCATGATTTTCGACGAGCCGTTCTCCGGCTTTGATCCGGTGAATGCAGAGCAGCTTAAGCAGGAGATTCTTGCGCTCAACCGGGAAGGGGCCACGATATTGTTCTCTACCCACAACATGTCGTCGGTCGAGGAAGTGTGCAACGAAATTTCCCTTATAAACCATTCTAAGGTAGTGTTGCAGGGAAATGTGGCGGAGGTGCGTCAGCGTTTCAAGAAGAATGTATTCAAGGTGCGTGTGGCCGAGCCTGTGGTAGCTCCCTCTCCCGAACTGTTCGACATTGTGGGAATCGAACCTGATGTCATGGGCGGTTCGCAGGTGATGGTGCGTCTTGTGCCCGGCGTTGCAATGCGCGAGGTGATAGAGTTTCTCAATCCCCGGTATAACATCCTTGGATTTGAGGAACTCTTTCCGACGATGAACGAGATATTTATAGAAACCGTGACAGGAAAGAACTGACAGCAATGAACAAGACACGTCTATGGCTCGTGCTCAGGCGCGAGTATCTATCAATAGTGGCCAAGAAATCTTTTATAGTAACCACTATCCTTGTGCCGTTCCTTATAGTATCGCTTGGCTTCGCCATGGGGCTGATGATGGTACTCAACGAAGCCGAAGGCGACCGTGTGGCCGTCATAGACCAGAGCGGACGCTATGCCTCGGCGCTGGAGAATACGAGTGAATATGTTTTCGAGTCGCCGGCCGACTACACAGTCGCCAACATGCGTGACAAATTTGAGTCTCAGGAAGATGATGACGAGGAGGGCAATGCGCCATATTATGCTATAGTGGTAATCCCTGCTTCGGTCGATTCCATCTTGCAGGTGAGTGTCTACAGTTCTTCCCCGACACGTTCCTCCCTACGTGAGGAGGTCGAGAGCCAGCTCAGCAAGGCCATAACCGATGCCCGTGTGGCTTCGTATGGCATTCCTGAACTTGACCGTATCATAAAGGAGAGCCAGGCAGAGGTTGTTGTGCGTACAAACACATGGAATGCCGATGGAGAGACGTCTGTCACTTCCGACGACCTTATGTCGGTCATAGGAATGGCCCTGGCGTTTCTTACATATATGTTCGTGCTTACCTATGGGGCCATGATCATGAGTTCTGTGGTAGAGGATAAGGTCAACCGTATAGTGGAGGTCATAGTCAGCTCATGCAAGCCTATAGAGCTTATGCTTGGCAAGATAATGGGCGTGGCGCTTGTTGGTCTTACCCAGGTCGCCATATGGGCCGTGTTGCTCGGCGTAGGGCTGCTCATATTGAGTGGCATAGGAGTGGCCGGTGCTGTAGCTGCCGGATCCGGTGCCGCCCTGGACGCAGCCTCGATGGGCCCGGATGCCGCTGCCGTCATTACTGCCGACGGTGAATTCGGAGAGATGATTCAGGCGATTCTCGGCGTCAACTGGCTGTTGCTGCTCGGTATGTTCATAGTGTACTTTATAGGTGGCTATCTGCTTTATGCCTCTCTTTTTGCTGCGTTCGGTTCCGCCGTCGACCAGCAGAGCGATGCCAATCAGTTCATGACGCCGTTGATGATGATAATAGTATTCTCTTTGTTCATCGGCCAGAGCTGCATGCAGAATCCTGACGGGACTCTTGGAGTGGTCTGCTCGATCATACCGTTTACGTCACCTATCGTCATGATGGTGCGGTTGCCTTACGAGGTGCCTGTATGGGAAATGCTCACTTCTGTGGCCATCCTTTATGGCACAGCGGCTTTCTTCACGTGGCTTTCCGCCCGCATCTACCGCAGGGGCATATTGATGTACGGACATAAGTCGACCTTTGCCGACTTGTGGCGTTGGGTAAAGTAAAAAACGGTCTTTACGGTACGACAACCATTTCAAACCGTAATTATTATATAAAATCCGATGAAATAATCTGCGTTAGCTTTGATTGTTTCATCGGATTTTGTTATTTTTGCAAAATATTACATTTGGTTTAGCTTGACTTTTATCGAAAAAGTATTTTTATTTTACCTATGAGTGATAGACTTTTCATATTCGATACCACTCTTCGCGACGGCGAGCAAGTGCCGGGCTGCCAGCTCAACACAGTCGAGAAGATCGAGGTTGCCAAAGCCCTTGAGGAGCTTGGTGTCGATGTCATAGAAGCCGGATTTCCGGTGTCGAGTCCCGGCGACTTCAATTCCGTTGTGGAAATATCCAAGGCTGTGACTTGGCCTACTATCTGTGCCTTGACCCGCGCGGTGGAAAATGACATACGTGTGGCCGCCGAGTCGCTGCAATATGCCAAGCATAAGCGTATACACACGGGCATAGGGACTTCCGATCCACACATTAAATATAAGTTCAACTCCAACCGCCAGGATATTCTTGAGCGTGCCGTTGCGGCCGTAAAGTATGCCAAGAGCTTCGTGGAGGATGTGCAATTCTATGCCGAGGATGCCGGTCGTACCGAAAATGAGTACCTTGCTCGTGTGGTTGAGGCCGTAGTCAAAGCCGGAGCTACTGTGATAAATATTCCCGACACCACAGGTTACTGCATGCCGTGGGAATTCGGGGAGAAGATTAAGTATCTTATGGAGCATGTCGACGGCATACACCGGGTGACGATTGCCACCCACTGCCACAACGACCTCGGTATGGCCACCGCCAACACCATATCCGGAATCATGGGTGGCGCACGCCAGGCCGAAGTCACCATCAACGGAATCGGAGAGCGTGCCGGCAACACCTCTCTTGAAGAGGTGGTGATGGCGTTCCGGTCACATAAGGAATTAGGTATCGACACAAATATCAATACCACCAAGATATGCGGGATAAGCCGGCTTGTATCTTCATTGATGAATATGCCGGTGCAGCCCAACAAGGCCATAGTGGGTCGCAACGCATTTGCCCACAGCTCCGGCATACATCAGGACGGCGTGCTGAAAAATCGTGAAAGTTACGAGATAATCGATCCGAAGGATGTCGGTGTCGATGAGAACTCCATTGTGCTTACCGCTCGCTCCGGGCGTGCCGCCCTAAAGCATCGTCTGCATGTGCTCGGCGTGGATCTCGACAAGGAGGCGCTCGACAAGGCTTACGACGCATTTCTTCGTCTGGCTGACAGGAAGAAGGAGATCAACGACGATGACGTGCTGATGCTCGCTGGCGAGCACCACAAGGCCAACCGCCGTATGAAGCTCGACTTCCTTCAGGTGACATCGGGCGTAGGAGTGAAGTCGGTGGCCTCGATCGGTCTCGACATCGCAGGGGAAAAGTTCGAGGCATGCGCCTCAGGCAACGGTCCTGTCGATGCCGCCATCACCGCCATCAAGCAGATAATCCACAGGAAGATGCTGGTAAAGGAATTCCTTATCCAGGCCATAAACAAAGGCTCGAACGACATAGGGAAGGTGCATATGACAGTTGAGTATGACGGTACGAGTTATTATGGTTTCTCCGCCAATACCGACATCATAGCGGCTTCTGCCGAAGCTTTCATAGACGCGATCAATAAATTCGTACATTGACCACATACGGTAGAGGAAAAATCATGCCTAAGACTCTTTTCGACAAGATATGGGACTCACATGCCGTCAACGTGATTGACGGAGGCCCCACTCAGTTATATATCGACCGTCATTATTGCCACGAGGTGACGAGCCCGCAGGCTTTCGACGGTCTGCGCCGTCGCGGGTTGAAAGTGTTCCGTCCGGGGCGCACGATATGTTCTCCAGACCATAATATACCGACACAACATCAGGATTGCCCGATTGCAGATCCCGTGTCGCGCAACCAGGTGGAAACGTTAAGGCGCAATGCCGCCGAATTCGGTATCGACATTTTCGATATCGGACATGAGCGCAACGGCATCATCCATGTGATAGGCCCTGAGAACGCTCTTACATTGCCCGGATACACCATAGTCTGCGGCGACAGCCATACCTCGACGCATGGTGCATTTGGAGCCGTGGCTTTCGGCATAGGTACCTCGGAAGTGGAGATGGTGCTTGCCTCGCAATGCATATTGCAACCAAAGCCCAAATCGATGCGCATAACGATTGACGGCAACCTGCGCCCGGGAGTAACGGCCAAGGACGTGGCCCTTTATGTCATAGCCCGAATGACTACTTCCGGTGCCACGGGCTATTTCGTGGAATATGCCGGAGAGGTGGTGCGCGATATGTCGATGGAAGAGCGTATGACGCTATGCAACCTGTCGATAGAGATGGGCGCTCGTGGAGGCATGGTCGCTCCCGACGAAACCACGTTCGCCTATCTCAAAGGACGCGACTTCGCTCCTAAGGGTGAGGCTTGGGACAAGGCCGTGGCTTATTGGCGCACGCTTCCGACCGATGCAGATGCCGTGTTTGACGCCGAGGTACGTTTTGACGCTGCCGATATCGAGCCTCGGCTGACGTTCGGTACGAACCCGGGTATGGGTATAGGCATCTCGGAGTCTGTGCCTGCCAATCCCGGAAAGAATGACGCGGAGCGTGCCGGATATACACGTTCATTGCGCTATATGGGTTTTGAAGAGGGGGAAAAATTGACCGGTACGCGTGTCGACTATATTTTTGTCGGGAGCTGTACCAACGGTCGTTTTGAGGATTTCCGTCTATTCGCCGATATGGTGAAAGGGAAGAAAAAAGCTCCGGGAGTCATCGTATGGCTTGTGCCCGGAAGCCGCAAGGTGATGGAGCAGTTGCGCCGTGCCGGAATCGACAAGACGCTCGCGGAAGCGGGCTTCGAGCTTCGGGAACCGGGGTGTTCGGCATGTCTGGCTATGAACGACGATAAGGTCGCGCCGGGTAAATTGTGTGTCTCCACTTCCAACCGCAATTTTGAAGGTAGGCAAGGCCCCGGGTCGCGTACCATACTTGCAGGGGTGCCTCTGGCAGCCGCTGCGGCTCTGACCGGATATATCACGGATCCACGGACAATATAAAAAGCGTATTGAAATGGACGAGAAGATAACAGTTATAACTTCCACGGCTGTGCCTCTGCCGGTGGAGAATGTAGATACCGACCAGATTATTCCGGCACGTTTCCTTAAGGCCACATCGCGTGAAGGATTCGGCGACAATCTGTTTCGCGACTGGCGCTTCGACAAGGAAGGGAACAAGGTCGAAAGTTTCGTTCTGAACGACCCGCGCTACTCGGGATGCATACTTATTGCCGGGAAGAATTTCGGCAGTGGATCGTCGCGTGAGCATGCCGCCTGGGCAATTCACGATTATGGTTTCCGGGTGGTGGTGTCGAGCTTTTTCGCCGATATCCACAAGAACAATGAATTAAATAATTTCGTTCTCCCGGTAGTGGTGAGCGAGGATTTCCTTCGTGAGCTTTTCAACACGGTACATGCCGATCCCAAAGCTGAATTGCGGGTGGATTTGCCGCAGCAGACCATCACTAACCTGTCGACGGGCCGGTGGGAGCATTTTGATATTAATCCGTACAAGAAGCATTGCCTGCTCAACGGCCTTGACGACATATCCTATCTGCTTTCCCGCAAGAGTGATACCGAGAAGTATGAGCGTGATGCCGACCATTATTAAGTCATCTAAAAGATTGTTTAAAACAGTCACTAAATAATTTCGAGCCTATGAATTTTAAGATAGCCGTATTGCCCGGTGACGGCATTGGCCCCGAGATATCCGCACAAGGTGTACTTGTGATGAAGAAAACGTGTGAGCGCTTCGGCCATACCGTAGAGTTCGCCTATGGCCTTGTGGGCGCTAATGCGATAGACAATGTCGGTGATCCTTTCCCGGAGCAGACCTATAAGCTGTGTCGCGACAGCGACGCAGTGCTTTTTTCCGCGGTAGGCGATCCCAGGTATGACAATGACCCCGATGCGAAGGTGCGTCCCGAACAGGGTCTCCTGGCCATGCGCAAGAAACTCGGACTCTTTGCCAACATCAGGCCGGTGAATACCTTTCCGAGCCTTCTCGACAAGTCGCCTCTACGGGCTGACATAATCCGTGGCGCGGACTTCGTTTGCATACGCGAGCTTACCGGCGGCATGTATTTCGGCAAGAAGCATGAGGGGGACGACGAGGCGTGGGACACCAACTTCTACACCCGCCATGAGGTGGAGCGCATACTGCGTGTCGGATATGAATATGCCCGCAAACGTCGCCGTCATCTCACTGTAGTCGACAAGGCCAACGTTCTTGCATCGTCGCGCTTATGGCGCAAGATTGCTAAAGAGATGGCTACCGAATATCCCGATGTGGAAACCGATTTCATGTATGTAGACAATGCGGCCATGCGTATGATACAGGATCCGTGTTTCTTCGATGTGATGGTGACAGAGAACACTTTCGGTGATATCCTTACCGATGAAGGCTCTGTAATCTCCGGCTCGATGGGATTGCTCCCGTCAGCGTCTACCGGAGAATCCACACCTGTGTTCGAGCCTATTCACGGATCATGGCCCCAGGCCAAGGGACTTGGTATTGCCAACCCTGTGGCTCAGATCCTTTCAGTGGCGATGCTGTTCGAGTATTTCGATCTGAAGGAGGAAGGTGCCGCCATACGTTCGGCTGTTCAGGCATCGCTTGATAAAGGTATCACGACTCCGGATCTTTCGACTCCCGGCTATAAGACTTATGAAGTGGGGCAGTGGATTGCCGACCGGATATGATTGGAACATAAGATGTTGTTAAAAACAACCACCTCTAAACGATATATTTGGCATTATAGGCCTATTCGTTGGGCTTTATGTCAACGGATATAACTATTTTGCTTTTGCATACGTTATAATAACGAAGCCATTCTGACCGATGTGCCGGAATGGCTTCGATATTAAAAAAGACACTCTAAATTCAAGTAGAGAAATGATGAAACGTATTGCATTCGCGGCACTCGCACTATCGATGGCAGCTGGCGCTTCGGCTCAGTATTATGAACTCGCCAACCAGCTTCCGCAACTGTTGCGTCCGGCTCTTTCGGGTTCGTGGCAGTATAAGGGATTCGTCGATGCCTCCGCGCTGGCCGGGATAGGGAGCAGCCGGGCCAACATTTTGAGCGTGTCTACATCACAGGGATTTCAGTACACCTCATGGTTTTATATGGGTGTCGGATTGGGTGTGGATGTGGCATTCTCGAACTACGACGGGTCGTTGTCGCGTTCCGATGTGCCGGGGTATTGGGAGCACGGTGCCAATAAGACCGGAGCGATGTTGCCATTGTTCACAGACTTCCGTTTCACGTTTGGTGGAGCACAGAATGCATTGTCGGCTTATTTCGACTTGCGTATTGGTGCTACATTCCTTTTGGGCAACAATTATCTGGAGTTTGACAACGGTTATCTGTCAAACAACGGCCAGTTCTATCTGAGACCGTCGCTTGGCATGCGTTTCCCGGTAAACTCCTCCAACTCAAAGCAGGCTGTCGACCTTGGCATCACATACCAGTTGATCACATCGGCCAACAACTATACATGGACCGGACGTACGATGACACTGAACGCTCTCGGCCTGACAATCGCCTACGAATGGTAGTTTAAAGGATGTTTTTAAACTACCTCAAATAGCTGACAGGGCAGACTCGTTGCGGCACTCTATATGAACGGTCGGAGCAGATAGTGTATGCCCCGGCCTCCGTGGCGTGTGTAGGCATATGCCGCATGCAACAGCATGCGTTGACGTGCCGAAAGTGTGCGCCTCATCACTTCATCATACAGGCGCGAGGCTTCCGGACTTTTTTCGCGGGCATAAAGGGCTGCAAGGACAATTCTCCGTAGTTCGAGCCAACGTAATTCCCGCATGAGTCCGTGGCGGCGGAGGGTGGCCTCGCAGCAATCGATGGCGTGCTCCCATTTGGCGGCTCCTGAGGAATAGTCGGTGCCGGTGATTGATTTGGTTTGCTCTACGACGAGCACTGTAGGATCGCCCTGTAGTTTCACGGTGCGTGGATTCATGGCGGCGAGACGCATGCCTGTCTCGTAGTCGTTCCATCCCATTACGCTTGCATCCCAAGAGCCGGCATGTCGGAAAAAATCTGTGCGCACTGCATAGCGTTGTGTGGCGAATATGGCATTGAACATGTTGCGGAACATCAAATCGCGGTCGGCGAATACTCTCCTTGATTCCGTTCCGTCAAGTTGCCTGACAGCCACGTCCCAGCCTATTATGTCGGCATCGGGGAAATCATTGATGGCTTTTATTATCCTGTTGAGATGTCCCTCGAGCATTAGGTCGTCGGAGTCGAAAAACATCACCCAGGGAGAGTCCACCTCGCGTAGTCCCCTGTTGCGCGCTGCGGCAGCTCCCGGCATGGTCTCTTGCAACACGGTGACGCAGCCGCCTTTGGCGTTACGTGCGTCGGCCCATTCCTTCAGCACGTTAAAGCTGCCGTCGCTGCTGTTGTTGTCGACCAATATCATGGGACACATCAATCCTTGTCGCTCAAGCGACTCCAATGTCGCCCCGACAATCCTTTCCCGGTCATGTACCGGAATAACCACCGTCAGTACCGATTCCATCATAACTCTAAATTCGATTATTCAACGTATTGAATATATGCCATAAGAGAGAGTTGCATGTGAGAATGATGGCAAGCCTTGTTTTCAATTTTATGGGAAATTTATAGGATGATATAAGTTTAATACATTTATTACGACGTTTTTTATCAAAAGAATGAATTGCCTGCATTAAGATATAGTGTAACGAAGTAGTATAGTAGTTTTTAAGTTCGGATTGATTTATATTTAATGCAGTTGCGATGTAGTGGTTATGTAGAATTGCACCGTAATAGAAGTCAAAAGTTTTGCTATAATTCTCTGCTGAAGATAAGGTTTTTCCTCCGATACTATAGTGCATTGTTACTTCTGGAATGAATGCTGCATCTCCTGAGGCGAGTAGGGCACAGATAGCAGAAACATCTTCACAGGTCCATTCCGTTGATACAAAGAATGTCTGATCTTTACGATAACGCTCCAACAAACAAGATTTACGAAACATGTAAGTGCATGAGTGTACTAAGACCGGGGCTTTCCTTTGTAGATATGCTTTTAAAAGGATTCGACCGTTTATCCGTGGTTGTTGGTATTCAGTTTTATCAAAAGCTTTGTCTTGTGGAGTTAATTCCTTAGATATTACATTTTCATACATCCAATTGGTATGTACTATTGATACCAATGGTTCATTTTTGAGAATGTCGTATTGCTTTTGTAGTTTTGTATCAGTAACCCAGTAATCGTCTCCGGCACAATCCGCTACATATTCTCCCCTACATGCTATTATACAGTCATAATAGTTTCTTACGACACCTTTATTATGGTCATTATGAATAAATTTGATTATATCGGGATATTTGTGGTAATATTCCATGCAGATTTTCGGAGTATTGTCGTTTGATGCGTCATCACCGATAACTATCTCGAACTTAAAATCGCATTTCTGCATCAGTATCGAATCCAAAGTTCTTCTAATTGTAGATTCTTGGTTATAAGTTAATACTATAATAGATACTTTTGGGATTATTGATTCCATTCGTCTATCCATGAACTTAGCAGACTCTGAAAATTAGTTAGATTTAACCTGTAGGCGAAGTGCTTTGAATGCGCCTTTTATCCAATTTGCAATATAATTGTATCTTGGAATGTTTTTTTCTCTAACGGCATGGGCAAGCATGCGTAAAGGCCAAGATAAAGGGTGGATATAAATAAAGACAGCTCCTTTTGTCTGGATATAACAAGGATTATATTGGTTTCTTTCTGATGTTGTTTCTCCGGCATTATGCGTGCAAATCGTGTGGGGGAAATATATTGCTCTTAGATTGAGTTTCTTGCAGTCATTAAGAAATATATCTTCCTCGCCCGCAATGAATGTACCACTACCACATCCAAAATATTTGTTGAATTTCAAACTCGACAGATAGTTTCCATTGCGAATGCCTATCTCAATAGATGAAACATAGTATCCTTTCGGTGGATTCCAAAGGTTGAATGAACTGTCAGGATAGTTCTTTCCGCAAAATGCGGAATTATAGCGGAATGCAATTATGTCATAATCGGGATTGGCTTCGAAAGTATCGATGACGCTTTTAAGTTGCGGAACAGTATAATCTACATCGTCATCACTGACAAGGAGGATTGGAGCCGTGGCTTTCGACAGCAGATAATTCCGGTTCTTAGACAAGCCTTTTGTTGCATGAGGAAATATCTTGAAATCCGGGCGTTTTAGTTCTTCCGGTATGGCGCAGTCGTTATCGCCGGTCTGCCATCCGATAAGATATTCCACTTCCGGTACAGACGGATGCAGAGATTTGGCCGTCCTCTTGATTCCGTCTGCATCGTAAGTGCATATCATTACTTGAAGTTTGACCATTGCGCCTGACGCGATATTTAGAAGCGGGGTGAGAGGATGGTGGGGAGAGTGGAGGGGTCGAGGACGCGGTCGGCTATCTGGCCGTCGGCGATGATGAAGGTGGTTGGAAGCGACTGCACGTTGTAGTTCAGCAGTGTCTGGGCATCTTGTGTAGAGGGATGGTAGACCGTGAGCCACGGGAGGTTATTGGCCGATTTCTTCCATTGGAATTCGTCGTCGTCGAAAGCAACCTGATATATCTCAAGGCCTCGGTCGTGGTAGCGACGGTAGGCATCGGCGAGAAGGGCATTGTAGGCCGTGGAACCTTCGGCGGTATAGGCCGTGAAGCTCAGAAGCACAACTTTGTTGCCGTTGACGGCATCAGACAGTGTGAGCGTGTCGCCCTTCTGGTTCGTGAGGGCGATATCAAAGTAGGCAAGTTCGGTAGCATGTATGGTGTCGGCGGGAGTACCTGCCGACGGATTCATGGCAACGCGGTTTGCGAGATACAATTGTTTGAGGTAGGATGTGCGAGGATCATCGGGGCGCTGCTGCGTATAGGCGTTGGCCACCGCACCTATCACGCGGTTGTCGGAGCGCACGGAGGGGTTGAACAGATATTGTCCGTTGATCTGCTTGGAAATGATGTAGTATGATACTATTCCGGCAGGATCGGCAAGGATGGTCTGGGCGAGTTCGCGCTTAAGAACCGAGTCGGTGAGTGCTTTCTGAGCGCCTTTCGCGGTTACGGCTTCTCTGAGCCGTCGGTCGACATCCATCATTGCTTGTGCTCCCGGTGTTCCCTCAATCGTATAGGAGGAGTCAAATGCGCTGTCGGAAGCGGTTATGTTGATTGTCTCGATGCTGTCGACCGGAAAATATATGCTGCGGCCTCCTAAAGTCAGACGGTACACGTCGGGGCGGCCGAGTGCGGGGTGCGAGTAGTCGAAACGTCCGTTCTTTCCTGTGGTTATGGTATCGAGAGTATACCAGCGTCCGTTGTCGGATGCCTGTACAAGAATCTCCTTGTCGGCTCCCCCTTCGAGAACGCCTTTCACATGCCATTCATTGTTGCTGCATGCTGCAGCAATGAGTAGGAGAGATGCGCCGGTGGCGATAGATAGATGTTTCATATCTTTATATGGTGGAAAAGTAATGTTATTATATGTACTTTTTATTGAATTGAGCTGTCAGTTCTCGTCAAGGCTGAATGTGCGTCGCAGTGTGGTTGTCACCTGATGCGCATCAAGGAGAGCCTGCACATAGTGATTGTGCATTGACATTATCTGAGAGTTGCTTTCCGGATTAAATGTAGTATCGTCGATTTTCAGGCCCTGCCATTCTCCGGGAAGCTCAGACTCGTTATCGTTAGAGAGTTGTTGTGAGAAATCGCGCAAGGCATCCTCGCGTCTCATCTGGTCGAGTGCACGTACGGAGTCGGTCCAGCGATTGATGACAGAAATGAGAATTTCAGGGGTTATGTCCTTGATGTCGACTGAATAGCAGTTACGGAAGTTCTCGCATACAAAAGCCCATGCATAGTGGTCGTATTGAGAACCTTCGTAGTTGAGCCGTTCGGCAAGTTGCTCTACAGAGGAGATGCGTCCGTCGATTATAGAGTTGAATATGTCGGTGATTTTTTCTTCCGGCATGATAAGTGATACCACATCGGCCCAATCGCCTGAGGTTTCCACCGGTTCTTCCCGTAATTGTTCCCATAACGGGCTGTTGGCATCCAACGACGTGTGGAGCAGTTTGTTGACTATTGTCTCACCCATAAAATAGTCGATGGCGAGAGCGTAGTATTCGCGGCCTTTCCTTATATATTCCCGTTTTATCCTGAAATTATGGCGGCGTGGATAATCATAGTTGTCATCAGCTTCTATTTTCTCGAGCACACGTAGTGCACGATAGAGCACGAGCGCCGTTACCGGACTGAGTGATACGGTATTCACGTAGTCAAGTTTCGGAATGTCGTGACTACGTTTGTCACGTATGCGCCATTTGAGTATGTCGCGTATGGTGCCGGCGGTCTTTACGTTCGCGCCGGGATATATCAGTGTCTCTCCGTTGGGTTGGCCGATTGCATAGGAGTAGGGGAGTGCGGAGGTGTCTGGGTGACGGCTATGTTTGCCCAGTACGAGGGTGAAGTCTCCGAATCGTGCGGGCCATATGATATAGCTGTTGCTGCCGGTCTTGCATCCATGTTCGAGAATACCATGATGTATAGGCCCGGTGCGGTACAGGTGGTTGCTCTGGTTGGAGTTGGAGCCGGCGTTGAAGAAGGCGTAATATCCGGCTATAAGCAGTGTCGATTTGTGGTGTGACACACAGTGCGGGCCGGCATATATGCTGCATGATTCGCCGCATTCCATGTGGCAGTTGGCGAAGAACACGGAATCGTGTGCCGTGAAGCCGTTGCGCAACTGGCATGCTTGTCCAACGAAAGAGTTATGGACGAGCACGGAGTTGTCGACTACGGCCTCCGAGGAGATTATGAAATTTTCGGCGATTACGTTGCATCCTACTGTGGCTCTGAATCCTACCGTGCCGTTTATGAGCGCGGATGCCCCGCTTATCGTGGCACGGTTGAGTATGCGTACATTCTGTATGCGGGTTGTGTCGGTTATCGTGACATATGCTCCGATTTCTCCTCGGTCGGCTGAATGCTCTTCGGCGTAACGCCTTATCATGGCGTGGAGCGCTTCGATCAGCTGTCGGTTGTCGGCATATATTGTCTGTAGGAATGAGATTTGTGCTGAAAGCTTGTCGTAGATGAGATTTGTCCTGCTGCCGGTCTCTTCCATCACATTTACTTTCACGCCGTTGCCGAATGCAGTGCGTCCGTTGCAGATGATAGAGCCGACGTTGGAGATACATGTGTTGGCCCCTATCAGGTAATTTACGATGCATTCTCGGACATGGCTTATGCGCACGTTGTCGCCTATCTCGCAGTCGCGCAGTGTGGCACCGTAGATGCCGGTGGGGAAGTCGAGTCCTCCTACTCCGCGTAAAGTCCCTTCTGTGATTCCGAGTCGTATGTCACCCATGAACACGCAATCGTGATAGTTGTCGGGCCGGAATGGATCGGCAACCTTGACGCGTACCCATTCGTTGCTGTGGCATCCGTTCTGTCGCAACTGTGTGATTTCGTCAATAGTAAGTTCGCGAAAATTAGCCATTGTAAGTTGTCTGAAATGATTGGTCTAAACTCTCTGTATGTAAATATGTTATTATTTATCGACAGCTGCTGAGTCATCGTCAGCAGAGGCGTCGATGTCATCATAGGTCTGATATAGGAAATCGTTGTAAGGAAACCTTTGGGTGTGGACTTCCTTGGCCATCTCATAAAGTTTCTGGCGCAACTCCTCTATATTGGTCTGCTCCTTGGCCGAGATAAACACGCAGTTGTCCGAGAGGCGTCCCATCCATGAGGTCTTAAGCTCGTCGAGCGACATATTGGCCTTGGTGCGGGGAGTAAGGTCGTCATCATCCTTCGGGGTGTATGTGAACGCATCCACCTTATTGAACACCACGATCATCTTCTTGTCGTTGTCTTTGCCGCAGATGTCGGCGAGAGTGCGGTTTACCACTTCAATCTGTTCCTCGAACTGAGGATGGCTTATATCTACCACGTGGACGAGAATATCGGCATCTCTGACCTCGTCGAGGGTTGACTTGAATGAATTGACAAGATGGGTCGGGAGCTTGCGTATGAATCCGACAGTGTCTGTCAGCAGGAAGGGGAGGTTGTCGATTATGACCTTTCGGACGGTAGTGTCGAGTGTTGCGAAAAGCTTGTTTTCGGCGAACACATCACTCTTGCTAAGCAGATTCATTAGTGTGGATTTGCCGACGTTGGTGTAGCCGACAAGGGCCACACGTGTGAGCTTCCCCCTGTTCTTGCGCTGTATCGACTTCTGAGAGTCTATTTTAGCCAATTCGGCTTTCAGCCTTGATATCTTGTCGAGGATGATGCGGCGGTCCGTCTCAATCTGTGTCTCGCCTGGACCTCTCATGCCTATGCCACCTCGCTGGCGCTCGAGGTGTGTCCACATTCGTGTAAGTCGTGGCAGCAGATACTGGTATTGGGCCAGTTCCACCTGGGTCTTGGCGTTTGCTGTCTGCGCCCTCTTTGCGAATATGTCGAGGATTAGGCTGGTGCGGTCGAGTATCTTCACCTTCAGCTCACGTTCGAGGTTGGCGACCTGCTTGGTGGTAAGGTCATCGTCGAATATCACGAGGCCTATCTCGTTGTCCTCGACATATTGGCGTATTTCCTCCAGCTTTCCTTTGCCTACGAATGTGCGCGGATTTGGGTAGTCCACACGCTGGAGAAACCGTTTCTCTGTGACGGCTCCGGCGGTGTCGGCCAGGAATGCGAGTTCATCAAGATATTCGTTGGCTTTTGCCTCCGGCTGTTGAGGAGTGATAAGCCCTACGAGAACGGTACGCTCCGACGAAGGAGCCGATATGATTTCTTCTTTCATTATTTGTCATTGTTGTTTGTGTCACCATTGATCAGCCGTTCATATTCTCGTGGAGAGTTGATCAGCCTGAGACCTTCGGTGAATGTCGGGTTGTGCATATTGGCTATGCGGTAGTATGAGCCTGAATCATAAAGGTCTCTGGCAAGAAGGGCTTTCACTACCATCGCGATATATTCTCGGCTTTTCTCGTATTCTTCGGGTTTCATTGCCACTCCGTCAGCCTCGGCGTTGTCGGACAATGACTTCAGCATCTCGTCGGTCACCTTGAAACGGTCGGCAAAAGCCTTTTCGGTAGGATATTCCTTCAATAGAGAGGCGCGGTGGCTGTCGATATAACCGATTGTATATCGCACAATCAAGCCCTTTGCCATCAAATCGCGGTAATATGGTGTGAACCATGCGGTATCGAGGGGCACAGCCACGTCGGGCATGATGCCGCCACCGCCATAGACAGTGCGCTGGCGTTTCAGTGTGGTGAATCTCAGGCTGTCCGGCATTACCTTCCTGAGGCTGTCCGGGTGCATCAGCTCCCCGGAGTCGAACCGGTTCTTTATGTCGAGGGCATAGTCATCGAGGTCTCCTTTCACATATGGCTTCTGTATGCATCTTCCCGACGGAGTGTAATATTTGGCTACTGTCAGGCGTATCATCGATCCGTCGGGGAATGGGAATGGACGTTGCACGAGTCCCTTACCGAATGTGCGCCTTCCTACTACGGCACCACGGTCATGGTCCTGAATGGCCCCGGAAAGGATCTCGCTTGCCGATGCCGAATACTGGTCTACGAGCACTACCACGCGTCCGTCGCGGAAATCGCCGTCGCGAGGTGCGCGATAGGAGTGGCTTGGTGTGTTAGGACCGTCGGTATAGACGATAAGGTCGCCTTTTCCAAGAAAGTGGGCGGCAATTTCCTGGGCGGCATTGAGGTAACCTCCGCCATTTCCCTGTAGGTCTATGATCAGGTTCTTCATGCCCTCTTTTTTGAGTTTACCAAGTGCTTCGGCAAACTCTTTTGGGGTCTGTTCGGCAAAACGTGAGATGCGTATGTAGCCTGTGGTCGGGTCAGCCATATAGCTTGCATCCACGCTGTAGATAGGTATGTCGGCACGTGTGATGGCGAAGTCGATAAGGTCGGGCACGTTGTGGCGAAGCACCTTTACGTTGACGCGTGATCCTTTTGGTCCGCGCAGACGACGCATCACGTCGGAATTCTTCATTTTCACTCCGGCTATTATGGTGTCGTCGACTTCGATTATGCGGTCGCCGGGCAGTATGCCGACGCGCTCCGACGGCCCACCGGAGATGGTCGAGATCACGTAGAGTGTGTCGGAGGCCATGTTGAAGGATATACCGACACCTGAGAAGTTTCCATTGAGGGGCTCGTTGAGTTCCTTGGTCTCTTCAGGGGTGGAATAGGCTGAATGCGGGTCGAGAGTCTTTAGCATGGCACGTATGGCTTCCTCGACTATCGTGTCCTGGTCTACCGGCTCTACATAATAATGGGCGATTAGTTCCTCTGCAATCTGGAGTTTACGGTTGGGCGGAAGAGAACCCATTTGGGCTGATGCCTGTATCGTTGATACGGTCAGCACGGCAGCCGACAATATGGTGTGAAAAAAGTGTCTCATCAATAGGTTTTCAGTTGAATCGTAGATTGTAAATAATGTATTCCATCATTAATAATGAGTATTGGTGCCGGAGTGTTCGGTCGGTCCGGATTTTGGGACGAACCTGCTTATGTCGTAGCCGCAGCGGTCGAGGTCGCGCACCATTGTCGAGCTGATGTACTGAAGCTCCGGCAGAGTGTAGAGGAGCACGGTCTCTATGCCGGAAATACTGCGGTTTGCGTAGGCGAGATTACGCTCGTACTCATAGTCTGCAACGGTGCGCACACCGCGCAGTATGAAATGGGCGCCAAAGTCCTTCGCCACGTCGACGGTGAGGCCGTCGTAGCTCGTGACCTCTACACGTGGCTCGTCGGCCATGATATTCTTGATCTGTTCGACTCTTTCGGCTGTAGGCCTGTAGCTGCGTTTCGAGTCGTTGATGCCGACAGCGATTATTATACGGTCGAAGAGCTCAAGACCACGTTCTATTATCGACATATGGCCGATGGTGAATGGGTCGAATGTGCCCGGATAAAGGGCTATACGCTCACGATATTTGGGAGTCATCTTCTACTACGAGGTTGTCAATGATGAAGTTTTGGCGTTCGGAGGTATTTTTGCCCATATAGAATTCGAGCAGTTCGCCTACGGCATCCTCCTTCCGGAGGGTTACGAGGTCGAGGCGCATGTTCGGTCCTATGAACCCTCGGAATTCCTCCGGGGAGATTTCTCCGAGACCTTTGAATCGGGTGATTTCGGCATTGTTGCCGAGTTTTTCTATTGCCGCTATACGCTCTTCGTCGGTGTAACAGTAGTATGTTTCGTCGGTGCCCTGGGAACTTTTTTTCCCTTTGGCGGATCCACGGCGACGGTTGACGTTCTTGTTGCGTACGCGGAACAGCGGTGTCTGCAATACGTAGACATGCCCTTTCTTGATAAGTTCGGGGAAGAACTGTAGGAAGTAAGTAAGCAGTAGCAGGCGTATGTGCATCCCGTCGACATCGGCATCCGTGGCGATAATCACATTGTTGTAACGGAGGTCGTCGATGCTGTCCTCTATATTGAGGGCGGCTCGCAGCAGGGCAAACTCGTCGTTCTTGTAGACATCAACAAGCGGCATGCCGTAGGTGTTCAACGGTTTGCCACGGAGTGAGAATACAGCCTGGGTGTCAACGTCACGTATCTTCGTGATCGATCCGGCAGCCGAGTCTCCCTCTGTGATAAAAATCGAAGATGCGTTCTTGCGGTCGTCGTCGCCTTTGACGTCACTGAGATGCACTCGGCAATCGAGCAGTTTCTTGTTGTGGAGGGCGATTTTCTTGGCTTTTTCGCGCACGGCTTTGGTGACGCCGGCCATGGCCTTGCGTTCTTTCTCGTTTTGCTGTATCTTCTTCAGCAGGATATCGGCTGTGTCGAGATTTATGTGGAGATAGTTGTCAAGCTCCTTCTTTACGAAGTCGCCGATGAACTTGGCCACGCTCGGACCTTGCGGGCCCATGTCGCGCGAAGTGAGTTTGGTCTTTGCCTGTGAGTCGAACACCGGCTCCTCTACTTTTACAGATATGGCCGCTACGATGCCGCCGCGTATGTCGGAATATTCGAAATTTTTGCCGAAATGTTCCTTTACCGTGCGCGATATGGCTTCGCGGAATGCGGTCAGGTGTGTGCCTCCCTGAGTGGTGTGCTGCCCGTTGACGAAAGAGTAATATTCCTCGCCGAACTGCCGTGTGTGGGTGATGACACACTCGATGTCGTCGCCGCGCAGATGGATTATGGGGTAGAGTGGATCCTGCGTCATGTTTTCCTTCAGCAGGTCGAGCAGGCCGTTGCGTGAGAAATAGCGTTTTCCGTTGAGGAAGATAGACAGGCCGGTATTAAGGAAGGTATAGTTCTTGATCAGGCGCACTATATACTCCTCGTGATAGCGATAGTCGCGGAATATGGTGGCGTCGGGAGTAAAACGCACAAGTGTGCCGTTGGGCTGGTCCGACGGTTCGACGGGACTGTCGCTCACCATCTCGCCGCGTTCGTAGTCGACGGCATGAGTGAGTCCGTCGCGCCAGCTTTGGATGTAGAAGTCGGTTGAGAGAGCGTTTACCGCCTTTATGCCTACGCCGTTGAGACCGACCGATTTCTTAAATGCCTTGGAATCGTACTTGGCGCCTGTATTCATCTTGGAACTGACATCGACAAGCTTGTCAAGAGGTATGCCTCGGCCATAGTCCCGGACACTTATGGTAGTGTCTGTCACCACGACCTCGACATGCTTCCCGAACCCCATCATGTACTCGTCGATGGCGTTGTCAAGCACCTCTTTAAGCAGTACGTACACTCCGTCATCGCTCTGCGAACCGTCGCCGAGACTGCCGATATACATGCCGGGGCGCAGGCGGATATGTTCGCGCCAGTCGAGGGTCTTTATGTCATCGCCGGTATAGTTCGATGTATTCTCGTTGCCGGATACGTCGGATGAATTGATATCGGAAAACGTGGGGTTATATTGTTCAGTGTCGTTGGGTGTCATTCTGTCAGATGGTTTGTGGAGAACGGCCATGGCCTATCAACCCACAAATTTAGTAAAAAATAGCCACAAAAGTGCCGTTTCAAGATAAAAATGCGTTATATTTGCCGTATCAACTATGTTTTGCCTCCATTCCTAAACGTAAAAAGCATGGCAGTAGAAATCGAACGTAAATTTTTGGTAAAAAATCATGATTACAGGCATATGGCTCGAGAATGCACCCATATCATGCAGGGTTATCTCTCGTCAGAGATTCGGGCTACCATCCGTGTGCGCTTGCGTGGCGACAGAGCTTATCTTACGGTGAAAGGCGCGAATATCGGCTCGGCGCGTGATGAATGGGAGTATCCTATTCCGGTAGATGACGCACGGCAGATGCTCCAACGCTGTGCCGCAGGCTCGGTAATCGACAAGGAGCGTTTTGTGGTGGAATTTGAAGGGCGTGAATGGGAGGTCGATGAATTCCACGGCCACTATGAAGGGCTTGTCGTGGCTGAAGTTGAACTTTCGTCAGAGGACGAACAAGTAAGCCTCCCGCCGTTTGTGGGGCAGGAGGTCACAGGAAATACCCGTTACTATAATTCTGTGATGGCATCGACCGATCATCTGCGTGTGGTCGACGGACGTCTTGTGTGACTTTTCAGCTGGCCGGATTATTGTCGCGGCGTACCAGCTTCACGACGTTCTCCACATGTGCCGTGTGTGGGAACATGTCGACCGGTTGCACCTGTTCGACGCGATATTTTGCGTCGAGCATGGCGAGATCGCGAGCCTGCGTGGCGGGATTGCAACTCACATAGACTATACGCTGCGGTTCGGCATTGAGTATGACGCCCACCACATCCTCGTGCATTCCCGCGCGGGGAGGATCCACGATCATCACATCCGGACGTCCATGTTCGGCAATGAATGCGTCGGTCAGCACGTCTTTCATGTCTCCGGCAAAGAATTCAGTGTTCCCGATGCCGTTTTCCGCTGAATTGATCCTTGCGTCGGCTATGGCGTCGGCGACATATTCGATGCCGATGACTTTGCGCGCGTTACGCGACACGAAGTTGGCAATAGTGCCTGTGCCCGTGTAGAGGTCGTAGACGAGTTCGTCGCCGGTGAGGGCAGCGAAGTCGCGTGCCACCTTGTATAGCTCATGGGCCTGGCGTGAGTTGGTCTGATAGAACGACTTCGGTCCGATGCGGAATCGCAGTCCCTCCATCTCTTCCTCGATGAAATCGCGGCCTTTGAATGTCACTACATTTTGGTCACCGATGGTGTCGTTGACTTTGGTGTTGACCACGTATAGTAGCGAGGTGATTTCGGGAAATTCCCGGGCTACCGTGTCAAGGAGTTCGGATATTTTTGTGGAATCATCCTCGCCGAACTGCATGAGGGCCATCACCTCGCCGGTAGATGTTATTCTAACCATCAGGTTGCGCAACAACCCCTGCTGTTGGCGCAGGTCGTAGAATGTATACCCGTGTGCATGTCCGAAGTCGCGGATGAAGTTGCGGAGCCGGTTGCCGAGATTGTCCTGGAGATGGCAACGCTCGATGTCGAGCACCTTGTCGAACGCCCCGGGGATGTGGAAGCCCGCACCGTCGCGGTCGGCGAATTCCTCGCCTGATTCAAGCTGTTCGCGTGTGAGCCACTTCTTGTTTGAGAATGTGTACTCCATCTTGTTGCGGTATTCCCATATATTCTCCGACCCTATGATAGGGTTGACCGGAGGAATCTCGATTTTGGCTATGCGCTGCAATGCATCCTCTACCTGACGCTGCTTGCATTTGAGCTGGAAAGTGTAGGGCAGGTGTTGCCAACGGCAACCTCCGCACACGGTGAAATGATCGCAACGGGGAGTCACGCGTATCTCTCCCGGTGTAATCAGGCGCTCAATCCGGCCATCGGCATAGCTTTTCCGCTTTTTGAGCAATTTTATATCGGCCACGTCGCCCGGTGCGGCAAACGGCACGAACACTACGAGTCCGTCGACCCTGGCCAATGCATTGCCTTCGGCTGCGACATCGGTTATTTCCACATGCTCCAGCACCGGGAGTTCCTTGCGTTTCCTTGACATTTCTTCCTTTGGATAAATTTTTGCAAAATTAAGGAAATAATCGCTATTTTTGCACCTGTTTTACCCGATTTCCTCTCGTTGAATCCGGTATGATGCAATTTCACCTAAATCCAATATTTTTCTTAGTATGGTTACATTGATGTTGATAGTCTTTGTGATAGGCTATCTGCTCATAGCATTTGAGCATATTATTCATGTCAACAAAGGCACGTTTGCGTTGCTGATGTGTGGTGTGCTTTGGGCGATTTACGCCCTTTCGAGCCATGACCCGGCAACCTCACATGATTTGGTGGTGGCTCTTGGTGATACATGTGAGATAGTTGTGTTCCTGATAGGAGCGATGACCATAGTTGAACTGATAGACCGTTACGGTGGTTTCAATATCATAGTTCACCGTATACATGCAGATAATAAAAGGGGATTGATGTGGGTGCTTGCATTTGTGGCGTTCTTCATGTCGAGCATTCTTGACAATATGACGACTACTATCATCATGGTCATGATGCTGCGACGTATGCTTAAAGAGCAGAAGGAGCGTTGGCTTTTCGCATGTGTCATAGTAATAGCCGCCAACAGCGGAGGTGCATGGTCACCTATCGGAGATATAACCACCATCATGCTATGGATGAAGAATTATGTCAGCTCCGTTGACTTGATTGTCAATCTTCTGGTGCCATGTGTCGTGTCGGTGGTTATTCCTGTATTTCTTGCATCGCGTCAGATACAGCCCGCTCCCGTGGAGGCTCTCAACACTCAGGATCAGCGTGTAGGATACGAGATTTCGAAAGAGCATCACAATCTTTCCATACTTATTCTCGTGATCGGGGTCGGCGGCCTGTTGTTTGTGCCGTTTTTCAAGGCTGTCACAGGACTTCCTCCATATATGGGGATACTGATATCGTTGAGCATTATATGGCTTGTGACAGAACTTGTGGTGCGTCATTATAAGCTTGACGGCAAGATGGAGGGACGCATCTCCGGCGCGTTGAAGTCTATAGACATGCCTACCATACTTTTTTTCCTCGGCATCCTCATGGCGGTGGCCGCATTGCAGGAAGCACACATACTTACCGCTTTGGCCACATGGCTCAACGAGGCGATACATCAGCCCTACATAATCAACGGCATCATCGGTGTGCTGTCATCCATAATAGACAATGTGCCTCTCGTGGCCGCATGTATGAACATGTATCCAGTGGCTTCGGAGGCCATGATACAGGCATCGGCGGATCCGGCCTATATGGCCGCTTTTGTCGAGGACGGTCTGTTCTGGCATCTGCTTACATTCTGTGCGGGTGTTGGCGGTTCGATGTTGATAATCGGGTCGGCTGCGGGAGTGGTCGCTATGGGTATAGAGAAGATTCCGTTCATGTGGTACATGAAACGTATTACCTGGATGGCTTTCCTCGGGTATCTTGCAGGTATGGTGATTATCTGGCTTGAGACGTTTCTGATTCATATCTGAGTGTTGTATCAATAGCAAACCGAATATGTGCGTCGTGCCGATTTCCGGTACGGCGCTTTTTTTACGGGTCGTCCGAAATCTATGCGAAAAACAATAGGTAGGCATGAGGTGTTTATTATGCAATAAGACACATGAATTATGTTACGCAAGATTTTTCTTACCTCAGCATTGATTGGGCTGTGTGTCTCAGGGGCATCAGCACAATTCTATTCGATTGATGCCGGTACCTATGGGTTCAATTTCCATATTTCAAACGTCCGGCCTGCTCCGATATCTTTGATGTTGGCACCACCTCCGGCTCCTATAGGTCTCGGCATAGCGGCGCCGTCACCGAGGCATTATGAAAAGGCAATCAAGAAAGCACGTAAAGCCTACTATAAGGAACTGCGTCACAATGCCCGTCACGGCGCTTATTTTTACGGGCCGTCAATGATGTATGTCGGTTATGACGACGATTATTACGATGACTATGACGACTACATGGAGGATGTCTACAAGGCGCGTAAAAAAGCATACAAGCACTACAAGAAAAAGATGAAGAAGCATTTCAAGCATCATCATCATCATGACTGAATATGACAAAATCATACCCCGCTATTAAGCCGCTTGGATGCGGAGGAATGTGGCGGGGTATGTTGTTTTTTAAACGACCTCTTAGTCTACCGTCTGATTACAGCCATGTCATCACTTCATTCGAAGTGGGTAAAGCTTAACGGGAGCAGTGAATGGACGGATTCGAGTACATGGCATTGGTCGCTACCGGCGAGTATCACTCGTACATCGTGGCCTGCAAGCGTTTCGAATTCCAACAAAGCTTGTCGGCATGCCCCACATGGCGATATGGGATCTTTAAGCTCCTTTCCGGTTGTGTCGCGCGCAGCGATGGCAATCGTCATGAACTTGGCATCGGGATATGTGGAATGGGCATAGTAAGCGGCGGTGCGCTCGGCGCACAGGCTCGACGGCGTGGCGGCATTCTCTTGATTGGAGCCTGTGACAATCTCGCCGTTGTCGAGCAATATGGCCGCTCCGACATGGAACTTGCTGTAGGGAGCATATGAACGGTAAGTAGCTTCTCTGGCTCTTTTTACGAGGATGAAATCTGTTTCGGTTAGTTCATCGTCATGCATTGTCGTGACGGGAACCATTATATCTATTTGCTTCATACGGCTTTATTTTGAGGTTGCAGATGCATTTGCAAATATATAACAAATTAGCATGACATGATGCTCACATGCGTCCTTTTTTGTAGCGTCCTTTCCATGCTTATGTGTTGACATGTGCCTAAATCAAATAAAATTTGCTTTTGCCCTCGACTTATTCGTACCTTTGACTACGTCTTAGATACTCACGCTCGGCAAAATCAAATAAATTTGCTTTTGCTCTCGACTTATTCGTACCTTTGCTCTCATGAAAGAAGATGTTGTCGTAAATACTGACAAGGAATCGTGCCGTATACTTGTGTCGCTTCTTGAGAAGCATGGTGTAGTGGAGGCGGTGGTGTCGCCCGGTTCGCGTAATGCGCCGGTGATGTTGGCTCTGAACGCTTCCGGAGTTATCCGCACCACTGTGGTAATCGACGAACGCAGTGCGGCTTTTATAGCTATGGGAAAGGCATCTGTGACAGATTGTCCGGTGGCGTTGGTGTGTACGTCGGGAACCGCATTGCTCAACTATGCGCCGGCTGTGGCCGAGGCTTATTATAGGAAAATACCTCTGATAGTGGTATCGGCCGACAGACCGATGGAGTGGATCGACCAGGATGACAGCCAGACGTTGCGCCAATATGAGGCGCTTGCCAATTATGTGAAGGGAAGCTACAATATTCCTGCCGACTGCTCGTCGCCGACCATTCAGTGGTATGTCAACCGCATGGTCAACGACGCGATGATTTCGGCAATGTCGGGACGGAGGGCTCCCGTACATATCAACATACAGCTCGATGCCCCGCTCGGCGGTACGGTCTCGCAGGGAAACGACCGTTGGGTCTCCCGTACCATCGCGACGATATCTCCGGATGCCGTTTTGTCGAAAGCTGATGCGAGGGAACTTGCCGATGTGGTGGCAAGAACATCACGCGTGCTGGTTATCGCGGGATTCCATGCACCGGACTCCCGTCTGCGCGAGGCTCTGCGTCGACTCTCTGCATCGGGCAATGTGGCGGTCATGACCGAGACGATTTCCAATGTACTGTCTCCCGGCTTTATCAATGACATAGATTCGGTGCTCAGTACTATCAATTGTGAGGAGCTTGACTGTCTTTGCCCGGAGGTGGTGATTACGCTCGGGGGTGCGATAGTGTCACGTTTCATCAAGCAATATCTGCGCAGAGTGAGTCCGCGTGAACATTGGCATGTCGGGCTTTCCGGCATTACGATAGATTGCTTCCAGTCGCTGACCCGGCGAATAGAAATGGATGCGACTCCATTTTTCGAGGATTTGGTGAAGGAACTCATGGAAGCAGGTACAAGCGGCTGCCGGTCGGCATATCATGATGAATGGATGGCAAAAGCGCAGGAGGCACAGGATATTCACAACCGTTACCTTGCCTCGGCACCCTGGAGTGACCTCCGTGCCGTGCATACACTTATGAATGCTATTCCCGAAGGTGTCGCCTTGCAGCTGTCCAACGGAACGTCGGTGCGCTATGCGCAATTGTTCCCCGCATTGCAATGCTCCCGTTCCGACAGCAATCGTGGAGTGAGCGGCATCGACGGTTCGACATCAACAGCAGTAGGAGCGGCTTCGGCTTTTCCGGAGCGCATGACACTTCTGCTTACCGGCGACATGAGTGCGCAATATGACATAGGTGCGTTGGCGGCTCCGTGCATCCCGTCCACGTTCCGCATGGCAGTCCTGTGCAATGGCGGGGGTGGAATATTCCGTTTCATAGATGCGACACGTTCGATGCCTATCCTTGACAGGTTTCTTGTGGCGGAGCGTCCGTTCCCTCTGCGAGAGCTTGCCGCAGCTTATGGATTCGAGTATATGGAGGCATCTTCCGAGGATGAACTGACGGGAGTGTTGCCCGCATTCTTCTCTCACTCATCCCGTCCGGTCATTATGGCCATACACACCCCCGGTGATGTCAGCGCCACGGTCTTGCGCGGCTATCTCGGACTACAATGATGTAAGTGGTGCATACGGAGATTCGTTATGCGACTTTGTCAGTAACTGAGGTGTTCACGTCGAGAAGCATCGATGCGCAGGAGGATGAAGAGGAGGAATGTGAAACCCCACAGCGAGGAGCCTCCATAACTGAAAAAGGGGAGCGGGATACCGATTACAGGACACAGACCTATTACCATGCCGACATTGATGGTCAGATGGAATATGAGGTATGAGGCCACGCAATAGGCATAAACTCGTCCGAACGTGGTGGGCTGTCGCTCTGCGATGGATATGATGCGTAGTATCAACGTGAGGAACAGGATAAGTACTATTGCGGAGCCGATAAAACCCTCTTCCTCGCCGATGGTGCAGAATATGAAGTCGGTATGCTGTTCGGGCACATATTTGAGTTTGGTCTGGGTGCCGTTGAGGAAACCTTTGCCGAACACTCCCCCTGAACCTATGGCTATTTTCGACTGGTTGACATTGTAGCCGGCTCCACGCAGATCCTCCTCAATGCCGAGCGACACTTTTATGCGTTGCTGCTGATGGGGCTGGAGCACGTCATTGAATACCTTGTTGACTGAAAAGAGGAATCCGATAGCGAGCACCGCTGCCCCGGCGGTCACGAGAATTTTGCGCGGTGGAACCCTGAGAGCCTGTAACAGTATGTAGATGATAGCGACACCCATGGCGGACAGGAAATATACGAGGCCTGGTATCTCTATGCCACAAAGCGCGAGCAGCCATACTATGAGTCCCGTGCCGACAAACCATGCCAGGACGTTGCGTGCCACTATCTGCAATTTGCAGTAGGCGGCAAGCATTGCCACGAATCCCCCCTCGATCATGATGAACACCGCGGCCTCGCCCGACGGTATGCCGAGCACCATGCTCTCGGTGTATTTCACTGTGGTCACGAAGAAAACCACCGTAGCAAGTGCGGCTGTAAGGACGAGTCCGCTCATACCTTCGCGGTAGAGCACAAAAAAGAGGGCCAGATAGGCCAGTGCCGAACCTGTCTCTTTCTGTGCGAGAATAAGACAGATCGGAAGGAATATTATTAGTAATGCTTTTAGATAATTGGATGCGCGGGCGTTTAAACTGAAATTATAGGAAGAGAACAGTTTTGCAAGAGCGAGCGCTGTGGCGAATTTACCGAATTCCGCCGGCTGGAGGCTCATTGGTCCGAGCACGAGCCACGACCTTGACCCTTTGATGTCGGGTGCTATGAAGATAGTGACAATCAGAAGCAGTATCACTACGGCATATATCGGGTAGGCATATGCCTCATATATCCTGAAATCGATGAGCAATATCATGGCGCCGGCCACGAAAGCCAGGCCTATCCAGCGCAACTGTTTGCCGGAGAATTCATCAAAAGAGAATATGGATGCGTTGTCGAAATCGTAGCTGGCGGCGTAGATGCTTACCACGCCACAGAGCACCAGTAGGGTATAGAGCACCACTGTGGGCCAGTCGATTCCCAGCAGGAGCGATGTCGTGTTAGTGTTTCTTGACTCCACTGCTTATGATAGTGTTAGATTCAAACATACGTTGTTCGAGATACTGTCGCTCGGGTGCTATGGAATCGTTGAGATACTTTTCCATCATCAGCGATCCAATTGGCACTCCGTAAGTTGCACCGAAGCCGGCATTCTCCACGTAGACACAGATGGCTATCTTGGGATCGTCGTAAGGGGCGAAGCCTATGAAGGCGGAATGGTCTTTGCCGTGAGGGTTTTGTGCGGTACCGGTTTTGCCTGCCACGGCAACATCCTTGAGATTGGCCAGACGGCATGTGCCACCGAGAACGGCCATGCGCATTCCCTCGGCCACATCCATGAAATGCTGCTTGTCGATAGTAGGTATGCGCTTGTCCGTGAGTCCTTCGGGCAAAACTGTGTCCTGTATTTCTTTCACGATATGAGGAGTGATGAACCAACCTCTGTTGGCGATGGTGGCACACAGGTTGGCTATCTGCAGGGGAGTGGCGAGAATCTCTCCCTGACCTATCGCGATGGAGATGATTGTATTGGCGCTCCAGCGGCCTTCGCCGTAGATTTTATTGTAGAATTGGGCATTGGGGATGAATCCACGGCCTTCACCGGGAAGGTCGACACCGAGTTTGTAGCCATATCCGAGCGACACGAGATGCTTCTTCCAAACCTCGAAGGCCTCGGCGGTAGATCCATATTTTGAGCGGTGGCTGTCAAGCATGCTTTTAAGACCCCAGCAGAAGAATGCATTGCACGATGTCTGGAGCGCAGGCTTGAGGGTGATGGGCGATGCATGTCCGTGACATCCCACTTTCAGACCGCCGCTGATGAATCCGTGATAGCAGGGGTAGGGAGTGCTGAGGGTGATAATGTCCTCCTGGCGCAGTATTAGACCCTGCGACGGCTTGAAGGTCGATCCGGGAGGGTAAGCTCCCTTGAGGGCGCGGTCGAACAACGGCTTGTAGAAGTCGGCCACGAGCTCGTTATAATGCTTACCTCGCTCGCGTCCTACGAGCAACCGCGGATCGTAAGTGGGGCTGCTCACCATCGCGAGTATTTCTCCGGTGGAAGGCTCGATGGCCACAATGGCCCCTATCTTGTTTGTCATCAGTTTCTCGCCATAAGCCTGAAGGTCGATGTCTATGGATAGTTTCAAGTCGCGTCCAGACACCGGCGCTATGTCGTGGATACCATTTTCATATTTGCCCTTTATACGTCCATATGCGTCTCGGATCAAGATTTCCACACCTTTTTGTCCACGCAGGTATTCTTCGTAGCTCTTTTCCACCCCAAGGTCGCCGCAGTAATCGCCGGGAGCATAATATTCGTCATTGTCAATCTCCTTCTGCGACACTTCGCGTATGTTACCGAGTATATTTCCCCCGGCAGGTCTGTCATACTGACGCAGTATGCGCTGTTGTATGAAAAAACCTGGAAACCGATAGAGCTTTTCCTGAAGCCTGCCGTAGTCCTGGGCCGATATGTGGGTGATGAAGCGCTGCGGGGTATATGCGGAATATCCGGGATTCATGCGGCGGTCCTTCATGTCGGCGAGCCGACGGTCGAACTGCTGGCGGGTTATGCCGAGAGTGCGGCAGAAGTCAATGGTGTCGAAAGCCTGTACGTTTTTCGGAATCATCATCACGTCGTAGGCCGGCTGGTTATACACCACAAGCTTGTCGTTGCGGTCACGTATCATCCCACGGGATGGATATAGTGTCTTGCGCATGAAAGCGTTGCTGTCGGCAACCTCTTTATAGCGCGAGTCCATCACTTGTAGTCCGAACAGGCGTATTATATATATGCACACAATCACGAGGATGAATCCCCCGATCACGTATTTCCTTTTTTCGAGTCGATAATCTTTTCTCATATTTGGTGGAGAGTCAGCTTCTGCGCGACATCACGCTGTCGAGTCCGAGAAGCAGCAGGAAGGTGAGGAAGGTACTGCATATTATGCGTAACATCAGACGCAGTGGATCAAACAGAGAGAACGCCTCAATGAGAAATATTGCCGTGCAATAGAAAAGCACCATCGTGAACAGATAGCGTCCATATATTTCCGGCCCGAGAGAACGGATGGACGGTTCCGGCATGGTCAGTTCATCCTCGCGCGGGAAGTATAGGTGAAGTATCGGACGTCTGGCCATGGCAAGAAGGGTGCAAGCGAGTGAGTTCATTCCCTGTGTGTCGGAGAATATGTCTACCCCCAGTCCGAGCGTAAATGCTATGGTTAGCACCCAATTGACAGCCAATGTCATCGGCAGGCGTATGATAACGTATATGAACACAAACGGGACGGCGACACCGAAGAGGCACACATTATTGAAAACGATTGCCTGGGCGAGTGCGAGCACTATATACAGGAGCGTGAACTGTAGCGCTGTCTTTGTCATTGCGTCGTTATGTCGTTATGCGGTTGATGAAGTCGGATTGCTGAGATTGTCGTCACGGGTTATAGCGGTTGTCGTTTTCTTCACCGGCTGAAATAGCATCAAGTTCCGGACGCATATCGTTGGCTATTACCCTGACCGTGGAGAGAGTCGAGAAGTCGGTGAGCAGCTTTATACGCAAAGCGTAGAAATTATCGTCATGCTCTTTCTCATGACTGATAATCGTGCCTACCGGTATCCCTTCAGGGAACACCGCAGAATAGCCTGACGTTACGATAGTGTCGCCTTTGCGGAAGCGCTCATGCCTCGGCATTTCCTCAAGCACTGCTTCCGACGGGTTACGGCCATCCCACACGAGCGAACCGAAATAGTCTCGTCCTTTCACTTTGCAGCTGAGTCGCATCTTGGGATTGAGCAGCGATATCACACGTGCCGAATGATCTCCGACCACGTTTACTATCCCGACCACGCCGTTCTGGTCGATTACTCCCATCTCGGGACGTATCGAATCGAGTCGTCCCTTCTCTATGGTGATATAATTGTGGGAACGCGACACACTGTTGCTTATCACATGTGCGATTATGAAGTCGAACGGCTGCATTATCGAGTCTCGGGCTATCGAATCGGCATACACACGCTCATTTACTGCGCGCAATTGTCGGCGCAGGTTTATCACCTCGAGTTCGAGATCGGCTGTGCGCCGTTGGAGATCCTCGTTTATATCGTGGAGATGGAAGTAGGATGTGACATTAGCGGCGATACCGTAGATTGCCGATGTGACGCGTCCCGCCGAAGTCATCCATACGTAATGCTGATAGGGATTGGAGTCGAACAGCATCATGCAGGACACCACCACGTAGAGAAGAAATAGAAACCATCTGCTGTTTTTTAGCAAAAAGTCCCAAAGTGTACCCATTGGAGCGTGTCAGAAATGTTTAGCGGAAAGTGTTGGTAATAAACGCCTTTTCAGGAACATGAGCCGGTCTGGATTCATATTGCCGGTCATGATCCTGAAAAGTTGTGATATTATCGGCCGGACCTGAACTATGGGTCTGCCGGATTGCTGTCGCGCATCAGCGGATGAGGAACTTGAACTTGTCTATGTTCTTTAATGCCACACCTGTTCCTCGGGCTACGGCGAGCAACGGATCCTCGGCAATATGGAACTGGATACCGATTTTATCGTAAAGGCGCTTATCGAGTCCGCGCAGCAAGGCGCCACCTCCAGCGAGCCATATGCCGTTGTGCACAATGTCGGCGTAAAGCTCCGATGGTGTCTGTTCCAAGGCGCTTAACACGGCGGCCTCGATCTTGGAAATCGACTTCTCGATACAGTGGGATATCTCCTGGTAGCTTACCGGCACTTCCATGGGGAGTGCGGTCATCTGGTTCGGGCCGTGCACGATGTAGTCCTCGGGAGGATTTTCCAGTTCCGTCAATGCCGAGCCTACGTTGATTTTGATAAGTTCAGCCGTGCGTTCTCCCACGCGTATGTTATGCGCGCGGCGCATGTGTTCCTTTATATCGTCGGTGAAGTCGTCGCCGGCAATCTGTATCGACTTGTTGCTGACGATGCCGCCAAGAGATATGACGGCGATTTCCGATGTGCCGCCGCCTATGTCAACAATCATGTTGCCTTCGGGAGCGCGCACATCGAGTCCGATACCGAGAGCGGCAGCCATAGGCTCGTAAATCATGTAGACATCGCGTCCGTCGGCATGCTCCGACGAGTCGCGCACAGCGCGGATCTCGACCTCGGTAGAACCAGAAGGGATGCCCACTACCATGCGGAGCGATGGGCTGAACCAGTTGCTCTTTGTGCTAACCTTCTTTACAAGACCCCTGATCATAAGCTCTGCGGCATTGAAGTCGGCGATGACACCCTTGCGGAGGGGACGTACGGTACGGATGCCCTCCGGCTCTTTGCCCTGCATCTGCTGGGCCTCGGTGCCTACTGCAAGCAGTTTGCCGGTCTTGGTGTCGAGTGCCACTATCGACGGCTCGTCTATCACAATCTTGTCATTGTGGATGATGATGGTGTTGGCCGTGCCGAGGTCGATGGCTATTTCTTTTGTGAATGAGAAAAGACCCATTGATTTTGCGGTTTTACTGTACGATGTGCCACAATCGGCACACCGTTGGTGGGGAGATAAGTTGTTAGTGTTTGAAATGGCGGAATCCGGTCACTGCCATAGCCATATCGTGGGAGTCGCAGAAATCTACCGACTCCTGATCGCGGATGGAGCCTCCGGGATGAACTACCGCCTCTATGCCTGCTCCGCGGGCTATTTCCACGCAGTCGGGGAAGGGGAAGAAAGCGTCGGAAGCCATTACCGCACCGTTAAGGTCGAAGCCGAAGCTCTGGGCTTTGGCGATAGCCTGTTTGAGGGCATCAACACGTGAAGTCTGCCCCACACCTGAAGCATATAGCTGCGCTCCCTTTGCGAGGACTATAGCGTTGCTCTTGGAGTTCTTCACAATCTTGTTGGCAAACAGCAGGTCGGAAACCTGTGCAGGGGTGAGATCGCGGCGAGTCACCACCTTTAGCTCGTCCGGAGTTTCAATTTTGAGGTCGCGTTCCTGACCCAAAGCGCCGTTGAGGCATGAGCGGAATGACATGGTGGTCGACAACGGCTCGTTCTGGACGAGGATTATACGGTTTTTCTTCTGTTCGAGCACTTTCAAGGCATCGTCGGTGTAAGCCGGAGCGATTACTACCTCGAAGAAAATCTTGTGGATCTCTTCGGCTGTGGCTGCATCTATCGTGCCGTTTGTCACGAGCACTCCACCGAATGCGCTTACCGGGTCGCCGGCAAGCGCGTCCTTCCATGCTTCCAGGATGGTGGGTCGAGTGGCCACGCCGCATGCGTTATTGTGCTTCAGGACGGCGAATGTCGGATCGGTGAACTCGCTGATCAGGGTTACGGCAGCATCGATGTCGAGAAGATTGTTGTAGGAAATCTCCTTGCCATGGAGCTGCGTGAACATCTTTTCGAAATCGCCGAAGAAGAATCCTTTCTGATGGGGATTCTCGCCATAGCGCATCGTCTTGGCTCCGTCGATGGCGACGCGCAGTGCCGACGGGCCTCCGTCGAGATCAAAATAGTTGAATATTGAACTGTCGTAGGATGAACTTACAGCGAAAGCTTCCTTGGCAAACCATCGGCGTTCGTCAAGAGAGGACTTTGCTCCGTTTCGCTTCAGGAGATCGGCGAGAGGAGCGTACTGTCCTTTGGATGCCACGATAATAACATCGTTGTAGTTCTTGGCTGCGGCTCGTATGAGTGATATGCCGCCTATGTCGATTTTCTCGATGATGTCGGCATTGGAGGCTCCTGATGCTACTGTGTCGACGAACGGATAAAGATCGACGATTATCAGGTCGATTTCTGGTATTTCGTATTGGGCTATCTGAGCCTTGTCACTTTCATTTTCACGGCGGTTGAGTATGCCGCCGAACACTTTCGGATGAAGCGTTTTCACGCGGCCGCCGAGTATGGATGGATAACCCGTAAGGTCCTCCACTGCTTCGCATGGATAACCGAGGCTCTCTATAAATGTCTGTGTACCTCCGGTGGAAAGGAATTTCACACCGTCTTTGTGGAGAAGGGAGAGGATCTCATCGAGTCCATCCTTATGGTAGACCGAGATGAGTGCAGTCTTGATGTTTTTGATGTCGGACATGCGTTTAATTCTTTTTAGTCGGATTCAGAGTGCAAATTTAGTAAAAAAAGCGTGTACTTTGGTGGGGGTGGGAATTTTTTTCTTAAATTTGTGCAGCGATATACGAAAATCGAGCGGTTGTACGCTTACGTTATTGCGATATAGCATTTTACAACAAAATTATTTATCGAACGATTATGAGAAAAATTTTGCGAATGGTCGGCGGCATTGCCATGCTGACCGTCTCTGTTGCGACTTTTGCGCAGAAGCTTTATCTTGACGAGGATGCGCCTGTGGACAGGCGTGTGGCGGACTTGTTGGGGCGACTCACGGTAGAGGAAAAGGTTGGGTTGCTACGCGCCACCTCTCCCGCTATCGAACGTCTGGGAATAGACAAATATTATCATGGCAACGAAGCGCTCCACGGAGTGGTTCGCCCCGGTCGTTTCACGGTATTCCCTCAAGCCATCGGGCTTGCAGCCACGTGGAATCCTGAACTACAGCATCGTGTGGCCACAGCCATTTCCGATGAAGCCCGCGCCCGATGGAATCAGCTTGACCAGGGACGCCTCCAGAAAGAACAGTTTACCGATGTGCTTACCTTCTGGTCACCTACGGTGAATATGGCACGTGATCCCCGATGGGGCCGTACGCCCGAGACTTATGGTGAGGACCCGGTGTTGAGCGGCGTAATGGGGACGGCATTTGTCAAAGGTCTGCAAGGCGATGATCCGCGTTACCTTAAAATAGTATCTACGCCTAAGCACTTTGCCGCCAACAACGAGGAACACAACCGCTTCTCATGCCTGCCGCAGCTCACCGAGAAGCAGCTGAGGGAATACTACCTGCCGGCCTTCGAGCAATGTATCACAGAAGGGAAGGCCGCGTCGATAATGGCAGCCTACAATGCCGTGTTCGACGTGCCTTGCGCGGCCAATCCTTGGCTTCTTACAAAAGTACTGCGCGACGACTGGGGATTTGGCGGTTATGTTGTCAGTGATTGCGGAGGAGTGGCCGCAGTACGTAACGCACACAAGTATTGCAAGACTCTCGAGACAGCCGGCGCGTTATGCCTGAAGGCCGGCCTTGATCTTGAGTGTGGCGACGAGGTATATGACGAACCTCTGTTGCGTGCATATCGTCTCGGCATGGTGACGGATGCCGACATAGATACTGCAGCTACGCGTGTGCTCACTGCGCGAATGAGGCTTGGAATATTTGATTCGGGAGACAAAAATCCATATACCCTCATCCCGGTTTCCGTAATCGGCTCGGAGGAACACCAGCAGGTGGCTCTGGAGGCTGCGCGTCAGTCTATAGTGCTTTTGAAGAACAAAAAATCCACGTTGCCTCTCAATCCGAAGAAAATCAAGACGATTGGAGTAGTCGGTATCAATGCCGACAAGGCTGAGTTCGGCGATTATAGCGGAATGCCTGTAGTGGCTCCCGTATCGGTGCTGCAGGGTATCCGTAATCGTGCGGGGGACGGCATCAAAGTGCTTCATGCTCCGTGGAAATCGGCAAAGGATGGGCTTGAAATCATAGACGAACGTTCTTTCCCGGAGGGCGTCAAGGCCGAATACTATTCAAATACGAACCTCGAAGGCACTCCCAAGGTGCGCCATGAGAAATGGGTCAACTATGAACCTGCCAACCAGGCTCCCGATCCGTTCTTGCCCGGAAATCCGGTGTCGGTGCGTTGGACGGGCAAATTGCGCCCGGCAGTCAGCGGGGATTACATTATGACATTTACCAGCGATGACGGAGCGCGCCTGTATATCGACGACAGGCTTCTGATTGATTCATGGAGCGGACATGCCGTGCGCACCGACTCTGCGTCGGTGTACCTTGAGGCAGGGCGTGACTATGATCTTCGCGCGGAGTATTGGGACAATCGCGACTATGCCATAGCGCGCCTGCAGTGGAAAGTCCCGGCAGCTCCGGCGGTTACACGCCTTGAGATGTTCGGTGAGGCAGGTGATGTGGCGCGCAAGAGCGATGTTGTCGTCGCTGTGATGGGAATCAACAAGTCAATTGAGCGTGAGGGGCAGGATCGTTATGACATTCAGCTTCCCGAAGATCAGCGCGAATTCCTTCAGGAACTTTATAAAGTGAACCCCAACATAGTGCTTGTGCTTGTGGCCGGCAGCAATCTTGCCCTTAATTGGGAAGATGCCAACCTCCCGGCAATAGTGGATGCATGGTATGGCGGCGAAAGCGGGGGTACGGCTGTGGCGGAAGTGCTGTTCGGTGACTATAATCCCGCAGGACGACTGCCTTTGACGTTCTATCGAAGCCTTGATGACCTCCCTGCATTTGACGATTACGATATCACAAAAGGACGTACGTATAAATATTTCACCGGCGACGTCGTATATCCTTTCGGTCATGGCTTGAGCTATTCGAAGTTCAGATATGACAAACTGCGTGTAAAGGATGCCGGAGATGAGTTGCTTGTGTCGTTTGACATAAAGAATACGGGTCGTCTCGACGGTGACGAGGTGGCGCAGGTTTACATGCGGATGCCTGAATACGGTTGTGCCATTGCGCCCATCAAGGAGCTGAAGGGATTCCGTCGCGTAAGAGTGCCTCGTGGAAAAACGGAGCATGTGGAGATTGCTGTTCCCAAGTCGTCGTTGCGCTATTGGGATGATAAAGACGGTAGATTCGTAGTCGCACCCTCGGGGATATATGATATACTTGTAGGATCTTCTTCTGCTGACATGAGACTTCAGTCAACGATAGAATTATAGTACTCCGGGGCATGGTTCCATGGCATTTGCTTCGGCGGTATATCAATTTGATATGCCGCCGTTTTTATCCTCGCATGAGAGGGTGCAGAGTGGATACATATGTGAAGGACTTTTTATCTTGCCAGTGAGATTTTACACATATTTTCATAGAAAATGTTATCTTTGCCGGGAATAAATATTTTAACCCAGATACCTTAAACCTCATGACTAAATTATCACTAAGAAATGCAATCAGATGGTCGGCTTTGTCTATGCTGCTGATCAGTCCGCTGTCAGGCATCGCCCAACAGGTACATACCGCCAATTGGGCCGACGGAGTGGAGCGTGCTCTTGTCTATCGCCCGGGCGACTTTGATTCTAAATTCTATCGTATCCCGGCTATTGTCACGGCCAAGGACGGTTCGCTCGTTACTGTGGCTGACAAACGCATAGAGCATAACGGCGATCTGCCCGCGAAAATTGATGTCGTGTCGCGACGGAGCACCGACGGCGGACGCACGTGGAGCGACTATGTCACCGTAGCCGCGCATGACGAGGTTGGCGGTTGCGGCGATCCCGCACTCGTTGTTGACGACAAGACCGGCGACATTCTGGCGATATTCAGCCACGGCAACGGTCTTTGGCAGGATACGCCGGCTCATATAAGCGTGGCCAGAAGTAAGGATAACGGAATGACGTGGGGCAAAATGCTCGACATAAATCCTCAGATACTCACGACCGACACTAATGGCAAACAACCAATAAAGTGCACAAGCGCTTTTGCATCGTCGGGGCGTGCGACCCAGTTGGATAACGGACGCATAATGTTCCCGCTCGTAGTGCGTGAAAAGGAAAATCCCAACTTCAAGGTCTATGCCATCTATTCCGATGACGGTGGCAGCAAATGGAGCGTGTCGAAGAATCCGGCTACGGCCGACGGTGACGAATCGAAGATCGTGCAGCTTGCCGACGGCTCGCTGATAATGAGCATACGTAACCGCTTCGGCTCGCTGCGCAAGTTCTCGTTCTCCCACGACCGTGGCGAAACGTGGAGCGAACCGGTGCCGGTCGAGGGCCTTCCCGATCCGCGCTGCAACGGTGACATAATCCGTTATGCCCGTGACGGCAAGGATCTTTTACTGCAATCTCTTCCGGGCGATCCCAATGGCAGGAATAATGTCGCCATCTATGTGAGCAATGACGGCGGCAAGACGTGGCCCGTCAAAAAGACCGTGGTCACAATCCCGTCGGCATACTCCTCCATGACAATCCTTCCTGACGGAAGCATCGGCATACTCACCGAGGAGAGCGCAAACAACCACTACAGCTACGATATATGGTTTACCCGTCTCCCCATCGATGTAATCCTTGCCGGTGACAAGAAGTAGACAACGTAATAATGACTCCTTAAATATATCTCCTGCGGAGCGAGGCTCTGTAGGAGTTTTTTTGTACATTTGCAGACACATTTAACACCCTCAAAAAAGACTGTTCGATAGATGGCTGAAAACAATCTGCTTTCACGCCTTGACGGCATAGAGGCAAGGTTCGAGGAGGTGAGCACGCTCATTACCGATCCTGCCGTGATTGCCGACATGAAGCGCTATGTGAAGCTCACCAAGGAATACAAGGATCTTTCGCGCCTGACGGAGGCCACGCGGGCCTACCGTACTGCGCTCGACAATATCGAGGAGGCACATCAGGTGCTTGCCGACGAGACCGACGAGGAGTTGCGGTCCATGGCCAAGGAAGAGCTTGACGAGGCTACGGCAAAACTCCCTGCCATGGAGGAGGAAATCAAGCTGCTCCTCATCCCGGCGGACCCGGAGGATGGTAAAAACGCTATCGTTGAGATACGTGGCGGTACTGGCGGTGACGAGGCTGCCATATTCGCCGGAGACTTATATAAGATGTACACGAAGTATTGTGAATCGAAGGGTTGGCAGTGCGCCGTAAGCAGTTTCAGCGAAGGTGCTGCCGGAGGTTTCAAGGAAATAGTGTTCTCTGTAACCGGCGAAGGCGTGTATGGTATACTGAAATATGAATCCGGCGTACATCGCGTGCAGCGTGTCCCTGCAACAGAGACACAAGGACGTGTGCATACTTCCGCCGCTACCGTCGCCGTGCTTCCGGAGGCCGAGGAGTTCGACATAGAGATCAATGAGGGCGAAATCAAGTGGGACACATTCCGCTCGGGAGGTGCCGGCGGACAAAACGTCAACAAGGTGGAGTCGGGTGTGCGTCTGCGCTACATGTGGCGCAATCCCAACACGGGGGTTACCGAAGAGATATTGATTGAATGTACCGAGACTCGCGACCAACCCAAAAACAAGGAGCGTGCCCTTAGCCGACTGCGTACATTCATCTACGATAAGGAACATCAGAAGTATGTCGACGACATAGCATCGCGTCGCAAGACCATGGTCTCGACCGGCGACCGTTCGGCAAAGATACGTACCTACAATTATCCGCAAGGGCGTATCACTGACCATCGTATCAACTACACCATCTATAATCTTTCCGCTTTCATGGACGGCGACATACAGGACTGCATCGACCATCTCATCGTGGCCGAAAATGCTGAGAAGCTGAAGGCAAGCGAACTATAAGTTTTTATAATTCATAAAACTACATACTGCAATGACAAGACAGGAAATCATTGGTAACATAAAGAGCAAGGGATCGTTTCTGTGCGTAGGCCTGGATCCTGACATAAAGAAGATTCCTCAACATCTGCTGCGTGAGGAAAATCCACTGTATTCATTCTGCAAGGCAATAGTCGATGCTACGGCTCAATATGCCGTAGCCTATAAGCCCAATCTCGCATTCTTTGAGAGCATGGGTGTAGAGGGATGGCTCGCTTTGGAGGACATTGTGAAATACATTAATGAGAAATATCCTGACCAGTTTGTAATCGCTGATGCAAAACGCGGTGACATAGGTAATACATCTAAACTGTATGCCCGTGCCGTGTTTGAGCATCTGAACGCCGATGCAGTGACCGTGGCACCCTATATGGGCGAGGACAGCGTAACTCCTTTCCTTGGTTATCCCGGCAAGTGGGTGGTGCTGTTGGCTCTGACTTCAAACAAAGGAAGCCACGACTTCCAGCTTACTCCCGATGAAAACGGGAAGAGGCTTTTTGAGAACGTTATACTTGCTTCACAGAAGTGGGCGACTACCGACGAACTTATGTATGTTGTGGGTGCTACGCAGGGATGTATGTTCGAGGACATCCGTGCTATCGCACCTGACAATTTCCTCCTCGTGCCCGGAGTAGGCGCACAGGGCGGTAGCCTTGAGGATGTGGCCCAATATGGCATGACAAAGGATTGTGGACTGCTTGTCAACTCATCGCGAGGCATAATCTACGCATCGGCAGGGGAAGATTTCGCCGAAGCCGCCGCGCGCGAGGCCTCCAAGCTCCGAGACCAGATGGCGCTGCTGTTACGCCGATACGGTGTAGTCGACTGAGGCACTTTCGGCAGCCGGTATTGGGAATTTTAATCGTAGACAAAGATACTTAACGATATTTTAGACGGGAAATAGCATTTGCTCCCGACTTTTTTCGTATCTTTGACTCCGACTTAGATATGTCTACGGCGAAGGAAAATTATTTGTATCTTTGCCGGCGCGATACTGTGATAATCATTAACCAACCAATAACAAAATGGCAACTATCGACAATTACAATTTCAATGGCAAGAAGGCCATCGTCCGTGTGGACTTCAATGTGCCTCTGGATGAGAACGGTAACATTACCGACGATACCCGTATCCGTGGTGCGCTCCCCACACTCAAGAAGATACTCAACGACGGCGGAAGCCTCATCATCATGTCGCACATGGGCAAGCCCAAAGGCAAGGTGAACCCCAAATTCTCACTCTCGCAGATCAAGGACGCCGTAGCCAAGGCTCTCGGCACCGACGTGAAGTTCGCTCCCGACTGCGCCAACGCAGCAGAGGCTGCCGCTTCCCTTAAGCCGGGCGAAGTGCTCCTGCTCGAAAACCTCCGTTTCTATCCCGAGGAGGAAGGTAAGCCCGTGGGCATCGAAAAGACCGATCCTGCCTATGAGGATGCCAAGAAAGAGATGAAAGCCCGTCAGAAAGAATTTGCCAAGACTCTTGCAAGCTACGCTGACGTTTACGTGAACGATGCTTTCGGCACCGCTCACCGCAAGCATGCCTCGACAGCAGTCATTGCCGACTATTTCGATGCTGACAACAAGATGCTCGGCTACCTCATGGAGAAGGAAGTGAAGGCTGTCGACAACATCCTAAGCGACATCAAGCGTCCGTTCACCGCTATTATGGGGGGTTCGAAGGTATCAACCAAGATCGGTATTATCGAGAACCTTATGGACAAGGTTGACAATCTGATCCTCTGCGGTGGAATGACCTACACATTCTCCAAGGCACAGGGTGGCAAGATCGGCAACTCCATCGTGGAGGATGACAAGCTCGATCTCGCTCTCGACATCATCAAGAAGGCAAAGGAGAAGGGCGTGAACCTTATCCTCGGCACCGACTGCATTGCCGCTGATTCGTTCAGCAACGACGCAAAGACAATGGTATGTCCCTCCAACGATATTCCCGACGGTTGGGAAGGCCTTGATGCAGGTCCCGAGACCCGCAAGGCTTTCGCCGCAGCCATCGAGCCTTCCAAGACCATCCTTTGGAATGGCCCCGCAGGTGTGTTTGAATTCGACAACTTCACCGCAGGATCGCGTGCTATCGCCGAGGCAATCGTGAAGGCTACCGACAATGGCGCATTCTCGCTCGTAGGCGGTGGTGACTCTGTGGCTTGTGTCAACAAGTTCGGTCTTGCTGATCAGGTAAGCTACGTGTCTACCGGTGGTGGTGCTCTCCTTGAGGCTATCGAAGGCAAGGTGCTCCCCGGTGTAGCAGCTATCAAAGGTTAATACGCATAAAGCATATATTCCATAGTTATTTCCGGGCATCGGACATTTTTGTCCGATGCCCTTTTCTTATAGAAGTTCTATATGTCGTTTATTGACGATGAACGTTTCTGGCAGTGGGTGGAAGCCCATGAACAGGACGATCCCATGAAATTGCGCCTCTCATGGCATGGCCGCGAGAGCTGGATTGACGATGCTGTCCGACAGATTGAGTGCCGCCGTAAATATCGCAAGAAACTGCCGTCTGAAGTGGCATGCCGGAGATTTTATTTCCCACATCGCTCTCCGGCGAGCAGTCGACGAGCGATGAACTGGCGCGCATGCATGCGTCCATGCTTCCTGACGGCGTATGTTCCATGGTAGACTTGACGGCGGGACTTGGTGTTGATGCTATGACCTTGGCGCGTGTCACCGGTGCACATGTCGTCGCTGTCGAACGTGAGCGGGAAGTCGCAGACGCTCTCGTCCATAATGCGGCTGCAATGGGTGTCTGGATCGACGTGAAGTGCGCTGACTGTCGCGACTACCTGACGGCATTGCCCGACAGGGTCTTTGATGCGGCTTTTATTGATCCGGCCCGACGTGACGCGCGCGGCTTACGTGTCTACGGTTTGGCGGACTGTGAACCGGACGTCTTGCAGATGCTACCGCTTTTACGTAGGAAGGCGCGCACACTTATAGTGAAAATGTCACCGATGCTTGACGTATCGCAGATTTTGCGTGACCTTCCCGTTGTTAACGACCTTTGGGCGCTTGGCTCGTCTACGGAGTGCAAGGAGCTTGTGGCGAGATGCCTCCTTGCAGAAGAATCTGGTGCTATGATGGGTGCGGAGCCACGTCTGCATGCGGTCACATCCAAGGGAGAATTCATGTTTACTCCGGCCGACGAAGTGGCGGCAAGCTGCGGCTATGGCCTCCCGGCGAGCGAGGGGTGGATATATGAGCCGTGGCCCGTTGTGATGAAGTTAGCCCCGTGGCGGTTGTTGGCCGAACGTTTCGGCATGACGCAACTACATCCCAACACACATCTCTATTATTCCCAGGAAAGGGTCGATGGTTTTCCGGGCGATGGACGGCGTATCATTGAAGTGCTTCCATTCTCTTCGTCCGTGATCAAGCGTATGCCGAAACGCTATCCGGTTATGCAGGTGGCCACGCGAAATTTCCCTCTTACAACCGACGTGCTTGCCCGCAAACTCCATGCCAGGGAAGGGCACAATGCCGTTAGGGTCATTGGTGCGACGGTAAGCCCGGATGTGCCGTCGCTCATAGTCCTGGGGGATGCAGCCATATGATTCCACAGTGTAGGTGTAATTCCTGCGTATCTTTTGATGTTTCTTCGGAATGTGATCTGATTCACGCTTAAAATCGGGAATTTTTGCTAACTTGCGTTTTACGAATATGGAAAGCTACTATACAGCAAAAATCATAGGCATCGCGCGTCACCGTCTGGAGATCGACGGCGACGGCGTTACTACGCTCGTGGCTTTTCACGGTTGCCCGCTTCTATGCCGCTATTGCCTAAATCCGCAGTCGTTCGGTAATGGTGCCGGTTTTAAGGAATATACACCCGAATCCCTCTATCAGGAAGTACGCATCGACGAGCTTTACTTCCTCGCTACACGTGGCGGCATCACATTCGGTGGCGGAGAACCTGCCATGCGGATCGGTTTCATCCAGCGCTTCCGAAAGATTTGCGGTGACGAGTGGGGGATCAATATCGAGACATCGCTCAATGTCCCAACAGAGAATGTTTCATCCCTGCTACCGATAGTCGACACTTTGATTATCGACATCAAGGATATGAACCCTGAAATTTACTGCGATTACACCGGACAGGATAACTCCCGTGTTCTTGATAATCTCCGGCTGATAGCCGATAGCGGCAGACAGGGAGATTGCATTATCCGCATACCGTTGATACCTGATTTCAACACCGAAGCCGACCGCGAGGCAAGCCGCGCCGCGCTTGAACAGCTCGGTTTTACCCGATTCGACCTATTCACATACCAAATACGCAAACACTGACTATGGCACGAGGAAAACGGACATGCAAGATACTGAAAGAGATCCGCCGGCAGATAGCCGAGGCGAACGACATAGAGTTTGTAACGTCGGAGTGCCGCTACCGTGGCGACTGCCTCGGCACATGCCCTAAGTGCGAGGCTGAAGTCCGCTACTTGGAAGAACAGCTTCGCATACGACAACTGATGGGTAAAGCCGTCGCTCTCGCCGGAATTTCAGCGGGAATGATCCTCATGCCGGCGTGCAGTGGTGCATCATCGAATCAATCAAAAGAAACATTGCAAACCACCACTGTCGAGCCGATTGAGCAAACCGATACGATTGACAGCCAAGATGAAGGCGAACTGCCTGAAATAGACAGCACATCAAGAGTCACATCGGATTTATGCGCCGTTAAAACCGGCGAGACGGAAGAAGAATCGATGGCTATCACAATTCAGGGCGATGTGTCATTGCCCGAAGATACTGTCGCCATCAATAAAAATGAAACAGACGGTAACGCACCTGAAGAAAACAAGGTGTTTGGAATGGTTGGTGTTACCATGCCTTCATTTCCCGGTGGTGAGGAAAAACTTAAGGAATGGATTTATCAGCATATGGTCTATCCACAGAAAGCCATGGATGATTCCATACAAGGCCGTGTTGTAATCCAGTTCTTGGTAGACTGTAATGGTAACGTATGTAATATAAAAGTGGCAAGAGGGATATGTGAGGAACTTGATAATGAAGCTATGCGGGTTGCCGAATCATTTCCTCCATTTAATCCGGCGACAATGGATGGCAAAGTTGTTGAATGTTGGTACACGCTTCCAATAACATTCAAGATATTACCTGCTGACTGACTATGGCACGAGGAAAACGGACCTGCAAGATACTGAAAGAGATTCGTCGGCAGATAGCCGAAGCTAATGGCATAGAGTTTGTAACGTCGGAGTGCCGCTACCGTGGTGACTGTCTCGGCACATGCCCCAAGTGCGAGGCTGAAGTCCGCTACCTGGAAGAGCAGCTCCGTGCTCGCCGGCTTATGGGTAAAGCCATCGCTCTCGCAGGAGTATCGGCAGGTGCGCTTGCGATGTTCATGCCGACAGCATCATGTGCACAGACTTCTCCGGATTCGACGGCTTTCTTGAAAGACAGTATCGTTGCAACAACAACAGACACGATTCGGATTAAAGGCGTTGTGCTGAGTGGTGACACATTGCCGGATGGCAGCATATCCAAAGAACCCTTGATCGGAGCGATTGTACTTAACAGGAGCATAGGAACAGGCACGGTTTCAGATTTAGATGGAAATTTCAACATATGCGCCTATGTAGGAGACACACTGGAAGTGGAGTATGTCGGATATGAAACAATGACAATTGCAGTGACCGACGATATGCGTGATACCACCGTTACGCTTGCTCCGGCACAGGCACTGCTTGGCGAAATGGTTATCGCAGGGCTGGCTCCCGTTGTCCAACGTGAGGAACATCATTATCTTGACCTCAATGTGATTGACAAGGATGGGAATCGCATTGATAGAGAGAATCTTTATATTGAACGTATCGTAATCGATGATAACGGGGAGACGGACTCTGTATTCCTGTCGCCGGAATACTTCGATGAAAAGCATCCATGCCGGATATACTGGGATTACGACTATGGCTTGAGGGATGAGAACGGTAATCCTGTAAAAGAGGCCACGTTAAGCATCGAGGCGGATGGCTACGACGACCCGGTTATAATCAATGTCAAATATCCCAAACGCAACGCCAAGAAAACAGTTAAGTTCAAAAACAATAATGGAAAACAATGAGTGCCTTTTTCCAATAGATACTCCCAACAATAATACCTTATTAATCACAGATGAATGAATAAAACTTTAGAAGATTATATTGCAATATATTCGCAATTCAGAAATGGCAAGTTGAGCAAGCTGGAGAGGAAAAAGCGACATCTAATGTTGACGGAATGGTCTAAAAGTATAGGCCCTCATAATATTCCGGATGTACATGAATTAAGTGCATTTTGGGATAGTTATCCTGAATCATGCTATAATCGAATCTTTATAATGTATGTTGTGTTACCTGTCGTTATCTCTGACTTTGATAGTGGGAGTATTGATGGAATTAAATTATTGTTCCGTGGTTTTCAAGAAGCTTACTGGCGAAGCGTTGACAATATTGATAGTCCATTTTATATATTTTGCGACGAGACAGGACATAATTACTTTGATATTGCTGACAGAATCCTTGAGAAAGAACCAGGGAATCTTGATGTACTGAATTTCAAATATAAGAAATTAAAATCATACCTGACGTTTTCTTTACATGAAATGCCTATAGGCATACACTTGATGGAATGGATGGTGCTTATCCGTCCGACATACCACATATGCTTAATTCCGTGAATGAATTCCAAGACCTGTCGAGACAATTAGCAATTGATGACAATAATCGAATGTGGGATGAATCGATAATTGCGGATTGTCGAAAATTTTATCCGGCATACAGAGACTATCTTCAAAGTTTGCATATTTATGCAAACTTTGAAGAATATTTAATCCAAAATGAGATTGAGTATTAGGCAGATTTCTGATTATTTATTTGATTAATTGCGTGGACAATAAATATAACTCCGATATATTAAGAACGTTATGCAGAGTCGTAATGGGGTTAAGTCATGGGGGACAAGTCGGTCAGGGATGGGAATCGGTATCGATTTGCACGGACGACATGGATTTAGTAACTTTGCAGTCCGTAAACAGAATAGAAGTATATATTACAGATTATGAGTTACAATCTATTGAAAGGTAAGCGCGGTGTGATATTCGGTGCGCTCAACGACATGAGTATTGCATGGAAGGTCGCCGAACGTGCCGTAGAGGAGGGTGCGACCATCACGCTTTCCAACACTCCCGTTGCCGTAAGAATGGGCGATGTGAGCAAACTCGGTGAAAAACTTGGCGCTGAAGTTATTCCCGCTGATGCTACCAATGTCGAGGATTTAGAAATGGTGTTTCAGAAGTCGACCGAGATTCTCGGAGGCAAGATTGACTTCGTGCTTCACTCGATAGGTATGTCACCCAACGTGCGCAAGAAGCGCCTGTATGATGACATTGATTACGATCTTCTTAACAAGACGCTTGATATATCGGCCATATCGTTCCACAAGATGATACAGGCCGCCAAGAAGCTCGATGCCATAGCTGACTACGGCAGTATCGTGGCTCTCAGTTATATAGCTGCCCAGCGTACGATGTTCGGCTACAACGACATGGCCGATGCCAAAGCTCTATTGGAATCAATTGCCCGCAGTTTCGGCTATATTTACGGACGTGAGAAGCATGTACGCATCAACACAATTTCGCAGTCGCCCACGCAGACCACCGCAGGAAGTGGCGTCAAGGGCATGTCGTCGCTGATGGATTTCGCCAACCGCATGTCGCCGCTGGGAAATGCGGATGCTGACGAATGCGCCAATTATTGTATCGTCATGTTCAGCGACCTGACGCGCAAGGTCACTATGCAGAACCTGTTCCACGACGGAGGCTTCTCCTCGATGGGAATGAGCTTGCGCGCTATGGATCAGTATGAGAAGAGCTTCGATTTATACCGTAATCCGGACGGGACAATACAGTACGGGTAATAAATCTTTCTATTCCACAATATGTAAAATAATATAATAAGGTGTGTCAAATCCATCCTATGTCGGGAGCGTGATTATGACACACCTTTGTTTCGTTTGTTAGAATACTATATAGACTTTCTTACCATGGAACTTATGCCAAAGAAAGGCAACGGCCTACTGTATGCCACGCTACTTCTGTTCGTGCTTCTCGGCATGTATGGATTGCGCCGTTGCGCAGACGCAAAGAATCCTGTCGGCGTGGGAGGGATAGTACCGTCGGGTGGCGATACCATCGACGTGGCCATAGAGTACGCTCCGCTCGTCTGCTATACGTATGCCGACACGTTGGGTGGAGTACACTACGACATGCTGCGGGAGATAGCTTCAAGCCATGGTGTTGCTATAAAGTTTCATCCCGTCACGTCTTTTGACCGCAGTCTGGCATTACTTGATGACAGTGTCATCGATATGCTTGTGGCCGATGTCCCCATGACTGCTGAATTTCGCGGACGTTACCGCTTTCTTGAGCCTGTACTTGTCGACCGGCAGGTGCTCGTGCAGCTGCGAGACTCTGTTTCCGGCCATGGCCCGGTGCGCAGCGCGCTTGATCTTGGGGGCGATACTGTGTGGATTGCGGCCGGCTCTTCGGTAGAAAGCCGCATACGCAACCTCGGACGCGAGATAGGCGACACCATATACATCATTCCGGAGAAGGAGTACGGTCCGGAGCAGTTGGCGATAATGACGGCTACGGGAGAGATACCAAGAGCTGTGATAAGCCGGAGGATAGCGGGTGAGATAGCCAAGGACTATCCTCGGCTTGACGTGGTTACGGAAGTATCATTCAATCAGTTTCAGTCATGGATAACCGGCAGGCACAGCGACATTGCGGCTGACTCTCTTGACATATGGATAAACCGTTATAAGGCAACGGATGCCTATCGTGCCCTGCTGGAGCGCTACAGGATGAAGTGACTACCGGACCCCTGCAAGCGAGGAGCATACTGAACGGGCCATCATATAGGCTCCACGAGGGTTTGGATGGTCATTTGGAGCGTATGCGCCGGCACATTCACCACGGAACACGTGTTGCAGGTCAATAAGACCGATACCGTTGTCATCTGCGAGCTTGCTTATCCGCGATATCATCTGCTCGTAGTAGCCTTTGTCGTCGAATCCCCATGAGCGTGTCTGTGGATTTACATGCACATATGGTTCTATCACGAGATAGATTTCAGGAAGCGAGGGGATCATGCGGAAAGTGTCGATAAAGGCTTGATAATCAGCAACGAATTCAGATTGATATTTTTCCCAGTTGTAAGACTTGCAGTCGTTGACCCCCAAGGCTATGATTACTATGTCGGGACTCCAGTCCAGGGCACGCTTCATGGCCGGTAGCCCGGAATAACCGAACGGTGTGCCGGCATCAGTTCCTTTGCGCAGCATCGTTGCACAACTGACTCCGAAGTTTCCTACCTCGAACCGCTCGCCGAGCAGCGACTGCAATACTGCCGGATAGCTCTGCGTTGAGAAGTCATCGGTTCCTACACCCTCGGTCATGCTGTCTCCGATACATGCCACACGCAAAGGACGTGCATCGGCTCTGTCACCGGACAGGCAACGTGTTATATAGTCGGCTGCGGGTGCCGAGTTGTCGAGTCCGTGTGGATGGTGGCCGCTGTGCGGACGTACAATCGACTTCATTGGCACGTTCCAGCGTTCATATGTATCCTTTATAATCTTACCATGTTTCTTGAAAGGTACGATGGAGTCCGCTCCGCCGGATAGAAGAAGTATGGGCACGCGATGCTCTACAAGGGGAGTCAGGTTGTTTACGGCGTTATGGTGCATCTGCGGTGTGGCGATGGAATCCTCATTCCATTTACGGGACACGTCGGCATACCATTCCGGATTGACTTTTAGTCCGTCAAGGTCTACGAGAGGATTATCGAGAATCAGTGCGCCGACAAGTTCGGGATATGTCTGGGCCCATCGCAGGCTGTAGAATCCGCCACGGCTTAGTCCCTCCATCACTACTTTATCCATCAGGCCGCGGGCCACGGCAAAATCGTAGAATTCTTTTCCGGCGCGGATAGCCCGGGGACGTTCCCATTCGTCTGTGACATTGAAATAAGCTATGTGATAGCCTTTCTTAAGAAGTTCTTTATCGATTGACGGAAAGGCGTCGAAGAATGCCGGACGCCATACCCATGGATTTCCTTTTAGAGGCTTCTCCGGCACAACCATTATAGCCTCACGGTCTGCGATACGGAAATCGTAACGGTCCGCGCCGTTCCATACGCTTTTTTTGCCGGGCCATTCGGCACATAGTGCAGGAAATGTTGCCGTAGCTGTCATCATACCGGCAAGAATCAGGGAAAATAATCGTTTCATTGTTTTTTAGATTGATAACTATGTTTCGATGCTTTCCTGCAAAGTTAAACCTTAATACCGTAAAAAACAACAGTGTCTGAAAGCACGTGCTGCAAAACATAGAATGGAAAAACTTGAGTAATGCGTATGTGTCATTACTAATAATTGATTAATTTTGTATTCGTTGAGCAGGCGATTATATTTGATTTGGATTGTTTTTCGGTCTTTTGCATCAATCCTTTCCGCTATTTACCAATTGCTTTGTCAAAATCACATTATATAAAATGGTTATAAAAAATACATTTCATGTACGGCATAGGTATGGCGTGTCTTTATTGCTGATGCTGTCATCAGTCATATCGGTAGCACGGACATATGTCATTGATTCAGATATATCATATTCCACAAACAAGGATTCATATTCGGTTAAACGTTGTAAGTTGGATGTCTATCATGCGGATGATACAACCCGTCTCCCGGTCATAGTCTGGTTTCATGGAGGTGGGTTGACCGGAGGGGAACGCTTCATACCGCAAGAACTGAAAAATTCGGGATATGTGATAGTCGCACCTAACTATCGACTGATGCCTGCTGTCGCGATTGATGATTGCATTGATGATGCAGCTTCTGCCGTAGCATGGACTTTCAACAATATTTCAGAATATGGAGGAGATCCGGATAAAATATTCGTTGCAGGACACTCCGCCGGCGGGTATCTCACAAGCATGATCGGATTTGAAAAGAAATGGCTTGAAAAATATGGGATAGATGCCGACTCAATAATTGGATTAATCCCGTATAGCGGACAAGCCATAACGCATTTTGCTCAGCGACAGGCAAAAGGAATATCGGAATTCCGGCCGGTAATTGACGAATATGCCCCGCTTTATCATATCAGGAAAGATGCGCCACCTTACGTGATTATAACCGGTGATCGGGAATTGGAACTATATGGGAGATACGAAGAAAATGCCTATCTGTGGCGAATGCTTAAACTTATCGGACATCCGGACATCCGTATCTATGAGATTGACGGGCATGGCCATGGACAAATGGTTGGTCCGGCCCATCATATCCTGAAAACCAATGTCCGCAGAATCTTAGAGGGGGCTTTCCGGTAAGCTATTTGTGTTTTTTGAACAGTAATTAGCGGGTATTTGGGATTTTACTTAATAATTTTGTGGTTGTCGGTAGTGTACTCTTAAATATAACCCGGTTGTAGATAAGTAACTCAATTAACCTTGTTTTGTAAAATATGAGCATCCCCAAACCATTTGTAAGCCCGTTTATTGCTGCGGCAATAACGATAACCCTAAGTTGCCCGGTCTCGGCTCATGATGAAGTGATGGTTGTAGATCGACCTTTTATTGGTCAGAATTCAAATTATGTCAATTTCCGTGCTCCATTGCAGGAGGCACCTCTTATAAAATTGCCTGTCGGTTCGATACGTCCGGTCGGATGGTTGAGGCGCATGCTTGAACTACAGCGTGACGGTCTTAACGGACAACTTGGTTCAATCAGCGCGTGGCTCGACAAAAACAACAACCAGTGGCTTTCTGATTCCGGCGATCATGGTTGGGAGGAAGTGCCCTATTGGTTGAGGGGATATAGCTCGTTGGCCTACATTCTTGATGACGAGTCCATGAAAAAAGAGGCAAAATTATGGTTCGATGCCGTGCTGTCCAATATTAAAGAGGACGGCTTCATAGGTCCGCGCAATTTCGAGGGCGAGAATCCGGAATTGTGGGCGCAAATGATAATGCTATGGGCGCTTCAGACATACTATGAATATAGCGGCGACAATGCTGTATTGACTGCCATGACAAATTATTTCAAATGGGAAATGGATGTCCCCGATGAGCGTTTCATCAAAGGAGTATGGCAGGAAAAGCGTGGAGGTGATAATCTGTGGAGTGTGCTGTGGCTGTATAACCGAACAGGCGATACATCAATACTTCCGCTTGCCGACAAGCTGCACCGTAATACTTCCGATTGGACAATGAAAGACGCTTTGCCTAATTGGCACGGAGTCAATGTCGCCCAGGGATTCCGTGAGCCGGCCACATACTATATGCTTACCGGCGAAAAACGTATGCTTGATGCTACTTATGCTGCTTTTGAAGAGATGCGATGTCGCTATGGGAGAATGCCGGGCGGAATGTATGCGGCCGACGAGAATGCCCGTGTGGGATATTCCGATCCTCGCAACGGTGCGGAGACTTGTGCTGTCGTAGAGCACATGGCAAGTGACGAACTGCTGATGGCTTTCACCGGTGACCCATTCTGGGCCGACCATTGTGAGAATGTGGCATTCAATACGCTTCCGGCCGCTTTCACCGAGGATATGAAAGCCCTGCGCTATATCACTTCTGCAAATATGGCCATAAGTGATGAGAAACTACACGGTCCGAGCATCGACAACAATCTTCGGGGCATGCTGTCCATGAGCCCGTTCTCAAGCCGTTGTTGTCAGCACAACCACGGTATGGGCTGGCCATATTTTGCGGAACATCTCACCATGGCCACTGCCGACGACGGGATTGCCACCATGCTCTATGCATCAAACGAGGCGACAGTAAAAGTCGGTAGGAATGGACGTAATGTTCGGCTCAAACAAGAGACTTATTACCCGTTTGACGGAGTAATATCGTTGGAAGTAGAGACCGAAGCTCCCGTAGAGTTCCCGCTGTATCTTAGGATTCCGTCTTGGGCCAAGGGGGCGGAAACTTCGGTCAACGGTATTGCCCTTGATGTCGAAAATGCAGAAGGCAGGTACGTAAGGATTCTGCGTGAATGGAAGGATGGCGACAAAATAAAGCTCGACTTACCAATGAACGTCTCTCATACAATCTGGCCCGAGAATAAAAACAGCATAAGTGTCAATTACGGTCCATTGACGCTCTCGCTTAAGATTGATGAGATAAGATCGGCCCACGATAGCCGCGATCATGAGTTCGTCCAGGACGATTCACATTGGCAGGATGGTGTGGATGCCTCGAAGTGGCCATGTTATGTGTTGAAGCCTGCATCATCGTGGAACTATGGCCTTAAAGTAAATTCCGATAATTCGCCTGTTGATTTCAAAGTTATCCGGAAAGCGTGGCCGGCTGACGATTATCCGTTTTCTCTTGAAAGCTGCCCCCTTGAATTCACGGCGGTCGGTGTGCGTATCCCATCGTGGGGATATGATGATACCGGCATGACCGACATTCTCCCTGATGAATCAGCCGAAAGAGCCGAGGAAAAATCGATACCCCTGATACCTATGGGGGCAGCCAGGTTGCGCATAAGTGCATTCCCGAAATGCCGGTAAAACCAGCGCATTCCAATAGATAATAAAGATGGCGTTTAATATCCGTTTCCAGGTTATTAAACGCCATCTTTATTAGTGGATATGATTTTTCCTTATTTTTTAGGTACCGGGGGAGGAGTGGTGCGGGGAGTGGTGTCGGATGTGGCCCGTTCTGGTGATTCTTTTGCCGGATTCTTGTCATCCTTTTGGTCTTTGTCGGAAGATGATTTATCCGTCTTATCGAAATCGGCTGCATAAGGATCTTCATCCGATGCTTTTGCCTGTTCAATCTGTCGGGCTGCGAATATCTCGTCGGTACGTGACACCCACGGGCGCTTACCGAATATATGCTCTACATCCTCGGTGAAGATTACCTCGCGTTGGATTAAAGTACGGGCGAGTTCGTGGTGTCCGTCGGCATGCTTGCGCAGGATATCTTTAGCGCGCTCATACTGCTCGTTGATTATGCGTGACACTTCGGCATCGATATCCTTGGCTCTCTCTTCACTGTATGGCTTCGAGAAGCCATATTCCTGACCTGTGGAGTCGTAGTAACAGAGGTTCGGCAACCTATCACTCATACCGTAGTATGCGACCATGGCATAGGCGAGTTTGGTCACGCGCTCAAGGTCGTTGGCCGCTCCGGTGGAGATATGGCCGATGAACAGTTCTTCTGCCGCACGTCCTCCGAGCGTTGAGCACATCTCATCGAGAAGAGCTTCGGCAGGAGTGATCTGGCGCTCTTCCGGCATGTACCATGCCGCGCCGAGAGCCTTGCCACGCGGCACTATTGTGACTTTGATCAGAGGCGATGCGTAGCGGAGATGCCAGGATATGGTGGCATGGCCGGCTTCGTGGATGGCGATTGATTGCTTCTCTTCGTCGGTAGTGATCTTAGAGCGCTTCTCAAGTCCACCGATGATACGGTCGACGGCATCGTTGAAGTCCTCCTTGGTGACAGCCTTCTTGTTGTGGCGTGCAGCTATGAGTGCAGCCTCGTTGCACACGTTGGCTATGTCGGCACCGGAGAATCCGGGTGTCTGGCGGGCAAGGGTCTCAACGTCGAGAGAATCGTCGGTACGAATGTTGCGCAGATGTACGTTAAATATGGCCACGCGGTCGTTAAGGTCGGGCAGGTCGACATATATCTGTCGGTCGAAACGTCCCGCACGCATCAATGCCTTGTCGAGAATGTCGGCACGGTTGGTGGCGGCAAGGATTATCACTCCGGAATTGGAGCCGAATCCGTCCATTTCGGTGAGCAGCTGATTGAGTGTGTTCTCACGTTCGTCGTTGGCACCCATATTCGGATTACGCCCGCGAGCACGTCCTACCGCGTCGATCTCGTCGATAAACACTATGCACGGAGCTTTTTCTTTGGCCTGACGGAATAAATCGCGCACACGCGACGCACCGACGCCGACAAACATCTCTACGAAATCGCTGCCCGACATGGAGAAGAATGGCACGTTGGCCTCTCCTGCCACAGCTTTGGCAAGAAGGGTCTTTCCGGTGCCGGGAGGGCCTACGAGGAGCGCGCCTTTAGGTATTTTTCCGCCGAGATCCGTGTAGCGTTGCGGGTTCTTCAAAAACTCCACAATCTCCTCGATTTCGGTCTTGGCTTCGGACAGGCCGGCCACATCCTTGAATGTGACCTGTATCGGGCCGTCCTTGTCGAATATCTTTGCTTTGGATTTACCCACGGAGAATACTCCGCCTCCCGCGCCTCCGTCTTTGCCGGACATGCGCTTAAGCATGAACAGCCAGAATACTATGAGAAGTACCATAGGCCCGATGGACCACAGTATACCTGAGAAGTCGGTGGCTTTCTCAAACTTCACGTCACCGGTGAATATGCCGTCGGTTTTCCATTCCTCGATTTTATCCTGCAACTTGTCGGCACTGGGAATGTCGGTCAATATCTTTGCCTCCTGACCTGTACCCTTGGTAAACTGGCTCGGATGGAATATTTTGGACGCAAGCGAATCGGTGAGGTATGCCTCAGCCTGATTCTTGTTGGTGAACACGACGATTCGCTCGACTCCGCCCTCGGTCACGTATTTCTCGAAGTTGGAGTAGCTTACCTCCTTGGTTATGGAGTTGTCGTCGAAATGATATAGGGCCGCCAGAAACAGTATGAGGATAGCATACATCCAATACATACTGAACTTTATAGTCCGTTTCTTAGGTTTCTTGTCCATTTAGTGATTTCTTGATGTGCAAGCTGATGTGGGATCTTAATTATGTGTGATGGCTCAGTCGAGGTCTGGAATCTCCGTAATCGGGGCGTCGCTCCAAAGTTCTTCCAGATTGTAATGTTCGCGTATGTTGGGTAGGAAGATGTGTACGAACAAGTCGCCGTAATCAATCACGATCCATTGGGAGTTCTGGTAGCCGTCGTAGTTATAAGGCTTTACTCCTGCGTGTTCCTGTACATACTCACGGACGCTGTCGGCGATGGCGTTGACCTGTGTCGGCGACGAGCCTTGGCATATGATGAATTTGTTGGCTGCGGAGCCTTCGATATGGCTCAAGTCGACAATGACAATCTTTTTGCCTTTGCGTTCCTGTATTCCCTCGATTACGAGTTTTGTGATTTCGGGTCTGTCAGTCATTTGAAATGGAGAATCGTTAAATTTAACACAAAGATAGGATAAATTTCTGATTTTGCAGTAATCTCACTATTATAACAATCCATCCGGCCAATTTGTCGGATGTGGAATTAAAGAATCTGAAAAACACAAGACGGATAGGTGTACCATGCTATTCATAACGCATTGATTTGGCCGGACTGACTGATGCAATCAGCCTTCCGGGAATGAGAAGTACACACCATGCTACCAAAAACACGCCTATATTCAAGGCTACAATCTGCCATATATCAATCTCTACCGGGACGAAATCAAGATAGTAGGCTTCGGGGTTGAGCGGAATGATATGGAAACGGCATTGAAGAAACATGAGTGACAGGCCGATGATATTGCCTGTAAGCATCCCGTAGAGCACAAGTCGGCGTCCGAGCAACGAGAATATACGCCTTACAGATGCATTGGACGCTCCCATTGCTTTCAATATGCCTATCATGCGCACACGTTCCAGAATTATTATGAACAACGATGACACCAATGTGAACCCTGACACCAAAGCCATAAGGATGAGAATCACGACCACATTGGTGTCGAGCAGCGCAAGCCAGTTGAAATACATCATTCCGGAGGATGTCACGGTCGATATGCGATACAATCCATCGAGATTACCGGCCCATGCCTCTTTCATCATGGCTTCCTGCAACTTCAGCGCCGATGCATCAATATCGGAGGTGTCGTGCAGGTAGAGGTCGATGCGGTTGCCTTGAATGGAATCGAGGGCGTTGACCCCTTGAAGTAGCGAAATCGGCGCAAATGCGTAGACATTATCGTAATCGGAGAAATGGGTGTCGTATATTGCCGCGATGGAAAGTCGCCTTGTTCGTACACCTTCGTCGGTGAAGAAGTACATGAATACCCTGTCACCAGTCGACAGATGGAGTTTATCGGCAGTGGTGCGCGATATAGCCATCGAATTCGTGTCTATGGAGTCGACATGCCAAGACCCATCAGTGACCGAGCCGGTGATGAAATCGACTCCCGGACCGGGCGTAAGTCCGCGCAGTACGATTCCTTCGAAATCAGTATCGGTCTTAATTACAGCGGGATGTTCCATCACCAGCTCCGATGAGTTGAACATGTGCGTGCTGTCAATGATGGCGCGAAGCTGCGGGGAGAATGAGAGGACCGACGCGCCGCTGTCGGGAGCGGCGTTGTCGCCGGCCGCAAGGATTGACACATGGGCATCGAATCCCATAACCTTGCGACGAATCTCATGCTTGAAGCCGGTGACGATACATAACGCCGAAATCATTATGACCATCGCCAACGACATGCCGGCCACAGCCATAACGATGCTCGTAGCGGTTCCGCCACCTTTGCCGGACAGACGCAGACGCGAGGCTATGAAACTTTCATAAGCCATCACTCCTATGGTTAACCGTTATTGACTCTCCCCGGATAGGCTTTGAGGGCCTCCTGGAGTACTTTCATGGCTTTGGCAAGATCGTCCTTGCATAGAACATAGGCCATGCGCACTTCGTCACGCCCCATTCCTTCCGTCGTATAGAATCCTGATGCCGGTGCCATGAATATGGTTTGTCCCTCATATTCGAATTCCTCAAGGCACCATTCGCAGAACTTGTCGGCATTGTCGACCGGCAGTTTCACCACGGTGTAAAATGCCCCCATGGGTATCGGGCTGTAGCATCCCGGTATCTTGTTGAGCTGGTCGATAAGGAATTTCCTGCGCTCTACATATTCATTATAAGTGGCGAGCATATATTCCTGGGGGGTATCAATCGAGGCCTCGGCAACTATCTGACCGAGAAGAGGTGGGCTGAGACGGGCCTGACAGAACTTCATGATGTTCTTTTTCAGCTCTTTATGCTTTGTAATCAAGGCGCCGACGCGTATGCCGCATTCATTGTATCGCTTTGATACCGAGTCAATAAGCACTACCTTGTCCTCTATGCCCGGAAGATGAAACGCAGATATATAGGGTGCTCCGGTATAGCAGAATTCACGATATACTTCATCGGAATAGAGGAACAGGTCGTATTTCTTTACGAGATCGCGAATCTGGAGCATCTCTTTCATCGTGTAGAGATATCCGGTAGGATTATTAGGATTACAGATCAGTATACCCTTTGTCTTTGGTGTAATGAGCTTCTCGAACTTTTCTACCGGCGGTAGGGAGAAGCCTTCGTCGATTGACGATGGTACAGTGATGATCTTGGCTCCTGCCGATATGGCAAAAGCCATATAATTTGCATAGGCAGGCTCAGGCACAATGATTTCATCGCCCGGATCGAGTGTCGCCATAAATGCGAACAACACTGCTTCGCTGCCACCGGTAGTGACGATGATATCGTCTGTGTCAACCTCTATATTGAAGCGATGATAGTATTGACGCAACTTTTCCCGGAGGGACAACAATCCTTCCGAAGGGCTGTATTCAAGGACTTTCCTGTCGATATGACGCAGAGCCTCAAGACCTTCTTCGGGAGTGGGCACATCCGGCTGGCCTATGTTGAGATGATATACCTTGATACCGCGTTCTTTGGCCTTGTCGGCGAGAGGGACGAGACGGCGGATAGGTGAAGCGGGCATTTCAGAACCGCGTTGAGAAACTTTAGGCATATGGCTGGAATGCTTTATAGATTGTGAAGATTATGGCCCATGCGATCCTTCTTGGTGCGCATGTAACGTAGGTTGTAGGGATTGGGCTGAATCTCGATGGGAACATTTTCCACCACCTCAAGACCATAGCTCTGCAATCCGACTCTTTTCACTGGATTATTGGTCATGAGGCGCATCTTGCGTACTCCTATCTCGCGAAGTATCTGTGCACCTACGCCATAGTCGCGCTCATCGGCAAGATGGCCGAGGCACACGTTGGCTTCGACGGTGTCCATGCCGTTTTCCTGTAGTTTATAGGCCTTCATTTTTTCCATGAGTCCTATGCCGCGCCCCTCCTGGTTGAGGTAGACCACAGCACCGCGTCCTTCACGTTCGATCATCCGAAGGGCCGTGTGAAGCTGGTCGCCGCAGTCGCACCGCATGCTTCCGAATATGTCGCCAGTAGCACATGATGAGTGCACACGCACGAGCGCCGGCTCGTCGCTTCCGGCAAGATCACCCTTGATTATGGCGATATGTTCCAGTCCGTTGCTTTTCTGGCGGAACGGGATAAGGCGGAAATGCCCGTAGGCGGTTGGCATGTCTACCTCGACACCCTTTTCGACGAGCGATTCCTGCTTGAGGCGATATGCGATGAGGTCGGCGATGGAGATGAGCTTCAATCCCCATTCGTCGGCACGTCGGCGAAGTTCGGGCAACCTTGCCATAGTGCCGTCGTCGCTCATGATCTCCATGAGTGCGGCGACTGGTTGCAGACCGGCAAGACGAGCCAGATCCACAGCGGCCTCCGTGTGGCCCGAGCGGCGCAATACTCCCTTATCTTGGGCATAGAGCGGATTGATGTGGCCCGGACGGCCGAAAGTGGCCGGTGTCGATGCCGGATCGGCAAGAGCGCGGATTGTGGCCGCACGGTCATGTATGCTGACGCCGGTAGAACATCCCTCAAGTTTGTCTACTGTTACGGTGAACGGAGTGCCGAGCATCGATGTGTTGTCGGCGACTTGATGGTCAAGTTCAAGCTCTTTGCATCGGGAGATGGTGAGCGGGGCACATAACACGCCACGGGCATTCTTCAACATGAAGTTGACTTGCTCCGGAGTTATCTTCTCGGCAGCCACGATCAAGTCGCCTTCATTCTCACGATCTTCATCATCGACTACGATGACAAATCGTCCTTCGCGGAAATCAGCGATTGCTTCGTCGATAGAATCAAGTTTTATATTATCCATATAATATATTCGGGTGGATTAAATTCAATGGTCGGATAGGGCGGGGGATTCAAGGAGAGACACAAGTTCATTGTCGGTGGTCAATATGTGCTCAAGCTGTTCGCGCAAGTGGCGTTGCTGGCGCAGCCCGACAATGTAAACCGGAATCCCTATCGGGAACAATATGATAAACGCCCAGCTCAGCAACTTGTTGGATGATGGTTGATAGAACCACAGGCTCAGGAGTTCCGGGAGTTCCATCAGCTTCAGTATCACCATGCGCTCACGGGAGTTTGAAAGGTAATCAACCATTTGTTCGAGTTCGGCACGAATTGTATGGAGGTTTATGGCATCATACCCTTTCAACCAGTATTGCAGATAGTTTTGTCGAGGAGGGTTGTCATTAAGGAATGCTGAGATGCGGTCATTGAGGTGATTGATTTTCTCGACTGCGGTCGGAACCTCGACCTCATTGATAACCACCTCCTTCAGTTCGAGCTTGCGGATCTGGCTACGGCCTACGAGCTTACGGAAGAAGTTGGTGTAGGCGTCGCGGTTGAACACTGCCGAATCGTTTACTGCCTTATACGTGAAGAATACACCTAAAGGCAACAGTACGAATGTTGAAAGCCACATTCCTTCCCATACCTCAAGTCGCCCTTCTCGTGCCATCTTGTAGCCGGTGTTGTCAATGATATAGTAGAATATGAACAGGAACACCGATATGACCAGTGGCATGCCAAGGCCACCTTTCCTGATTATGGCCCCGAGAGGCGCACCGATAAAGAAGAATACAATACATGCCATTGAGAGGGTGAACTTCTTCATAAGTTCTATGGCATGCCTGCGTATGACACGGCGGTCATCGTTCATTGTATATGACCTGAACTCGAAATCCTGCCGTGAACGTTTGGCCTTGTCGAGCGCCTGGTTAAGGTAACTCTTGGTGAATGCCGGGTTGGAGCCGGAGAATATCGAGTCAAGATTCAATGGCTTGGCCATGGCAACTGGTTTCTGAGGCACGGCACGTGTACCGGTGTCAGTTGATTCGTAACGATAATAGTTGAGGCCGAAGTATCGCTGGGTCTTTATGTCGTGGCCGTAGACATCGCCCACGCTGTCGACGCGTGCGGTGACGGAATCTATGGTGGCCTGAAGTTCGGCGATGTTTTTACCGACATACTGGTTGCGCATTCCGCTCTCGTCCATGCGGTTGAAGTTGGCGTCGAATGCTATGAGCACCTCCTTGTCGTTGAACGCCTCCCGACGGTATGGCACATTCTGTGAAGAGAACGTGGAGCCTTGCTCGCGAAGATTTTCGAACTGCTCGCCATTCCAGAGATTGAGTATGAGGTGCGACTTGTCGTCCGTCATGCTTATCTTGCCTGAATCGGCATATATTATGGTGGCATTGTCGGTGCCTTTCGATACATTGTATATGAGAAGGTCGTGCAGTATGCCTGTCTCACGATCCTTTTGTTTGACAAAGAGATTGAATCCTGTAATCTGGTCGTAGAACACTCCTTCCGGAATCTCAAGTTCCGGTGACTTTTGCTTCATGGAATAAAGGAGGGTGTACATCTTGGCCTGGGCGACCGGCAGCACATTGTTCTGGAAGAAGAATGCACCGATAGCTACGACCACCATCAGCGCAATCAACGGCCTCATTGACTTGATGAGCGACACGCCGGAAGCTTTCATGGCGGTAAGCTCGAACTGCTCCCCGAGATTGCCGAAAGTCATCAGCGACGCAAGCAATATCGCAAGCGGGAGAGCCATAGGCACCATGGTGAGCGCCGCATAGAAGAAAAGCTCACCTATTACGCTCATTTCAAGACCTTTGCCTACAAGGTCATCGATATATCTCCAAAGGAATTGCATGAGCACGATAAAGAGGCATATCAGAAATGTCATGACAAACAGAGGCAGAAAACTCTGTAGCATGAACAGATATAGTCGCTTTATACGTAGTAGCATATCGGATAGCTATATGTGTGATTATGTCATTGAATCAAGCGACAAATTTACGCAATTCCACTCAACTTAGCAAATCAAAATTCGGCGCTGCGTGTGTCGCATGCCATGGTTTGTCGTTCGGGATATATGGATGTGGTTGCTACAGTAGTATGATGATTAAACACACGTAGCAAAGAAAACGACCGGAAGTCTGGTTGATGCCGTTGGCTGACTTCCGGTCGTAGTTTATAGTTAGTACTACACCGGCTATTACCAGATGCGATGATTTTTACCGTTCACTTTGAGCGATGCGTACATGATGGCAGCAAGAGCTATGAAAAGTCCGATGCTGCCGGTGAGCAGGGCATAAGTCTCAAGGCAAAGCAACACATATATGAACACATATATGATTGTCAGCAACGCTCCTATGGTCACTGCAACTTTCCGGCAACGTATCACTCCCAGCATGTATGCGCTGACTAGACCGATGGTCATCACTGCTGCGATCAGGTAGCTTAAACCGAAACTGATGTGCTCGGACAATGAAAGCAACAGTGAATAGAACAGTATCAGGGCCAGCCCAATGAGAAGGTACTGGAAGATATTGATTGGATGCTTCACCATAATCTCGGCAAAGAGCACGGAGATGAACGTGAGCAATATCACGATAATGGCATATTTCATGGCTCTGGATGTTTTCTGGTAGCGGTCGACCGGCACCAGCATATTGGTAACCACGGCAGAGCGTGAAATCTTGTACGGTTTTTCGCCAACGAAGGCCTGGGGATAGTCTCGGTTTATGGAGTTTACGAGCCATTTGGCCGAAAATGTGTCGGATTTTACTGTCCGGTCGCTTGGTATTACCATTCCTGCGAATGATGGGGATTTACATAATCCCGTCATCGTTATGTCGCTTTGGGCGCCGATAGGCGTTACCCCTATCGACTGCGACCCCTTGACATGCATGTTGATGGAGTAGGGGAACGACGATGCGAGGGAGTCGAGTCTTATAGGAGCTTGCATGCAACCGGAGGCGGATTCACCGTAGTCTCCTTTCCAGTCGCCGGGTTCGCATTGCACGATTTCTTCGCAGATGGTGTAGTCGGTATTGTTGTTGAATGTAAGGTTGACATACACATCGTCATTGGACGTGCCGTCAAGGATGTAGTCGTCAGGCCCGAGTTTCAGGGACGATATGTTTTCCACACCTTTCAGATCCCCGATGCCTATGGTCACATAAGCCTTGTCGAGAAGGAGCGTGCTGACAGGAATTCCGGTGGATTTGAGTACGTCCATGTCAAATTCGCCGCTTAATGTCGCGTCGGCATTATAAACGGTAGTCTCATATATGCCTCGGCTCAACGTCCGCGACTTTACATCGATCGATGCGTCGAGTTTGGCCGGTAGGAGCCGGATTACGCCGGTTGTATCCTTGTCGCGCTTCCCTTTGGTCACATATGGTATTGAGATAATCGGACCGGATATGAGTTGTGGGCCGCTCCATGATTGGGATATTTCCTGTGTGGTCTCGTGCTGTCTATCCTCCCGTTCGTCATTCAGGGAATAGATAATCATGTCCGGAATGAGGAGGATGAGGGAAAGTAGTATGATGAACAGGATTTTAAGACTTACCGATTGCTGCCGGTTTCCGGCTCTCTGTGCGGCAAACTGGGGAGCCGCCTGCGGGAATCCGCTTTGTGGCCTGACGAATTGTGGAGGAGGTGGAGGAGTCTGGTTTAGGGCACCTCCGGAGGTAGGGCTGTCATTCATGATCGGTTGGTGTTTATTTAGGGACTATTTTCTTGCGAATTGTCATGATTTGTCGATGTCGCCCGGCGAGGAACGATACTGTCGTGGTGATACCCCGGTGATATGCTTGAAGTATTTGCCGAAAAAAGATTGATTGGCAAAGTTGAGCCGGGTGCTTATCTCTTGTATGGTAAGACCGGTGTTGCGCAACAGTTTCTTTGATTCAAGAATCACATAGGAATCGATCCAGTCGCCGGCTGTACGTCCGCTCGCTTCCTTTATCATTGCCGAAAGGTGTTTGGGGCTGATATATAACTTTTCAGCGTAATAGGCTACGGAACGTTGTTCGCGGAAGTTTTCTTCGACAAGCTTTATGAACCCGAAGAGCAGTGCATCCTTGCGCCTCATTGAACCCGGAGTGCACTCTCCCATGTGTGATGAATATAGGCTGAGCGTTTCAAAAAACAGTGCTTCGAGAAGTGAACGTACTATGTCGGTGCGGAAATTGTTGCGAGATATTCCGTAGGCACGTCGTTGTATGAGATTCCGGATCTCCACTTGTTGAGCCACGTCGGCCGGAGAAAGCGATATGACGGGGTTGTCGTGAAAATGCACTAATGATGGAAGCATCTGAGTAAGGCCCGGTATGGTTTCTCCAAAGAATCGAGTGGATACCATTATCACATGCCCTTTGAAGTCGGGAGAGGTGGAATAGCTGTGCATGACATGGCCCGGACGCATTACTATCAAGGAATTTGAGGAAAGGGAATGATTGTGATTGTCGTAGTTTAGGTTCAAAGCCCCGTGCTCGCATAGAATCGAAAGGAAAAAATCGATTTTCAATGGGAGCTGAAGCCCATTGATTTTTGATACGTCGCTGAAAATAGCGATGTTTTCAATATTTCCGGCAATGGGGGAGCCGGCAGGGATATGATCGATAGTCTTTATCTCCATAATGCAATGTGATGCAAGTGACCTTTATACAAAGGTAATCAATATTAACCAAATGTTACAGCAATTAATTCTTAATGAATGTTATTGTGGTGCTTTTGCTGTATTGTATGGCGTGGGGTTTTCAAGCTGACATATTACTGGTGTTGGGATGGTATGTGAAAAAAATGTAACTTAGCGGTGTGAAACCTAAGAGGTTGTTTTTAAACAACCTCTTAGCTTCATGGGCTTATGGTCAAACGGATTAAAACATGAAAATAGAGACTATATCTGCATTATGTCTTGGCGTATTGCTGTCACTCACCTGTGTGTCATGCGATAGGGACGAGAGTTCTGTTTCTGTCGCACGGGATAGTGAAAGGTATGAGGGCGTGCTTGCGATGTTGGATAATGAATTGCTTGATCGGGAGGATTACATAACGTCGCGTAGCTCTCGAATCGATTCTCTTCGTTCTCTCAGGGACTCGGCTTCTGGCAGGACAGAGCTTGATTATACTGTTGAAATTGCTGAATTGTATCGTGGCTTTCTTGCTGATAGTGCCTTGGTGGAATGCCGGCGTGGAGAACTGATAGCCGGTGCGCTTGGCGATAGCATCACTGCATTCGAGATGAGGATGGAACGCATTCAACAGATGCCACTTGCCGGATTCGGACATGAGGCGGTCGTGGAATTCGAGAGGTCGAGACGTGAGGGGATGGAATTGCGTGATCAGATTATGTTTTTGCGTTCTGGGCGGCAGATGTATAGTTATATAGCGGCTCAATTTCCGAATTTTCCGGATGAGAAGCGCCGTTGGAACGACAAGGCTACGGCTTTACAGGAACGGCTCGTGGAAATGCTTGAACCGGATTCACCGGAAATGCTTCTTAATGTGGGTGAGTTGGAGTTCATGAGAGGGAACGATTCCAGAGCTTATGCAATATTGACAGAGTTGCTTGAACGCATAGACAGGGACTCGAACGTAGCCGCACGTGTCGCTTCTTTGGTCGGGCAGACCGCGGCTCGACAAGGGCGTGTGGATGAAAGCCTGTACTATCTTGCGATTTCTGCCATTGCGGATGTGCGGTCGGCCACTCGTGAAGTGACCTCTTTGCAGCAACTTGGCATAGCCCTTTATGACAAAGGCGACGTCGAGCGTGCTGACTTTTATTTGCAGGAGGCGCTTGCAAGCGCCGTTGAATGCCATGCTTCAATGCGTATGCTCCAGACATCAGAAGCGATTCCTGTGATTTCCGCAGCCGGCCGTGCTGCGGCGGAACGCAATCGTGTGAGATTGTATTGTATTTTGGGAGTGGTGGTGATGCTTGCGGCAGGGTTGGTGGTGCTCGTCATGCGCCTTCGTCAGGAAATGCGTCGTCAGGATGCTTTGCGCAGGAGCCTTGAGAATGCGAACCATGCAAAGGAAGTGTATATGAGCGAATTCATCTCTTTATGTACGGTATATATGAACAAGCTTAACCGGTTCTGTGAGATTGCAGCGAGGAAGATTTCTACCGGAGCCACCGATGAACTTTATCGACTTACAAAATCCGGACGTTTTGTCGAGGAACAGAGTCGCGATTTTTATGAAATATTCGATAATGCCTTTCTCCATATATATCCGGACTTCGTATCCAAGGTCAATGCCTTGTTGCGGGATGACTGCCAGATCGAGCTCGCTAAAGGGGAGAGGCTTAACACCGACCTTCGCATATTGGCATTCGTGAGGCTTGGAGTGGAGGAAGGGCCTAAAATAGCTCAGGCGTTGAATTATTCGGTCAATACAATATACGCCTATCGCAACAGGTTGAGAAACCGCGCGGTTAGACGGGATACATTTGATGATGATGTCATGAATATAAGATAGTCCGAGTCCGTCGTGTAGAACTTTTTATGATAGAATGTGGTTATATGTTAAAAATAATGCGTGGAGATATTCTCCCTTTGACGCATGCTTATTAATGTATAACTTGGTTTTAAAGAAGTATTAATTATGAAATGTAACGGAACTGTCTTTTTTACTGGACTTCTTCTTGGTGCTCTTGCCGGTGTGGCCGGAGAGCGTTATAGCCGCACGACTATGCGCGGACGTAAGCTGCGCAGAGAGGTAAATCGCGCCTTTCTTGACTTGTACGGTAGTGCGGAGCAACAGATAGGTCGTGTAAAGGAGTTTGCTCAGGAGCACGTGGCCACGCTCGGAAAGAAAGCAGTGGATAAGGCGACCGATTGATAGCTGTTGAATAAAGACGGATTTTATACAAATCCTTAAATACTGCAAGGGTGTCCGCGCTTAATCGCACGGACACCCTTGAGTGGTTTTTTCAATATCGTGAGAATCAAGTCGACTATGAACTTACTCTGTGGCTGCTTCTTCAGCTGGAGCCTCTTCTGTAGCTGCGGCGGCAGCTTCAGCTGCTTTTGCTGCCTCAGCAGCTGCTATCTCGGCCTTTTTCTTGGCCAATGCTTCAGCTTTCGACTTGTTTACGGCTTCTTCAGCTTCCAGGCGAGCCTTTAGGGCTACTTCCTTCTTGGAGGCCATATCGGCTTTCATTGCGTCAACGTCAGCCTGGCGCTTCTGCTTCCAGGCGTCGAAGCGACGCTGCGCCTCGGCCTCGTCAAATGCGCCTTTCTTGACACCGCCCTGAAGATGCTTCATGAGCAGTACGCCTTCGTGGCTGAGAATGCTACGCACGGTGTCGGTGGGCTGTGCGCCTACGTTGAGCCAATACAAAGCCCGCTCGAAGTTCAATGTTACTGTAGCAGGATTAGTGTTCGGATTATAAGAACCTATCCTTTCAATAAATCTACCATCTCGTGGTGCCCTGCTATCGGCGATTACAATGGGGTAAAACGCATAGTTCTTGTGACCATGACGCTGTAATCTGATTTTGGTTGCCATTAAATAAATTATTTGTGGTTTTGTATTGTTGCGTTTCCGATCAGCTCTGTAAACCGGAATTGCGCCGCAAAGGTACTGTTTTATCTCGGAATTACAAAATCGGATTGACACGGATTTTGTAATTGCAAATTCCAAAGGATTGAATTGGCTTGAATAACATAAGAATTGGACGCAGGTTCGGTTATGATTCGTTAACAAAAGGAAGCGGCTGAAGGTAATAATCCGTGTTGAAGTTTGCGCAAACTTAGTCTTGACAGGACAAAAATAAGGCGATACGATATTTTCTTGTGAAACAATTTCGCTATTACAAAGAATAACGCTAAATTTGCGTTACATCTCTTCTACGTATCGAAGAATATGCAATAACCAAAAATTAAATAAGTTTAACTTTTTAACCAATAAGACCAAATGAAAAGAGTCTATACGTTCGGCGATGGTAAGGCCGAAGGTAATGCCGAGATGCGAAATCTTCTCGGCGGCAAGGGCGCCAATCTTGCTGAGATGAATCTTCTGGGCATGCCTGTGCCTCCCGGATTCACCATCACCACCGAAGTATGCAACGAATACACTCTCCATGGACGTGATGCTGTAGTGAAACTCATCCAGAAAGATGTTGAGGCCGCTATCGCCCATGTCGAGACACTGACAGGAAAGAAATTCAATGATCCGACCAATCCGCTACTTGTATCTGTGCGTTCGGGCGCACGTGCGTCAATGCCCGGTATGATGGATACCGTGCTCAACCTGGGCATGAACGATGCCACCGTGGCTTCGCTGGCTGAAAAGAGCGGCAATCCTCGTTTTGCATGGGACAGCTATCGCCGCTTCGTGCAGATGTATGGCGACGTGGTGCTTGGCATGAAGCCCAAGAGCAAGGCTGACATCGACCCGTTTGAGGAGATTATGGATAAGGTCAAGTCTGCAAAGGGTGTCAAGCTTGATACCGAACTTGATGTTGATGATCTGAAGAATCTCGTCAAGCTCTTCAAGGCGGCCGTTAAGGATTTCACCGGCAAGGATTTTCCCGACAGCGCATGGGAACAGCTCTGGGGCGGAATATGCGCCGTGTTCGACAGCTGGATGAATGAACGTGCTATCCTCTACCGCCGCATGAACCAGATCCCGGAAGAGTGGGGCACTGCTGTCAACGTTCAGGCCATGGTATATGGTAACATGGGCGACAACTCAGCCACCGGTGTGGCATTCAGCCGCGACGCCGCTACCGGCGAGAACATATTTAACGGTGAGTACCTCATCAACGCCCAGGGCGAGGATGTGGTGGCCGGTATCCGCACTCCTCAGCAGATTACTGTTGAAGGGAGTCGTCGTTGGGCCGCACTTCAGGGAATCACCGAGGACGTGCGTAAGGAGAAGTATCCTTCGCTTGAGGAATCTATGCCTACATGTGCTGCCGAGCTTATCGCTATCGCCAATCGTCTGGAGGACTACTATAAGGATATGCAGGATATGGAGTTCACCATTCAGGACGGCAAACTCTGGATGCTCCAGACCCGTAACGGCAAGCGCACCGGCGCAGCCATGGTGAAGATCGCCATGGATCTGCTCCGTGCCGGCGAAATCGACGAAAAGACTGTCCTGCTTCGAATGGAGCCGCAGAAGCTCGACGAGCTGCTTCATCCTGTATTCGACAAGTCCGCACTCAAACGTGCTACTGTCGTGGCCAAGGGCCTTCCTGCATCTCCGGGTGCTGCTGCCGGTCAGGTGGTATTCTCAGCCGAGGATGCCGAGGCTTGGTCGGAGAAAAAGAAGAAAGTCGTGCTCGTCCGTATCGAGACCTCCCCTGAGGATCTTCGCGGTATGGCTGTTGCCCAGGGTATTCTGACCATGCGCGGTGGTATGACAAGCCATGCGGCTGTTGTCGCCCGTGGTATGGGCAAGTGCTGTGTCAGCGGTGCCGGTGAAATAAAGGTTGACTACAAGGCCAAGACCGTCGAGATGGGCGGTAAGATATACAAGGAAGGTGATTGGATTTCGCTCAACGGTTCCACCGGAGAGGTTTATGACGGACAGGTGCCCACCACCGAGCCTGAGCTGGGTGGCGACTTCGGCGCTATCATGAACCTCGCTGCCAAGTATACCAAGACTTTGGTACGCACCAATGCCGATACCCCCCGCGATGCCAAGCAGGCTCGCCACTTTGGTGCGCAGGGCATTGGCCTCTGCCGAACCGAGCATATGTTCTTCGAAGGCGACCGCATCAAGGCCGTCCGTGAGATGATTCTTGCAAGCGATGTCGATGGTCGTCGTCACGCCCTCGACAAACTCCTTCCGATGCAGCGTTCCGACTTTGAGGGCATATTCGAGGCTATGGACGGATTTGGAGTGACTATCCGCTTGCTCGATCCCCCGTTGCACGAGTTCGTGCCTCATCAGACCGCCACTCAGAAGGAGCTTGCCAATGAGATGGGCCTTACCCTTGAAGAGGTAAAGGCAAAGGTTGACAGCCTTGAGGAATTCAACCCCATGCTCGGACATCGTGGCTGCCGTCTCGGCATCACATATCCCGAAATCACCGAGATGCAGACCCGTGCCATCATTGAGGCAGCCCTCAACATGAAAGCACGTGGCATCAAGGTATTCCCTGAAATAATGATTCCATTGGTGGGCACTCTGAAAGAGATCCAGAACCAGGCCGACGTGATCAATGTCACCGCAGCAAAGGTGTTTGAAGAGCGCGGAGAGAGTGTTGCTTATAAAGTTGGCACCATGATAGAAGTTCCCCGTGCCGCCCTTACCGCCGACCAGATTGCTACTGTAGCCGACTTCTTCTCGTTCGGTACCAATGACCTTACCCAGATGACTTTCGGCTATTCCCGCGACGATGCTCCCAAGTTCCTGAAGTTCTACAAGGAGCACGGCATAATCAAGACCGATCCCTTCGAAGTACTCGACCAGGAAGGCGTTGGGCAGCTTGTGCGCATGGGTGTAGAGAAAGGCCGTGCCACCAAGCCCGAACTCAAGGTCGGCATCTGCGGTGAACATGGTGGTGAACCAAGCTCTGTCAAGTTCTGCGCGAAACTCGGCATGAACTACGTCAGCTGCTCGCCTTACCGCGTGCCCATCGCCCGTGTAGCCGCGGCGCAGGCTGCCATCGAAGAGTAAGCGTAACTTAACGTAATCCGATACTTAGGCGGTAACGCTCCGATAAAAAAGGGCTTACCGCCTAAGTTGCGCTTGGGCGGTTCGTGCATTCTGCGCGATTATCGTGCAGAATGTGTCGACAAAACTTACAAAATCGGCTATATCATTCGTGCAAGACACTTACAGGAATTTACAAACATAATTACAGACGAAAATGGCTACATTCAAAGCAGTTGTGAGAACTCCGCGTAAGGACGGGTTCTATCAGGTCTATATCCGGGTAGTGCAGAACACCAGGCCGGGATACATCAAGACCGACAAGGTTGTCACCAAGCAGATGGTGGACAAGCACGGCAATATCAATGACCCTTTCGTGAACGAGTATTGCGCGAGAATGATATTGCTTTATACCGACAAGCTCAACCGCAAGGAGTGCGCGAAATGGACAGTACGTCAGATTATCGAGTATGTGACGCAGGGCGACAAGGACATCTGCTTCAGCGACTATGCGCGCAGTCACATAGACCGCATGGTGGACCGGTATCAGTTGCGGACGGCGCAGAACTACCGTCAGGCTCTCGGACACAAGGAGCGTTTCTACGGAACGAACAAAATCATGTTCGGGCAGCTGACCTCTACGCAGATTGCGCGGTGGATACAGTCATTGGAGCAGACCCACAGGGCAAAGGAGATGTACCCTGTGTGCATGAGGCAGGTGTTCAAGGCGGCTGTGGAGGAGTATAACGACTATGACAACGGCAACCTGCGCATCAAGGTCAATCCGTGGGGCAAGGTGAAGATTCCGCAGAGCGACCGCTCGGTCAAGAAGGCTATAAGCCCGGAGGATTGCAGGCTGTTTTTTACCGCCCCGCTCCCCGATACGAGGATGATCGATCCGTTGCCCGAACTGGGGCGTGATGTGGCTAAGATGATACTTTGTCTTGCAGGAATGAACACGGTCGACATCTACGAGCTGCGCAAGGAGGACTACCGGAACGGCTGTATCTGCTACAAGAGGGCCAAGACGAAGAAGTTCCGGGCCGATGATGCGTATTTCGAGATTCGTGTCGAGCCTATCATCCTGCCGTTAGTTGAGAAATATCTGGCCGAGGCTGACGACCCTTACCTGCTGAACTTCCACACGCGGTTCTCTTCCTCGGATTCTTTCAACGCGAACGTGAACAACGGCATAAAGCAGCTCTGCAAGAGCATGGGCATTGCGAAAGAGAAATGGTACAGCGCATACACGTTCCGCCACACTTGGGGGACTGTGGCGCAGAATGACTGTGGGGCTAGCATCGCGGAGGTGGCGTTTGGTATGAACCATTCGCATGGGCATACGATTACGCGAGGCTACATCAAGATTGACTTTA
>NZ_CAJTYX010000003.1 GCF_910583865.1 uncultured Muribaculum sp.
GCTTGGCTTATATCCGTTTTACTATGCTCAAAACATACCTTGCAATGCTCATGTGAGCATAGAAAAATGACTGAAAAACAGGGGTGAAAAAGAGGTCGGATTTTCCTGTGAAAACAGAGCGGGAGAACCTCCCGTCGCGGCGAAAAATCGCAGGTTTTGACCTGCCCTGCGGGTCGATGTCCGCGTTACGGCATCCGAAAAGAGGCTTATGCCACAGACTGCGACACCGCATCCAGCCGCGTTTTGGCCGATGATTGCGTGTATGAGCCTAACAACGTGAACGGCTTAATTGTTTCCGTGGTCGGCAACCTTCGGCAAAAGCTCGGCAATATTCGGAAAGTCAGCACATTACGAAAACCATTTTTGAATTGCTGGCGTTATGATTGCGTATTCGGCCAGTTCCTTGGCTGTATGACACACCGCTCATATACTGATAAATTCAGAAGAGTGACGCGACAATCCTCCCGCCGTTCAGCGGAAAAAACACGAAACTGAAATACAATATGACTGAACGGCCCGACGACTGCACGACGCTTCAGATGAAATCCAAGTTGAGCGCGTTGTCATTGGAACTGCTGAATATCCACAAAGTCAGACCGGAGACTGACGCGGACACTGAACCGTCAGTCCTTCCGGCGACTGAAAGGCCGGTTGGCCGAATTGTCAAACCATTAGAATAACGGATGATTGGATTACCGGATTATAGGATTACCAATCACTCAGATGACTGAATGACTGAGTGACTGAATGACCGGGTGACGGGATTATCCCCAAGAGGTATGACCGTTCAGGAGGAGAGCCGTATGATTGCGTGGCTGAACCTTCCAATCACCGGGCATCTGACGTACTGAGGGAACAGGGCGATTTTCAATCCCGGCGTCAGCAATGCCGACCAAGGCACGGGCAAGTGCCGCACGGCGGTCCGCCGTTTCCACAACCACATACACCGTATTGAAATGACAGAACCGGTTTTTGTCGCTTTCGCCACCCAAAAAGGCGGAGCGGGCAAATCAACCCTCACGACGCTTGTCGCGAGCTGCCTCCACTATCTCTACGGCAGAAAGGTCCTCGCCATAGACTGCGACGCAAGGCAGCACAGCATGGTCGAGTACCGCCGGAAAGACAAGCTGGTGATTAAGGAGAACCCCGCTGTCAAGAGACGTTTCACCAAGCTCATGCACAGTTTCGGTGGCAGCGTCTACGAGATAATAAGCAGCGGGCCGGGCGAGGCACTCGCCACCGCCCAGAAAGCGATAGACGAAGGCTATGCCGCCGACTTCGTGTTCTTCGATGTCACGGGCACGGTCAACGACCGCGAGATAGTGACGCTCCTCTCCGCGATGGACTACCTCTTCGTCCCGATAACCCCGGAGACGGGAGACCTGAAAAGCTCTATCGGATTCGCGCACAACGTCCGCGAGTGCATGATCCTCACAGGGGATTCGCGCATCAAGGGAACATATCTCGTATGGAACAAGGTGCAGGCAAAAGACCGAGACAGCCTTTGCCAGATCATCAACCGCTATGCCGCCACTATGTGCATAGAGTCCTTGGAGACCATACTCCCCATGAGCGTGAAATTCACCAAGGACGGCACCGAGACAGGCCGGGGCGCGGTCTTCCGCTCCACCTTCATGCCCCCTGACAGGGCACTTCTCAAAAACAGCTATCTGCCCGAACTGGTGGATGAGATTCTCCAAACCATAACCCCCGAAGAGTATGCCGACAAGACGTGAGACAAACTTCGACGCCGACAAGTTCCTCGACTCATACGAGGACAGGACAGCCTCCGCGATGCGTGACCCGGCAACGGTCAAAGAGCCGCCCAAGACTGCGGCGAAAGCCACTGAAACACCTGCCACAGCCTCACCCAAGGAGGTGGAGTACATGGAGAAATACCTCCTGCCCCAGAAATATGTGCGGGTGATAAAGAGCGGCAAGCAGGTCGCGGTCAGCGACGAGTTCAAGGTAAAGATTCAGAAACTACTGTTGTTCTTCTCCGACGGAGGGACGATAGCCGGATATGTAAACAACGTGCTGGAGCAGCATTTCCGGGAATTTGACGACGTTATCCAGCGTATGTTCAACAAAACCAAGCAGATTTAGATATGGCAGACGAAAATAAAAAAGACACAAGAGGGTGTCCGGCCAAGGAAATGGAGTGCCTGACCCGGCAGGAAGTGGAGGCATACCGCTCGATGTTCCTCGAACCGGGAGAGGTCGGGGCGCGAAAAGGGATATTCGTCCCGCGCGAACTGGTGGACAGGCTGAAGATGTCGGTGCCCCTCCTTGACGTGGAGGGTCTCACTATCGGGGTCTATGTGACGCGGATACTCCTGCGTCATCTGTCTGACAACGCCGGCATACTCAATCTCCTTATGGAGAAAGGAAAGAAAAAGACGCGCCTATGAACACCGTCCTGTCCGTACTGATAATATGCGGCTTCCTGTACCTGTCGTTTGTAACGTGGATGTTCCGCAGAAAAGACGGTGATGCAAAGGCCGCCCGAAAGGAGGGAGAGGCAAAGCCTGATACCCAGTCATCCCCACCCTCGCCACTTTCGATAGTCCCCAAAAGCGACTTCGACATGGACACTTTCCAGAAATCGCTCACCTCCACGATAACCTTTGCCGTCAGACAGGCTCTTGGCTCGGCAACGGGCGATGTCAATCCCTCCGGGACCTACGGCAGCTACGGTGACGGAGACAGCGAAGAAGAAGACCCCGACATGGATGATGTGGACCCCGGACTGGTGTCCCCTCCGGCCACCGGCGACAGCATCGAGGAGATTGAGGACGCGCTGAGCGTGGCGGTCAATCCCGGTGCAGATGCCGACAGCAAGGCCAAGGCCGGCAAGGTGCTGTCAGGGATGCGGGACGTGGTTTTCATCGGCAGGCTGATGGAGGCCGACAGGCGCATCAGCGACGGGGTGATGGAGTGCATAGCCGAGAATATGCGCATGAAGAGCGCGAAGCGCGTCAGGAAGAAAGGCAGCCCCGCCCCTAAAGCCAAGGCAAAGCCCGTGGATATTGGCGGTGTCCTCCGGGACCCGGATTTTGTGAAACATAAAAAAGACGAAGATGAAGAAGACTGATTACGGATGATGCCGTGCAAGGCACAGCACAGGCCCGTCGAGGCCCCGACACAAACCGCGTCGGGAGAATGAAAGCCCGGCGCACAATACAAGACCCGTATGAAAACAGCAAAAAACAAAATTATGATTCTCAAAGGACGGTTCGTCCTCGCCATGCTCATGGTGCTCTGCTCGGTGCAGTTCATGAGCGCAGCAGGCAACGGCCTTTCGGGTATCAACGAGGCAACCAACATGGTCTCCTCGTATTTTGAGCCCGGCGTGAAACTTATCTACGCCATAGGCGCGGTGGTGGGTCTCATCGGAGGTGTCAAATGCTACTCCAAATGGTCGAGCGGCGACCCCGACACCTCAAAGACCGCCGCAAGCTGGTTCGGTGCCTGTATCTTCCTTATAGTGGCAGCCACAATCCTCAAATCCTTCTTCCTCTGATGGCCGAATACCCGATAAACAAAGGCATAGGCCGCAGCGTGGAATACCGGGGACTGAAAGCGCAATACCTCTTCATATTCGCCGTGGGGCTGCTGTCAATGTTCATACTGTTCGTGGTGATGTATGTCGCGGGGGTGCCCCAGTGGTTCTGTATCGGCTTCACCGCCGTGGCCGCCCCCTCCCTCGTGTGGCTCACCTTCCGGCTCAATGCCAAGTACGGGCAGTACGGACTCATGAAACTCGGCGCGGCAAGGTTTCATCCGCGCTACATAATCAACCGCAAGCGTATCAAACGACTAATAAAGACAAGAAATGCGAAACACGCTTAAAGCGACTACGCTCGAAAGCAAGCTCCCTATTCTGGCCGTGGAACACGGCTGCATCATCTCAAAGGACGCCGACATCACGGTGGCCTTTGAGGTGGGGCTCCCGGAGCTGTTCACCGTCACCTCCGCAGAATACGGGGCCATGCACTCGGCATGGTGCAAGGCCATAAAGGTGCTGCCCCGTTTCTCGGTGGTACACAAGCAGGACATATTCGTCAGCGGGAAATACCGCCCGGAGTTGCAGAAGGAGGGCCTTTCATTCCTTGACCGCTCCTTTGAGCGGCACTTCAACGAGAGGCCGTATCTCGACCACCGTTGCTACCTGTTCCTGACCAAGACCACCCGCGAGAGGGCGAGACAGCAGAGCAATTTCTCGACACTCTGCCGAGGGCGCATACTTCCGAAGGAACTTGACCACGAGGCCGTCGTAAAATTCATGGAGTCGGTGGAGCAGTTCGAGCGCATCATCAACGACTCCGGCCACATTACCCTGCGCCGCCTCACGGATGAGGAGCTGGTGGGCACGGACACATCTTCGGGACTGATTGAGAAATATATGTCCCTCTCAATGGATGATGTCGCCTGTCTTGAAGACATGGACCTCTCGGCACAGCAGATGAGGATAGGCGACAATATGCTCTGCCTCCACACCCTGTCGGACACCGACGACCTCCCCGCCAAAGTCGGCACCGACAACCGCTATGAACGGCTGTCGACCGACCGCTCGGACTGCCGCATGAGCTTCGCGTCGCCCGTGGGACTGCTGCTGCCCTGCAACCACATCTATAACCAGTATGTGTTCGTCGACGACCACGACGAGAACCTCGCGAGGTTTGAAAAGACCGCCCGCAACATGAACAGCCTCTCCAAGTACAGCCGTTCAAACGCTATCAACAAGGAGTGGATAGACCTCTATCTCAACGAGGCGCACAGTTACGGACTCACGTCGGTCAGGGCGCATTTCAACGTAATGGCATGGAGCGACAACGCCGAGGAGCTGCGCCGCATCAAGAACGATGTCGGCGGACAGCTCGCCACGATGGGATGTATGCCGAGGCACAACACAATCGACTGCCCGACACTGTTCTGGGCGGCGATGCCCGGCAACGAGGCGGATTTTCCTGCCGAAGAAAGTTTCTACACGTTTATCGAGCCGGCGGCCTGTCTCTTCACCGCCGAGACAAACTACCGTTCCTCGCTGTCGCCATTCGGCATAAAGATGGTTGACAGGCTCACGGGGAGACCGGTACACCTCGACATCTCCGACGAGCCGATGAAAAGGGGCATAACAACTAACCGCAACAAGTTCATACTCGGACCGTCGGGCAGCGGAAAGTCGTTCTTCACCAACCACTTGGTGCGCCAGTATTATGAGCAGGGTGCCCACGTCCTGCTGATAGACACCGGCAACTCCTACGAGGGGTTGAGCAACCTTATCCGCAACCGTACCCACGGGGAGGACGGCATCTATTACACCTACACCGAGGACAGCCCAATTTCATTCAACCCTTTCTACACCGAAGACGGTGTGTTCGACGTGGAGAAAAAGGACAGCATCAAGACCCTGCTGCTGACGCTGTGGAAGTCGGAGGAGGACCATGTGAGCAAGACCGAGAGCGGTGAGCTTGGATCCGCGCTGTCGATGTTCCTTGACAAGATGCGGTCTGACGGCAATATTGTCCCCTGTTTCAACTCCTTCTACGAGTTCATGCGCGACGAATACCGCACGGAAATGGCACAGCGTCCCATACCCATATATAAACAGGACTTTGACATAGACAATTTCCTGACGACACTGAGGCAGTATTACCACGGAGGCCGTTTCGACTTCCTTCTCAACTCGAAAGAGAACATCGACCTGCTCAACAAACGCTTCGTGGTGTTCGAGATTGACTCCATCCGCGACAACAAGGAGCTGTTCCCGGTGGTGACGATTATCATCATGGAGGCCTTCATAAACAAGATGCGCCGTCTGAAGGGCATCCGCAAGCTCCTTATCGTGGAAGAGGCTTGGAAAGCGTTGTCAACCACCACCATGAGCGAGTACCTCAAATATATGTTCAAGACGGTGCGCAAGTATTTTGGCGAGGCCGTGGTGGTGACGCAGGAGGTTGACGACATCATATCGTCGCCGGTGGTGAAGGAGACTATCATCAACAACTCCGACTGCAAGATACTCCTCGACCAGCGCAAGTATATGAACCGCTTTGACCAGATACAGTCGTTGCTCGGACTCACCGACAAGGAGAAGGCACAGGTATTGTCGATAAACCTTGCCAACAACCCCAACAGGCTCTACAAGGAGGTATGGATAGGTCTTGGCGGAACACAGTCCGCGGTCTATGCGACCGAGGTCAGCCGCGAGGAGTATTACTGCTACACCACCGAGGAGACCGAGAAAATCAAGGTGCAGGAAACCTCGCGGCGTCTCGGAGGCGACATAGAGGCCGCGATTAAACTATTGGCAAACGAAGACAAAGGATTATGATTGACCAGATTATTTCAACACTCGGCGACTTCATGTCGTCACTATCACCGACGATAATTTATAACTACCGTGTTATAATTGTCCTGTTGTGCGCATTGAACGCCCTGTTGCTGCTGTTCCTGCTTTTCAGGACCCCGGCCAGTCTCCGCAGACGGGACAGGTTTTTCCTGTCGGCTCTTGCTGACATCGTGGCAGACCGTTTCGCCGAAGACACGGGCAAGGCGTTGACAAAAGCCCTCAATTCCAGATTCCCCATTGAGGAAGAGACAGATCCGCGCGATAAAATCCGTGACGAATGGCGCGACCCCGTTACCGGCATAACCCTGCACATATACGAGGAACGCGGTTACTGGCGTGCCGACATATCCGGCATTGACTATAACGGGATATACCATGACCACACGGTGCTGCGCTATATGGACTCCGAGACCTTCGACAAGAACCTCTATATGGGTAACGGAAAGAAATATTGGACATTTGCCTATGACGGGCTGCTCGACACAATCTTCATTCCCGAACTCGGCATGACTATGAGACGCAAATCGACATTTCCTGAAAGGACACTCCGCTCCGATATTACAGGCATGGTCGCCCACATAATGCAGGATGTCACGATGGAACCGGAAACGGACCAACCGCAAAAAGCGGAGGCCACGCTTGAAGGACTTTCAGAGACTCCCTTTAAGGAGACCGTTAACGAACCCGAAAAATAAGATGTATGAACGTACTGAGGATAATACTGACAATCATAACGGCCTGTGTCGCCGCTGTCGCCCTCCTCCTGAGACTCGCGTTGTGGACACTCTCCCTCGGTGTAAGGCTCATAGGAGGAATAGCCTCCAGAATATACTAACGAAAAATAACAAACATGGTAAGACTGAAATACATTATGGCGGCACTCCTGATGTGCCTCCTTCTCGGCGCGGGGAGGGCAAACGCCCAATGGACTGTGATTGACCCCTCCAACATCGCCCAGAGCATCGTCAACAACTCGAAGTCTCTCGTTCAGGAGTCGCAGACGGCAACGCACATGGTGAAGTCGTTTCAGGAGACGGTTAAAATTTACGAGCAGGGCAAGAAATATTACGACGCACTCCGCTCGGTCAACAACCTTGTGCGCGACGCCCGCAAGGTGCAGCAGACCGTCCTCATGCTCGGAGACATCAGCGAGACCTATGTGACCAACTTCCGCAAGATGCTCACCGACCCCAACTTCACGTCGTCGGAACTCTCGGCCATAGCCGCCGGATACACCCGGCTGCTGGAGGAGGCCAACGGAGTCCTCGGAGAACTTAAAAACGTGGTGAACATCACAACCATGTCCATGACCGACAAGGACCGCATGGACATAGTGGACCGGTGCTATAAGGAGATGAGCCGTTTCCGCAACCTGACGGCATATTACACCAACAAGAACATCTCCGTGTCGTATCTCCGCGCCAAGAAGAAGGCCGACACCCAGAGGGTGGTGAACCTTTACGGCAAGGGCGCGCAAAAATACTGGTAAGCCATGCTTTGCGCGATAGATTTCTCAAACCTGCACACAATCCTCCGCTCTCTCTATGACGAGATGATGCCCCTCTGCTCCGACATGGCGGGGGTGGCCCAGGGGATAGCCGGACTCGGCGCGCTGTTCTATGTCGCATACCGCGTATGGCAGTCATTGGCAAGGGCGGAGCCGGTGGATGTGTTCCCGCTTCTTCGACCCTTCGCCGTCGGATTCTGCATCATGTTCTTCCCGACTGTGGTGCTCGGCACTATCAATTCCATAATGTCGCCCATAGTGCAGGGTACAGCCTCGATGCTCGACGGCCAGACATTGGATATGCAGAAATACCGCGAGGAGAAGGACAGGCTCGAATACGAGGCCATGATGCGAGACCCCTCCACGGCATACCTCGTGGATGACGCGGAGTTTGACCGTCAGATTGACGAGCTGGGAGTTACCGAGGTAGGCACTGCCGCCGGGATGTATATAGAGCGTGGTATGTACAAGGTGAAGAAGGCCATTCAGAACTTCTTCCGCGAGTTGCTGGAGCTGCTGTTTCAGGCGGCGTCGCTGACGATAGACACCATAAGGACATTCTTCCTCATAGTGCTGGCGATACTCGGCCCGGTAAGTTTCGCAATATCGGTGTGGGACGGTTTCCAGACCACCCTCGTGCAGTGGATATGCCGTTACGTCCAGACCTACCTGTGGCTGCCCGTCGCGGACTTGTTCTCCACGATACTGGCGAAAATCCAAGTCCTGATGTTGCAGAACGACATCTCCGAGCTTACCAACAACCCCAACGCAAACCTCGATTCCAGCAACACGACATACCTGATTTTCATGATAATAGGTATAATCGGCTACTTCACTATCCCGACTGTCGCGGGCTGGATAATACAGGCCGGGGGCATGGGCAGCTACGGCAGGGCCGTCAACAATACCGCGCAACAGGCCGGTTCGGTCGCGGGCAGTCTCGGCGGTGCGGCCGCAGGCAATGCGGTCGGGCGTTTCAAGAGACTGTTCAAATGATATTCAAACAACGATTAAATGGAGTTCAAATCGCTTAAAAACATCGAGACCTCCTTCCGGCAGATACGTCTTTTCGGCATAGTCTTCGTGTCGATGTGCGCGGCGGTGGTGACTGTGGCACTCGTGACGGTGTTCAACTTCGCCGAAAAGCAGCGGGAGAAAATCTATGTCCTCGACAACGGCAAATCGCTGATGCTGGCACTGTCACAGGACATGAGCCAGAACCGCCCGGCGGAGGCGAGGGAACACGTCAGACGCTTTCACGAGCTGTTCTTCTCGCTGTCGCCCGACAAATCGGCCATAGAGCACAACATAAACCGTGCCCTCATACTCTCCGACAAGAGCGCGTACAACTACTATTCCGACTATTCCGAGAAGGGCTATTACAACCGCATAATTTCCGGCAACATAAATCAGGTGTGCATAGTTGATAGCGTCCTGTGCGACTTTGACAACTATCCCTACACAGCAAAGACCTATGCGCGTCAGATGATTATACGCCAGAGCAACGTCACCGAAAGAAGCCTTGTGACAGTATGCCGCCTTACAAACTCGTCACGCTCCGACGACAACCCCAACGGGTTTATAATCGAGGGATTCAACATCCTTGAAAACAGGGATATTTCAACAGTAAAAAGATAACGGAAATGAAACTGTCAAAATCAATCGGACGCTCCATATATAATAAGGTGTGGAGCGTCCCCAAGGGGGCGGTCGGGAATTTCCTGCGCCGCAGGTGCAACGGAATCCCTGAAAACCGGCGTCTCGCGGTGATTGCCGTGCTGCTGTCGCTGTTCATCCTCACCGCGTTTTTCGTATTCGGCAACGCCTGTTACCGTATAGGACGCGGCCATGCAGCCGCCACACTTGCGGAGCCGGCCCACATAGAGGGTCTCGACATAACGGTAGAGAGTGACGGCGGTTCGCCGGACATGGATAACAAGACTGTATGTGGATATGGCATCCCGGAATTTGAAAACGAGGATTAGCGAATGGCTCGGATCCAAGTCCGAGGCCGAGAGGCAGAAACTAAAAAAATACCTTATCGTCATACCGGGAGCCGTCCTGATTTTCCTCGGCTCGATGTGGCTGATTTTCGGCTCGTACCTTCCCGGCGAGGACACCGCCAAGGGAAAGGCCAACATGGAACTGCCCGAAGGTGACAGCGACGGGTTGCAGGGCAACAAGCTGAAGGCACTCGCGGATGAGGCACTCCGCGAGGAGAAGGCAAGACAGGACAGCGTGCTTCAGGTCTCGATAAGGATGTCGGACTCGATACCGGAGAGGGCTGCCACGGACTCTGCCTCCACTCCGATCGAGCAGTCTGCACAAAGCTACCGCGAGGTGCAGGAGTCGCTCAACAACTTCTTTGTCGAGGAGGAGACCCCCGACGCGGAGATTGACGCACTCAACGAGCGCATTGCGGAACTGGAGGCGCAGAACGAGGCGGCACGGCAAAATTCGGCCCAGCCCGACGAGATGGCGATGCTGGAGCGGTCATACCAGCTGGCGGCAAAATATATGGGCAACGGCAACGGCGGAAATTACCCGCCACCTCCGGCAATAGAGGAAGAGAAGGGCAAAAGGAATGTCCTGCCGGTGTCACAGGTCAGCCGCGATGTCGTTTCCTCGCTCAATGCCTCCAATGCCACCCGACGGCTGACAACCGCGGTCGGTATGTCCAGAACTATTAACAAGAACACCATAGCCGCAGTGGTGGCCGGAAACCAGAGTGTGGCTGACGGCGAGAGTGTAAGGCTCCGTACCACCGAGACCATGTGGATAGGCAACCGCCTTGTACCACGCAACACCGCAATCGTCGGGACCGCGCGTATTCAGGGCGAGAGACTGGAGATTGAAATCTCGTCCGTCGAGTGCCAAGGCTCGATATATGAGGTGGAATTGCAGGTCTATGACTCCGACGGACAGGAGGGCATAAATATCCCCGGCTCTATGGAGTCCGACGCCCTGCATGAAATCGGTGCCAACATGGGGTCCACTATGGGCAGTTCAATCAATATTTCCACCAACACCGGGGCGCAGATAGCCTCCGACGTGGGCAGGGGGCTTATCAACGGAGTGTCGCAGTACCTCACGAAAAAAATGCGCACGGTCAAGGTACATCTCAAAGCCGGATACCGTGTGATGCTCCACCAGCCCGAAGATGTATAACCACAACAACCAGACAGATATGAAGGCAAGAAATATCATCCTCTCGGTCATTGCCGTAATAGGCATGGCAACCCCGGCGTTTGCCAAAAACACAAAGCCGGTCAAAAACACAGATAACCATGTGTCTCCTGACACTGAGGCGGTCGCTGAACACGACATAAACGTGTACGGTGAGAACTACACCGACGGCGACAAGTTCAGCGGTCTTACCCGCAAGGTCGGATTTGACCGAATGATACCGCCCCACGCGCTGGAGGTATGCTATCAGAAGACCACGCACATTATCTTCCCGTCGGAGATTGTATATGTGGACCTCGGAGGGGAGGACATCGTGGCCGGACTCGCCGACGGAGCGAAAAACGTGCTGCGCGTCAAATCCGCCTCCAAGTCGTTCAAGTCGGAGACAAACCTCTCGGTCATCACCGATGACGGCTGCTTTTTCACCTTTAACGTGAAATTCGCCAAGGAACCGCTGTTGCTGAACATCGAGATGACCGACTTCATCCACGACGGCGAGGCAGTGAACCGTCCCAACAACGCGCAGGAAATCTATCTTGAACGCCTCGGCAGCGAGAGTCCGATGCTTGTCAAGCTGATTATGAAAAGCATATACAAACAAAATAAGCGCGAGATAAAGCATATCGGCTCAAAGCGTTTCGGTGTGCAGTTCCTCCTGAAATCAATCTATGCCAACAACGGACTGCTGTATTTCCACACCGAAATAAAGAACACCAGCAATATCCCGTTTGACATCGAATATGTGTCATTCAAAATCGTGGACAAGAAAGTGGTGAAGAGGACGGCCATGCAGGAACAGGTGCTTGAACCGCTCCGTGCCCAGAACTATGTAGTGACGGTACCCGGAAAATCATCGGAACGCACCGTGTTCGCTCTGGAGAAATTCACCATTCCCGACGACAAGCAGCTCGTGGTCGAGGTTGCCGAGAAGGAAGGAGGCCGTCACCAGACCTTTGTCGTGGAGAACGCGGATATTGTACGCGCAAATGTGATTGACGAACTTTCAATACAGTAAACGATGATGAAAAAAGCGATATTCATAATCGCTGCCATGCTTGCCCTGTTCGCAGGGCAGGCAATGGCCCAGCGATGCCTCCCCGGCATGTCGGCGGTTGAAATCAAGGCAGGCATGGCAGACGGTTTCTATACGGGCAAATCCCGCGACTGCGGCTATTCATTCGGTATACATTATTCAGTGTTCAAGGGCAACGCCGACACTTGGAGTTTCGGAGGCGGTTATCTTCAGACCTACAAGCCCTACGGAGAGAAAGGCCGCATCCCTGTGGCACAGTTCACAGGGGAGGCCGGTTACAACCTACACTTTGTCAGTGACTACTCGCAGACATTCCACATCTATGGAGGCGTGTCGGCCCTCGGAGGATACGAGACTGTCAACTGGGGTGACAAATCATTGCCAGACGGCTCGACTCTCCACAACGGCGACTCGTTCATCTATGGCGGTGCCGTCTCCCTGCAAGCCGATTTTTATTTCTCTGATAAAATCGCCCTGACCGCCAATGTTAGGGAGCGGTTTGTATTCGGCAACTCCACGGGACATTACCATACGGAGTATGGCGTCGGTGTAAAATTCATAATCGAATAAGGCTATGGGATTGATTGTGATAGACCTTGACATCAAGAATCTTCCGCTGGAGGATTTTATGAAGGCTCTCGGCTATGAGCCGAAAAAAAGAAACGGCAACCGCTTGACATACAATGCGCCTTATTCAGCCGACAGCAACGCCACTATGGTGGTTGACACTGAAAAGAACGGCTGGTATGACAGCAATGAGCCTGAAAAATACTACGGCGGCATTTATGATCTCGCCTACGAGCTGACAGGGAGCTGCAACCGCTCCGAGTTGAACCTCTACATCGCAACGCAGATGAAAGGGGTTAGGGATTTCAAAACCTACGGAGTTACCGCCAATGGGAAGGAAGCCGAGGGTAATGTTGTGGTGGCAATGCCAGTCAGTAAGCCTGAAACGCTAAAAGCAGCCACAAAGGTTGAGCCGCCGAAAGAACAGCCCAAGCAACAGCAGCCCAAACCCAGACGCAGAATTAGATTTTAGATTATGGATATAGATGCTATAAAAGGAATATCCCTTGTAGACTTCCTTCATCATCTCGGCTATGAGCCGACAGGACGCGACAGCAAGGGACTGTGGTACCGTGCCCCGTACCGCAACGAGCGCAGACCCTCATTCCATGTCAGGCCGGGGCGCGGGGTATGGTTCGACTTCGGGACAGGTGCCGGAGGCGACATATTCACCCTTGCCGGTGAGCTGTCGGGCAAAACGGACTTCATCGGACAGGCGCGTTATATCGCCGAGACAATGAGGATGCCTGTCGCGGAGCCGTACAAACCTGTCCCTTTCAAGGAGGAGCCGACATTCGAGAACGTAAGTGTCTCACGTCTTGAATCCCCCTCCCTGCTGCGCTACCTCGCGGAGCGCGGGATACCGTCGGATATTGCCGCCCGGTATTGCGTACAGGTGGATTACCGGCTGCACGGCAAGGACTATTATGCCGTGGGGTTCGGGAACAACGCCCACGGATACGAGCTTAGGAACAGGTTCTGGAAAGGCGCGTTTCCTCCGAAGAACATCACCTGCATCCGGAGGGGAAATCCACGGTGCAACGTGTTCGAGGGCTTTATCGACTTTCTTTCGGCGGAACGCCTCGGATTGAACGACGGGACGGACACCGTGGTGCTCAACTCGGTAGCCAATCTCGCAAAGGCAAAACCGTTTCTAAACGGATACGACCGCATCCTCTGCTACCTTGACAATGACGTTGCCGGGCGGAGTGCCCTCGCGTCGCTCCGCAGGGAATACGCGGAGAAGGTTATCGACAAGTCGGCGATGTATCCGGAACATAAGGATTTGAACGACTATCTTGTGGCCTCGTGCCGGAAAGTGACAATTAAACACAGACTTTGAATTATGGAAATCATCAAGAATAAATACAGGAAAACATTCGGCCTCATGGCTCTCGTCTCCCTCGCAATAGCCGCCGTGTGCGGTCTCGCGTCATGCTCCGACGACCTCGACGTGCAACAGTCCTATCCTTTTACCGTGGAGGTCATGCCGTTTACCGACAAGATTGTCAAGGGTCAGACCGTGGAGCTGCGTTTTGAAATCGTACCCGAAGGCAGCTACACCAACACCCTCTACACAATCCGCTATTTCCAGTATGACGGGGAAGGCTCGCTCAGACTTGTTGACGGCCCGGTGCTGGTCAACAATGACCGCGTATTGCTTGAAAGCAAGACTTTCCGCCTGAACTATACGGCGAAATCTTCAGGGGAGCATAGATACCTCGTCGTTGTGGAGGACAATTTCGGTTCGACCCCGTGGGAACGCACATTCGAGTTCAACAACAATGACAAGGAGGACAACGACAGTACGGACATCCTCAGACCGGTGGTCAATCCCGTAATCCCGGTGGTGCGATGAGGAGGCTGGTAATGTTCTTCGTGGCGTTGCTGACCCTTGCGGCAACAACGCCCGCCGCCCACGCGAGAAAAAGCATAATGGACCTGCCTCCGTTTGAACGTGCCGTGCTGATTATAAAGAAGTTCGAGACGCTCCACCGCCCATGCCACTGGCCGGCGGTCGGATACGGACATATGGTGCAGCCGGGAGAGCCGTTCAGACGCGGTGTCCAGCTCACCGAGAGACAGGCGGATGCCCTGCTCCGCAGGGATCTCCGCAGGTTCATCGCCCTCTATGACGATTTCAGACCGGATGATGCGTTGCTCCTCGGTGTGCTGGCGTACAACTGCGGTCCCGGTGTCGTCAACAAATCCGGCGTTTACAGACGACTCAAATCGGGCAACCGCGACATCTACAAGTCCTACACATCGCATTGCCGTTACAAGGGAAAATTCCATAAGCAGCTGCATCGAAGGCGAATTATAGAGTTTCTTTATCTTTATGATTCTCATAACCAAAAATAAAAACATTATGGTTTTCATGCTAATTATAATCTAAAAAAATGCTTGGATAAAACCATATATAAAATCCAAATTAACAGGAATATATACAATAGCGGCAAGAAGTTTAGTAAAAATCTTGCCGCTTAATTTGCGTATTAAAACATTTTTACATACTTTTGTGAACGTAAATTACTAAACGTTTAAGTCGAATGGTATATCGCAATAGGATACAGATGTCATATGTACTCAAAAGAAAAAGGAATAGAGCCTTAGAGATTTTGAGCGCATTGTTAATTCTTGTCATTTCGCAGGCCTGTAATAAGGATGATGATTTACCATTGGTTATGACTGATGGGAATAGGATTACTCTTAGTAGCGATGAAATTGTTTACTATGGCAATGAGTCTGATTTTTTACATTCCTATACTTCGCTATTCCCATGTAAATATTCATTCATTTCTAATAATCGGGGTCCTTATCTGCAAGAAGAGTCATATTCTATTGAAGGATATGATGATAGATTTATAGGACATTGGGAAAAGGCAAAATTTGGTGATTGGATAAAAAAATATGGACTTGAGCCAAACAAAGTATTTTATTGCGCTACAATAAAGTACGTGTCATATATGCCAATTCCCTTATCGGGGGAAGATTATATTCCGGTTATGCCACTTAATAACATGGGATATTCTCCGTGGACTTCTAATAGGTCTTTCGATATCGATTATAACAATCAATATCCTAAATATGTATTCTATACTTGTTTTAGATATATCGGTTATAACGATAAATTAGCGGGTGTTTACATAGACTTACCATTAACAAATAAATTAATATGGAATTTTACAGTAAAAAAATGAACAAGATGCTTGTCATTGCCTTCGTTGGCGTTATGAGCGTTTTGGTTGGAGCATGTACGTCTGATGCTCTTGATGATGCAAATGCGCTTGCCGATGGTGCAGTCGTTAAAAATGCATTAGTTAAAAATGCCGATGGTACGGAAACCGTTATTCTTTCCAATGGGGAGCAAATCGTATTGGAAGATACCACCACTTATGTCATCAATTTTGACACCATAAATATGGGAAATGACATTGATGATGTTATGGTTTCCAGAGCTATCGCGCCAACAGGTTATGACAGAGAATCCAAGCCAAAAGATAATAAAAAATATCTATTAGGAGGATTAGAAAAATATGGCATTAATCCGACCACAGTCTATATCGGTAAGTTCATAACATATTATAAAGACTTACCAGTTTCTAAAGGGTATAGCCTTTTTCCGTCCAACAACAAATATGCCACTGAGAATAAAATGGGATTTAACCCTCCCTCACTGACGAAAGTCGGATTTCATACCACTGTTCCTGACACTTGGACTGGTTATGAGACTGGGGTTACTCAAATATTTTACGTCAATAGCGATATATCTGGTATATATTGGAATAAAAATGTTCCCTGTAATCCAGCGGATTTGACATGGTATTACAGAGCCATTCCAGACGAGCAATGATAAGCCGCCTGTGGCGGCCGAAATTTTGAGCTAAAAATGCCCCCGTCAAGCCTTCAACGGTTTGGCGGGGGCTGGCTATGCAACGAAATAAAAATCTATCTTCCGGTTATGGTTTCGGCGTCGGGGTTTTGTCGGTGGAGCCTCCAATTTTGAAGTGCGCACTCCTTTGAGCTGTTGGCATAACAGTATTCGCAAAGGTGGGGGCAGGTGCTGTATTCTCCGATGTCCTTGCTTTTCATACAACCGCAGACCTCTCGCTGTCCCCTGTCGCGGTTGTCCTGCGTTATGACCGCGAAACCTCTTCCGTCAAGGTGGATGGCGTTTTCGGGAACATCCGTGCCGAAGAGCGAGGGTTGTATAATCCTTGCGCCGAGATATTCCATTAACTCCTTTGAGCGGTGTCCGAAACGGACTATGAGGCGGTCGTCTATGCAGTGGTTCTTTTGTATGCCGTATTCCGAGAGGTTAACGCGCTCCCCGCAGGTAGCGAGTTCATATCCCCACTTTTTATTGAGCATTGAGAGTTCCCCCGCGAAACCGCGCATCATTTCCTCTGACCAATCAGTGTAGCGTATCCCGTTGAGTTCAAGGTTTGACTTGACCCTGCGGTACGAAACGATGTCGGCAAAGCTGAACACAAGTTTTTCGGTATATCCGTTCAGAGCGTCTCCGACAGCCTCAATCTTCCGCAGGAGCAAGTCCGCGTCTATGCGGTCAGTAAGGATAAGAGGGTCAAAACGCCATATCACCCTGCCTTTGCCGAGACGGTCAACGAGCATACGGAAAGTGTCGATGCGCTGTGACAAAGGGGGTACGCCTTTTTCAAGGCCTTCCTCTCCGTAATCGTTGAGCGTGTATTGTATGTAGCAGCCGATGCCGAGTTCATCAAGCGTGTCAAGGTGTCCAAGCAACGGTTTGGGGTTCTTTGACCAGAACACGATGAATTTGGTGCGCCCGTAGCTTATGTTGATTTTTGATGAGTTGTAGGGATTTATCCAAGCCGAATATCCTTTTTTGAGACGGTTGAAAAACCATTCGGAATAAAAGGCGGGGATGTCGGTGCTCCTGCTTGCGGATATTATCACGGGGCATTGGGCTGTCGCGGTCTTTCCGCTGTCAAGCCTTATTTCAGTCTTGTCGTTCATATAGGTGGATTTTATGGAGCGGTGTAGGGTGTCGCTGTCCTTAACACTCAACACCGTTCCGTGTTATTAGTTTTTTCGCTGTCTCGCTATCCATTCGTCACGCTTTTGTCTGCACTCTTTGAGGGTGGGTGCGACGCAGGAGAAAAGTTCGTTTGTGTCGGGGTCGCGCCAATCGTACATTATGCGTATTGCCTTTTTTCCCCGGTGGGAGGAATAGAACTTTTCATATTGTTCTCCGCTGACGGTGGTTGATACCCCGTACCTTGTCATTTTTGTTGCCATATCGGTATGTTTTAGAATTTTACAATCAGTATGCGGTAGTTGAATATCTTTTCGGGGTCGGAGACTTTCTTTTGGGAGAGCCAAAAATGATGCTTGCCAAATCCATATACGAAGTATCGGTCAAGTGCCGATTTCTCCGCATAGTCGGCTATCAATCTCCTTAGAGTGTCCTCGTCATAGGCGATAAGTATGTGGTTCACAAAGCCTATAAGCACCTCGGCGATGTCATTGTCATAAATGACGGTCGTATGTTCAAATGTCACGTTCATATTCTTGGGATTTGGTGACTACCGATATATTTCAATCGGTAGTCGGGTTATGGGTTTATGCGGTCATTCTCTCTCGGATGAGTTTGGCGTTGGAATTAACAAGGTCGATGATGCGCTGGTGATACTCGGTGTCTTCATTGTCCCTGCCGTGGCACTGCACCACTTTGAGTGTCTGCAAGTCAACCTCCACCGTTTCAATTATCCTGCCGTCTATCCTTGCCGAGAGTACGAGGGTGTCGGCTTTCTTGTAGTATTCCGAGCCGAAAACGCAGATGTTCTGCACCTTCCCCTCCTCGTAATACTCCTCGATGCTTTCAAGCACCTTCACCGATATTTCATTGTCGGTGATTATCAGTCCGAAGAACTTGGATTTGAGAGCCTTGAAATCCTCCTCTCGCTGCTGCTCTTGGAGCAATCTCCGCTGTTCACGCTCACGTCTTTCTATCTCCATGCGCCTTTGTGCCTCGGCACATTCCTTTCGGTGCTTTGCCTCAATCCTGCGGTTGGCCTTGTCGTGCGCCTCTATGAAATCTTCCGGGCAGATGTTCTTGGGGTTGCGTATGTCCTCGCCTAAGTTCACCAACATTCGGAGATAGTCGCACCACATGGATATGTTGTTGATCTGGTAGCGGTGGCGTTGGGCGATTAGGTACGATGCCCAAAAGTCATCGGTGTTTGTCGGATTGAGCATAAAGTATCTCATTTCCTCAATCTTTCCGCCTTTCATCAGCGTCTCCATCCGTGGGTCGGACAAGAGCCTTTTGAAAAGGATTATGGGAGATATGCCGTGGAAATCGCCCTTAAATCCGTTGCGCTTGAGTTGGGGTATATACCTTTTGTGTGGATATGTCTTTCCCCATACACATACATTATCGTATAGTGGGTTATGTGGGCGTATCTCCATTCCGCTCCATTCAGACCAGCTGTCGCAGTCGTACATAAATGTGAAGCCACGGAGCAACGCCATTGTGGTAACCTTTCCGTCGGGAGAAATCCAACGTTGCACCACCTCCTTGCAGTAGTTCTTCCTCGGCTCGCCTTTCTTGCTGACGGATTCCATCTGCGCAACACGGATTAACTGAAAACCCTTGTGAGTGGTGATAACGCTGAAATACTGCGTCTGTCGGTCGGTACGTTTGAGTGTTTCGTACACTTTTAGTTCAGCACCGCAGTGAGGACATCTGCAACCTGCAAGGTTGTCGCATAGACTGCCGTTCCCACTTTTCCATTGGTGTCCGCAGTCGGAACAGGTAAGTATCCCGCTCTTGGTTCGGTAGGCAAAATGCTCGATGCAGTTTGCATATGCCCATTCTTCCTGCCTGGCGGTAAGAGGGCGGAGGGTGGCTGAGAGTTGTGCCACTTTCTTTTGTATTGCGGTCTTGGGTTTCATAGCGGTATGGGGGTTAAAAGTCAAATAGACTTGGTTGTTCAACTTGTGGTTTGTTTTCGGTGGCTTTCTTCGCGGTGGTTTTGCGCATCTTCGCAACCTGCTCGTCTCGGAGTTTGGCTATTGCCTCTTGCCGTGCCTCTTCCTTTTCCTCCTCGGTGAGTTCTACCGTATGGTTCACCACCACTTTGCAGTTGATTGGGTTGCCGACCTCAATTTCCTTTTCCTCGTAGTAGTGGATTGCCATTCCGTACACCTCCGCATCGGTAAAGCCGTTGCAACCGCTTTTCTGCACTTGGTTGAGGATATAGGTCACGCAGTCCTCCACGGATTTTGAGGGATTTGCGAACTTTACGGCAAACAATGCGTCATTCTCTGCTCGTTCTTCGAGATAAGCCTTGATAGTGTCGTTGAAGGCTTGTGTGCCTTTGTTTTCTTTCGTTGCCATAGTCGTGGGTTTTAGAGGATTGTCAGTATCATTTTTTCTATATCGGTGTGGTTGAGTTCCATTTCAAAGAGCCGTCTTACAAACTCTCTGCGACTCTCGCCCCGTAGTTCTTGGAATAGCTGACGGTATGTGGATATGTTGCTGTTGAGGTATGTTTCAACCATATACTCGGATATATCGTCAACCCCGTAGTATCGTGCTTGCTGTTCCAAGGTCTTGGAGTTTCTTTTCGTTGCCATATTCTTGAATTTTAGAGTGTCATTAACCAATAGATTGCCCCTGCTGCGGTTAGGATTGATATGAGCCAGCCTATGCCCCTTAATATGGGTCTGACCACTGCCCACAACGCTATCCCGATTACTGCTCCGATGATGATTGCCACCACCTTGACCGCCTTTGTGATTATGCGGTATAGATAGGAGGATTGGCGAGCTTGCCTTGACTTAAAATCTTTATGTTTTCTTGTGGCTTTCATATCGGTGGGAGCTTTTTTTTGAACCATGCGTCCAAAGACAGTGTGGTTGTATGAGTTGCTTGACACCTGCAAGGCGTGTGGCGGAAGAAAAGGGATGTTCGGGCCTCGACATAAAAATACGAGCCGACGCAAGGAGGTCTGGAGATTTTTATGCCGAAGCCGGGAGAATATCCCTTCGCCGCACGTTCAGTCAAGTCAAGCAACCCATACAGACCCGTTTGTCAATGGTACGTCCTGACCCAAAAATGGCTCCCCCGGTAAGAAAGCCCATGAAAACATAATCGCCCCTGCTGCCACGTTGGTGGCGGCAGCGGAAAGAAAAATAAAAAGACGGAAATGTAATCCCGCAGAGGATAATGTCCGCGCACAGGGAGCGGTACGGCATCGCCGATCCGTGGAAGTGCGCGGTCTTTATCCGCGTGGATTGAAATCAACGGGATGCGGGATGTGCAAATGCCGGGGCAGGTGAAAGGCCGTCTCTTACTTTCACTTTCACCGGTTTTGTATTTCCGGCATCCCGTTTGGCAACGAAAGATAAAAGGGACAGTCAGTGTAAACAGGTTTCGGCAACGCGATAAATAGTCCCGCAAAAGGGATAGTGTCCGGATGATGTCCGCCCTGTCGTTCTATCGGGCGAATGTCATGCGGTCTCTATCCGCGTGGACTTGTCAGGCGGGACATGGGGTTGCAGTATGTCCGGATCGGAGCGTGGCCTCCGGACACATCCCTGGCACGGTCTGATGCAAGCCGATGTCCCGCCACGTTTGCCCATGCCGATAAAAATCGCTATCTTTGCAGCGTCAAAACGTGTCTTTTTCGCACTGAAAAAGCAGATGCGGTTTCAAGGTCGGGGATTGGGTAAAGTCCAAAATCAGACCTTGTGGGAGTAAAAAGAGGCAATTAAAAATTAAAAACAGATGTTAAAAATCAAAAACTCAATTTTCTCCGTTTGCGGCAACTTTCTCAATCAGTACGAATTAAGTACAATCACGTTACATAGACGCACTAAAATCCAGCAAGTTACGTCATATATCACAAATTTTCCGTAATTTTGTAGATATGTCACGGCAACGAAGTTACATAGCTATCGATCTGAAGTCGTTTTACGCTTCGGTGGAATGTGTCGACAGGGGGCTTGACCCGCTCGACACCAATCTTGTAGTGGCTGATGTCGAACGTACTGAAAAGACGATATGCCTTGCCGTATCTCCCTCAATGAAAGCTCATGGATTGAAAGGACGACCGAGGCTTTTTGAAGTCAGGCAACGCATCCGGGAGGAGAACCGCCAACGCAGCCATATGGCTCCATACGGGAGATTCACCGGAAAATCCATTCATGCGAGCGAAATTGCCTCCAACCCGGCACTTGCCGTGGATTACGTAATAGCAACACCCCGGATGGCTGAATACATGCGCCGCAGCGCACAGATATATAAGGTTTATCTTAAGTATATCGCACCGGAGGACATACATGTCTACTCTATTGATGAAGTGTTCATTGACGCGACATCATATCTGCGCAACTATGGCATCACTCCTCATGAACTTGCCCTGCGTATGATCCGCGATGTGCTCGCGACAACAGGAATAACAGCCACGGCAGGTATCGGGAGCAACATGTACCTATGTAAGGTCGCCATGGACATAGTCGCCAAGAAGATGAAGCCCGATGCCGATGGGGTGCGTATCGCCGAACTTGACGAGATGAGTTATCGCAGACTTCTGTGGAATCATCGTCCGATTACGGATTTCTGGCGAGTAGGCCACGGGATATCGAAGCGGCTTGAAAGTTATGGGATGAACACGATGGGTGATGTAGCCCTATGTTCTGTCGAGAATGAAAATCTGCTATACTCTCTTTTCGGAGTCAATGCCGAGCTATTGATTGATCATGCATGGGGATGGGAGCCGGTCACTATGGAACAAGTGAAAGCGTATCGTCCGGAGACCCGTTCGATGAGTAGCGGCCAGGTGCTTCAATGCCCGTATCCTGTCGACAAGGCTCGAGTAGTCGCGCGCGAAATGGCTGAAACCATATCTCTTGACATGCTCGACAAAGGCTTGGTCGCTGACCAGATTATGTTGGTTGTCGGTTATGATTCCACATCGCTGGCTGATCCTGCCACGGCATCCCGTTATCATGGCCGTATATCCACGGATTTCTATGGACGTCGTGTGCCGTTTCATGCGCATTCCACAGTGAATCTTCCTTTTCCAACGTCATCAACGAGAATAATTACCGAAGCTGTGGCGGATCTGTTTGACAAGTCGGTGAACCCGATGCTACTGGTTCACCGCATTACCGTCACTGTCAATCACCTGATTGCGGAACGTGATGTGATTTTATCCCGTAATACCGTGCGACAACTCGAACTATTCGTGGACTACGATGACCTCGATGCCTCAAGAGAAAAAGAAGAAAACAATTTACGGCGTGAGCGAAGCCTTCAGAGAGCGCTATTGAGAATAAAGGAGATACACGGAAAGAATTCGATATTGCGCGGGTTGAATTTTGCCGATGGTTCCACTCAGCGCGACAGAAATTTCCAGATAGGCGGCCACCGCAGATAAAAAAGTCATTTTTAACATCATAAAAATTTCAATGCCTGAACGCTATAATACTATTATCGACATGCCTCACCATGTGTCCGCCACTCATCCCAAAATGTCAATGGAGAATCGGGCGGCACAGTTCGCCCCATTTGCAGCCCTTACAGGGCATGACGAACTGATTCGTGATATAGCACGTGCCAATCAGGAAGAATATGACGCTCTTGACGGCAAGGAAACATCTCGTGACAAATGAAAAAATCGTAACTTTGCATACAATTTTGACAGATATGAGAGAATGGACCACAATAAAGGAATATGAGGATATCCTTTTCCAGCAATACGGCGGTATCGCCAAGATTACCATAAATCGTCCTCAGGTATATAACGCTTTCCGTCCGAAAACCAATTTTGAGATGCTAGATGCCATGTCAATATGCCGTGAACGGTCCGATATCGGCGTCGTTGTTCTTACCGGAGCCGGCGACAAGGCGTTCTGCTCCGGCGGCGATCAGAAAGTCAAAGGGATCGGTGGCTATATTGACGACAATGGTGTGCCTCGTTTGAATGTTCTCGACCTGCATAAGTCCATCCGCAGTATACCCAAACCTGTGATCGCCATGGTCAACGGATATGCCATAGGCGGAGGCCACGTGCTCCATGTGGTATGCGACCTGACCATCGCTTCTGAGAATGCCCGCTTCGGACAGACCGGGCCAAAGGTGGGCAGTTTTGATGCCGGTTTCGGATCAAGCTATCTCGCACGATGTGTCGGCCAGAAGAAAGCGCGTGAAATCTGGTTTCTGTGCCGGCAGTACACGGCACAGGAAGCCGAGGAGATGGGCATGGTGAACAAGGTGGTGCCTTTCGACCGGCTTGAGGATGAGACAGTGGAATGGTGTGAGACGATTCTGAAGCGTAGTCCTATGGCCATACGTATGATTAAACGTGCACTCAATGCAGAACTTGATGGGCAGCGCGGAATGATGGAGTTTGCCGGAGATGCCACGATGCTCTATTATCTTATGGCGGAGGCGCAGGAGGGCAAAAATGCATTCCTTGAGAAGCGCGATCCCGACTTCAGCAAGTTCCAGAAATTTCCCGGTTGATCGTGAAAGCGGAATATTGCCGTTATAATCTCGTTTTCCGCGAACCGGCTGTCACATCGCGGGCTGTGATGACCCATAAGGAGACCTACTTTATCCGCATATGGGACGAGGGCCGTCCAAACGTGTGCGGTATAGGAGAGTGTGCGCTGTTTCGCGGACTTGGCGTCGATGACGTCCCTGAATATGAAGAATGGCTGCGCGAGGTGTGTGCCGACATATCCTGTAATGGACTTACATCCATAATCTCTGTGAATAGCAGTTCTATACGTTTTGGAGTGGAAAGCGCATTGGCGGATCTGCGTAATGGGGGAAGGAGAATCCTGTGGCCCGGACCGTGGACAGCCGGCGAAGAAGCCATACCGATCAATGGCCTCGTATGGATGGGAAGCCACGACCGTATGCTTGAACGTATCGACGAGAAGATTGCAGCCGGCTTTCGCTGTATAAAACTGAAAATCGGCGGTATTGACTTTGCGGAGGAGATCGACCTTCTTCGCCACATCCGTGATCGCTACGCCTCCGACCGGTTGGAGCTTCGCCTTGATGCCAACGGCGCGTTTTCTCCCAAGAATGCGATGGAATATCTTGCCGAGTTGTCCGCATTCGGCATACACTCGATCGAGCAGCCGATTCGAGCCGGACAGCCTGAGGCTATGACTGAAATCTGTAGGAAAAGCCCTATCCCTATTGCTCTTGACGAAGAGCTGATCGGTTGCCGGTCTACTCATGAAAAAGCGTCGTTGCTCGATTTGATTCATCCTCAGTACGTGATTCTGAAGCCTTCGCTTTGCGGTGGTTTTGCAGATGCCGCGGAATGGTCCATCCTCGCCTCCGAGCGTGGAATCGGCTGGTGGGCTACTTCCGCGCTTGAAAGTGACATCGGGCTTAATGCCATAGCACAATGGTGTGCGAACATGCGTACCACCATTCCGCAGGGATTGGGTACGGGACGACTGTATGTGAACAATATCCCATCCCCGTTGCGCCAGGTCGGTGACGGACTGAGATACGATCCGAGGGACGGTTGGGAAATCCCGGATTTCGATTGGAAAAATCCTGAAAAGTATGACGCGGATTATTGACAAGGATGGTCTCGCAGAGGCTTTTGTGGATGAATGGATATCATCGTCCACGATAGTGAAGGCCCATACGTCCGGCTCTACAGGTACACCTAAGGAGATGTATCTTCAAAAAAAGGATATGCGCCTATCCGCATTGGCGACATGTCGGCATTTCGGCATAGACTCCACGTCAGTGCTGCATTTGCCGCTGTCTACCGATTATATCGCCGGTAAGATGATGGTGGTACGTGCTTTCGTGAGCGGTGCGACCCTTGTGGTGGAACAGCCGTCAAGATGCCCGCTCTCGGAACTGCCTGCGGGTATCGACCGGGTGGACCTTACCGCCGTGGTGCCGTCGCAGGTAGAAGGGTTGCTGTCAAGCCCGCATATATCAAATGTCAGGAGCGTAATCATCGGTGGTGGGGTAGTATCGGCTGATATTGAGAAACGCCTCCGTACCGTGCCAATCGAAGCGTGGTCTACATATGGCATGACCGAGACATGCAGCCATGTAGCTTTAAGAAATCTACAATCGCAATCATTGACTTATACCGCGCTTCCGGGTATACGTTTTTCAACCGATTCGCGAGATTGCCTGGTGATAGATGCTCCGGACTACACTTTTGGGCGAATTGTCACTAATGACATGGTCCGAATGGTGTCAGCTAATGAATTCCAATGGCTTGGACGCTATGACAATGTAATCAACTCGGGAGGAATAAAACTGCATCCCGAGGCTATGGAAAAACTCCTTGAGGGAACAGTGTCTTGTCGGTTCTATATTGTGGGACGTCCGAGCGAACGGTGGGGGAAGGAGGCGGTAATAGTCGTGGAGAATGCTACCGATATGCAATGTGACCGGATAATGCGACGCGCGCGCGAGGTATTTGAAAGGCACAGTGTGCCTAAGGCGGTAATAAACACACCGCGCTTTATTTATGCCTCAAACGGCAAAATAAAGCGCGTGCTTCCTTGATGATATGTAGTCTTTGAATTCCTTACTGTGAGAAACAATCAACCGAATTTGCTTATCTTACGGAGTGCTGATTCGTTGATAATCTTTATACGACGTCCGTCGACAATGAGTATCTTCTCATTTACGAAACATGATAAAGTACGTATGGCGTTTGATGTAGTCATGTTTGAAAGATTGGCAAGATCCTCGCGGGCCATATAGATGCGCAGGGTAGCATCGTCATCTTCGTAGCCGTAACTTTCGCGTAGGGCGATAAGAGCCTCAGCCAAACGGCCACGTATATGCTTCTGGGTGAGATTGACAATCTTGGTGTCTGAGCCACCAAGGTTATGGGAAAGCTCTTTGATAAAGAACCATGCAAGTTTTACGTTGTTCTGTATCAAATCCTGCACAAGTGACATTGGCAGACAGCCCAAAGTAGATGGTTCAAAAGCCGCAGCTGTGGAGACATACGACTCCTCGGCAAAGTATGCCCTGTAGCCGAAATATTGTACCGGACGAATCAGGCGCAATATCTGTTGACGGCCGCCTATGCCATCTTTGTAGAGCTTTACTTTGCCTTTGAGCAGGCACCATAGAAATTCCGGCGCCTCCTTCTCAGCATATATTATCTGGTTTTTTTTAAAGGTGTGAGTAGTGAAGTTATCAATAATTAAATGCTTGTCATCGCTGCTTAGCGTCGACCAAAGTTCTGATAAATCTTCGGAAATCACCCGTTCCAATGTACTTTTAGTAATCATCGTGTCGCGTAGCTATGTTGTGCAACATGCTGTGCAAAGTTACAAATATTTTTGAATACGAAACATAAATAAAATAAAAAATGCTGCGTCAAGTACAAAAGTTGTTGAAATAAGCCGTTATGCTGTGATTTTTAATCCTTTTTTGTGCTCATGACCCGGAATTTGCATACCTTTGTGTCAATAAATTTTTTCCTATGGCAGAACGGATAGAACGCATATACGGATTGATTGGATTTCCGTTGACGCACTCGTTTTCACAGACCTATTTCAATCAAAAATTTGAATCCGAAGGCATACCGGCCCGTTATCTCAATTTTGAGTTACCCGACATCGGCGATCTCATGGAAGTGATTGCCGAATATCCCACGCTGGCCGGATTGAATGTCACGATTCCATATAAGGAGCAAGTGATACCGTATCTTGACGACATTGACGAGGACGCACGGAAAATCGGGGCTGTGAATGTGATAAAGTTCATCCGCAAAAAAGACAATGACATAAAGCTCAAGGGATACAACTCGGATATAATCGGCTTCTCAGATTCAATAAAGCCACTGATTGTTTCCGATAGGAAAAGGGCTCTGATACTTGGAACGGGAGGGGCGGCCAAGGCAGTAAGACAGGGATTGAACAATCTGGGAGTAGAGTCGGTCATGGTCTCACGCACTCCTCGTGATGGTGTGATCACATATGATGATCTTACTCCTGAGATAATGGACTCACATAAGATAATAGTTAATACGACGCCTTTAGGCATGTACCCGCACGTCGATGAGTGCCCCGATATACCTTATCACCTGCTTACGCCGGCTCATTTATGCTACGACCTGCTTTATAATCCGGATGTGACCCTTTTCATGAAGAAGGCCGCCGAGATGGGCGCTGAAACCAAAAACGGACTTGAAATGCTGTTATTGCAGGCATTCGTGTCATGGCAAATATGGCAGGAAAGATAAGCCCAATAAACTGAGTTCTAAACAAATAAACTAATTTCATAAATAATATGCCATTAAGCGCAATCGGGCGATGGATGTATATCGCCTTAATAATCATCGTTTTGTTCCCTTGGGACATAGTAACGGCATACAATCCGGTAACACCGGCATCGGCACTTTTCATTGGTCTGATGTTTGCTCTATGTTTCGGTTGTCCTTTCCCGAAATTCAATAAAAAAAGCAGTAAATATCTGCTTCAAGCCTCGGTGGTCGGTCTCGGTTTTGGCATGAACGTTGTTGAATCATTAAAATCAGGCAGTGAGGGAATGTTGTTCACCGTAGTATCCGTGGTCGGTGTCATGGTATTCGGTGTGATGTTCGGTTATTGGATGCATATAAATCGCAAGACCGCCTACCTGATTTCTTCTGGTACTGCAATATGTGGCGGAAGTGCTATTGCCGCCGTAGGTCCTGTGTTGCATGCCGATGAAGAAGAGATGGCCGTGTCCCTGGGAGTGATATTTATTCTTAATGCAATAGCCTTGTTCATATTCCCGCCGATCGGGCATTTCTTTGACATGAGCCAACAACAGTTCGGCACATGGGCTGCAATCGCCATTCACGACACTTCGTCGGTAGTCGGGGCCGGGGATGCCTATGGGCCCGAGGCTCTTCAGCTTGCCACCCTCATAAAGCTTACGCGTGCGTTATGGATAATCCCGATGGCATTTGTGACAATGCTTATCTTCCGTGACAAAAAAGCCAAAATAAGTATTCCCTGGTTTATCTTCCTGTTTATCCTTGCAATGATAGTCAATACTTATTGCGGGTTGCCGGAAGCCGTCAGTACATGGCTTGTATGGCTTGCCAAGAAGGGACTTGTGCTGACGTTGTTCTTCATCGGGGCAAGTCTTTCGCTCTCAACAATAAAGTCGGTGGGCACACGTCCTTTGCTTCTTGCCGTGGCATTATGGATTCTTATAGGTGTATCAAGCTTTATTGTAGTGGAGCTTACCATTCCATGACGCATCCTGTATAGCAAAAACCTCCCTCTCCATATATGCGCCCTCCTCTCTCATACGTGCCTGCAATGTTTCCTCTCGTGGGATTCATTGCAGGCATGCTTTTGTCTGAAGGATTGGTTTTGTGGGAAGCTGCAGGTATATCTGCGACAGGCATATGTGCGGTACTTGCATCTCGATACCTGCCCGAATGGAGCAGGAGCATAGGCATATTCTTGTTTTTCACAGGTGTAGGCAGTATTGATATGCAACACCACAAGTTGCCCGACGTAACCGACATAGTGAATTCAGGGAAAAGGTGGTGGAGCGCCGAGGTTCTTGATGTTTCCGAAAATGACCGTGGAGTTCATATAATGGTCAGGCTCGACAGTGTCGCAACTGCGCATATGGCAGCCCTTGTGCATTTGCCACATGGACTTGCTTCAGATATCATGCCCGGAAACATGATACGTTTCAATGGTGAACTGTCTGTACCATTCAACGATGACGCACCGTATGCTCCCGACTATGTGAGGATTCTTGCCATCAGAGGCATATCTGCCACATGCTTTTCCGATTCAATCGTAGTGGAAGGACATAAAAATACATGGAGGCGTTATGCCTGGAACGCACGTACATGGGCCGCATCATTACTTATGCGCAGCAGTTTATCAATGGACACATGTTCGTTTCTTATGGCTGTTCTTGTCGGAGACGACGATTTTTTATCGGAGGATACTCGTGATGTGTTTTCATCTTCGGGACTCGCACATGTGTTGGCTCTGAGCGGTCTACATGTCGGGATGGTCATAATGGTATTCGGTTTTTTCCTGTTTCCGTTAGGGCTGTTGTGGGACTGGCGCGTAAGGTGCGCGGTTGTGATTGTAGGCATATGGCTTTATGCTTTTGTGGCCGGATTGTCTGCATCGGTGACACGTGCCGCTCTTATGGCTTCAATGGTATGTGGAGGAATCATATTGCAGAGACCTTACGTATCTATGAATGGGATGTTCGTGGCCGCCCTCGTTATCCTTTTTGTCGCTCCGGAACAGTTATGGACTCCGGGATTTCAGATGTCTTTTCTTGCTGTCGGCAGCATCCTGCTTATCATGCCGGTGGTAATGCCGGCAATTGAACGTGTGCCTCGATGGCTCAGATGGATTCTGGCGGCTTCTGCCATATCTCTGGCGGCGATGCTTGGCACCGGTATGGTGGCATTATATTATTTCCATGTATTTCCGGCCTACTTCCTGATTGCCAATCTCCCTGTCGTGCCTGTATTGCCTGTACTGATGATTGGCGGGCTGCTGATTATGGCCTGCGAAGCCGTCGGTTTCGATCCGACATGGTTGTGTCAGGCTGTAGATGTGGTGTATTGGTCAATTTACCACTGGGCCTCTGTAGTCGCAGGCATGACTTCTCCTTTGTCCGGATGGCATGAAGTGCATGGCGCCGCGTTGGTGGCGTATTACGTTACGCTGATAACCGGCGTAATTGCATTGTGGCGTCGCAACCTTGTAATTGGAGCGATTTTTGTGTCAGGGATTATCGCCATATGTATTCTTGTCAGAGTGCCAGGACAGACTGACGCGCATCCGGGATGGTTTATACCCAAGGGTTCATATTTTACTACCGTCATATTTCGCACAAATGATTCTTCGGAGGTGAGTATGATCACTAACGCTCCTCCTACTATAGCGGAATCATTGCGGGCAGAGTATCGCATGAAATATTCCGCCTTTTTCGAAAGCATAGGAGCAGAGTCCGCCTCGTTGTACGATGGTCCGGTGGCATATCTGCCTACGGATAGCTCTCATCCGCAGCGGTGTGTGCTTGTAGGACACGATAGTATAGTGGGAACACCCCGACGGGAATTCCTAAATGCTGATTATGCAGTGATATGCCAGGGATATCGTGGCGACTGGCAGGCAGTGGTCGACTCGCTATCCCCCCGGCGGATACTTCTTTCAGGCGACATACCTAAAAGACGCCATGAGAATATGTATGAATCAATCTCATCTGAATCACCGGTCCCCGTCATTTCACTTCGCGGCATATCTTTCAAGGAGGCCGGTGACTGCTTGTAATTCTTAGAGAGTTTAGTGGCGATTGTCTCCGGAGGATCAGCATCCTCCGGAGGTTAATGATTATAGCAACAAATCGAGAAATAAGGAATGGTCAGATAAGTGATATGCCGACTGCCTTGCAGGCTTCTACTTGCTCTTGAGGCCATATCGAGGCCTGCACCTCACCGATGTGGGCTTTCTGGAGGATAAACATACAGAGACGGCTCTGACCTATGCCGCCGCCGATGGAGTAGGGAAGCTGCCCGTCAAGCAGTGCTTTGTGGAACTGGAGTCCGCTACGGTCGGAGCATCCCCGCTTCTCAAGTTGCAGCCGCAGCGACTCGGGGCTTACGCGTATGCCCATGGATGATAGCTCGAAGGATGTGCCGAGCACCGGATTCCAGAATATGAGATCGCCGTTGAGTCCATGATAACCGTCGGAGTTTGTACTAATCCAGTCATCATAATCCGGTGCGCGTCCGTCATGTGGTTCTCCGTTGCTAAGTTCGTTACCGATTCCTATCAGGAATACGGCACCATACTCTTTTGCGGCCATATCTTCTCGTTGGCGAGGTGTAAGGCCCGGGTAGCGTTGAAGCAATTCCTCTGAGTGGATAAAAGTGAGTTTCTCGGGGAGCACCGGGGTAATGTGTGGAAATTGACGGTAAATCCGGTCCTCGATTATCCTAACTACATCGTAAATCTTCGTTGCGGTGTCTTTCAGATAGTCAAGCGTGCGATCCTCCTTACGTATGGTTTTCTCCCAATCCCATTGATCGACATACAATGAATGTGTGTTGTCGAGATCCTCAAACGTGCGGATTGCATTCATGTCGGTATATAATCCGAATCCCGGGGCTATATCATAGGACCCGAGTTTTACGCGCTTCCACTTTGCGAGCGAATGCACTACTTCCGCTTTTGCCCCACCCATTGCATCGATTTTGAATGCGACGGCATGTTCAACTCCATTGAGGTCATCATTAAGGCCTGTGCCGCTTAACACAAAGAGAGGAGCTGTGACACGACGCAGGTTGAGCGCGCGTGCCAGTTCGGTCTGGAATCCTTCTTTTATCGCCTTTATGGCGATTTCGGTTGTTTCGGGCAGAAGCTTCTGCTTGTATTTTCGAGGAATGATAAGTGCCATGTTTTATATCTTTTGTTGAGTTATACGCTGCAAAGTAAATCATTTGTTTTCTAAGATGCAAATATTTGTAGCAAAAAGTTTTCAGAATAGACATTATGGTTGCATTTTGAGCCCAAAGTCAAGGGTGAGCGTACTTTTCGGGAAGAAGATAATAGAATTGGATGTCACCGTTTAAGCATATCGTATAGATGGGAAATGGATGTTGTTTTCCGAACTCACATGATTCAACATTGTTATAGTTTTGTAACAACTATGTAGAGACAAGAGGAACTTATGGCTTTCTTTAGGTATATAATACTGTCAATATGTGCGTTTATTGCCACTGTGGATGCCGTGGCTCAGATGCCTATAAAGCTTAGGGTACTCCCGGCGATTTCTCCGGACAGCGCCGATGTCACCTACTATAGCAAGCCGCACTTTTGGCGCACTACCGGCGAGGTGGTAGGATTCAATCTGGGACTTTGGGCATTTGACCGATATATACAACGTGGCGACTTTGCCTATATCAGCATGAACAGTGTGAAAGAGAATTTTCGCAAAGGGTTCAAATGGGATAACGACAAACTCGGTACGAACATGTTTCTTCATCCATATAACGGCAGCTTGTATTACAATTCAGCTCGTAGCAACGGTTTCAATTATTGGCAGTCCGCCATGTTCGCCATAGGTGGAAGTGCCATGTGGGAACTGTTCATGGAATGCGAATATCCTTCTACAAACGATATAATAGCCACTCCGATCGGTGGAACGGTAATTGGAGAGGTACTCTTCAGGGCATCGGATGCGGTGATCGACGATCGTGACACAGGAGCGTCAAGATTCGGACGTGAGGCAGCCGTGTTCGTCATTTCCCCTATGAGGGGGCTTACGCGTATTATCACGGGGGATGCCTGGCGTGTGAGGCCTACGCGCGGACGTCTTTATGGCACTCCTCCGCTGTCGGTGGAGTTGTCTCTCGGGGCACGTGGCATGTATCTAAATAATGAGGTATCGGAATCTGCCGTCGGTGCGACTGCCGAAATAAATGTTGAATATGGTGACCGTTTCGAAGTCTCTTCTACCAAACCGTTTGATTACTTCACTGTCCGAGCCGACCTTTCCGTCATGAATAAGCAGCCGCTTTTGAGCCAATTGAATATAAAAGGGCGGCTTATCGCGCGTGAGATATATGATATAGCATCTCGAAAGATGAGCATAGGGCTGTATCAGCATTTTGACTATTACGATTCTGACACTATACGCAAGGCGGATCAGACGCGGGTATCCAGGGTCCCTTACAAGCTTGGCATACCTGCAAGCCTTGGTGCTGGCTGGATGTTCAGGGATGCACGTATGCCGCGATGGACATTTGATGCTTATGCACATGGCAATCTAGTGATTCTCGGGTCAATTCTGTCCGACTATTATCATGTGGACGAACGCAATTACAATCTTGCCAGCGGATTCTCATTTAAGGGGGGAGTTAATGTGGTGTTTGACCGTGACAGGTTTTCCGCGTCGTTGTCTCATGAATATTATCGGTTGTTTACGTGGAAGGGATATCATCAAAATACGAACCTCGCACGAACGGATCCGCGTACGCTCGATGTTCAGGGAGATCATTCTGCGGCATCATTCAATGTCAGCGAACTGAGGGCCGATCTGCGTGTGTGGAATCGTCTCTACCTTTCTGCATCGGTAAGCCACTATTATCGGTCTACGCGATACCGCGATTATCCGCGTGTCAAGTCGAGCACGACAGGTGTTCGTTTTATGGTCACATATAAATTGTGAATAACCCGCAAAAAAAAATATTATGTTGCCCTCCCGAACATTCTCGAGAAAAATTTGCCTGTTGACGGCATCTTCGGTATGGTATAAGTGGCATCCGCCATCCCGGCGGGTGCCACTTTAGTGAATTATGGTATGGATGAATTGTCAAATTGTCCATCTTCTCATCCGTTATGGATTTTTTGCCCATAAAATAGATGTTATAATGGATGCGATGTAATGGGTATAGATTAGTTCGCATGAAGTTTCATTTGCAAAGTTATATCTTATTTTTGGAATACAAAATATTTCGTTATGAAATTTGCAAAATACTATCGCCAACGCGTATCGACGTTTGGTATTCTTTATTTATACTTGGAGCGAAACGGTTGATTAGGACGAAAAAAGAAGAGATGTCTCACGACATCTCTTCCCGTTTAAACCTTTATCTTAATCTAATACTATGAAAAACACACTTGCAAAGGTAGGCATGCCTAATGACATGTGCAAGTATTACGCACCCCTTTTAACGTAAATTAGGCTAATTGGCATTGCTTTGGTGGATTTTTTTTCTGATTTTAACAGTTCGATGGGGCTGCCTCGTTGAACGATGAGATATAAAGCATATTGTGTCTTAAAAACCGCTCAATTGTTTTTTGTTCCCAACGTGTACTCATTTTTGACTGAGCGCCTATATACTCATACATACTCATGCCCCGGCAAAACTCAAATAAATATTTGGCTTTGCCCTTGACTTATTCTATCTTTGTACTTCAAACCCACAAACAGACATGGAACTACAAGAAATACTGGCTGCTATCCGCACACGTATGGGCATCAATAAGCTCAATCCTATGCAGGAAGCCGCAATTTCGTCGCCCTCGTCGGACGTAGTGATTTTGTCGCCTACAGGAAGCGGCAAAACATTGGCCTTTACTGCAATGATGCTCTCCACGCTGCAAAAACCATACGGAGAGATTCAAGGTGTGGTCGTAGCTCCGTCGAGGGAGCTGGTGATGCAGATTTTCCGCATTGTCCGAGAACTTGCGTCCGGATATAAGGTTGTGGCCCTTTATGGCGGCCATTCCATGATCGACGAGAAGAACTCACTTTCTCCGATGCCCGATATAGTAGTGGCTACGCCGGGACGATTACTCGACCATGTGATGCGCAAGCAGATAGACCTTTACACCACGCGTGTGCTCGTGCTTGACGAATATGACAAGTCACTGGAACTTGGATTCCATGATGAGATGAAGAAGCTGCTGCGAGTGATGCCGCGACGCGAACGCACCATACTGACCTCTGCCACACGTCTGACTGACATCCCCGAATTCCTGAAACTCGGTCAAACAGCAACGATAGATTGCTTGGAGAAGTCGGCCGACCTGCGGTCGCGAATGCAGATAGTGGAGGTCGAGAGTCCATCAAAAGACAAACTTGACACGCTCACAGACCTTATGCGGTCGCTTCCCGACGGTCGCGTGATAATCTTTGTCAACCATCGTGAGAGTGCCGACAGGGTCTACCGCCACCTAAAAGGAGCAGGGTTGCCGGTAGGCCTATATCATGGTGCATTGGAACAGAACGATAGGGAAAAAGCCGTCGATCTTCTCAACAATGGCTCGACACCTGTTCTGGTGAGCACCGATCTCGGGGCGCGCGGTCTCGACATAGACTCGGTAAGCGCCATAGTGCACTACCATATGCCTCTATCGCAAGAGACGTGGACTCACCGCAACGGGCGCACCGCACGTGTCGACGCCACCGGCACGGTCTATGTCCTCGCTTCGGAATCCGACACTATTCCCGACTACATAGTGTTCGACCGATCATATTCTCCTACAGGCCATTCCGACAATCCAATCCGTGCATCTGCCGAAACTCTCTATTTCAATGCGGGAAAGAAAGAGAAGATATCAAAAGGCGACATAGCGGGGTTTATCATAAAACAGGGCGGCGTGGATCCCGCCGGAGTGGGACGCATAGTAGTGCGCGACCATAATGCAATAGCCGCCGTTCCTGCCGGCATGGCAGACGGGTTGGCGGTTCGCCTGTCTGCGCAAAAGCTGAAAGGCAAGAAAGTAAGGGTGTCTGTTATGAGATGAATCATTTATTTTTGTAATTTTGCAGTCATTAATGTAACATTATGAATATACGCAAATCCAGGTTCTTGAAATTGCTATCATTGAGGTGCTTCATGACAGCGGTACTCGCTATAGCCGCCACTTTTTCGGCTACGTATGCCCAGACTACGGATGACACCACCGCCTTGTGCCGCCCTTCAATTGAAGAGCATATCGCAGCCGACAGCATCATAATAATAAGGATGCCTGACGCCCTCAGGGAGCGCCTGCGTGCCACCGAAGCTAACGAGCAGGAACAAGCACGCACTGTGGCGCACGGACGTACAGGAGGATACCGTATACAAATATTCGCTGACAATAATCCGCGTACAGCCAAGAACGAGGCACGTACACGGGCACGCAATGTGGTATCGCGTTTTGCCGACTACCCCTCGTATGTGGAATACAAGGCCCCGTATTGGCGCACACGCATAGGTAATTTCCGCACGCATGACGAGGCCGACAAAGCCGCTGCTGAAATTAAGGAAGCTTTCCCGGGATATAGCCGTGAGATAAGAGTGGTGCGCGACCGGATTATTGTAGGCGAATAAACAGGAAAAACAACCGCAGACTGACATTATGCAGGATCAGGACATGGTTATCGAGGAGATAGCCCGACACTACAGAGCCATCATAGAGCTTATCGGAGAGAATCCCGACCGTGAAGGATTGAAAAAAACGCCCGTTCGGGCAGCTAAGGCATTATATTATGCCACACAAGGCTACCGACAAGACGCTTCGGAGGTAATGAAGCAGGCTATATTCGAATATGCAGGATCACGCATGATAGTGGTGCGCGACATCGAGTTCTACTCCTTCTGTGAACACCATATATTGCCGTTCTTCGGCAAAATATCCGTAGGCTACATCCCTGACGGAAACATGATCGGGCTATCAAAACTCGCAAGAGTGGTCAACGTCTACGCCCGACGCCTACAGGTGCAGGAACGCCTTACCGCCGAGGTCACCCGTGAGATAAGCCGCACGCTCGGAGCAAAGGGAGTGATGGTAGTGTGTCGCGCCGAACACCTTTGCATGAAAATGCGCGGTGTGGAGAAGCAGGACAGCTCCACTGTCACGATGGACTATGACGGAGTGTTTGCCGACGATGCTTCGTTAAGGCAGGAATTTCTTTCTCTCATAGATAACTGATAATAATATGGCCAGATCCAACGACACGGTGCGTATCGGCGTACCTTTCCTCCTTGTCTCCACTCTTTTTCTCGCCTGGGGACTTGCCAACAATATGAATGATACGCTTCTTGCCGCTTTCCGGCGCATAATGTCAATGAGCGATCTGCAGACATCGATGGTGCAGTTCGCGTTCTTCGGCGCATATGCCTGCGTGGCACTTCCTGCAGCGTTGTTCATTCGGAGATATACCTATAAGTCTGGTATCATACTGGGATTGCTGCTCTATGCCTGCGGAACAATGCTCTTTTATCCGGCAGGAGAAACGGCGAGCTACCCGTTTTTCCTTTTTGCCATTTATGTCATGGCATGCGGATGCGCCGTGTTGGAGACAACCGCCAATCCCTACATATTGTCGATGGGCGAACGCGAGAATGCCACACGAAGGCTCAACATTGCCCAGACGTTCAATCCGGTGGGAGCCGTATGCGGCATACTTATAAGCCGCCACTTCATACTGTCGGAACTTAACGCCGCCGATGCCGCCGAACGTGGTGACATGTCGGCAACCGAGCTGATGAGCATACAGAGCCATGAGTTGTCGGCCATATCGGGTACCTACATGATAATCGGTATTGCCCTGTTGGGACTTCTTGCCCTTATAATGTTTGCCCGTATGCCCAAGTTCAAGGACGAGACGGAATCTGCTCCCGTGAGGGACACATTGCACCGTTTGTGGCGTAAGAGGTCGTATCGATTCGGTGTCGTAGCCCAGTTCTTCTATGTAGGTGTGCAGACATGCGTATGGTCGTTCACCATACGTTACGTAATGTCCGAGCTTCATTGTCTTGAAAAAGAGGCTTCAATGGTGTTTCTATACTCCATATTGGCGTTCACACTATTCCGGTTCATGTTCACGTGGCTCATGAAGTATGTGGCCCCAGTGCGTTTGCTCATGTACGCATCGGCAGTGGCGATCATCCTGACCGCGTGTGTGGTCACTATGTCAGGAATGGTATCTGTGGTGGCCCTTGTGGGTATATCCGCTACGATGTCGCTGATGTTCCCCACCATCTACGGAATCGCGCTCGAAGGGATGAGTCCGGCCGACAATAAGATTGCCGCTTCAGGATTGATAATGGCGATTCTCGGTGGCGCTTTGCTGACACCACTGCAAGCCTGGATTTCCGATATCGCCGGTATATCGGCATCTTTCATAGTGTCGTTGCTCTGCTTCGTGGTGATACTTGGTTATGCCTCGTCGATAATTGTCTCACGCAAAAAATCTACCATCTATGGCTGAAAATAAAAAGAAAGTATTCGTTTCAGGATGCTACGACATGCTCCACTCCGGGCATGTGGCATTTTTCAAGGAGGCGTCGCGATATGGCGACCTCTATGTAGGCATCGGTTCTGACAAGACCATCGAGGATTTGAAACACAGAAAGACCGTATACTCCGAAAAGGAGCGCCTTTATATGGTGAAGTCCATCCGCTATGTGACGGATGCTTACATAAATCCGGGGAGCGGAATGCTTGATTTCCTCGAGACAATCGACCGAGTCAACCCCGACATATTCGTGGTGAACTCCGACGGAGGCTCCGACCTTAAACGTGAATTGTGTCGTAAGCGTGGCATAGAATACGTCGAACTGGAGCGCGTGCCGGATGCGGGACTTGAAGCTCGCTCGACCACATCGCTGCGAAAGGGAGTGAAGTCACATCTGCCATATCGCGTCGACATAGCAGGCACGTGGATCGATCAGCCTTATGTGTCTGAGCATGGAGCCGGGTGGGCCATCACCATGTCGATAGAGCCTACCGTGGAATTCATGGAGAGAGGCGGCATGTCGACTTCAACCCGCAACGCCGCCAAGAAAATCTGGCCCTACGAACTTCCGAATTACAATGAGGAGATGCTCGCACGCCTGCTTTTCTGTTTCGAGAACGACCCGGAGAACAAGGGCCATATCTCCGGAGCGCAGGATGCGATAGGCATATGCATGTCCGGACTTAACCGGCATTTCTATGATGGCCACTATTGGCCATCCAGAATTGAATCATGTCATGATGAGGAGATACTTTCATGGCTTGAGGAGCATATCGTGCTTGTTCCAATGTTCCCGAGACGTCCGGGATGTTCGGTTGTCGAAGGGAAGGATATCACTTCCGAGAAGGTGCGCCGGCTTACCGGTGCAGCCGACCGCTGCTGGGATGCTATCATAAGGCGCGACTTGCATGATTTCGCTAATGCATTCCGCGACTCGTTTGATGCGCAGACAGCCATGTTCCCGGCCATGATACAACCGGGAGTACAAGAATACATCGATCGGTGGAGCAATCGTGCTCTCGCATGGAAGATGCTCGGCGCGGGCGGTGGTGGTCATCTTGCTCTCGTAGTCGATGAGATTCCACAGGATGACGATATAATACAGATAAAGATAAGAAGAAAAGAGTAGACAAATTTCAAAAGCATCTGCTATGGAAAAAAATTCGAAGATTTATGTTGCCGGACACAGAGGAATGGTCGGTTCTGCCATTGTCCGGGAACTGAAACGTCAGGGTTATAATAACATCATAACCCGCACACACAAGGAACTCGATCTCATAAACCAACAGGCCGTAGATGATTTTTTCGCAGCCGAGAAACCGGACTATGTGTTCCTTGCCGCAGCCAAAGTGGGTGGCATAGAGGCTAACCAGTCGGCACTCGCCGATTTCATGTACGACAACATGATGCTTGAGATGAACGTTATCCATGCCGCATGGAAAAATGGCGTCAAAAAATTGGAATTCCTTGGCTCGTCATGTATCTATCCAAGGATGGCTCCCCAGCCTATGCCTGAATCATGCTTGCTCACTTCGGAACTTGAAAAAACCAACGAAGCATATGCGCTTGCAAAGATCTCAGGACTGAAATACTGCGAGTTTCTCAACCGTCAATATGGCACCGATTATATCTCAGTGATGCCCACGAACCTTTATGGTCCTAATGACAATTACCATCCGACTCATTCTCATGTGCTTCCCGCGCTTATACGCCGCTTCCATGAAGCCAAAGAAGCCGGTCTGGAGGAAGTGACTTGCTGGGGTGACGGTACTCCGTTGAGGGAGTTCCTTTATGTCGATGACCTCGCCAATCTATGCGTGTTCCTCATGAACAACTACTCAGGCAACGAAACTGTGAATGCCGGTACCGGGAAGGAACTTACCATAAAGGAGCTTACCGAGCTTGTGGCCAAGACCGTAGGCTATAATGGCACGATACTTTGGAATACCGAAATGCCCAACGGCACCCCTCGCAAATTGCTCGATGTCAGCAAGGCGAAAGCTTTGGGATGGACCTACAAGACCGAACTTCCGGAGGGTGTAAAACTCGCCTACGAGGATTTCCTTTCAAATCCCATGCGCGCAGAGCGCTGACATGCATTCAAGTTATAAACGTTGTCCCGGCTGATCCTAATTAGGATATCCGGGACAACGTTTATTCTGCAAATCCATAGAAACGAATAGGGGGTGTCGCTCTCACGAGTTCTACCCCCGGCATTCATCACATTATGCTAAAAGTGCGATTTATAGATGTATTTATTGCAAATAGAGCTGATTAAATTATTTTACCGTATACCGAGATGAGACTACATCCCAATCTATGATGTCCCACAGCCGATGAAGAGCATCGGCACGACGGTTCTGGAAATCGAGATAATAGGCATGCTCCCACACATCGAAACAGAGTAAGGGATTAAGGCCCTGCGTCAGAGGATTGGCGGCATTCGGACCTTGCGTTATGAATAGGCGTCCATCCTTATCCTGCGACAGCCATACCCATCCTGATCCAAAAAGTCCTACACCGGCTTTTTCAAAAAGTTTCTTGAACTCGTCGAACGAACCGAAGTCACGCGTGATAGCTTCGGCCAAAGCCCCCTCAGGCTCGCCTCCTCCGTCGGGAGAGAAAGAGAAGAAATAAAAGATATGATTCCAGGCCTGTGACGCGTTGTTGAACAACGGCCCGTCGGATGTCTTTATAATCTCTTCGAGAGGTGTGTCCTCCCACTCCGTATCACGGATAAGATTATTGAGATTGTCGATATAAGCTTTCTCATGCTTACCCCAATGGTAGCTGATGGTTTCGGCGCTGATGGCAGGTTCGAGTGCATCGGAAGCATACGGGAGCTTCGGTTGGCTATATACATTTGTTTCCATAAAAAAACGTTATTCGGAAGATTTATATGTTCATCTGTCCGAATAACGCTAAAAGGCATGGTATGGTTCAAGCTGAGACTCAGTATTGAGGGGCGTAACGTGCTATCCTCGCCATCGACTGTTGGTATCGGTATTGTATTTCGAGCATCCGTAGTATCGCGTCGGTATATGAGGCCGATTCGATAAGATATGTCATCATGCTTATCTGCCCTCCGTCGAGTGCGCGGAGGAGAAGTCTGGGAGTAGACGAACCTTCAAGCACTTTACGATAAGACTCATATCGTTGTTGCATATTCATTGCTTCAGCATGTAGAGCGTCGATTGATGCCTTCTGTTCTATGGCCTGTTGCTCGGCACGGGCTTGCTCTGCCAGACTCTCCAGCCGTGCGGCTTCCGCTTTCCCGCGAGAGGAAAATACGGGTATTGAAAGTCCGGCTACGAATCCATGGAAAGGCGTCCCGTCCTCGTGGGCGAAATGATATCCCGCAGTGAGCGAAGGCAACGCGCGCCGACGTTCGGCATCGCTTCGCGCACGTGATGCTTCCGCCAGGATTCGTGACTGCTCAATCTCCGGCATGGCTGATGAGTTCGCGCTATATAGAGCCAATGGGTGGAGAATTTCGTCAGGGTATCCGTCAATAGCACGCAGAATGACCTTGGCGCTGTCGGACGAGCCGACGAATGATCCTATTGCCGACAAGCAACGTGCACGCTCCACGTCTATCTCGCTCTGTCGGGAAAGCACTTCAAGCCGCTCGATTCTCAATTTCTCCACATCGAGGACTGTTATTTCATTACGTAGTGCCCCCTTTGTCGCGATTTCAAGCAGAGAGTCGATGCATGCTATCCGGCGCGACATCACATCGGCACATTTACGTATATAGACCCCGTCGACGAGCAACATACGCGCGGTTTCTTTCGCATCGTTGATCTGTACCTGCCTGGAGGCGTCGATGGCCTGCGAACGTAATCTCGCTTCACGGCGTAATGCCCCGTAGACTCCGGGCCACTCCATCGACTGGCTTATAGTAATGTCCGTCTTATTGCCGGCCTCTCCGGCACTCCACATATATCCGCCCTCGATTTCCGGATCCGGCAGAGTGGCGGCGGAGCGTAACGACTCACGTTCGGCCTCTCTCGCGTAGTAGTCGCTCTTAAGTCCCGGATTCATAGTTATCATCCGATCGACGAGCGAATTGAAGTTATCAGCGTGCGCATGCATTATCGCCGACGTAGCGACAGCCGCTATGATAACCCGTAGATATTTATTTCTTGCGACGCTGCGCATAATAATATAGAATTGGGATTATAAATATGTTCAATAGGGTAGAGGTGAGTAATCCTCCCAGTATGACGATAGCCATAGGCGATTGTAATTCATTACCGGGATCTCCTCCGCGCAGGGCAAGAGGCGCGAGTGCCAATGCGGAAGTAAGCGCGGTCATCACTATGGGAAGCAGTCGGTCCGTGCTGCCACTGGCTATTCTTTCAGAAAGAGACAGGCCCTCGTGCTTTAATGAATTGTAGCGCGAGATCAGCAGCATGCCGTTGCGTGTTGTAATTCCCAACAAGGATATAAAACCAATAATGGCCGGAATGTTCAGCTCTCCTGAAGTGACGCGCAGCATCAGCACGCCACCGATAATTGCCAAAGGCATGTTCACCAATATGATCAGCGACTCGGTAAGGTCATGGAATTCCATATATAGCAGAAGCAAGATGATTACAAGAGCACCGATGGAGGCCAACACGAGTGTGCGTGTGGCAGCGGCTTCGCTTTCAAATTGTCCGCTGTACACGATATTGTATCCTTCCGGCACTGTCACTTTCTCTTCTATCGCGCGACGTGCGTCATCGACCGTACCGCGCAGGTCGCGTCCATCTACATTGGCCGATACCACGATACGTCGATTTAGATTCTCACGATTTATGGTGTTGGGGCCTCCGGTTGATACGATGTCGGCCACGTAAGACACAGGCACTGCGCCACGAGGTGTGTCGATAGTGAGATTCGACACTCCATCGATGCTTTCGCGCCCTCTGTCATCGCTCATAAGTTTTATTGAGCGAGGGATTCCATCGTCATACACCTTGCCTACTTCCGCTCCACCTATATTTACATCCACCCAACGGGCAAGCTGCCCTGGTGTGACTCCATAGTAGGCCATTGCAGCACGTCGTGGACGTAGTTCGAGGTGCGGCCGCTCAACCTGCTGTTCTACCGCTACGTCAGCAATGCCTTTGACATCGCCGATAGCGTAGGATATATCCGTGGCCGTTCTGTGGAGGACCGACAGATCCGGACCGAATATCTTGATTGCAATCTGCGCCTCAGTTCCCGACAACATAGCATCTATGCGATGCGAGACAGGCTGACCGATCTCGATGTTGACACCGGGAATCTCCGCGAGACGATGACGGAGGTCTGCCGCCACTTCAGAGCGGCTTCTCGATGAAAGCGTATAGGGCGCCTCGATCTCGCTGACGTTCACTCCGAGGGAATGTTCGTCGAGTTCGGCGCGCCCGGTCTTGCGTGCCACAGTATTTATCTCGGGAACCTCCATTATTATCTTCTCGGCGGTACGGCCGATGCGGTCGCTCTCCTCAAGGGAGATTCCGGGCATAGCACTGATGTTGATGGTGAAAGAACCTTCATTAAACGGTGGAAGGAAACTTCTTCCAAGAGTAAATATCATGAACATGGATACAGCGAACAATACTCCCACGCACCATAATATGGCGCGCTTGTGGCGCATGCTGCTGGCAAGCCCCTTTCCGTACGTCCGTCGCAGCCATGCGGCGGCAATAGGCTCCTTGTCGGCAGAACGTGCCGCGGATTTATCAAGCAGATAGCTGCATAACACGGGCGTCAACGTCAGCGCCACGATTGTTGAAGCGATAAGCGATATGATGAACGCAATTCCCAGCGAGCCGAGCAAGCGTCCTTCGATTCCATGGAGGAAAAAGAGCGGGAGGAAGCTTGCCATGATGATGAGCGAGGAGTTGAATATAGGCATACGCACCTCACGCGAGGCTTCGTAAACGACGCTTATCACATTGCGCCTCTCCTCCTCCGGCAATGCCCTGTTGGCCCGTAGCCGTTTGTAGACATTCTCCACATCGACTATCGCGTCATCGACAAGCGACCCTATCGCTATGGCGATACCTCCAAGAGTCATAGTATTGATGGTAAGTCCGAGCAAATGCAGTACGAGTATTGTCACAATGATTGACATCGGTATGGCGATTACCGACACGAGTGTGGTGCGGATATCCATGAGGAAGAAGAAAAGCACTACAATCACGAATATTGCTCCTTCAAAAAGAGACTGCTGTAGGTTGCTCACCGAACTGTCGATGAAATCGGCCTGCCGGAAGATGTCCGTCGATATGTTCATGCCTTTGGGCAGTGTCGGGGCGAGCTGTGCGAGCTTATCTTCGATTGCTTTTGTAAGGCGCGTAGTGGAAGCCCCGCTCTGCTTGCTCACTGTGAGCAACACAGCTTCACGTCCACGTTCGCCTGCGGCTCCTATACGGGGAGTGGCGCCACCTCGCTCGATTACAGCGATATCGCCGAGAGTGACCGGCGTACCTGACGTCGGGTCGGAAGAATCGCCAATAATCTTCACAACCGTCATGGCAAGATCCTCGACACGTTCGGTGGCGATGCTCCCCTTGACGAGATATTCGTTTCCAAAATCGCTCAGGCTCCCTCCTGAAGAATTGGTGTTGATGCCGTCGCATGCAGCGATCACCTCATCAAGGGTTATACCATAGTGACGCATGCGGGGAGCGTTGACTTTGATTTGTATCTCCTCCTCCTGACCTCCGAGCACCGACACCTGAGCCACGCCTTCTATCGCGAGAAGGGCAGGGCGCAATTTACGGTCAGCTATGCTTCGAAGTTGCATGGTAGTGATTGAATCTGTCGCAAGAGAATCCGTGCGGCTTGTTAGCCCTATGATCAGTACTTCTCCAAGCACTGAAGTAGGAGGTCCCATCACCGGCACGCCTACTTCCGGAGGAAGCGAAGCACCGATACCTGCCAGACGTTCCGAGATTCCCTGTCGTGCCTTATAGGGATCAACACCCCAGTCATGTTCAATCCATACGACGGAGAACCCTGCTGAGCTGGAAGAGCGTACTCTTCGTACTCCGGGAGCACCCCCCATGGCGGTCTCAATCGGATACGTAACAAGTTTCTCCACCTCTTCAGGAGCAAGCCCCCGAGCCTCTGTCATTATGGCTACGGTCGGAGCATTGAGATCGGGGAATATGTCCACATCAAACGTGTCTCGAAGCATGGCCACACATCCTCCGACCAACAAGAGTGCGGCTGTCAGCAGTACGAATTTGCGCCGGGACAGCGAGCCTTTAATTATTCGGTTAAGCATGTCAGTTAATGGTTATGGGAATGTCCTTCGGGAATTTTTCCACTGTTCTCAGCCATTTTTAGAATCATGGCTCCATTGATTACTACGCTGTCATCGGCCATCAGGCCAGACCTGACCTCAACATTTTTTCCGTCGGTCACTCCAAGCTTAAGCCTCCTCTTCTCATAGCCATGGTCTCCAACCTTCACGTAGGCGAAATGTTCTCCTTCGGTCTCCACGACCGCACCACATGGAATCAAGCAAGTTTTCCCAATGCTGTCATTGCTAAGTTTTACCCATACGTCGGCATATGAGCCTGCGACGAGCGAGCCATCATTGGGCACAGAGAAATAAACCGGCATGTATGCGCCGACAGCGGCTGACGAGCCTTTCATGTCGGATAGAAATGAGCCTCCCAGACCACCTACCGACCGCACCTGATCCGAGTTGTCTGGGGTAATGAAATTGGCATCGTTAATTCTGTCGACGTATCCACGCATCGACAACGGGAAATCGACCTTTAGAAGAAGGCGGCTATCGGTGGCAGTCTCTACTATCGGTGCTCCGGCATCCACCCATTGACCGTCGGCCACGAGGATTTTGGTAACGGTGGCCTTCTGAGGTGCTACTACGCCGCTTCCTGTTGCATGTCCGCTATATGAAGCACTAAGTTTTCGCACATTGGCAAGCGCGGCCTGATATTCGCGTTCACTCACGATACCGTCCTTGCGAAGAGGTTCAATTCGTGCTAATTCCTTTTTTGCTGCGTCGAGTTCCTCGGCAGCTATGGCATTGGCGTCGCCGCCGGCCATCCCTTTTCCGCTCACTGACGCTATGCTTTCGCCGGGGCGCAATAAAGCCCCTACCACTATGGCAGGAGACAATCTTACGATTCCGGACGAACGTGACGACAATATCTGACGGCCGGTGCCGGGCAGTGCTTCAAGCACCCCCCACGCCGGAATCACATTTTGCGTCTCACTGTCTCCGACGCGGGATATTTCTACCCCGAAGAGTTCCGCGGAGTGGGGGGAGAGTACGATTTCTTCGGCTGAATGTTCGTCACGACTTTCATCTTTATGGTCATCGTGCACGGAACAAGAGATCAGACTTGAAAAAACAAATGTTGCCGTAAGTGCATACGCACTCCGGCAATAAGGGATATTCACGTATTTCATTGGGAGTTTGGATTTCATGGCACAAATTTATGTAAATCCGCGTGCAACTCTGTTGCAAACCATAAAACCCATAGACGAGCCGTGAAATCAGACTACTCAAAGACGATTTCTCCGAAATATTCCGGCAAATGAAAGTCGGGGATCGGCTTTCTGATAGGCCTCCACGAAAGGAAGTGCGGAACCGGAAGCTTATCGCCGCATTTATAGAAATTCGCCTTGGCGGCCTTTCCCCGGAGGTCTTGTATGTCATCGTTGAAAAACGCCTTGACCGGCACAACAAGCCTCATGCTCCATACTTCCGGGGCATTGCGGTTATCGAACGGTTCGATGTCGGGTATTGAAGGCGAACGCCTGATAAGACCCACCTGCTCCTGACTGGAATACATGCGTTCATTGCGATCAGGTCCGCATGCGAGAAGAACTTTCCCGACACAATTACATTCGATGTTGTAGTAATGGGAGTCATCGAACGCAATGAACATCTCCACGCATGAATCCTCCCATACATGCCAGTTATCCATGCCGGCCATGGCTCGTACATGATCTTCTTTCACGATATATTCAACCATGATACTGCTGCCGTTATGCGCCATGCGGAATCGCACATCCGGCCTGTATGGATATTCTTCAGGCCAATTGACCTCGGATATCGGAAAATGCTGAATCCCCTCTCTGTCGAACAGTTCGGAAAGATTCGTCACGTCCACATACATCTCATCAATATACTTTACTACCATAATTTTTTAATTTACCGGATTAAAGGTACGGATTTTGGATTATATCATGATTATTTTTCCGGAATAAAAGTTTCAAAACTTTGATCGCTATAAAACACCATTATGCTCACGACTCTGCGTGGAGGGACAGCCGGCTCTTTTGCAAGGCGATGTTGATGCCCTGATGTCGGAGTCGCATCCTCAGGACTATTGGATTCTTCCATCGACGCCGCTTCCCGGACCGGAACGGTAAAAGGGATAGGAGCAGCCACGAATCCCGGACCATCAATGCGGGGAGGCATAGGCGTCTGCATAGATTGATTGAAATCCGTGACACTCACCGGAGTCGTCTCCGGCATGGTATCAAGTTTATTTGCAGGGTTTTCCGAGAATGGGGGTGGGGGATTCACGCCATTTTCAGCCTCTGAGATTGCTATATTTCCAGATGTCAGCATATCCCCCTCGCCAAACATCAGCCACAACACCGATAACTGTGGGAATGATTCATGGATTTTCGTAATCACCTCATCACTTACCTTACGGTTGCGTCCACGAAGCAACTGTGAAAAGGATGGACGCGGGATACCACATGCATCAGCAAACTGTGTGCTTTGCAAGCCTGAGTAGTCAATGAATTCTTTTAAGCGGGTGGCAATATCCATATCGGTATTCGTATTTGCAATTTTACCGATGCAAATGTAAAGCTTTATTTTGTAAATTGCAAATTTTTAATTTGCATTAATGAATTTCATTTTTCAAACCAGACATTGCTCCGATTTGCAAACACATTCTATACAATCTTCAATATGTTATATTGTTGCTTTAACTTCTGCGCTCAATAATATGAATAATAAGTTATTATATCATATATTTAAATGCAAAGGCGTACATCCTTGGTCGAATCGCCCAATTAGTTAAATATGCACTTAAATAGTTAAAGCTAATTAATATGAGTAATTGGTAATTGTGGATGATATTTTGGTATGTTAACGGCTTATTTTTGCATTTGAAAACAGTTTCAGCGTCTATTGGATAAACACCCCATACATGTCGAACAATTCAGTTTTAAGAATTATTTCACTAAAATAAATTTAGAGACGCAAATCCTATTTCTTAAAATCAATTGATTGCAATCGCAAATTGGATTAATTCGATATGCATTTGCACCCTAAATCACGTTCTTGTTTGCAAAACAATTCAATTGACATTTGCAAATATAACGCCAAATAATAGTGTTAAGATTTGCAAATAACATATTATTAACTATACAATCCCCTTATACCCTGCATTTTAACATCCATTCACCTCTTTAATACACGAAATGTGAAATTTGCAAATAAATCGACATGTTTTAAAGCAGAAATTCCTTGGCGAAAAAGAACACGGCGTTTCCTGCGTTCCAGTTCAATGTATTATCACCTGAAAACGCCAATAGGAGTATGGCATTGACGAAACCCCACCATTATGGTACAAAAAAAGCGGTATGCCGAATTTCGACACACCGCAGCACCTCATTAGTTCAATTATTCAGAGTTTCAGATTTTTGTATTTGATATATCAGCAAGTTCCTCCGCTATATATGCAGCTGTCGGAGACGAGCCTCCGGCTATCTCTTCGGGCGTTCCGATGGCCATTATCATTCCACCATCCCTTCCACCTTCCGGGCCCATATCGATTACATGATCGGCACATTTTATCACGTCGAGATTATGCTCGATTACGATTACCGTGTTGCCCTTATCGACCAGGCGGTTCAACACACCGAGCAATACGTTTATATCGTCGAAATGGAGTCCTGTAGTCGGTTCGTCGAGTATGAACATCGTGCGCCCAGTATCGCGTTTTGCAAGCTCCGTAGCAAGCTTTACGCGCTGATTCTCGCCTCCTGACAGAGTATTGGACGGCTGCCCGAGCTTGATATACCCAAGGCCTATATCCTGCAATACCTGCAGCTTCTTGATTATTGACGGTATTCCTGCGAAAAATTCCACAGCCTGGTTAATGGTCATATCAAGCACATCAGCGATTGATTTGCCCTTATACCGCACCTCAAGCGTCTCGCGGTTATACCTCTTTCCTCCGCAGACCTCGCATGGCACGAGCACATCAGGAAGGAAGTTCATCTCGATAGTCTTATACCCGTTGCCGTTGCATGCCTCACAACGTCCGCCGGCCACGTTGAATGAGAACCGCCCAGGCTTATAACCACGGATCTTTGCTTCCGGAAGGTTTACAAACAGCGCACGTATGTCGGAGAACGCACCGGTATAAGTAGCGGGATTGGAACGTGGCGAACGGCCCAACGGAGATTGATCCACGGTCACTATCTTATCGATATTCTCAATTCCTTCGACTGCCTTATATGGCAGCGGCTCTTGTTGTGAATTGTAGAAGTGGCGGCTGAGGATCGGCTGGAGCGTACCGTTGATCAAACTCGATTTCCCGCTTCCTGAAACTCCGGCCACGCATATGAGCTTGCCGAGAGGTATTTCAAGATCGACTCCTTTCAGGTTGTGGCCCGTGCAGCCATAGAGGCGGAGGTATTTTCCATTCCCCATACGCGGAGCCTTGTCACGCTTTATAACGCATGCGCCGTTCAGATAGCGTGCGGTAAGCGTGTCAGTGGCAAGCATCTCCTCAGGCGTGCCTGCAAAAACCACGTTGCCTCCTTTTCGTCCGGCTTTCGGCCCTATGTCGACAATGTAGTCAGCTTCAAGCATGATCTCTTTGTCATGTTCGACCACTATTATCGTATTGAAGGCGTCACGCAACCGTTTCAAAGAGTCGATCAGCCGTTTGTTGTCGCGCTGGTGCAGACCTATGCTCGGCTCATCGAGAATATACATTACATTTACGAGTTCCGAGCCAAGCTGGGTCGCGAGGCGGATACGCTGGCTCTCGCCGCCCGACAAGGTAGCGGAAGCCCGGTCGAGTGACAGATAATGTAGTCCCACATCAACAAGGAACCGGAGGCGTGAACGTATCTCCTTGAGTATCTCTCCACCCACCATACGGCTGCGTGAATCGAGCCGCTCCTCGACATGGCATGCCCATTCATAGAGTTCGCCTATGTCCATGCGTGCAAGATCGGAGATATTTTTGTCATCCACGAAAAAATGCAGGGCTTCGCGGTTGAGACGTCGCCCCTCGCACTCGGGACATGTTGCCCTTGAATAGAACTGACCGCTCCATTTTTGGGCTTTACTGCCTGCGTCATCAGATTGCTGTAGCTCGATATATTTCAGGATTCCGTCATAACTATGGAAATAGCTGAAAGTACTTTGGCCATCGGTTTTCAGATTCAGCCATTCGTCCGTGCCGTTCAGAATATCATTCAAGGCTTCTTCCGGCAGTTCTGATATCGGTGTCTTTATAGTGCAACCGTATTTCTCACATATTGCCGAAATCTGCCAGAAAATCATATTATTCTTATATGCGCCTAATGCCGTTATCCCACCTTTGTATATCGACTTCGACGGGTCGGGGATGAGTTTCTGACGGTCGATTATGTTAACATAACCGAGACCTTTGCAGCATTGGCAGGCGCCTTGCGGAGAGTTGAACGAGAAATTATGCGGCGCCGGCTCGCGATATGATATTCCGCTCTCCGGATCCATAAGCATCTGGCTGTAGTGGCCTATGCTTTCGTCGTCTACATCGTAGACCATCATTTGTTTGTCACCCTGCCGTAGGGCATTCTCCACGGAATCATACAGGCGTGTCGAATCCTTCGCGCCCACCTTCAGTCTGTCTACCACGAGTTCTACGGAATGGTTCTTGTAGCGGTCGAGCTTCATTCCGAATGTTATTTCGCGGAGTTCACCGTCGACCCTCACCGTAAGATACCCTTTCTTGCGTAGCTGCTCGAAGAGTTCCTTGTAGTGTCCCTTGCGGTTCTTCACAAGAGGGGCGAGAATGTATATCTTACGCCCGTCATATTTGGAAAGGATCAGCGACACTATTTTTTCTGCGGTATATTTCTCCATGGTCTTTCCGGTGAGATAGCTGCGTGCCACCCCTATGCGGGCATAGAGCAATCGCATGTAGTCGTACACCTCTGTGGTAGTGCCTATGGTGCTTCGCGGATTGCGGTTGATGGTTTTCTGTTCGATGGCTATTACGGGGCTTAGTCCGGTTATGCGATCCACGTCCGGTCTTTCGAGCGAACCGAGCATGTTACGGGCATAAGCGGAAAATGTCTCTATGTATCGGCGCTGTCCTTCCGCAAAGATGGTATCGAACGCCAGGCTCGATTTGCCGCTTCCGCTCAGACCGGTTATCACCGTAAGGGAATTATGCGGTATGTCTACATCGATATTCTTGAGATTATGCACGCGTGCACCGAGCACCGAAAGTTTGTCGGTTCCGGGAATGGAAGCCTTTTCACGCGATGGAGCCGTTCCCGTGGAAACGACTCCATCGCTATCTGATAGTAGTGTATTATCTTTCATAAGCTCGTTACTCAACAATCCATTTATGGTTATACACCTGTTGTTTGCGCGTAGAACGTAGCATATCATCGGCGACCGGAATCTCGATAGTATAAGTCTTGCCGGTTTTGTTAGGAAGCGACTTGGCTCGAATCCAAGGGTTGAATTCTCGAAGGGTGAGATAGCTGATGCCCTGCTTGTCGGCCCATACGGCCCAATCCTCTACCGGAGTGTTTACTTCGACTTTGCGTGTACGGATAGGCGCATAGAGCTGGTCTGCGGTAATACGGTAGCCGAATGCCTTCGGATTCTCCATGATGAGCTTCATCGCAAGAAGGCGGAATATATATCGGGAAGTCTCGTCGTTGAGATAAAGATCGTAGGCCGATTTACTTTTCTGTGCCTCAAGTTCTTTTGAGATTCTGGCCATCCCCGCATTGTAGCTTGCGGCCACCGACTCCCAGTTGCCGTACTTTGCAAGAGCGTTTTTCAGATAGCGGCATGCCGCACGAGTGGCCTTCTCCGGATGATAACGCTCATCGACATATTCATTCACTTCAAGACCGTATTCTTTGCCGGTGGACGGAATGAACTGCCATAGGCCGGCGGCCTTGGCCGGAGAGTAGGCACGGGGATTCAACGTGCTTTCAATGCACGCGAGGTATATCAGGTCCTCAGGTACACCGTTTTTTTTAAGGATGGGCAGTAGTTTTGGGAAATAGCGGTTGGCGCGTTTTATGGTCAGCAGGGTGTTGCCATGGGTATATGCCATGGAAGTCAGTTCTCGGTCGAGGCGTTCATATAGGTCAACCCGGTCGAGATTGATGGTCTGTCCTGCAAAATCCAGTTTTGAGGGTATGTCGGGATTGATTACCGTGCTGAATAAAGCAGATGCATCTCCCTCCTTGACATTATGCCTTGCCTGCATTTGAGGCGCGGCGGTTAGAAATGCGCATATCAATGCGGCTGTTATGATTCTGTTATGATAGTGCATGTCGTTTAAGTGAATAGGTTGTTAAAATAGATCAAGGCGCGGGGGTCATAGTACCCTGACCGGCCTCATTGTTATAGTTTATGATATTTATGTCACCTTTCAGATTGTACTGGCGCCCGTCTGCTCCTTTTGCCTTGATTACATAGTAATATACTCCGGAACCCACATATTTCCCTTTGTATTTACCGTCCCATCCCTGTGATGGATGGTCAAGAGTGGCGACACATATGCCCCAGCGATTGAAAATGCTACACTTGAATTCCGTAATCGAGCGATAGCTTACTTTCCACTCGTCGTTTATCCCGGGTGATCCTTGGGGGGAGAACGCGTTGGGACAATGCAAATCTGATTCTCCGATATTGACCTGGTAGACCTCGGAATAGAATTCGCAACCGCCGTTTGCATCGGCTGCGACGAAACGGACATATACGGTGCCTGCGTCGCGGAAACTGCGGGAGAATTCAAGATTGTTGTCACGAAGTGTTATGTCGTCGAATTCCGGGTAGCTTGACAGCTGCCATTCTGTGTAAAGCGCCGCAGGTGTTACCTGGGCGGAGAAAGTTATTTCGACAGGGGCCGACCCGCCAAGCGCTCCGTTATCGTCTCCGGTTGACACATGCTGTTGATTATCCGAGGTGTCGGATATCTGTTGTGCCTCGGTATGAGCTTCCACACGTCTCGCTGCGATCATTGGTGTGCTTACCTGTTGCTCTGGCATACCCCATGCTCTCAGGAATCTATCTCCTTCAAGAGTATATTCCGTGTCGCACAGGGCGGCTGCGCAATGTATAGCTCCTTCGGCATTAGGAATGGTCTCTTTAGTCTCAGTCTCAACATATGATTGAGAATCTGCGGAATATTCCATTGTTGCATAGCTGAGAGTCATCTCACGTGACAGTTCAAGCCTTCGTCCGTTTATGTTATAATAATAAATTGGGGAGGCATGACCGTCAAGTTGCAGGAACATAGTGCTGCAATCCGATTCTTCATTGGTGGACAGCGCGTTAAGTTTTAATTCGTGATTGGAGTAATCAATAACCCAGAAATAAGTGCGGCTGCTCCCGTCCTCAATCACATAGCCGCAATCCGGACGAATATTACCCAATATGGATACGTTGCCGGAATAATCAATTTCACTTTCCGGAATCGGGTCTGCATATGCTGCTCCCATCTGTCCAAATGTGTACCATACCGGGCGCGAGGCATTTTTTGCTTCGTATGTAACAGATGCGTTACTAATAGTCTCTATTACATATAGGGCCGATAGACCGGTAGACGGCTCCGGATTCACGATGACAGGTGCATGGGGCAGTCCGTCGATGCTTATCTGCGCTCGGGCCAACGACGGGGATAGGGCGAACACAGCCAGACACAGTGGCATGCACAGGCGTGCATATGTCATTTCGACGGATGATGACCTTATGTATTCGTTTAAGTATGCCATAACATACAAAGTTAATCCGTTTTATCAGAACGGGCAAGCAAAAACAGATACTGCCACCTTATTTTTACGAAACATTAAGAGGAAATTAAGAGGAAATCGTAGTAAGAGGTCGTTTAATAAACAACGCAGATTCAATAACGAAGTGAAAAAACGTTCTGAAGTCTCCCGGATTTTTCGGACTTTTCATGGAGACCGATACCTACCATGTATATGGTTTCTACAATAGAGTCGGGAGGGGATACTACCATACCCAGGGCTTGCCCCCTCGTGATGCAATTTAACATAATACAGGTTATGGGACAAATGTGTATATGTCCCTGTCTTATTCTGCACGCCTCATGAAACCTTCAGGATTTTGACAATTACCATAAGTTAAGACCATCTTATGATCCGAATTATTGCTTCCAGACAGCCCGCATTGCAGGAATGGATTTCAAAGCAGCATGACGACCGAGTTCATATACACGTTCCATATTGGCTGGGCTATGAGAAACATGGCCTATCGGCAATTTGTTTTCCGGGCGGATCACCATGCAGCGGCCTGTAGCTTCGGCTTCACGGACAAAGTCGAGTTGCCGGTTATACATTTCATGGCGATGCAACATAGCCCTAAGAAGTTCCGGATATTTTCTCAACCCAACTTTCATCAAAGGAGCAAGACTTGTCTTGTGTTTCATATATCCCTCCGGTTGTGTGAGCACTACTATGTTCGCATCATATCCCTCATTCTCAAAGAATTCCAAAGGAATTGAATCGGAAATTCCGCCATCAAGCAGATACATGCCGTCAATTTCTACGACATTAGACACCAAAGGCATTGATGCGGAAGCTCTTACCCACTCAAAGAATGTGTCACCACCATTATCGCATTTATGATATACGGCATTTCCCGTAGACACATCGGTACATACGACATAATATTCCATAGGATTAGATTCGAATGCCTTGGAATCAAAGATGTCATAGACGTTCGGCACGACATGGTATGCGAATTCGGCATTAAACAGATCGCCGCTCGATATGAGCGAACGGATACCGCAATATCTCGAATCTCTCGCGAAGCGCTGGTTGTAGCGCAATGCACGTCCATGTTGCCCGGACTTGTAATTGCATCCGAACGCAGCCCCGGCAGAAACTCCTACGATGCCATCGGGATGCAATCCATGTTCCATCATAACATCGATTACTCCGGCAGAGAATAGCCCGCGCATTGCGCCTCCTTCTAAAATAAGTCCACGTTTCATTATGGTCTCGAGGAATTCAACTTTACTTATTGCAAATATAGTGATTACCGGCATTTTAACCCCATGGGAATATGTTAAAATTGATTATGTTGAATACCGCGCCTATCCTTGTCATCAAAAGCGTTTGGAAATAAACGCATTAACGCATATGTAAGCTTTGTCGATATGTTAATGTCCGCATTAATTAAGTCGATAATACATAATATGTTAGAAATAATTCGTATCTTTACGCATTAATTTGACTAATCACGCATTTATTCTACGACAAACATATGAAATTGCCAGTTCTTGCGGCATTGACCGTGGTCCTCTCCCCCACTCTTCTTAATGCACAGAATGTAAAATCCGTTGTTGCCGCCGATGACGGCGTACGTATTGACCAAAATATATTCAACCATCTTGATGTGGGACTTTCTCTTGGGTCAACCGGTATCGGACTTGATCTGTCAACCAACGTTACAGATTGGGTCCGACTGCGGGCTGGTGTCGATTACATGCCGGAATTTGCAGTCCCCATGTCATTCAGCATCACAAGCTATAAGGAAGATGTAGGTCCTGAAGGCGGGTATGGTGTAACGGAAAGTAATTTCGGTAAACTTCAGGAACTGATGTATGGAATCACCAACATACATGTTGATGAACGCGTGGAAATGCAAGGACGCCCGTCTTTCTGGAATTTCAAGTTCATGGTCGATGTAATGCCATGGGCAGACAAGCGTTGGCATATTACCGCCGGATTCTATCTCGGTTCCAGCAAGATAGCCACCGCACGCAATACCATCGAAGAAATGCCCTCTCTTCTTGCAGTGAATATCTACAATCACTTTTACGACTTTGCGAAAAGCGGAGCATATTGGGATGAGCCTATGATACCGGGATATGATGACTACTATATGTCCCCTGAATTGGCCGATAAACTTATCGAACGTGGTGCGGTTGGCATACATGTCGGTGACTTCAAGGATGGACGCCCATATATGATGCGTCCCGGTAGTGACGGTCTTGTCCGTGCCAAGGCGCTTGTCAATCGTTTTCGTCCGTATCTTGGATTCGGTTATTGCAATGAAGTGGGGAAATCCGGTCGCCTATCAATCGGATTTGATGCCGGTGTAATGTTCTGGGGGGGCAGTCCGAAGATCGTCACGCATGAGGGTATCGATCTCGTGAACGACGTAGAGAATGTCAATGGAAAAGTCGGCGATTACGTTGACATAATCAATACATTCAAGGTATTCCCGTCAGTGAATTTCCGTATAGCCTACAAGCTGTTCTGAGCTGTCGGCAATCCCAATATCTATGGCTAAGCATAATATCCTCGGAAAAATTGGAGAGGATGCCGCTTGCAATTATCTCGCCTCACAAGGTTATGCCATAGTCGAGCGTAATGTGTCAATCGGTCATCTTGAACTTGACATCGTGGCAATGGATGGCACGACAATGGTGTTTGTCGAGGTGAAAACACGCACCTCAGATTCCGGATTATCGGGAATTGAGGGCATGACCCGCAACAAGATGCACCTTCTAATACGTGCGGCCGATGCCTATGTGAAATCACACGACATACCATTCGAAGTGCGTTTCGACATATGCCTTGTGATGGCAGACAGGAACGGCGCCATAACCGGCATAGAGCATATCCGAGATGCGTTTTATCCTCCTATATGAAAGGGATCGGCTGTAGAGCTTTTAAAAAAACTAAATGTCAAAAGCTGAATTGCCACTATCTGCCAAGGCTTTTTCGACGAAAGACAAATAGGAGGGCAAAGAAGTTGCCTTGTGAATAGATTTCCATGCTTTGCGCCCTATTTCCGGTTCGAGATAATCCCAAAAAGGTTTGATCTTGGAAAGGATCTGGGCGTTTCCGCACAATCGGTCGGCATACCCATCGTAAATCAGACTATGGAATTCACACAAAGCCTCCATCCGTCGGCTTCTGCTCCATTCTTCCCCCTCGATATATTCAGCCGCCAACGACGGTCTCATCAATAGGCCTCGACCGATCATCATACCGATAGTGCCGTCGAACCTGTCCGATATTTCATGCAGGTCTGTCGTAGCCCGTAGATCTCCGTTATATACTATGTGATGGTTGATATGCTCATTCATTCTCTTGAATGTATCAATATCCGCCTTACCCTCATATTGCCGGATTGCGATACGCGGATGTATCGTCACATGCGAAAGTGTCATTGAGTTGATAATATCACACAATGGAAGCCATTCATCGCATGACGATATTCCCGGACGCATCTTGACGGAGAAGTATAATTCTGAATACCTGCCGTTTATTAGCTCCGCAACCTTTTCCATGAGTTCCCGGCGCAAAGCTCCGGCTCCCCTTCCATGCTTGACCTGCGGAGGAAACGGACAACCCAGGTTGAGGTCTATGCGTTTCTTGCCAAGGGACGCCAGTTTGTCTACCAACCGCTCGAACTCATCCGTACTGTTGAATATAATCTGTGGTATGACCGCTACATCTCCGAATGTGCCTGCACTCAAGTCGCGAATGTCTCGTGGCCGTACGTCATCTTTCTCAATGCGTATGAAAGGTGTGAAGTAGGCTGTTACCCCTCCGTAAATCTTGGAATGCGCTCGTCGCCACATGCCATCGGTATAGCCCTGCAACGGGGCTGCATAAATCTCCTTATTCATGTATGTGTGTCAGCCCTATATTTGGTTACTTCTTCCAGAATGCGCGCGTAAACAATATAAGCACGGTGAAGATCTCAAGACGCCCGATAAGCATGAGTATCGACAGGACCCACTTGCCTAAGTCGGGAATTATTTCGTATCCACCTCCATAACCGGTAACTCCGGCTCCAAGTCCGGTGTTGCTCACACAACTGAAAGAGCTGAAAAAAGCATCCATGAACGGAAGCCCCATTGCTGTAAGCATTATACCGCCGACAGCGATTACCATCACGTATATGCACAGGAAAGCGATTACCTTGTCGACTACCTCAGGTGCCATCACATTGCCGTTGATACGCACAGAACGGATGGAATTAGGATGTACCGACCGATAGAGTTCGTTATTGGTATTTTTGAGCAGATAAAGCAGACGGTCGATTTTGGCGCCACCGCTCGTGGATCCGGCGCATGCTCCAAAAAACATGAGGCAGAATGAAAGTGACAACACCAAAGGCCCCCAGTTTTCGAAATTATCGGCGGTAAGTCCGGTAGACGTTATAGTGGTTATTATCTGGAATATCGGGTCGATGGTGACCGACTCTATTGTCTTGGCATGTCCGGCGAGAATTATGCTTATCACGAAAATCACATACATCACAAACAGCGTCGCAATGTATGCCATAAAAGTATCGTTGCGCAACAGGGAGCGCCAATCCCCATGGCTGGCTTTATACATTAGACTGAAGTTGACTCCTCCAAGAAACATAAAGACGGTGACCACACACATTACGTAGTCGGAATTCCAGAAACCGATACTACTGTCATGAGTGGAAAATCCTCCGGTCGAGACTGTGGAAAACGAATGGCATACACTGTCGAAAAAGTCCATCGGACCGGCCCAAAGCAACAAGGTGAGGATTGTCGTCAGCACGAAATATATTGTCCATAGACTTTTGGCTGTCTGGCTGATGCGCGGACGCAATTTCTCATGTGTGATGCCCGTGACTTCAGCGTTGAACATCTGCATGCCTCCGGAATAGTTGAGCATGGGGATGACGGCAAGCGTGAAGAGAATTATACCCATTCCACCGAGCCATTGTGTCAGGCAACGCCACATGTTGACTCCATGGCTTAACACATCTACAGATTCAAATATAGAGCAGCCTGTGGTGGTAAATCCCGACATCGTCTCGAAAAACGCGTCCGTGACACTAAGAGGGTAAGCGCTGAATATGAAAGGGATCATACCGAATAAGCTGAATACCACCCACACGAGGGCTGTAAGAAGGAATCCTTCACGCTTGGCCATCTGAGTGTTAGATGGTCGGATGCAGAAAGTCATCACCGCTCCGGTAGCAAGAGTCGCAATTGCCGATAACAGAAAAACCATTGCGTCGCTTTCGGCATATATAACAGATGTGACCGTCGGCACAAACATGAAAATTCCTTCAATCATGAGAAGCCATCCGAGCACCCTTATCAGCATAGGGAAGTTTATCTTCCTTACATTCCCGAAAATAGTGACACGCTGGATCACATTCTTTCTCTTGTTCAAGCAGGCTATCATATGCCGGACATTTCGTTAGCTAAAGAGGCGCTCGATCTTATGCAGCGCTCCGGACAAGCAGAACACCACCACATGGTCTCCGGCCTCTATCAGTGTATTTCCCGTCACAAGCATTCCTTTGTCGCCACGTATGAGTCCCGCGATAGTCATTCCATAAGGGAGGGACAATGATTTTACCGGGCCTCGCGTGACTTTGCTGTTGGGCTTGACTTCTATTTCTGCAACTTCGGCATCGGCAAGAGCCAGACATTTTGATGACGTAACGTCCGTATCAAGCAAAATCTGAAAGATCTTGCTTGAGGCGAGCAGTTTCTTATTGATTACCGTGCCTATGTTCAGCCCTTCCGCCTCCGAGATGAACTGTAGATTCTCAACTTCTGCTACAGTCTTTCGTATTCCAAGCTCCTTGGCTGTAAGACATGTGAGTATATTTGTTTCCGAACTGTCGCTTAAGGCAATGAAAGCATCGGCTTCATCTACACCTTCGTCGCGCATCACGTCGATATCTCTGGCATCGCCATACACGATGTCGCAGTTCGGACATTTTTCCGGCAGACGTCGGCACTGCGCCATGTCGTTGTCAATTATTTTTATGCTGAATTCGTCGCCGGCCATATGTGCAAGTCGAATGGCAATACGGCTTCCTCCCATGATCACTACCTTCCGAATACGATACTCTTCCTTCCCGCACAGTCCAAGAAGGTCGCCTACATGCTCCTTGGTAGTAGCAAAATATAGTATGTCGCCCGGTTTAAGCAGATCGTCGCCACGGGGTATTATCGTCTCATGCCTTCTCTTGATTGCTGCGACGTGAAAATTATGTTCGGTGCGGGCGAAATCCTTCAAGTGCATGCCTACTATACGGGCGTTTTCACGAAGCTTGACGCCAACAATCACAAGTTTGCCGTCATGCAGTTCAAACCAGTGGCGCACCCAATTGCGACGTAGTGCTGTAACAATTTCCTGAGCGGCAAGATACTCCGGATAAATCAAGGCATTTACTCCCTGACGGGTGAAAAAGTCACTGTTATGCTTGTCGAGGAATTCGTAATTGTCGATACGCGCCACGGTCTTTCGAGCTCCGATACTTTTTGCAATAGCGCAAGATGTCACGTTGCGGGTCTCGTCGGGAGTGACGGCGATGAAAAGATCGCACTTCTCCACGCCAGCCTGTCGAAGAGTGTTGAAAGATATGGCACTTCCACGTAGCGTCATGAGGTTGTAGTTGGCATCTATGCTGGCAAGGCGCTCGGCATCGTCATCCACCAGCATTACATCCTGTTCCTCACGGGAAAGGAGTTTTGCAAGGTGAGAACCGACCTCTCCGGCTCCTACTATAACAATTTTCATAATCTTACGACTGGATTGAAGTCCCTGTGGACATTTCTCTTATGGCTGTCAAAATGGCATCTTCATCCATTGCGCACAGTTTCATGAGTTCAGGCACCTTCCCATGCGCTACGAAACAATCAGGAATTCCTATTCTTGCTATTTCAGGATGATAGCCATGCGCAGTCATCCACTCTACAACTGCAGATCCGAGGCCGCCTTCGCGCATGCCATCCTCCACGGTTATTATAGGAGAGCCGCTTCCGGCGACTTCTTTAAGTATGTCCTCGTCGATAGGCTTAAGGAATATCATGTCGTAATGTGCCACGCTTATCCCTTCGGCTTCGGCACGTATGGCCGCCGAAGCCACCCATCTGCCTATCGGCCCGATAGAGAGGACGGCCATATACTTTCCTGAACGTAATTTCCGTCCTTTACCCACCGGAATTACCTGCGGCTTCTTTTCACGCCAATCGGAGTCGTTGCCCTTGCCGCGCGGATAACGTATCACGAACGGGCCATGATTGCCTTTCACCGAGGTAAGCATCAATGACCGCAATGTAAGCTCGTCCATCGGGGATGATATTATTATGCCCGGTATCGGACGCAGATAACACATGTCGAATACCCCGTGGTGTGTCACGCCATCTTCTCCAACGATTCCGGCCCGGTCAAGGCAAAGGGTGACGGGCAACCGCTGTATGGCAACGTCATGGATTATCTGGTCGTAAGCGCGCTGCGTGAATGAAGAATATATGGCTACAAAAGGACGCATTCCCTCTTTCGCGAGTCCGCCTGCAAAGGTTACAGCATGCCCTTCAGAGATTCCGACATCGAATACCCGTTCGGGTATAGCAGCCTGCATTATACTCATAGAGGTGCCCGACGGCATCGCAGCCGTGATGCCTACGATGCGTCGGTCATCGCGGGCCATAGCCAACAAAGTCTCGCCGAATACATCCTGCCATTTTGCGACACCCGAAGCTCCTCCGTCGCTTATCCGTTTTCCGGAAGCGGCATCGAAAAGTCCCGGAGCGTGCCATTTTGCCGGATCCTGTTCTGCGGGACGATATCCCTTGCCCTTTATGGTACGCAGATGCAGTATACGGGGGCCATCCATGTCTTTTATGTCATTGAGCACACGTACCACACGGTCTATATCATGGCCGTCAAACGGGCCGAAGTATCGTATGTTCAAACCCTCGAATATGTTCTGCTGCTTCCCGAGCAGAGATTTCACGCTATTGTTGAAACGCAGTATGAAACCTTTGCTTTGCTCACCTACGAGATGCATGCGTCTCAAGAGCCGGTAAAGCTTGTAACGGAACGTATTGTAGGCCTTTGTAGTATTTATATGGGTAAGATATGAATTCAACGCACCGACATTGCGATCTATCGACATGTCGTTGTCATTGAGTATTATCAACAGATTATTGGGAGTGATGGCGGCATTGTTAAGCCCTTCAAACGCAAGGCCACCGGATATGGAGGCATCACCGATAACTGCCACTATATTGCGTCGCGGTTCCTTGCGCAGCTTTGATGCTACGGCCATGCCGAGTGCGGCAGATATGGAGTTGGAAGCATGCCCTGCGGTAAATGTGTCATATTCGCTTTCATCCGGATTCGGGAATCCGCTTAGGCCACCAAACTTTCGGTTGGTCGAAAAACGGTCACGACGCCCGGTCAAAAGTTTATGGCCGTATGCCTGATGCCCCACGTCCCATACAATGCGGTCGTATGGTGTGTTGAATACGTAATGTAGTGCAACCGTAATCTCTACAGCACCCATGCTTGATGCAAAATGTCCCGGGTTCTTGGATAGCGAATTGATCAGGAATTCCCTTATTTCAGAGCACACGGCAGGGAGTGCCGACTGCGGTAGTCTGCGCAGGTCGGCCGGAGAGTCGATGGCTTTAAGAAGGGGGTATTTCTCGCCTTCCTCCGGACGGGTGTCAGGCTTTTCCATTTCCATTGCGCATGTATTTTTTGTAAAGAGGCACAAATACCGTGATTCCCGATGCCACGATAACGAATATAGACCATAGATTTACACCCCGCCCCTTTATGAGCAGGTAGCAAAGTATAATCCACAATGCCGTAAGGCATATTAGCCGGAAAATCAATGAAGCATTCATGCATTCTGGTTTAGAATGCAAAATTACCAAAGTTTATTCACAAAAACAATAGCAATGCAGGCGTCACCATAGCGACTGGAGTCACATGCCCATGCAACATCCATTAAATTCCGGCGAAACTGTTTATCTACGCTTCTTCATGAAGCGGTAAATACGTGTAGCTTGTTTTACGCCCTGAAATGCCAGGATTCCATAGTCGAGCATAGAGAATCCCGAGAGTATCTTACCTAAAAGCTTATTGCCGCCCAAAGCGCCAAGCGCCTTCAGGTTGGTAACCTTGGAAGCCTTAGACATAAGCTGCTCGCGTATCATCTCGGTCTTTACCTGATTTACAGCACGACGATAGCGCAGGTCGTCTATGGTATAGCCGTTCCACCGCCTTGCGGAGGATGCGGGATCGTGAGGGGGTAATGAATCGGTAGCCATGGCTTCAGATGGTATTTTTATTGTCGTTCTCAGCATTAGGCTCGTCAAGGAACAAGCGTGACAAGAATCGCGCTATAGGATTGGTGACGAGTGTTGTGCGCATGAAATATACGATTATACCGGCCACGATATAAACACCACCCATAATTATAAAGCACCAGAATACCGGCAATGCCGTAGCAAGCAACAGCACAAGACCGATGGATATGAAGAGTAATGCAAAAGCCATAAGAATACCGAACACGACTGCGACTACGCAGGTAGACATCAATATAGCCGACTTTTCTGTAGAAACCAGCTTAAGATTCTCAATCTGTAGTTTCAGATACGTCAGCATGGCCTTCCATACGGAACGCATTTCTTCTGTTTTTTCACTCATGGCCGTGGAGTAAATAATATATGTGTGAGGGCGATTTTATAGGCCGGAGTCATTTTAGAATGACTCCGGCCGGTGTTGTCATATGTGGCTTGGGAAAACTCATTCGCAGACCTCAGCTTCGAGATCTTTCGTGAGTTTCTCGACAAGGGCATCGACATCGCTATCGGAGCAAAGTATGCCCTTACTGCGAAGAATTTCTACAATGCGCTTCCTGAGATCCGAGCCTTTTTCGGGGGCAAATATCAAAGCGGCGCCGGCACCGACGATTGCGCCTCCGAGAAAGGCGCTGATGAGTCCGAGTGTATTGTTCATTTCGACGTAGTTATTAGCGGTAGAGTATGCTTACTTCTTGATTTCATCGGCAATCTCGTCGACAAGTTCTTCCAACTTGTCCTTGCGGAGATTCAAGCCTTTCTCCTTAAGGAAACGACGTATATTGTCGCGAGTCGTTTCGCCTGATTCAGGAGCAAAAAGCAGACCGACTGCCGCACCGGCGACTGCTCCGCCGATGACCGAAAGGATTATGTGCAAGGGTTTCATAAGAAAATTAGCGTTTTGTTTGAATGAATTATGTAATGTTACTCAATTTTCCATGTCGGAATATTCTGTAATTAAAACAGAACTTCTGCTAAAATGTTCAGTATGCCGTACCGAATTGCACACACACTTGACCATCTCATCCGGAGAGCGGAATCATTTTCGGGCTTCGGCCACGTAGGCAAGCGCCTCGCGGCACTTGGCTGTGACGTAGGCCCAGTCGGCAGCGGCAACGCGGTCGGAGGGGAAGAGTTTGGAACCCATGCCCACGCAATACACTCCAGCCTTAATCCAGCTTTCGATATTTTCCTTGGTCGGTTCCACATCGCCTGTGACCATCAGCTTCGACCAAGGCATCGGCGCTTTCAGGCCTTTGACGAACTTCGGGCCGAGGACATCGCCGGGGAACACTTTACAGAGGTCGCATCCGGTCTCCTGGGCCGCACCGACTTCTGATACAGTACCACAACCGGGCGTATAGGGCACGAGACGGCGGTTGCATATGCGCGACACCTCGGAATTGAAGAGCGGACCAACCACAAAGCATGCACCAAGCTGTATGTAGAGAGCCGCAGTAGCCGGATCTACAATCGATCCGACTCCTATGGCCATCTCGGGACATTCCTTCGCGGCAAATTTAACTACTTTTTCAAACACTTCATGGGCGAAATCACCACGGTTGGTGAACTCGAAGGCGCGCACGCCCCCGTCGTAGCATGCCTTCACCACGGCACATGCCACTTCGGCATCCTTATGATAGAACACCGGCACCATGCCGGTGTCACCAATCTTCTGAAGGACCTGTATCTTATCGAATCTTGCCATTTTTTCTTTAATATAAACCAGAATCAACTTAATGGTTAAGAGGGCATCTTAACTTATCAGCGCTGTACGCGACCGTTGGCGCTACCACCGGCAAGGGCTTTCACTTCATCGACGGTGACCATGTTGAAGTCGCCGGGGATAGTGTGCTTGAGTGCGGAGGCAGCTACTGCGAACTCAAGTGCTTCGCCCTGGTCAGCCATGGTGAGCAGTCCGTGTATAAGGCCGCCGGAGAAGCTGTCGCCGCCGCCCACGCGGTCGATTATGGGGTTGATGTCGTAGCGTTTGCTCTGATAGAATTCCTTGCCGTTGTAGATCATGGCCTTCCAGCCATTGTGTGTGGCCGAGAAGGACTCGCGCAGGGTAGACACGACATATTTGAATCCGAATTCCTTCATCATGGCGGCAAAAATACCCTTGTAACCTTCGGCATCGGTGTTGCCGCCTTCCACGTCGGCATCGGGCTTGAATCCGAGGCAAAGCTCTGCATCTTCTTCGTTGCCGATGCATACGTCGACATACTTCATGAGCGGACGCATGATGGACTGTGCCTTTTCGGATGTCCAGAGTTTCTTGCGGAAGTTGAGGTCGACCGACACGGTGACACCATGGCGCTTGGCAGCCTCGCAGGCAAGACGTGTAAGTTCGGCGGCTTTGTCGGATATAGCGGGAGTGATGCCGCTCCAGTGGAACCAGTCAGCACCTTCCATTATTTTGTCGAAATCGAAATCCTCGGGATCAGCCTCGGATATGGCTGAATGGGCGCGGTCGTAGATGACTTTGGAGGGACGCATGGATGCGCCGGTCTCACAGTAATAAATGCCGACGCGGTCTCCACCACGGGCAATGTGGTCGGTGGACACGCCGTAACGGCGCAGGGCGTTTACAGCGGCCTGCCCTATCTCGTGCTTTGGCAGTTTGCTGACGAATACGGCTTCATGGCCGTAGTTGGCGCAGCTCACGGCCACATTGGCCTCGCCGCCGCCCCAGATTACATCAAAATTATCAACCTGCACGAAGCGGTTGCATCCGGCAGGGGAAAGGCGAAGCATGATTTCGCCGAGTGTGATTACTTTTCCCATATCTGTTTATTGAGATTAATTTGGTGCTGCAAATTTAATATTTTAACGTCAATATCATGCTCCCGCCACGATAGTTTTGGGCATATTCCCGCACAGCAGCATGCCATAGGGGATGATATCACGTTTATAACACTGCAAATTTACCACACGCGATTGTTATTTGCAAATTTATTGCGATAAATTTATCATACAATCGCTTTTTTGCTTAAATTTGCGCCCGACAACATCAATAAGCGAGAGATGGCAACAAGCTACCTGCAAATAGAAAATTTGACCAAAAGCTACGGAGACCGTCTGCTTTTCGACAATGTGACGTTTGGCGTGTATGAAGGCGACAAGATCGGAATCATCGCCAAGAACGGCACGGGGAAATCGACACTCCTTAATATAATAGCGGGCAAAGAGAGTCCCGATTCGGGAAACGTGGTTTTCAGAAACGATCTGCGCGTGGGCATCCTCGACCAGACCCCTACCCTTGCTCCGGGCAACAACGTGATCCAGGCCTGCCTGCAAGGCGACAACGCCATGTGCCATGCGATAGCCAGATATGAGGAAGCGTTATCGTCAGGCGATGAAGAATCGCTTAACGAAGCCATACATCTGATGGACAGCGCAGGCGGCTGGGAGTATGAGGATCGGGTGAAGCAGCTCCTGACCCAGCTAGGCATAACCGACCTTACGGCTTCTACCGACCACTTATCCGGCGGACAGGCGAAGCGCGTGGCCTTGGCGAGAGTCATACTGGGCAACCCCGAGCTGATAATCCTTGACGAGCCGACCAACCATCTCGACATACAGGTAATCGAATGGCTCGAAGATTACTTGAAACGCAGCCGTGTCACGCTTCTGATGGTGACCCACGACCGCTACTTCCTCGACCGCGTGACCAACAAGATAATCGAGATAGACAACCGGCAGATATTCACCTACGACGGCAACTACGACTACTACCTGCGGCGCAGGCAGGAGCGCATAGAGGCCCTTGCCGCCGAGATGTCGAAGGTGAAGAACACGCTGCGCCGCGAGACCGAATGGATGCGCCGTCAGCCGCAGGCACGAGCCGGCAAAGCGCAATACCGCATCGATGCCTACCACGAACTGAACGCACGCAGGCAGGAGCTTGCCGCCGCAGGCTCGGCCGACGGGACTGTAGACCTCAATGTGAAGTCAAGCTACATCGGGTCGAAGATATTCGAGGCAAAGCATGTCAGCAAGGCTTTCGGCGAGAAGGTGGTGCTCGACGACTTCAGCTACACTTTCGCACGCTATGAACGCGTCGGCATCATCGGTCCTAACGGCGTGGGCAAGTCCACTTTCATAAAGATGCTCCAGGGCATCGTGGCCGCCGACAGCGGCAGCTGGGATGTCGGCGAGACCGTGCGCTTCGGCTACTACAGCCAGGAGGGCATACGCTTCGACGAAGGCAAGCGCGTGATCGACGCCATCACCGACATGGCCGAGGACGTGGTGGTCAACGACGGCGAGCACTACTCCCCGATGCAGTTTCTCAACCGCTTCCTCTTCTCGCCCGCCGACCAGCAGAAGTACATCAGCACCCTGAGCGGCGGCGAGCGTGCGCGCCTCCACCTGGCGGCGGTGCTGATGCGTTCGCCCAACTTCCTTATCCTCGACGAGCCTACCAACGACCTCGACATAGTGACCCTCGGACTGCTCGAAGAATACCTTGCCGGATTCAAGGGATGCCTTATGGTGGTGAGCCACGACCGCTTCTTCCTCGACAGCATCGTCGACCATCTTTTCGTGCTCGAAGGCGAGGGAAAGGTGCGCGACTTCCCCGGCTCATACTCCGACTATCGCGAATGGCGCCGCGAACAGGAGAAGATCGAACGCGAGAAAACGGAAGCCCGCAGCGCCGCACCCGCAGCTTCCGGCGCAAAGCCACGCCGCGAGCGCGACGCCAACAAGATGACATTCAAGGAGCACCGTGAATTCGAGGAGCTTACTGCGGAGATCGACAGCCTCACACAGGAGAAACAGGCGCTCGACTCCCTGTTCGCGAGCGGCAACACCGTTGATGACATCGCCGCGAAGGCGGCGCGCTATCAGAAGATAAAGGAGCTGCTCGACGAGAAAGAGATGCGCTGGCTCGAACTGTCCGAGAAATCGTGAGCCTTCCTCCCCGAGCCTACGCCCCTGTTTTTAAACATGCGCTGAACCGCACGGACTCCGGATGCGTTACCATGTAGAGCGATTTTGTCTCACATGTAATTTATAACCCCTTAATTTTAACAGATTATGAGTTTCGTGTGGTATATATTGATAGGAATTCTGGCCGGATTCGTCGCAGGTAAGCTGATGCGCGGCGGAGGCTTCGGCCTGGTGGTCAACCTCATAGTAGGCATAATAGGCGGAGTGCTCGGCGGATGGCTGTTCGGCCTCGTCGGCATCACCTCCGCCGGGATAATCGGCAACCTGATCACGTCGGTAGTAGGTGCCGTGGTGCTCCTCTGGATTGTGGGCATCCTGAGCCGCGCCACCAACCGGTGACCCCGGTCGCGCTCTATAAAACCCATTAAACGAGCAACGGCCATCCGGACTTTTCTTTCCGGATGGCCGTTGTCGTTATAATTATCAAGGAAACGCACGGAGCACATATGGTGCACCGAGAGTCAGCCTAAGCGTGCATCGTGCCATTCATTCCGCGTGTGGGGCGCTATTTTTTCAGGACGGCGAACTTGATTTTCTCCCCGATGCGGTAGGCGTAGCGGAGCGATTCGAAGAATAGGTTGGAGCTTACGCCGTTCTTGCGGTAGGCGCGCATGTGGTCGCGGATGATGCGCTTGTGGCTCTCCAGACCCGACGATGAAGCGCCGCCGGTGCGCATCGTCACGAAATCCTTCGGGATATAGCGCGTGAATATGCGGTTCACGTAGATCAGGCGCAACAGCTGCTCGAAGTCGGCGGCCACCTTGAAGTCGAGGTCGAAGAGACCGAAGCGCGTGTAGACCGTCCTGCGGCAGTAGAACGACGGATGCGCGGGCATGAACCCGAGGCGCATCTTCCACCTCCGGAATGGCGCCGACGAGTAGTTGCGCACCGGGCGCGTCAGGTCGGAGGGGTCCACATAGTGTATGTCGCCATACACGGCATCGTACTCTCGGATGTTGCGGTCGACGGTCGACAGCACATCGGACGAAGTGTAGAAATCGTCGGAGTTGAGCAGCCCCACCACGTCGCCCGTGGCCATCAGTATGCCCTTGTTCATGGCGTCGTAGATGCCACGGTCGCGCTCCGAGATCCAGCGCAGCCGACCGCCGTAGCGCGGCTCCATCTCCTTCACGATAGCGAGCGTATCGTCCTTCGAGCCGCCGTCAATAATCAAGTGCTCGTAGTCGTCGTAGTCCTGCGCCAACACGCTCTCCATGGTGTCACGCAGAGTCGCACCACTGTTGTAAGTGGCGGTGACGATAGAAATTTTCATACGTCAGATTGATATTTTGCTGTGAAAAAGCCGTTCTCCAATAGTGAGCTATAACGCACTCCCTTTCTCCAAAGATTCTAAATGCCTTATGAAATCTGCCCTTTGGAATATACCGATATTTTTCTTGACAATTCGGGAGGACAAATTCCACCATTTTAATCTCAATAATACATCTATAGTTCCAGAATCAAACCGATAGCGAATTATTTTCGCAGGTATCCCCCCCACTATAGCATAGGGGGGTACATCCTTAGTAACGACCGCTCCTGCTCCCACAACAGCCCCGTCACCAATTGTTATTCCTCCCATAATAATGGCCCGTGTCCCAATCCACACATCATTACCTATTTTTGTTGGGACGTACTCATGAAAATCTACATTCTTCGTTGTCCATCGATGGCCTGTGGCATTATTCGTGGAGATGAATATTGGTGAAGAAGAAATATACGTCAATGGATGTGTTGCCAAGCCCAAACACACTTCTCCGGCAATAGAACAAAATTTACCGACTGTAGAATAAACCACTCTTGAGTTTGGACCGATATATGTGTAGTCTCCGATACTGGAATGATCGAGTTTCACATGCCGATATATTTTGGCTTTTCTTGACACAACGGACTTTTCGACTCGACTTAATTTTGAGATAGCGGGGTTGAAAAAATTGCTTAAGTAGTCCAACCCAAAACTTACAATCCGTGTAATATTAGGCATTGTAAAGATATTTATCGTAAGTATTTCTTCAAGATATCGAGTTGATATTCTGGAGTCCAACGGGTATCTATTTCGCGGTAGCATGCGCGGCGCACGGCCTCGCGATCCGGGTGAGTGGCAAACCATTTGCTTATTCCGTCAGCAAGCGCGGCCACATCCCCGCGATGGAAGAAAGCGCCCGTTTTTCCCGGACGTATGGCCTCGAATTCTGGCATTTGCCATGGGAAATCATCATGTGTAAGTACTGGAGTACCGAACACCATTGTATGCATTGCCGTGAGGCCGACATTACCGGGAGCCACGCATAGGTCTGCGTTGTAGATGAGCGACGCATTACGGTTATCATCATAGCATGCACCGTAGAACCATACTTTGTCATCGAGGTCGAGACTCTTCGTCTGAGACTCAAGCTCTGCATGCGCTTCACCCGTGCCAATGAACACGAGATTGTAATGCTCTCCTCTACGGGCGAGCATGTCGAGCGCATCGAGGAGTTGATCAAGACGCTTCACATGGGTTAATCTTCCGATAAAGAGTAGTATAGGATAATCGTTGCCAAACCGGCTTTGGTATATATCAGAAGGTGTAAGTGCACCTCGCAACTTCGACTGAGCGGCATGATTGAGAGAATTGTGGATCGGCGTTATCTTGTCGCCGTCGAATCCCTGGGCGATGGCTTGCTGCCGTGCATATTCGCCGTAGGTAAACACATGGTCGGCCAATCCAAAGAACAAGCGTTTGAGCCATTTCTTGGCGAAATTTTCCCGGCCATACCATCCATGAGACCAAAGATATACCCTTTTGCGCGGATAAAATAAGCGATGCTGTATGAGATTCCACCAAGTGGAGAGCACCATCGGCTCGCCGAGCATGAGGTAGCAATCGTAGCGGCTGTCACGCATCAGTTTGCCGATTCCATTCTGCCACTCCATAGGGCCTATTAGACGGCGATTATCGACATACGTAGTACGTTTCAAGGCGTCAGAAGGCATTCCTTTAATATCGGTAATGTTGCGTCCGAAATACCAGTCACATTCCCAGTTCGAATCAATAAGCCGGAATACTGGTTCTCGATAAAGCTGTGCGAAGTTATAAATGATACAGAGTTTTCCCATTATTTATGAGAATTACAGGCTTTCAATCTTATATTGCTGTGAGCGTCCTGCCGCAGGTGATGGACAGAGTGATAGTTTCTTGTATGTGCCGTCAGCGATGAGCCTGGAGTTCAGCCTCAAACTTCGGGATATCCTCCGAGAGTATGCGGCGGTCATGCTTGATGAAGTTGCGAAGTATATCGATCTCACCCACCGAACGCTTGGCTACGCTCTCGTTGAGGATGGTCTCAAACTCGGGGTATCGGCTTATGGGCTTCATGTCAAGGTTTTCCACCTCCTTGGTGAGGATATAGAGGCTCGTTAGGATTGCATTGACAATATGGGCTACAATTACGACTTCTTCTTCGCGATATTTCTTTAAACTGTGGATTGAGTCGTTGCCCATGAAGCGGATGGCATGGAGATGCTCGCGATCCTTGGCCGTTATGATATGTGCCTTGGCGAGGTGGTTAATCATAGTCTCCAAATTCTTTCCCGCTACTTCGGCATCTCGGCAGATGGCCTCAATGATAGCACGGAATCCTACGGCGGCGAGCTGTAGGCGTCCGTTGTTGAGGCAAGCCATGGTCTCCTTATATAGTCCGCGTACAATCGGTGGCAAGTCCCAGGTGTGGCCTATTGGTGCGACTTTGTGTCTTTGGCGCGGATAGGTCGTGACTCTCGGATTAGGCTGAATGTTACCGTCGCCGAAATATTCGAAGTCTGACTCATCAATGTCCTCCTTATGGAACTGTAATCCGTTACACCCCATGCATTTAACCACGGAATATGTGCTTTCCCACCAATAATCTTCGTCATCCGACCGCTCCGTAGCCGAGAACAATACTATATGGTTTGTATTCCGTTCACATTGCGGGCAATAACATCTGATTTGATGTGGCTTTTCCATAATATAGTAATGTCATACAATTTATCCATGGGTGTATTTAATATTCTGCCATAATTTTGGCGCCAATAAATGCAACGTTATTGAACACATGGCAAGACAAGCAGTAAAAACTCCCCAATGTTTACGCTTGAAATGGAAATATTCAGGAGGATTAGTATAGGCTAATGGAGTGAATAAGGCCTTATAACGTTCATGTAATGATAATTCTGGACGCATCCATTTGGGAGGGAGTGGATTTTTTTCGCAATATCCAATCACTACGGGTGCAACATATACCTTTATATCGAGCCGGGCTGCACAAAGTCCATAGTCTATATCTCCAAGAGAATGAGAATAAGCGTTATCAAGATTTCCAATCTTACTGAATGCATATCTTGATACAAGAACACAATTGCCATTAAAAGTATTACATCGTTGCAACTCTCCGTTAGGTAATATTAGTTTACAGTTCAATCGTCCACCATAAGTAATATTATTATTCTTATTTGCAGTCGAGCCAACGATAATCGAATCAGGCTCACTTTCCAAAGCTGAAATCATTACAGATATTGCATTCAACAAAAGATTTGTATCGTCGTTTAGCCAAAGATAGGCGTCATAATCTTTTGTATTAGCGGCAGTTTTCCAAGCCAACCTCATTCCACGATTCCAAAAAAGATTGCCATCCCCTTGGATGATATTAACCAAAGGAAACAACTCAGACACAGCCTCTGGTGTGCCATCAGTACAACCGTCATCTGTCAGATACACATCCGTTTCCCATCCATCAATTGGAAGCTGGTCATGGACTCTCTTCAAGCATTCTATAGTCTTTGCCTTACGGTCATGCACCGTAAGTAATATCGCTAATGTTCCCATTACGTTTTGAGATAAGATATTTATAATTCATTCCATTTGCATATGACCACATGAAAAAAATCATCAAGAAAAGGAGAAAAACACCTTGAATACCAGGCTCAACCATCAATTGAAGAATCATCACGGAAGTGAGTATTGCCAAATAAGAGCGGTCAAATAAAGAAACACACTTATTACTCACTACCTTGATTACGGAAGCAAGCATTTTCCATGTGATATATATGAGTAATATAAATGGAATCCATCCGGATTGAATGGCACAGTCCAACCATGTGTTATGTGCATATGTCGTTCCCCCCATAAATCGTAATGCGTCATCACCAAACGGGCGAATTGGAATTTGTGATACTGCGGCTAGCCACCTCACATCTCGGTTACCGACAGTTGTCATTCCATAGGCCGAGTTTGTTTCTCTTGATTCAAAACCAGATAATACATCGGACACCCATGTCGAACTTTCCATCGCGATACTAAAGATTATTATCAGAGTGAGAGTAGTCATAGTGAGGGCGATGGCTCTTTTTGCAGATATGCCTCCGACTAACATGCCTACAATGCATGCAGCCGCAACCAACACTATTGCTGTGCGGTTCACCAAATGAAAAGCTGAGAATAAAGCAAAGCCACCAAGAATTATGAGATACACCTTAACAGATTTGTCAAAATGGCTTCTTGTCTGGCAGAAAAGCATACCTATTCCACCTATAGCCAATGCTAACATCATATTATGGTTTGTCGCACTTGTAACCCCCTGTATATCTTTAAGGTTTTCACTTAAAGCTCGCCTCATATTGACCAATTCACCAGAAACCACGGTATCCTCAATATTCACCGTTATAGACCAACTCGCGATACAAGTCACCACCATTATCAGTACAATTAACATGCTATTGGGATTTTTGAACTTTTCCAACAGATAATTAGGAATCATATAGAAAAGCACCGGATAAGTCATATAAAAAACTGCATTCGATGGTGTAGGTGGATTTGTATGGGCATATAATGGAATTGTGTATAATATGCCAAAAAGCAACGATACGATTATTGGTGCATTAAGTCGTATTGATGAATTAAATAATATAATAGGGAACAAAAGAACTAAAATATACATGCTGTATCCCATGAATATTGAAGGTATTGTCCCTATCCCCAAAATAACAAGAAACAACCAGTTTTTTTTGAAGTCTGAAAATATTGTCGGATATCTATGCTTTTGCATTTGTCAGATTCTGATAAATTGCAATTATTTTATTTATTATATCATTACAATTATGTCTTTTAAGAGCTGCATTTCGTCCACTCAAAGACAACATCTTACGTAATTCAAAATTATTTTTGATTTCAATCAGTTTTGATGTAAGGATATGAGGTTCATTTGTAGGGACGAGTATGCCAGTTTCTCCCGAGGTTATCAAAGAAGATACACCACCGACATTCGTGGCAATGACTGGGACACCCAATAGTTGCGCCTCACACACAGAATTGGGGCTGTTGTCAATATAAGACGGGTGAACATATACATCGGTAGTATCTAATATTTCAATAATTTCCTGAGGGTTCTTTACTCCCTCGAATACCACGTTGGAGGAAATTTGCATGCCAAGAGTATGTTTCACCAAATTAACGTACGCGGAATTAGCTTTTACCCCAATAATTCGCCACTCGAACTTGATATCGAACTCATTCAATATTTTTGCTGTTTTCACAATCAAGTCAAGACCTTTGTATATTGTCTCGCTTATAGTGGATGCTATTTTTAATACCTCAATTTTATCCCTTGGATTTATCGGTAATGTAGAGTAAAAATCGGGACGTAGTATTTCATTTACATTATAGTACTGGCATTGTGGTGCATATAGCTCCGTAACGGCCTTGTCCCAATCGGTACGCCCAGTACAGCATTTCAATACTTTATATAATTGCTTTTCGCGTTTACAGCGTCTGAGAGTTTCATTATAGTAATACTTGAAACCATTATTAAATATATTCTCTCTCCACCATACTCCATGTTTTCTAAGAGTTTCTGAACTGAAACCGAATGGTAGGTATGAAATCGCAACCGGATTTATAATTCCTTGCAGATGCACGACAGACGGAATATCGATATTCTCAATAATCTCACTCAAAGGACATTCAAGACCGAAAACATGGATTAAATCCGGATGAAAGTCTGCCAATACCGATTCTACCTGATCTTTCACTCTATCATATACTGATCTCTTCGGAGGAAAGTAGAATCGCTTTAACCGTGCACAAATCCCGACATGCTCAACTATTGGATAATAGTGTACACCATCGACGATACGTCGGTTATCCGAAATCCGATTTGTCATGAACATGATAGCCAACTCAATATCGGGACGTTTCAAGATCTCAATCTGTTGAGCCGCTACCCATCCTACTCCATTATAGGAGCTGTTAGTAGAGTCTGAGGTGTGATTATAGAATGTATTGGACGTAGATACCCAAAGTACTCTCATTTCTTCAAAACTTTTTTTAAAAGTTCAATCTGATAAGTCGAATTGAAATACTCGTTAATTACCGCATAACATTCCTCTCGTGTAACATTTCTATTCTCAAGTGACGAATGATTACTCAGCCATCCAGCTACCACCTCTATCATAGAGTGCATATCATCTTTTTTAAATAACGCCCCGGTTTTGCCGGGGATTATCGCCTCATATTCAGGCATTTGAGTTTCAAAATCATCGTGTGATATTACGGGAACTCCGTACTGCATCGTATGCAGAGCAGTAAGACCGACATTACCTGGAGACACGCACAAGTCGCTATTATACAACAGGGTATTAAGTTCTGTACCTTCATAGCATTCGCCAAAGAACCAAATAGTGTCGGTCAATTCGTATTTTGCGGCTTTCTTTTTCAGCGATTCCATTTCACATCCATCTCCTATGATAAGCATATTGTACTGTAACCCTTGACATCTATGGGCATACATCATATCCAAGAGTCGACCGAGTTTCTTTTGAGGAGTCAATCTTCCGATAAAAACAATTGTCGGATTACCATTTCCAAAATGCTTCTTCAAGATATCACTTTTCAAAGCAATATTAGATGCACCATCAATATGGTCTACAAGAGAATTATATATGACATGTATTTTCTCCCCGGGAATACCGAATTCCATCAATCTTTTACGTCCTCCATTTCCATAAGTAAAATATCCAGTCAACCATCTATAAATGTATTTCTCAAACTTCCAGGCCTTGCGTTTGTTTGATTTTTCGCCATGTCCCCATGCATATACTCGTTTTCCAATAAGTTTACAAAGAAATAGAAATGGAAGATAAGTCCAACAAAAATCTCCTGTCACGATAAATGTATCATTACTAGAAAATGCTAATCGTAGAAGCTTTCTTCGCCAAAGGTATCGACCGAAAACCATGAGGTTATCAAACTCTTTAGGGCATCTCTTAAAGATTGAAAAATCAAGTTTCTTGATACCACTGTTTGTAGTCCCTTCTACTTCACGACCAAAGTAAAATTGGCAATCAAATGTATCATCTATTCTCTTGTATATACTTTGACGATACAAGGGAGGATAATTAAAGAAGCAGCAAAGTTTCATTAGATGAGTTAGTATGTTTTTTTAATCTGTATTTGCCGCCAAGTAATAGGATAATATTAATTGTAGTGAGTACCAAAAATGATAACACGTTCATCCATGCTCCACCCCAAAAAGCCCATTTACCAACAACCATTGGCATCGTCAACACAATAATAACGCTTCCAATTATAGAAGTATATAAATACAATTTTGGTTTATTTGTAGCGATAGAGAACTGATTACTTAAATAATATATTGTACTCGTTATTGTAGATAGTGCCAGAACCTGAGCATATGGAGTCGCATCTGTATATCTATTTGCGGTTAAAATGGAAATTATATATGGGGCAAGAAATATAAAAATCAACACGATTACACTCACCATGCATATCTCAATAATTATTATTGAAATGTATTTTTTCCAATTTCTCTTAATTACAGTTTCATAAAGGTCGGGTTGGAATGTATTACCTATTGCAGTTCCAAATACAGACAAATAACTTCCAATGGAATAACCAACAATATATACACCATACTCATTAATTTCACCAACTTTTTCCAAATATGTAGTAGAAAAACCATTAGTAAAATAGCCTAACATTGCACTTAATGCCAATGGAAAACAGAATCTTATTATTTGTCTGAAATAGATTGGGTTAGTGGGGACCTTTAAGAGATGACGATGTTTCCATAGCATTATAAAAAAAACTATTACATTACATAACATTGGCCCTAAAAGTTTTCCTACTGCTCCCAATTTCAGAATAACAACGAGCGTAACTGAAAGAAAGATATTCAATACTCCATTAGCCACCGATAGCAAAAAAAATTTATTTGCCTCTCTCTTCATTCGATACTGTGCTAATTGTAAATTCATCAAACCACAAAGAGGAAGTGAAAATACCATTAACGCAAGATAAGGGTGTATAGGTAATTGAAATCCGTTATTTATGACTTTCAAATATATTAATATGCCGATGAAACATATTATTGAGATAATTCCGGAAAACCAAATAGTTGCTCTTGCTATTATAGCAAATAATTCTAATCGTTTAGATGTCTCTACTCGATAATATTCTTTAATATAATAATGAATCAGATAGAATATAATAATTGGTTGGATAAGTGATGTGTATGAACTATAGTAGCCGCTTATAGCATAATCTTCCGGGCTCATATTTTTGGCAATCCATGGATTAGAAAGCAGGCTTAATGCCATGGGAATTAAGGAAGCACCAAAATATGTTGTCAAATTCCTTATGTATGTATTCAGTCTAGACATTTAAATCAATCTTATCTATTTTATGTTTTGAATAAGAAAGATTTGTTTACCTCGTTTAGTTTTAATAATATTGTCGATATAATGTATCTTGGGCTTTATATTATTGGATTCAAAGAAATTAATTAACTCCGTTTCAGATTCGTCAGAATAAGTGAGACCTTTAACGACACGTACTATTATTTCTCCTACTTTATCTTGTTGTAACTGCCATGCAGACATATCATTAAAAACTTTAAGATGTCCCCCAAATATTAATCCAACAAGAAACCTTTTTTTGCCCGCATTGTCAAATATATACTCTACAGAGCGGCCCATAAGTTGGTTAATTAAGACTCCATCTCTCGATTCTCCTCCATACTCTGCTAAATCCCCGGTTCTATATCGTATAAAGGGCAATGCCTTATTGCTAAAACCGGTTACTACAATTTCTCCTACTTCTCCAATTTTTGCATGTGTACCATCTTCTTTTATTATTTCAACAACACCATACAATGGGTTGCAGATGTATTGATCGCTATGAGGATAGCGTATAGCAAATACGGAACTTTCAGAATGTCCATATTGTCCCCACACGGGACATTTAAAAACAGCTTCAATAGTGTCTATTTGATATTTTAAAATGTTTTCACTGGTAAGATATATCCCTTTGGGGATAAAGTTTAATTGTTCGCTGTAATGTTGAATATATTGTGCCAATTCATATATGCCCGATGGATATCCTCGAATAACGTCAGGTTGTGTATAATTTAGGTGTTGTAAATAATAGTAGAAAGTTTTATCGTTTAAATGAAGTGTCGAATAATGAAATTTGCCATATGGGAAATTCTCGCCTTTGTCAATCCAATATTCGTTATGGTTAATTCGAGGCTCATCAACTCTAGATCCATCAACGGCTGCAATCCTTATTTTATATGTCCCTGCCATTTTAACATAGAGATCAGCTTGACAAAACAGTTCTCTATTTAATTCAAATTTTGATCTACCTCCAATGGGGAATCTAAGGGGAACTCCTGTTGATCCTCCAGTATTTAACCAATACTTCCAATTGTCTCTAACATAATTGGCAATCATTGATGGATTATTTTGCAAATCGCATTTTGATATTATAGGTAAAGACTGAAGAATATTAAAACAATTCTTATAAGTTATACATTGATTCGCGAGTAATTGGCGGTAGAATGGAACATTTTTTTGTGCATCTCGCAACAAGGAACAGAGAGATTTTTGCCTCTCTGAGGAGATTTTTGATGTAGGTAAGTCAAGATAATGCTCTATCTGTAACTGTGTTTTAATTCTCCGAGCTTTGTCAATGATCCACATGATTTTATTGTATGAGATTTTATAATTAGTCGCGGGAAAAGAGGTCACGGGTATAGACGCGGGAAGCCACGTCGGCGAGGTCAGGGGAAGTGCGGTTGGCGAGGATGGCGTGGGAGAGGCGCTTGAACTCGGCGAGGTCGTTGACCACGCGAGAGCCGAAGAAGGTGGTGCCGTCGGGGAGGGTCGGCTCGTAGATGATGACCGTCGCACCCTTGGCCTTGATGCGCTTCATCACGCCCTGGATGGACGACTGGCGGAAGTTGTCGGAGTTCGACTTCATCGTGAGGCGGTACACGCCTATGACACACTCCTGCTCGGGCGCGTGGCTGTAGGAGGTCTGCGACGAATAGTCGTACCACCCGGCCATGCGCAGCACGCGGTCGGCGATGAAGTCCTTGCGCGTGCGGTTGCTCTCCACGATGGCCGACATCATGCACTGCGGCACGTCGGCATAGTTGGCCAGGAGCTGTTTGGTGTCCTTGGGCAGGCAGTAGCCGCCGTAGCCGAACGAGGGGTTGTTGTAGTGCGTGCCGATGCGCGGGTCGAGCCCGATACCCTCGATGATGGCCTGCGAGTCAAGGCCCTTGACCTCTGCGTAGGTGTCGAGTTCGTTGAAGTAGCTCACGCGCAGGGCGAGGTAGGTGTTGGCGAAGAGCTTGACGGCCTCGGCCTCCTTCATGCCCATGTAGAGCGTCGGGATGTCCTGCTTGATCGCACCCTGCCGGAGGAGGGCAGCGAATGTGTGGGCGGCGCGGTCGAGGCGGTCGATGTCGGCCACGCGGAGTATGGCGGAGTTCTCCCCGTCGAAGCGCGGGTCGTCGATGATCTTGGGTATGCCGGCGATGATGCGCGAGGGGTAGAGGTTGTCGTAGAGCGCCTTGCTCTCGCGCAGGAACTCGGGGAAGAAGAGCAGGTTGAAGCGCTCCACGCCGCGTGCGGCGTACTTGAGGTAGAGCGAGCGGCAGTAGCCCACGGGGATTGTCGACTTGATGACCATGACCGCGCCGGGGTTGACCGACAGGACGAGGTCGATGACCTCCTCGACGTGGGAGGTGTCGAAGTAGTTCCTGACGGGGTCGTAGTTTGTCGGGGCCGCGATGACCACGAAGTCGGCATCGCGGTATGCCGCCGCACCGTCGAGCGTGGCGGTAAGGTCGAGCTGCTTCTCGGCGAGGTATTTCTCGATATAGTCGTCCTGTATGGGCGACTTGCGGTTGTTGATCAGGTCGACCTTCTCGGGGATCACGTCGACGGCGGTGACATGGTTGTGCTGCGCCAGCAGCGTGGCTATGCTAAGCCCTACGTAGCCCGTTCCGGCCACGGCTATGTTGTATCTTTCTTTTTCCATAAGTCATATATGGGTGATGGTTGTATGTCGGGGATGGATGCGGACACACCGGGGGGTATGACCCTACTGCGGGGAGAGGGTGCCGAATAGGTAGTCGAAGCCGTAGCGGAAGCCGGTGCGGGAGAGGGCGGCCTCCATGCGGGAGCGCAGGGGGATGGATTCGGCGCGGTCGTCGATGCCGATGATAAGGCCGGGGCGGATGTTGGAGGCCACGATGCCGGAGATGGCGGCGATGTCGCAGGAGGGGGAGCCGTCGGAAGCGGCGCCGGCAGCATCATGAGCGGCGGCCTCGCGCGACGGGACGCATATGGCGAGGTAGTCGACGGTGCGGAGGAGGGAGAAGTCGGGGGTGGCTACGATAAGCCCGCGCTTGACGAGGGCGAGCAGCTCGGAGTCGGATATGTCGCGGACGAAGTTTATGCCACGGCGGAGCATATCGACCTTGAAATCGCGCAGGTCGAGGCATATGACCTTGAACCCGGCGCGGGCGTAGCTGACGGCCATGCGCAAGCCGTGCTGCGAGAGCCCGAATATGCCGATCACGGCTTTTTTCTCGGCGATGCGCCGCTGTAGTTCGAGTCCGGGAGCCATGTGTGGGTGTGCGGTCAGATGAATTGTATGAACTCGGGCTGCACCTCTACGGCGGAGGAGATGAGTCCGGGAATTTCGACGATGAGCCGGCGTGTGCGCATTCCGCGCACGGACAGGAGGTGTCCCTCGAAGCCGTCGAGCTGTCCGCCGATGATGCGGACGCGCCGGCCGCGCATTGCGTCGGTGAGTTCGCCGGGCATGAAGTAGCGCGGGGCGTCGGTGGAGGCGACGGCACGGATGAAACGCTGCATGTCGGCCTCGCGCACGGTGGCCGGTTCGTCGGCGGTCTTGCCGAGGCAGTAGCGGTACTGAAGGTTGGGGCAGCGGGCCACGAACGGGTCGAGACGCCGCTTTGACTCGTGGACGAAGAGCAGGTCCTGTATGACGGGGACGAGACGTCTCTGTCGGCGTCCACGTATGGTGATGAGTAGTTCGGTCAAGGGGGTGAACACCTCCAGACCTTCTCCGCGAAGGGTGTCATGCGCCATGACGTTGGCGTTGCGGCGACTGAGGTCGCGCATGGCAAACCATTGTTTTTCGGAAGGATCGAGAGGCATGTTTCGTGGGGTGCGGATAATTTTTCAAGTCCTGCCTGACTTCAAACGGTTTTGAAAGTCAAGCAGTTGCAGTCTCGGTACAAAAAGAAAGGATGCCGGAGTGCCTTGACTGACGGGCCTCGGCGGGTTACCTTTTCTGTCACGTGTGTGCGATTGGTTTTAATCCGTACTGTGCGCATGTTTCTTGGGAAGAAACTGATACGACACCGCAAAGGTAGCGATTATAGTTGAAATAGCCATGTTTTGCCTTTGGATTTTTGCTTTCAGGCGCGGATATGTTTGACGAAAATGCATGTCGGAGTTGCGCAATGGTTATTTCCATCGCAACTTTCATGCTGAAAACCAGGGACATATCGTGTCGTATCAGTTTCTTCCCAAGAGAGTTATCATTTTTAAAACACACGTGGGCCGCAAGCGTGGCCGCCCTACCCTTTTTTCATCAATGTCATTATCTTGCGGTTGGCCGCATCAACCGCCGACGAATCAATCGTGCTCAAGTAGATGAGCGTTGTCGTCTCCGAGTCGTGCCCCATGGCCTTGCTTATGGTAGAGACGGGGACATCGTTGTGGTGGGCGATGCTCGCCCATGCGTGGCGGGCGACATAGAGCGTGAGCCGGGTTTTCAGCCCGAGCATCTCGCCTATCTTTTTCAGATTGCGGTTGATGCGGAAATAGGCGTTTCGGCATTGCGCCTCCTCGCTCCCGGAGTCGTCGGTGATTATCGGCAGGAGGTAGGGAGAGCCGCATGCGCCCAGACGCTTTATGGTGGTAGCCGTCTCCGGTTCGATGCGCACCTGTATGGGGCGGTTAGTCTTTCGGCGCCGGTAGGTGATCACTCCGTCGGCAAGGTCGGATTTCTTTAGGTGGGCGATGTCGATGAACGACATGCCCCTGGTGTAGAACGCGAACATGAACACGTCGCGCGCGAACTCGAGGTGGGGCGAGCCGCCAAGCTCCATGTCGCGGATGATGCAGATGGTCTTGAGGCTTACGGCCCTCTTGACGGTCTTGTCGATGCCGGTGTAGACGTGCTTGAAAGGATTGCCCGGGACAGCGCAGTCGCGCTCGAGGGCGCGGTTTACGATGGAGCGGAGGTTGCGCATATAGAAGGATGTGGAGTTGCGGCACAATCCGCGGCGTCGCAGATACTCCTCGTAGCCGGCGGTGAGGGTGGAGTCGAAGTCGCCCCATGCCACCTCCCTGTTGCCGGTGAAGCGCAGGAAACTGTTAAGAGACGTCTCGTAGCGTCGGGCCATGTTTTTCTTGCCCACTTTCCTCAGGTCGTCGACGAGCTTGCGCGTGAACGACACGACACCGGCGCCAGGCGACCGAAAACGCTCCACAACGTCGCCGGCACTGTAGGCGACACCTGCGTCATCGAGGCGGTCGATGACGTAGCGCAGCCTCGCCAGATCGGAATGCAGGGATTCTCTCGCGGCATTCAGAGATGCGGCCCTCTCGGAATCGCACCCGGCGGGTATGACGATGGCCGACCGGGAGGAGTCCCACTCCTTATTATTAATGTGTATGTCCGCGCATATCTGCCTCGTCTGCCTGCGGTGGTGTATCCGGTAGAACACTGTGCCATCCTTGCCTGCGACGGAGGATTGGCGTAATTTCACTTTGATCGATGCCATAATAGTCTGTTGTTGGATTCAGCAGGCGAAATAACCTTTTTTGTGCGCAAGCGGGGATTTATGGGAAATATTATTAACTTTGCCGACAAATTCAATCTGAAATGAAAAGACTTTTAGTCGCACTTACAGTGCTCGTCGCTATATTAAGCGCTCCGCGTCAGGCCACGGCAGAGTTACGCTATGGACCTATGCTCGGCATCAACATGTCGACACTCAAGTTCAAACAGTCGCTTTTCGAGGTCAACAAAGTATGCGGCATGTCGGCGGGTGTCGCCACCGAGGTTATATTTCCGGGCATCGGTTTCGGAATAAGTTCCGGCATCTACTATGAGATGCGTGGCGCGAAGCTCCATCTCGGCGACAAGGAAGTGTGGCGCGAGTTCGGCACAGTACGCAGCTACCTGCATTATCTGGAAATCCCCATCCACCTCCGTTTCAAATGGACCAGGATGGCAGGTCTTGAGGACTATGTCGCGCCATTCGTGTTCGGCGGTCCCTCTTTCAGCCTCCTTTTCGGGCACAGCCATATAAAGGCGCTTGAATACGCCAACGGCGAAATGGGGCTTACTGTCGGCGGAGGCCTGGAAATCAAACGCAACTGGCAGGTGTCATACTCCTTTACCTGGGGCATGGTATATGCCGAACAGACCAAGCTGCTCGATCATTTCAGCGCCAAGAACCGTACGATGGACATACGCGTCACCTACCTGTTCTGATTATCGCCGCAGCAGGTGGAAAAGTCCGGCAGTTCGGGCAGGAACGCATAGGAATGCGTGGCATAGTCTATGCGGCAACAGTAATGAGACAAGCCGTTGGAAACGGTAAGATACCTCGCCCGGAGCACCATATTGTATCTCACGATCTGATCAAACACTTTCTGGGTCACCGCCACCCCCGGAGCCTTATACTCCACTATCATCATCGGTTTTCCGCTACGGTCGAATACGACAGTGTCGCATCTACGTCTCGTCCCGTTCAAAGTGAGGCCTATCTCATTTGCGATAAGGGCAGCCGGGAATCCCTTGGCACTCATCATATAGCCGACGAAATGCTGACGCACCCATTCCTCGGGGGTCAATGCCACATGCTTGCCACGCAACGGATCAAATATCTCCACAACGTCCCCGTTCCTGCGAAGCCGTGAAACGTCGAGCGGCGGAAGATTGAGCGGAGTTATGCTATGGCATGGAGAAGTATTCATATGAGCAAGGTGATGATTGCAGTATAGGAAACTTTTTGTAAATTTACAAAAATTTCCGGGCATCCGGGCATTAAACCGATTTAAAAATTCTCAGGCTTATATAAGCTATGGCAGCAACCAAGACCGTCACGTATGCCGAGCTGATGGCTATGCTCGGCACTCATAAATACGCTCCCGCCTACTTGCTTCATGGCGAGGAGGGATTTTTTATTGACCGGCTTGTGGAGGAATTCGAGAAAATAGTGCCGGAAAGCGACCGAGACTTCAATCTCTACACTCTCTACGGGCCGGAGACCGACATAGACACTGTGATCGATGCCTGCCGCCGCTATCCAATGATGTCCGACCGACAGGTCGTTATCCTTAAAGAGGCACAGTCCATGCCGGCGGCGCAGCTCGACAGGCTTGCAGGCTACCTCTCCACTCCTACCTCGACCACCACACTTGTGGTGTGCGGACGCGGAGCAAAAGTCAAGTCGAAGGATCTGCCGGCAAAGATTTCTTCCGCAGGCGGGGTCGTGTTCGAGGCAATCAAGCTCCGCGACAGGGCGCTTATCGATGCCATACGCCACGTGATTACCGGCAAGGGGCTGCACGTGGAAGAGAAGGGGCTCTCCATGTTGGCCGACTATGTAGGCGCTGACCTTTCGAGGCTTTATAATGAGATTGAGAAACTTACGGTGGCTCTTCCGCGCGGTGCCATGGTGACACCGGAAGTAATAGAGAGCCATATCGGCATGAGCAAGGACTTCAACAATTTCGAACTGCTCAATGCCATATCGTTACGCGACGGAAAGACCGCATTCCGCATAATCGACCATTTCCGTCGTAATCCCAAGGACAACCCATTTCCTCCGACTTTGGGCATGATGTGGACATTTTTCTCAAACCTTTTGATTATCCATTACACCCGAGACAAAAGTGAGCCTTCGCTATGCGCAGCATTAGGGCGCAAGGGCAACTGGCTGTCGAAAGACTATAAAAACGGCATGAGGCAGTACAACGCCCGCCAGGTGGTAGAAATCCTGCGTGCGCTGCGCCGCACCGATGCCTCGACAAAAGGAGTCGGATCCCGTCAGGACCCATACGATCTAATGCACGACCTGACTTTCCGAATCCTCACCGCACGGGGTGTGATCAATTGACAATATAGTTGACTACATATATCATAATATGGCAGATACAGCACAAGAATTCAGCATGGCAGGTGCCATGTGCCGTGACATATTCGAGAAAAAGCTTATCGACTACGGCTCATCGTGGCGGTTGATGCGTCCGGAATCGTTGACCGATCAAATATATATAAAGGCGGCACGCATACGCTCACTCGAGACAAAAGGAGAGCATCGGGTGGAAGAAGGAGTCATCCCGGAGTGGATAGGAATAGTAAACTATGGAGTAATCGCATTGATCCAGCTTGAGAAAGGATGGGCCGACACTGCCGACCTTTCCGTAGATGAAGCCCTTGCACTATATGACCGACACCTCAAGAGCGCATTTTCTCTGATGCTCGACAAGAACCATGACTACGATGAAGCATGGCGCAAGATGCGCGTTTCATCCTTTACCGACATAATTCTCCAGAAATTATGGCGCACCAAACAGATTGAGGACAACAAAGGGGCCACGCTCATAAGCGAGGGCCTTGATGCGAACTATAAGGATATGATTAATTATGCAGCCTTCGCACTCATCAAGCTCGCAGTCAAAAAATGATACCGCGAAACGTCATATCATGACGAATAAAACATTCCCGGTATGGCTATGCCGAGTAGTGGTAGGTGTCACATTCGTCATATCCGGATTGGCCAAGACTATAGACCTTTGGGGATTCATCTATAAGATTGAACAATATCTTGCCGTATGGCAGATACCTGTCCCGCATGGAGTGGTATTCACCGTCGCCACCACGTTGGCGGCATCGGAGTTCCTGCTTGGCTTCCTGTTGCTCACGGGAAGCTACAAACGCACGTGCTCATGGCTCATAGGACTGATGATGGCCGGGATGCTCCCTCTCACGTTATATATCGCCATAGCCAATCCGGTGGCCGATTGCGGCTGCTTCGGCGATATGTGGGTCATATCCAATACGGCCACATTCATCAAGAATGTCGTGCTGACAATTCTCATCATATACCTTATTGTCAACAACTCAAAGGTAAGTGGATTATTCACCACCTACAGCCAGTGGCTCGTTGCCGTTATCGCCATAATATATATCCTCGTCATCGCGATATTCGGCTACAACATACAGCCGCTGGTCGATTTCCGGTCCTACCCCACCGGTACCCCTCTCGGGCTATACGCACAAGGTGGCATGAGTGATGACGATCCAACATATGTATTTGTATATGAGAAAGATGGTGTGGCACGGGAATTCTCTGAGGATTCGATTCCCGATGACTCATGGACATTTGTGGATCGAATAGAGGCAACACCGGGAGCTGAACCCGACCAGAACCGGTATGACGGCATGATAACCGTCTACGACACTGACGGTAACGAGGCGACCGCCGAAGCCATCGGCTCCACAGGCGAGGAAGTACTGCTGTTGATTCCCGATATGGCAAATACCGATATCTCCTCGACCTACCTTATCAATGAGATAAATCGCCATGTAAATTCCAGAGGCGGACGAATGGCCGCCATCATAGCTTCAGACAACGAAGGCATAGATATGTGGCGCGACCTTTCCATGGCTTCGTATCCGATATTCACGAGTGAGGACACTTCTATAAAGGAGATAGCACGAGGGAATATCGCTGTTGTGTATCTGCGTGACGGAGTGATACAGTGGAAACGCACGCTCAACTCCATTGATTCGGAAATATTCGACAAACCTGAACCTGATACACTTCCGTCGCTCGGTTTTTCAGGCAAGACCATAATGTGGACACTCTCGCTATTCTTTCTTGGACTCGAGCTTTTCCTCTGGATTCTTGACCGCAGCGGTCGTGCTGTAAAATTGCATTTTTCACGCATGAATCAAAAAAAATAAGTAAATTTGCACATCTGAAAGGCCACGCACCTTTCACACATAGAAATACATAACCCAATAATATATTTAGCAACTATGAGAAAAAATGTAGTAGCCGGCAACTGGAAGATGAACACCACTCTCCAGGAAGGCGTGGCTCTTGCCAAAGATGTCAACGAGGCTTTAAAGGGCGTTACCCCCAAGTGTGATGTCGTAATCTGCACTCCGTTCACCCATCTTGCATCGGTAAATGCCGTAATCGATACCGATAAGCTCGGACTCGGCGCCGAAAACTGTGCCGACCATAAGTCCGGGGCTTACACTGGTGAAGTTTCAGCCCCCATGGTGGCTTCTACAGGTGCTACCTACGTGATACTCGGTCATTCAGAGCGTCGCCAGTACTACGGTGAGACTTCTGAGATCCTGAAAGAAAAAGTCGCTCTCGCCCTTGAGAACAACCTCACTCCCATATTCTGCATCGGCGAGGTGCTTGCCGAGCGAGAGAACGGTATCTACAACGAAGTGGTAAAAAAACAGATTGAAGATGCACTCTTCCATCTTTCCGCTGAAGATTTCGGCAAGATTATCCTTGCCTACGAGCCTGTATGGGCCATCGGTACCGGTAAGACCGCCACACCTGAACAGGCAGAGGACATGCACGCCCACATCCGCAGCCTTATCGCCGGACGCTACGGCAAAGAAGTCGCTGACAACACTTCCATACTGTATGGCGGCAGCTGCAAGCCCTCAAATGCTAAAGAGCTGTTTGCAAAACCCGATATTGACGGTGGCCTTATCGGCGGCGCCGCCCTCGACGCAGCATCATTTATGGGAATCGTAACAGCATTCTGATTTTTTCAAGAATAGACTTTTAGAGTCGTATAGGCAGATGTGATGCCTATACGACTCTTTTCATTTGTATGCCGAAGCATCCACCCCCCAAAGAGCATCTCAGAGAGTGTCTAATAAATCAGATAACATTTGCAACTATTTCCTAAAAAGTATTGTTATAGGATAAAACAGTTCAACTAAATAAAATTTATTATGAGTCTCTCAAAACTTAACTTTCTGGGCTACACAAAGAGCTGGTGGCTCGTGTTGATAGCCGGCATCGTAATGGTAATATGCGGTTTCGCCTATTGGTTCTGGCCCGTGGCCGGATATGCCATTGCATCACAGATATTCGGATGGCTGCTGATTCTCGTAGGCATCGTTCAGTTGATCGTAGCTGCAGGTCCGCATTTTCCGAGAGGATGGGGATGGTGGATTGCAGGAGGTATGATTGACATGTTTATCGGCTTCCTGATGGTAAGGAGCATAATCCTTTCTGAGGCCATCCTCCCATACTTTCTTGCATTGATATTCCTTTATTGGGGTATCACCATGATTATCAGTTCGGTCAACGGACATAAAGGAAAATACTGGTGGCTATATCTTATCAACGGCATTTTACTTATGCTCATCGGATTTTTCTTTATCGAAGCCGGATGGATACAGAACATGGAGATGGTAAGCTTCCTTACCTCGCTTGCCTTCATCTATTGGGGATTCTCAATATGTATGCTGGCTTACGACATCAAACCGCAAGTAGGACAAGGAGAGCAGGAGTAATCACCATACCATAGACGAATATTAAGGCGGTGTGTCGAAATTCGGCATACCGCCGTTTTTGTGTCCGGACGGGAGGGTGTTGTCAGGCAATCGCCTACATTCCCACATATCCAATCCAACAATATGACATATACCGGCGTTAGAGATATAAAAACGCATCGATATGAAAAAGATAGTGATAGTAGGAGCGACATCCGGCATCGGAGAGCATGTGGCCGAGGCTTTGGCTGCAACAGGCTGGCGTGTAGGAGTGGCCGGACGAAAGGTCGAGCGCATGAAAGCGCTAAAAGAGATGTTCCCGGATGCCGTTGAATGGGAAGCCATTGACATTACGAAACAGGAAGCACCACGCAAGCTTCTCGATCTTATCAGAAAACTTGGCGGCATGGATATATATTTCCATGTGGCCGGAATCGGATTCTTCGATCCCGAACTCGAAATCAAACGTGAGGTAGCCACTGCTGAGACCAACGTGGTCGGTTTCACCCGTATGGTCGATACTGCGTTTCATTATTTCAGAAACGTAGGGAAAGGACATATCGCAATCATCTCGTCGGTAGCCGGCACTAAAGGAATAGGCGAGATTGCGGCCTACTCGGCCTCCAAGCGTTATCAGCAGAACTATATTGAAGCGCTGGAACAATTGGCACGCATGCGGGGAATCAAAATCGCCTTTACGGACATACGTCCGGGATGGGTACGTACACCCCTGCTTGATCCGGCTCAGAAGTATCCCATGATAATGAAGGAGGAAGAAGTAGTGCCGATGATACTCAAAGCGCTGAATCGACGCACGCGCATTGCTGTAATCGATCGCAGATGGGCTGTCGCCGTATTCTTCTGGCGACTGATTCCGGGACGCCTGTGGGTCAAGATGCCGATACATCTGTCACGTCCTGCTGATAATAAGAGTGAAGTCGAGCTTGCCGCGCATGATGCGGCCGACTGAACATCAAAGGAATATCCTTGAGAGACAGTCAGAGAATCTTTTGACAGGATTCTCTGACTTTCTCTTTTGTGTATGCGGCCGTGATTTTGTAACTTTGCAGTGAATGGGACGGCTAATGTCAATAGACTATGGACGGCGTCGCTGCGGAATCGCAGTGACAGATTCATTGCGCATTGTAGCTACCGGACTGACAACCGTGCGTACATGCGACCTTTCAAAATGGGTAGTGGAATATATGAAGCATGAAATCGTGGATGCCATAATCGTCGGCAAACCCTCGACCATGCGCGGAGAGGATTCCGAATCAATGAACTACATACGGCCCGGCATCATGGCCTTGAAAAAGACGCTTCCGGATAATGTGGAAATCATATTCTGGGACGAACGGTTCACATCCGTGTTGGCACATCGTTCCATGATTGACGGAGGAATGCGTAAATCACGCCGCATGGACAAGGCCGTGGTCGATGAAATAGCCGCCACTATCATTCTAAATGATTATCTTCAAAGCAAACAGTTCAACCAATGAAACTACCGGTATATCTTTACGGTCATCCAGTGCTTCGTGCAATCTCGGATGATGTGACTCCGGATTATCCGGAATTAAAACAATTTGTCGCCGACATGTGGGAAACCATGTATAATTCCGATGGTGTGGGCCTGGCCGCACCGCAGGTCGGACGCAACGTGCGCATCGTAGTGATCGATGCAGATGCCGTGGGCGACGCCTTTCCCGAATGCCGTGGACGCAAATTCACTCTTATCAACCCCAGGGTAGAGATACTTGACGGCCCGACAGAAACCCGTAACGAAGGATGCCTATCGCTTCCAGACCTATCAGAGGCCGTGCAACGTGTGGAACACATACATCTCAGCTGGGTCGATGAAGATTTCCAACCTCATGAGGAGGAAATTTCCGGATTTCTTGCCAGAATCGTGCAGCATGAATGCGATCATCTCGAAGGGAAGCTCTATATAGATCATATCTCAGCCATACGGCGTCAGCTTCTGCGGGCAAAGCTTTCGGCTATAATAACAGGACGCAAACGTGTCGATTACCCCGTGCGCTACGCTCCTCAGAAAGGCAGAAAATAAGATTCCTCCGCTCAAATAAATTTCTCTATGGCAGACGACAAGAAAATCATATTCTCGATGGTGGGTGTATCGAAAATATATCCTCCGCAAAAACAAGTCCTGAAAAACATCTACCTTTCGTTTTTCTATGGTGCCAAAATCGGCATAATAGGCCTGAATGGCTCGGGAAAATCATCTTTACTCAAGATCATAGCCGGTATCGACAAGAGCTACCAGGGCGAAGTTGTATTTTCGCCCGGTTACTCTGTGGGTTATCTGGAACAGGAGCCGCAACTTGATCCCGACAAAACCGTAATCGAGGTCGTGCGCGAAGGCGTTCAGCCGGTCATGGATCTGCTGGCTGAATTCGAGAAGGTCAACGAATCATTCGGTGATCCCGACATTCTTGAGGATCCCGACAAAATGGACGCCCTCATTCAGCGTCAGGCCGAGTTGCAGGACAAGCTCGATGCCGCCGATGCGTGGAATATAGATTCAAAACTTGAACGCGCGATGGACGCATTGCAGTGCCCTCCCGACGACCAGAAAATATCAACCCTGTCTGGAGGCGAGCGCCGTCGTGTGGCTTTGATACGCCTGTTGCTACAGCAGCCCGACGTGCTCTTGCTCGACGAGCCGACCAACCATCTTGATGCTGAGTCAATCGACTGGCTCGAACAGCATCTCCAGCAATATCCCGGCACGGTAATCGCCATCACACACGACCGCTATTTCCTTGACCATGTAGCCGGATGGATTCTCGAACTCGACCGAGGAGAAGGAATTCCATGGAAAGGCAACTACTCTTCATGGCTCGATCAAAAGACCAAACGCATGGCACAGGAGGAAAAGCAGGCATCTAAACGCCGTAAAACCCTTGAGCGCGAACTCGAATGGGTGCGTATGGCGCCGAAAGCCCGTCAAGCCAAGGGAAAGGCGCGACTTAATTCATATGACAAGCTCCTCAATGAGGATCAAAAAGCACGCGAAGAGCGGTTGGAGATATTCATCCCCAATGGCCCTCGTCTCGGCAATAAGGTGATTGAAGCAACCGGGCTTGCAAAGGCATACGGCAAGAAACAGTTATTCTCCGACCTGTCATTCTCTCTTCCGCCAAACGGGATAGTCGGAGTAATCGGTCCCAACGGGGCGGGTAAGACTACGCTTTTCCGTCTGATCATGGGTCAGGAAAAGGCCGATTCCGGCACATTCGATGTCGGAGAGACTGTGAAAATCGCCTATGTCGACCAACGCCATCACGACCTTCTTCCCGAAAAGTCGGTATATGAGGTGATTTCACAAGGTACCGACTCATTCCGAATGGGCGGTCGCGACATAAATGCCCGCGCCTATCTGTCGAAATTCAATTTCACCGGCGCCGATCAGGAAAAGAAAATCGGAGTCCTTTCCGGCGGTGAACGCAACCGACTGCATCTCGCCATGGCTCTTAAAGAGGAAGGCAACGTGTTACTGCTCGACGAGCCGACCAATGATATCGATGTCAACACATTGCGTGCACTGGAGGAAGGCCTCGACGATTTCGCCGGATGTGCCGTAGTCGTAAGCCACGACCGTTGGTTCCTTGACCGCATCTGCACTCATATACTTTCATTCGAGCCTGATGGAAATGTAGTGTTTTATGAAGGTTCATACTCCGATTACGAGGATTTCAAGCGCGCACGCAACGGAGGCAAAGAGCTACCGCGACGCCGCTATCGTAAGCTGATGGAATAACACCTGTCGCCGCTTGATAGGCTATATAAATTTAAGGGTGCTAACCGACAGTCGGTTAGCACCCTTAATTGTTATCGTATTCAACGCCTTAGAACTCTGCGTTATTAGGAGTGCGCGGGAACGGTATCACATCACGGATATTGGTCATACCGGTCACAAAAAGTACGAGACGTTCAAATCCAAGGCCGAAACCGGAATGAGGTACAGTGCCGAAACGACGGGTGTCGAGATACCACCACATGTCCTTCATAGGAATGCCAAGTTCTTCGATACGCGCAAGCAGCTTGTCGTAGTTTTCCTCACGTTCCGAGCCACCGATAATTTCCCCAATATTCGGGAAAAGCACATCCATGGCCCTTACGGTCTTGCCATCCTCATTCTGCTTCATGTAGAATGCCTTGATCTCCTTGGGATAATCGGTGAGGATGACGGGCTTCTTGAAATGCTCCTCCACAAGGAAACGTTCATGCTCGCTCTGGAGATCTGCGCCCCAATATACGGGGAATTCGAATTTATGCCCCGACTCCTCGAGAATCTTTACCCCTTCGCTATAGGTCAGCCTCACGAAGTCATTGTGGATGACAAAATTAAGCCGATCCACGAGCCCCTTATCGTAATGATCGGCAAGGAATTCGATATCATCACGGCAATTATCAAGAGCGTATGAGATACAGTACTTCACGAACGCTTCAGCAAGATCCATATTGTCGTTTATGTCAAAAAACGAAACCTCCGGTTCTATCATCCAAAACTCGGAAAGATGGCGCGGAGTATTGGAATTTTCCGCACGGAAAGTCGGGCCGAAAGTGTAGATGGCACCCAAAGCCGTAGCTCCGAGTTCACCTTCAAGTTGTCCGCTTACCGTCAGAGCCGTCGGTTTGCCGAAAAAGTCCTTTGAATAATCCACAACGCCTTCATCGGTCTTGGGAAGGTCATTCAACGGAAGCGTCGTGACCTGGAACATAGCTCCCGCACCTTCGCAGTCGCTACCGGTAATCAGAGGTGTGTTCAGGTAGAAAAAGCCGCGTTCCTGGAAGAAGCGGTGGATGGCAAAAGCCAAAGCGCTACGCACACGCAGAATTGCACCAAATGTATTTGTGCGCGGACGCAGATGGGCCTTTTCACGGAGGAACTCAAGCGTATGGCCCTTCTTCTGAAGCGGATATGACTCCGGATCGGCAGTGCCGAACACATCGATACTGCCAGCCTGTACCTCCACGGATTGGCCTTTGCCCATCGACTCGACAAGTCGACCGTTGACACGGATAGCGGAACCGGTTGTAATAGGTTTCAGCTCTTCATCAGAGAAGCGGGCCATATCGAGTACTACCTGGATGTTGCGCACAGTCGATCCGTCGTTCAAAGCCACAAACTGAACGTGTTTGTTGCCTCGGCGAGTACGCACCCATCCCATTACGGTTACTTCTGTTCCTATAAGTTCGGCCTTTTTGAAAAGGTCTATGATTTTTTCTCTTTTCATTAAATGTATGATAGCTTTTGGTTAGCCGCTATAGTATTGACATCGTAGTAGTGCGCTATAATGATGTCATAGCGCACTACTACGCGGCATACTATTTCATATATTACTCAAACGATCCCATTTTCAGGAAGTTGACCTCCTCTTGCGTGAGATAGCGCCAACGACCGCGAGGCAGGTTCTTCTTTGTAAGTCCAGCGAAATAAACACGGTCAAGCTTGGTAACGTGGTATCCCAGGCTCTCGAAGATACGACGCACGATACGGTTGCGTCCGGAATGGATTTCTATACCGGCCTGATTACGGTCGGTCTCTGTCGCATACGAGATGGCGTCGGCATGTATAGGGCCGTCCTCAAGTTCGATACCGTCGGCAATAGCCTGCATGTCATCCTCCGATATGTCCTTGTCCGTCCATACGTGATAGATTTTCTTTTTGACATATTTGGGATGCGTCAGCTTTGAAGCAAGGTCGCCGTCATTGGTGAGGAGCAGGACACCGGTAGTGTTGCGGTCGAGACGGCCTACAGGATAAATGCGTTCGTTGCAAGCGCCCTTGACGAGATCCATTACGGTAGTGCGTCCATTGGGGTCATCGCTTGTGGTAACGCAATCTTTGGGCTTGTTGAGAAGGATATAGCACTTGCTTTCCAGCGTCACCACCTTCTCGTCATACTCAACTACATCATTGTGGGAGATTTTGGTACCAAGTTCGATGACTACCTCTCCATTGACTTTTACGAGACCTTGCTGGATAAACTCGTCGGCTTCGCGGCGTGAGCATATGCCGGCATTTGCCATGAACTTATTCAGACGGATCTGCTCATTTGGATCGGGTATGGGCATCTCATACTCTATGCGCTTTGGGCGCGGTGTGAAGCTCTTTCCCTGACGTGGAAGCCCGAAACCTCCCTGCTGGCGCGGGCCTCCTTGCTGACGGTTCTTATTATAACCGCCTTGACGGTTATTATAGCCACCTTGGCGATTCTGGTTGTTGTAGCCGCCTTGACGGTTCTGGTTATTGTAACCGCCCTGACGGTTCTGGTTGTTGTAGCCTCCCTGACGGTTCTGGTTATTGTAACCGCCCTGACGGTTCTGGTTGTTGTAGCCCCCCTGACGGTTCTGGCTGTTGTAGCCGCCTTGACGGTTCTGGTTATTGTAACCGCCCTGACGGTTCTGGTTGTTGTAGCCTCCCTGACGGTTATTATAGCCACCTTGACGGTTATACCCTCCCTGATTGTTGTAGCGGGGCTGATAACCGCCGTTCTGATATCCCTGCTGGTTAGTGTCAGAACCGTAAGAATTTGTATTCTGTGTAGTTGTCGAAGAGGCTTCGCCGCCTTCAGTTGCCGGTGTGGCATTCTGATTATTATAACGTGGCTGATAACCGCCACCCTGATTGTTATAACGGTTGTAGCCACCTTGGCGTGACTGATAACCGCCACCTCCGTGCTGGTTGTTGTAGCGTGGCTGATAGCCGCCTTGACGCTGATTGTTGTATTGACGAGGCTGATACGGACGTTGTTGTCCATAGTCGGCACGCGGCTGTTGTGCATCATCTGACGATGATGTGTTATTATTATAGTTAGTATTGGTGTTGTTAAACACGGCATCACCGCTTTCGCCCGACTGTATTCGGTCACCTATTCGCGGTCTACGGGGCTTTTTCTCTTCGTTGTTAGTATCCATAAATTAAGTGAAATTCCAATGATAAATGTTGATGAATTTGTTTCGGCCTCTCGGCGTCATACTCTAATCAATGTGAAGTATGAGTGCCCTATCGGGTTCCAACGTCACATGATACATTTCTTTTCTAAATTGCTAAATCTCGATCTACAAACAGTTGGTGTTGATAAAAATTATTAGTGACTAATATATCTTTTTTGACATTGACCAAGGAAACGTTATCATGTAACAGACTCCGCTCCAACGCTCAGCCGGGAGAAGCATACGATGCCGTTGCGGCGAGAGCGAACCAATGGGAAATGGAAAGGCAACTCACATGACCGATTCCTAAAAACAATGCAAAGATAAGATTTCTATTTTATTAGAACAATATTTACATCCGATAATTCCATTGCCTTCAATACGAAAAAGAGATGACAACGATATTTTTAGCGTTATTTAACTTTTGTTTTGCGGGCACATGAATCGCACACGCCCTTTATCATGTAGTTCACAGCACGAATCTCATATCCTTCCGGCAGAGATATCGCAGGCACAGGCGAATCAGAGAGGCACAACGTAGAGCCGCAGACCTCGCAGTGGAAATGGGGATGCATATCCGCCACCGAATGTCCGACATGACCATGGCACGCCTCATATTTAGCCGCACCGCTGCCATCCTCTATTATATGCACAATCTGATGCGAGGCGAACAAAGCAAGCGTACGCGACAGCCCGGACTTGTCGATTGTCTCAAGGCGATCTTCAAGTTCAGACATGCTCAGTGGGGACTTCGCCCTCAACAGCTCCCGGAATATGGCTACCCTGTTGGCCGTAGGGCGCACCTGCCTGCGCTGTAGCGTCGTATATATATCATCTATATTATCAATATGCCATCTGTCGGAAGTCATAACGTCTTTTTGTATGCAAAATAAGCAAATATAATTGATGTACTCCAAAATAAATTCTAACTTTGTTAACCATAACAGTTCTTATTACTACAAAGCCGAATGGCAACCCTATGCCTTTCACCAAATTCACCACCAATCAAAATCCCACATGAATCACCTAAAAACAATGATCACAGCCATCACACTCGGCGCCCTCGCATCAAGTAGTGCCATTGGCCAAAAAGGTGCGCCGCGCATAATCAAGGTAGAGAACCCCAAAATGACGGTATTCCTGCCGCCAGCATCCTCTGCGACAGGGCGCGCGGTCGTCGACCTCCCCGGCGGAGGATATTCACACCTCGCCACCGGGCACGAGGGCTTCGACTGGGTGCCCTATTTCAATGGCATGGGCATAGCATATGCCGTTGTTGAATACTCATTCCCCAATGGGAACAAGGATTTGCCCATAACGGACGCCTTAAACGCCATGAAAGTTATGCGTGACAGCTCCGCGACGTGGGGATTCGACCCCAAAGATATAGGCATAATGGGTTCTTCGGCGGGAGGACATCTCGCCACCACAGTTGCGACCCATGCCGACACGGCATCACGCCCAGATTTCCAGATACTGTTCTACCCCGTAGTGTCAATGAAGAAGGGAATCACACACGGAGGTTCCAGGAAAAACCTTTTAGGCGAGAATCCTAATGAATCCGAAGTGCTGGAATATTCCAACGAGTTGAAAGTGACCAAAGACACCCCTCGCGCGATAATGCTGCTCAGCGATGATGACACGGCCGTGATCCCTTCCAATAGTATACTTTATTATCAAGCACTACATGGGGCCGGAGTCCCGGCGTCTATGGTTATATACCCTACGGGAGGCCATGGATGGGGATACAAAAAATCATTCGCATATCATGACGCGATGCTCAACCAGCTTAAGGCATGGCTTGGCGGATTCTGATACCCACCCTGCTGGAAAGAACAGCATGCAATGCCATTATGCCGTGGACATTGCATGCTGTTCAGGTTATCACCGGCATGCAATGTGTTTCACGCAACAGACTGCAAACCAACAGACTGATCTTTACAAAAATTCATTTTACCAAATATTCTTAAAAAAAAGCGCCAAACATTTGGTTGATTCATCAAAAGTATCTACCTTTGCATCGCAAACGCAAAAAAACGGTTGCCCAACGCGAAAATAGCTCAGTTGGTAGAGCACGACCTTGCCAAGGTCGGGGTCGC
>NZ_CAJTYX010000004.1 GCF_910583865.1 uncultured Muribaculum sp.
TGTAACCTTCTGATCCGTAGTCAGATGCTCTATTCAGTTGAGCTAGCGAACCGATTAGCTTGTCCGGCTTATACTCTGTCGGGCGGTAGTTCCGCCGCAGGCTTCAAGCCGAGGGGAAACTCTAATCCCCTTTTGCGATTGCAAAGGTAGGGGGTTTGCTTGAATTATCCAAATTTTTGCATTTATTTTTTCCTGAGCGGACACCGACAGGTGATTCAGACAGGTGATTCATTGGCGCGTATGTAATTGATGGTACACCATCTAAAAAACAGTCAGCTTCCGTGGTCGGAGCTGACTGTCGCGTTGTATGGTTGATGGTGCGGTTATTTGGTGGTGAAGTGGAATGTGGTGCTCGTTTCGTATTTCTCACCCGGGTTGAGGCGCACCGAGGGCCACTGAGGTTTGTTGGGACTGTCGGGATAGTGCTGCGTCTCGAGGCAGACTGCGGCGTTACGCTGATATACTATGCCTTTCTTTCCCTTTACGGTGCCGTCAAGGAAGTTGCCGGAGTAGACCTGTATGCCCGGTTCGACGGTGAGCACATCCATCGAAATGCCGGAGGCAGGGGAGTAGAGGTTGGCCACGACACCTTCGGTGGTGGTGTCGAACACGAAATTGTGGTCATACCCCTTGCCGTTGCGGATCTGCTCCGACTGCGATGTTATGCTGTCGCCGATGGCGCGGCCGCCGCGGAAGTCGAAGGGGGTGTTCTCGACGGTTGCGATCTCGCCCGTGGTCATGAATGTGCTGTCGACCGGTGTATAGCCGGAGGCGTTGAGGGTCAGGATATTGTCAAGGATTGATGCGGTCGGGTCACCTCCGAGGTTGAAGTAGCTGTGGTTGGTAAGGTTGATGACGGTAGGCTTGTCGGTGGTAGCCGTATAGTCGATTTTCAGACTGTTGTCGGCGGTCAGTGTGTAGGTTATCTGCGCGTTTACCGTTCCGGGGAATCCGTTGTTGCCGTCAGCATCTTCGAGCGATAGGATCAGTGTGCTGTCGTTGGGCTGCTGTGCATCATAAACCCTGTATTGCCATCCGAGAGTGCCCATATCTGTGCCGCCATGCAGGCAGTGGCCATAGTTGTTCTGAGGCAGCACGGCTGTATCTCCGTCAATGACAAAGCGTCCTTGGTTTATTCGGTTGGCATATCGGCCAATGGCAGCGCCAAAGTCCGTCTGGTTGTTTTCGGGCAGATAATCGTTGATATTGTCAAATCCGAGCACTATGTCGCGCATGTCCCCGTTACGGTCAGGCACCATAAGCGACACTATACGTCCGCCATAATTGGTGATACCGGCCTCAAGGCCGTTGGCGTTGGTCAGAGTGTAAAGGGCGGTTTGCTTGCCGTTTACGATTGTGTCGAATGCGGAGGGGTCGATGCCGGACAAAGTCCGGTTTGTGCTATTGTTACATGACACGATTGTCATCGCCATAGCAAAGGCGGGAATTAAAATCTGTTTCATAATTTATGGGTTCAATAAGGTTGTTTTTATCGATGTTTCCATCAACGAATACCATCTTTTATCGGTCGACAGCATCCGGTAGCGTGATGTGCGGGTGAACAATCATAGCGGATTTGACGGCCCGACATAGGTGGGTTTGAGTCCGCCCCAGTCTACAAGGATACGCTGTACGAGCAGACCCGGGGCACCGCATGTGACCGACAGGCGGTGGTTGCCTGATTTTCTGTCGACAGGGAATGTGGCTTCGCTGATCATCGAGTTGCGTATCACATTGTCTTTCCACTGTCTGGATTGCTCCAAGGGGATGTAGTTGAATATGGCAGGTGAAGCGCCGTCTACTGAAATCCCGAAAGATGTGTCGGCACCTTTGTAGAGCGGAAATCTTGGAACGGTATATAGAATTACCTTTACAGAGTCGGCATCAATGGCCGGAAGCTCGTAGTCGACCCGAAAATCGGTGAGGTCGGCGGCATCGGCGACAGGTTGGGTGACTTCGCCCATCTGAAGCACTTCCCAGTCGAAGCCGAGACCTTTCAGCAGACGTACCGTATGGCGATCGTCGGCTTTGAAGCCTGAAAAAGAGTTGACAGGCACATACAGACAGCTGTCAAGCTGATATTCGGTAATGTCCGGAGTCAGATCGATTTCTTCCGGGGCATCCTGCACAATAGCCACATGGGGCATATCCTGATACAGTGTGCACAAGGCTCGCGGAATACACATCATATGATTCCATTTGCCATCCAATAGGTTGTTGTACTGTCGGGTAAGTTCCTCCAGCCTTCTGAATGCCAGCCGTGATTCTTCACCGGCCCAGTTTGCTTTGCCGAATTAGCCCTCGATGCCGAGCTTGTGGTTGAGCTGGGCCATGAGGAATTTGCGGTTCATCTGTGCCGATCCCATCACAGGGTATCCTATCATCTCGAAAAATGCAGGTTTCAGGTTTTCGGGCAGTTCATCGAATATGCGTAGCGCCATGTCGTATATCGCCATGTAGTCGGCAAGGCGTGACTGTGCGTCGTTGTAGTTGTCAAAGGAATATTCCGTATCTTTCAGGCCGGTGAACTCTGGTGTGTCCCATTGACGTTCCCAACCCATATGCTCCGGTTTCCGGCTCCATGCAAGATGGTAATATTCGTCGAGCATATGCTGGAAATCGGTACGGTATTTCTCTCCGAATATCCCGGACAGGAATTTTGCCTGATAATGGTTGACGTTGTTGTAGTTGAAGCTCTTGAAATCCCATGCCATATCGAAGAAAAACTGGATTGACAGCTCCATAGGTTTGATGTCGCCGACATTGAGCAGCCAGTAACGGTCGGCTCCGGTGTCGTAGGCTTTTTTCATCTCCTCATACATAAGCATGGGGGGTGTGGTGCTTATCCACAGGTAATCGTGCGGGACACCGAGATATGAGATATGGTAATAGACCCCGGAACGTCCACTGCGTTTCTGCTCGTCGGGATTGCTCAGCATCTTCATGTAGCCGTAATTGTCGTCGGGCCATACGAGAGTGATATCCTCGGGCACTTTCATTCCATGCTCATAAATATGCTGCACTTCCTTGTAGGGTACAAGTATCTGGGGTATGGAGTCGATGGGCGAATTTATATGTTTTCCAAGTATCTGACGCTGATCGCTGACGGCATTCTCGAGGAGCTGTACCCTGCGCTCCATGGTGTAATTGCCACGCATCCCTTCATCATGGAGTCCGCGCAATCCCATTGTATATATATTCTCATAGGGTGAGGCTTCCTTGACACGTGCGTCGAGTTTGTTGTAAATAGTTTCCCTGTTTGTTCCGTAATCCCATTCGCCGTCTCTGTCGCCACGCCATTCATAGCTCGAAAGGTTGTTGAACAACAGCGGCTCGCAGTGGGACGTCGTGATAATGATTCCGTACTCGTCTGCCACGATTTTGTTTTCCGGATGGGAATAGAATGTGTGGGAGCAGAGATGCATTGCCGGGGCAAGCATGTTGCATTTGAGCCGGAGCAGAAGTTCGCATACCTTCCGGTAAGTTTTCGGGCCTATGCTTCCGGTCTCCGGCTCATAGTTCTTTGCCGACCATTCATACAGTCCCCAGTCCTCATCGTTGATGAATATGCCACGGTAGCGCACCGACGGGGCTGATGATACATAGTCGGCAGATACATATACTTCATCATGATGCTTTACCGGGACATCCGCCCACCAGTACCATGGCGACACTCCCATCTTTTCACTGAGCGACAATAGTCCATAGGCTGCACCTCTGCGGTCGCTCCCTACGACTACGATGGCTTCTTCACATCCCTTGAACGGTTTCCGTATGTTTTTTACCAGATACTGTTCTGTGCCGCCTGCTAAGGGCGACAGGTCTATCAGGCGTTTTCTGGCAAGTCCTTTGATATGGGCGCTTGCGGTAGTACCGAATATTATGAGTCGCTTCCCGTCCGGTTTTACGATTATAGGCAGCGAATCGCCGGAGACAAGTGTGAAGTCACGGGAGAACATTCCGGCGACTTTGCGTATGAGCTTGTTGTCGTTGTTGTCGATAAGGATTTTGGCATGAGACACAGGCATATGGTCTCCGGTGTTTTCAAATTTCACGCTATATCGGCCTCCGGCCATGATGCCGATTGCCGATGTAAACAGAAATGCAAGAGCAAAAAAACTTCGTTTCATGATAATTATTGAATCCGGGTGCGGATGATGTCATGGTTAAAAGTAAGAGTGTGTTCAACAGAGGCTATCAAACACACTCTTGATCAGTTGTGTTACCGCATGTTGTCTGACGGGGTGTCGTTTTCTGCCAACGATGCGGGTCTGACCGGTCGGGGGCCAACGCTCTCAAACGTTATTTTGACAGGATTGATAGTGCCGTCATCATTAAATGTCATGCGGTCGATACATGTGTGGCGATGGTCACGTCCGGTGTCACCTAAGGGACGACGATGATACACGATATAATATTCATCAGTGTCCGGAACCTGTATTACAGAATGATGGCCGGCGCTTGTGGCAACTGCCGGATCTTCCGAAAGTATCTTGCGTTCGCGCTTGAACGGCCCGACCGGAGTATCAGATATTGCGTAGGCCACCGAATAGTCGGGACCGCCCCAGCCGCCTTCGCTCCACATGAAGTAATATTTCCCGTTGCGTTTGAGCATGAACGGCCCTTCTGTGTAACCTTCGGGAGTGACTTCGCGATAGCATGATCCGTCCTCCCACGGAAGCAGCGCTGTGAAGCTGTCGTTGAGTTTGACCAGATTGCAGTGTCCCCATCCGCCATAGAACATGTACCATGTTCCGTTGTCATGGAACACAAACTGGTCGATTGGCTGTGCGCCGTTGACAATGTCGTTGATCAGCGGTTTGCCGAGCAGGTCTTTGAATGGTCCTTCCGGTTTGTCGGCGACAGCGACTCCGATACCGCCGATTTCACCCTCGTGCACGTCGTTGGCTGAAAAAAACAGATAATACTTACTGTCTTTTTCCACTATGGCAGGTGCCCACATGCACTTTTCCGCCCATTTTACTTCGGCAGTGTCTATTATGGCGTGATGACGGGTCCAGTCGGTCAGATTCTTTGACGAGAAGCAATCGATGAAAGTCTGTTTTTCATATTCATCGCTCCAAGTCGGGTAGATCCAGTATGTGTCACCGAACACCGCGCCTTCGGGATCGGCATACCACCCGGGGAAAACCGGATTCTCGCTCTCGGCATAGTATCCTATGCCGAGGCACAAGGCACATGCCAGCAATATTTTCTTCATATTCATACTTTTGAGTAAATCGAGAGGGCTATATTTAGAGGTGTTTTGAAACAACCTCTTATTGGAAATTCTGTCGTGACCGCAGTTCATCCGCAGCCACGACAGAATCAGTTACAATATGAGAGGTCAGGGTATCATGACCTTATGTGTGGTGCCATCGGCATCTTTAACTATGTTGATTCCGTGGAGAGGCTCTTTGATCCTCATGCCTTGGAGATTATAGTAGACGGGTTCTCCGATGACACCATCAACGAAAGGGACGTTGACGGATGAAAACTCATCGAATACGTTTGTCAGCTTTCCGGCGGCCTCGCGTATTGCAGGTTCGTCAAACTTTATAACCTCACGGTCGTAGGTCATGATGCCGTTTACCTCGGTCTCGACATCGGTGGTCTGGGTATATACCGCAGCTCCGTAGGCCATCTTGTTGCCGTTTTTCTCAAATCCTTTTGCAATCTGCTCGATCTGTCCGGCAAGTTTTACGTAAGCTTCTGTAATAGCCTTTTCGCTCGGATAGGTGTTGTAGGTCTGTGAGTTGCGCTCGAACCACCGATGACCCGGCATGTTGCGTCCAAGACCACCGTACTCACCGAGCACGTATGGACGAGAGGCATCGAATACACCCTCTTCGAGCACGATAGGCTGTCCGTAGGTGTGCTGGTCGACGAACGTGCCCTCTCCGAGGCGATAGTGGTTGCCACCGCTGGCGGGGTTGACGAGACGAGACCAGTCGAGACTCTGTGTGTAGCTTACGATATCGGCGGTCTTGAACTGTCCCCATGCTTCATTGAAGGGTGTCCATACCACGATACAAGGGTGGGAGTAGAACTGGTCGATGATCTCCTTCCATTCGTCGCGGAAGTTCTTTTCAAGAGTGGGATCCTGATTGCACTCGTGGTCGGCATACCATGTGTGGGCTATCCAGTCCTCATGGTTCCGGAAAGTCGAAGGCATGTCCTGCCATACGAGCAGGCCTATGCTGTCACAATGGAAGTACCAGCGGTAAGGTTCTGTTTTCATGTGCTTGCGGATCATGTTGAATCCCCAGTCTTTGGTTTTTTCGATGTCGTAGCGCAGAGCTTCGTCGGTGGGGGCTGTCATGAGACCGTCCGGCCAATACCCCTGGTCGAGCGGACCGAACTGGAACAGGTCCCGGTTGTTGAGTTGCAGACGCCAGAAGCCGTTCTCGTCCTTGCGCGATGAGATTTTGCGCATGGCTGCATAGCTGTCGACTTTATCGGTTACCTTGTCGCCGTCAGTGAGTGTGATTTCCACGCCGTAGAGGAAGGGGCTTTTGGGGCTCCAGAGTTTCGCATTATTTACGTCGAGCGATAGGGTAGTCCGTGGTGTGGCATCAGTTGATTTTGAAGTCACCACATTGTCGCCGTCTTTTAGTGTGACGGTAAGTTTGCCTGAGGGCGTGCTGCTTATTGCAAACTCGAAGTTGAGTTTGCCGTTGTCGATGTCGGGGGTGGTGCGGATCGATGTGATGTGGGCTTTTTCCACCGGCTCCATCCATACTGTCTGCCATATGCCGGATGTCGAGGTGTAGAATATGTCACCGCCGCCATTCGGGTAGCGCCGCTGTTTGCCGACAGGCTGCATGCGCTCGTCGGTGTTGTCGATTACTTGTACATATACTGTTGCCTTGCCATTCTTGATGCGGCTTGTGAGGTCGACTGAGAATGCAGAGTGTCCGCCGGTATGTTTTCCGACCAGGTAACGTCCTGTAGTACCGTTGACATATACGTTTGCCTGATAGTCGACCGCGCCGAAGTTGAGCATGATATTTTTGCCTTCCCATTCGGCGGGTATTGTAATCTCGCGCTTGTACCAAAGCGCTTTACCGGGTTCGAGGGGCCGCATTACGCCTGAGAGGCTTGATTCTATAGCAAAGGGAACGAGGATCTGACCTTCAAAATCCTTTGGGGTCTCGTTCTGACCTACGATAGCGTAGTCCCATAGACCGTTGAGGTTCTGCCAGTCGTCGCGCTTCATTATAGGACGGGGATATTCGGGGAGCACGTTTTCAGGGTCAACCTGTGCCGCCCAACGTGTCTTGATGTGGTTTCCCTTTGGCGCCCATCCGGTTTCAACCTTGTTCGGGGCAATCTTGTCCATAAGTACTTTCATCCATAGACCGCCGAGTACAGAGCGTGCGCTGAAGTTTACATCGCGGCCGGTGTTTGACCAGTAATAGTCGCTCAAGGGTATGCGTGAGGTGGTCTGGTCGGCGTAGTCGTACACGGGATCGGCGAATTTGAGGAATGTCTCTGTGTCGGGAGCCATAGCTGCCGTCCACATGATCCAGTCGGCTTTGGTCTGGAGGTCACGGCAGTCGAGCGGGAGCCCGTAGCGCTGCTGTTTTGTCAGATAGAATTTGATTTCACGGTCGAGGACTTCGGCGGGGAAGATATTGTATCCCCACATTTTGTCCCAGATGAGGTTGTATTTCTGGCTCCAAGTGCCTCTCTTATGGAATTCCATGCGGTAGTGGTCGCCGTCGCGTGCATCGGCCTCCCAAAGGAGAGCCATGTTGCGTGCATAGTTCTGGAAACGTTCTACATCGCGGGGGTTGCCTTGGATATATGGGATCAGTTCGGCATAAGCCGCTACAGCCAGAATGGCTTTTACAGAGAGGTTGGTGTTTTGTTCGCTGGGGCCCTTGAAGTCATCGGTACATAGCTGGTTGCCCGGGTTCTGTCCCTCCTGATAGCAGTAGTTTGCCCACTTGTTAAGTACGTTGCGGTAAGGCTTTAGCCATGTGCCGTCGCCGGTGATGCGGCAGATTGCGTTTGCGAGCAGGATTATGTTGGCTGATTCTTCAAGCGGCATGGTGTCGCCATATACCTGGCCGTTTGCGAGAGGATACTGGCCGAGGTCGTGTGCCGCACAGTTCTTGTCCTTGCGGGCGTCGCTCATCGCGTAGTCGAGGATTGAAAGGACCATGCCTTTCTGTAGCTCGAGGTTGTACATGAGGTAGAGAGGTGATTCCGGGTAAGTGAGGTCTACGGTGTTGACGCAACCGTTTGATTTGTTCTCTTTTGAGAAATACAGTGCCTGCCCCTTGTCGTCCTGGAAGAGTTTGTGGGCACCCATCACGAGACGATAGACACCTGAAAGCAGTTCGGCGTATTTTACATTGCCAGCGGCGAGGCCGTCGTCGTAGATGGTCTTGTCGAGAGCACGGCAGCGCGACATGATGTCGGAGTAGCCCTTGTCAAGCTCTCCGAACGCGTCGAATATGGTCTTGCCGTTGCGTGCGTAGTATGCCTTGTAGTTCTTCTTCATGTATTGCATGTCGTAGACCTCGTCGTAGCCGATCATCATGTAGCTGCGTGCATCCTTGACTTTGCCGAGATCATTGCAGAACGAGAGGGAGGGCATGTTGCTGCTGTTGGTGCTCTTGAACGATGTGCCGGCGGCAGTGTCGACGAGTTTACCTGTTGTGATGAAGCACTCTTCTGTCTCAGGTTGAGAAGCTATCGATATATTACCGTTGACGGCGGGGATATAGAGATAACCCCAGTCGATTGATATAAGGTCGCCGCTTCTGCCAAGCACTTTCTGTTCCTGCGAGCCGGATTTGATGTATCTTACACCGTTTGATGTGATGATGCTTGACTCCGTGGGCTGGTTCATCTCGTTGACGGTGAGCTGTGGGGTAGTACCGATGAAGAACTGTACATCATGCTTTTGCCCGTCGTTCGATTTGACCTGGTATGAGATGTAGTTGATCGGGGTCGAGATAAGGTCGAGGTCGTCGATCAGCAACGGGGCTGTGAATACGACATCGAGATTCACGGGACCGCATTCGAATGTATAGTACGAGCTTGTCGCCATAACGTCGACACCTGTCTGTTTAGCCTGCTTTATGGCATCGGTTTCTTTCAGAAGATTCTCGTAAAGGCCGAAATCGACATATGAACCGCCGTTTGTATTGTGGCAGTGTGCGGCGATCATGTTTTCACCGGCTTTCAGCAGCGCTTTCTGTTGGGCGGAGAGTTTGTGCTGTTCGCCCTGGAGCCAGGTCAATCCGGTGTTGATGACTTTTGTGCCATTGATGTATAGCTCAAAAACGTCGTCGTGCGAATATTTCAGCCAAAGATCCTTTTCGAGGTCGCCGGATGACAGGTTGACGGTGCGCCGTATATATATGTCTTTGTTGTCGCCTGTCCAAGGATTTTTCACGCTCGGATATTCTCCCGGTGTGCCCCAGGCAGCCTCTTCGACCGCCCATGAAGAATCGTTGAAATCGTTGCGGGTCCAGTCGGTGCCGTTTTGCACATCGTAGTTGACTTTTCCTGACCAACCGTCGCCGTCGATGGTCATCGGTGCGATCGGCGAGAGTATATTCTGTTTCTGATGGCCTAAGAATCGGTAGGTCGTGCCGTCGACACGCAGCAGACCGTCGATCGCTTTTTCCTGGAGGCTCCAGTGGGTGGTAGCACCGTCGTTAAGATTATCGTAGTTTGACCATATTGAAAAATAGGGATCATTAATGATAATAGGTACGGACGGCAATCTCAGATCCGATTGTCTGTAGGGAACGAAATCCTCGGCTGTCTGCCCCGAAGCCTGTAGCGACAATGCGCCGGCAACGGCTAAGGTAATGAATGATTTTCCGATTGGTTTCATGTTTTATGGTTAATGATATTAGTAATCTGCACAAATTTACATTTAAGATTTTTTTGGTTAAGAAATATACTGTTCAATTATTTGCAATAACCGTTCTAAGGTGTCGGGTGTGGGGCGGCATGCGGGCATTCTGGTAAGCTATTTCCATTTTTTGAACAGTAATTATCGTTTGTTTGAAAATTTGCGTAATAATTTTGTGGCTGTCAGTAAGACATTTTCTCACCTTAAATAAATTATTAACTAACCTTCTTAATTATGAAAAAAAGAGATTTACTCCTAAGCGCAGGAATCATCTCGGCTTTCACCATGCAGGCACAGTCTCCGTTTACCGGTTCCACTGCTCCCGCCGAAGGCAGTGCTGATTATTATCTCTATCAAGTAGAGAGCGGAAAATGGTTGCAGAGCAATCAGCGTGTTCCCGGTCAATGGACTACCCATGCCCAGCTTGACAAAAACGGTTTTGATGTAGAGGTCATCGCTATTGAAGGCGGTTTCCAGCTAAATCCCAAATTCGGACGTAACCGGAGCATCAACGCCGGTGCCGACCGATTCTATATGGATACCGACAGAAAAGTATCTGTGTGGGGGCTGGAGCCTGTCACTGTTGACGGCATAAGCAACGCTTATAACATCAAGGCTCTTTCGGCTGAAGAGCTTGGCGAACCGTATCTCATCGGAGAGGCCGACGGCGTGCTGAGTGATGCTCCCGTCAACACAACATGGCAGCTTGTGTCACGTCAGGACCGTATCGAATACATGAAGTCTGCTGTGGCTGCCGGTGAGGTTGATGCCACATGGCTTATACCCGGTCAGGATATGGGCAGAAATGACCCGCGCCTCGACCAATGGACTCTTGAATACATCAGCAACGGTTCGAATGCCGGTCTTGACGGTGTTCAGCATAACTCTGTGCGTGAGGTATGGCATAATGCTACAAACTATACCTATTATATAGTACTCTCGGGTCTGCCCAACGGTACGTATAAGATGAACGTCCAGGGTTACTACCGTGACACCGAGGTTGAGAGCCTTGACCTTCACGACCGTATGGCAAATGGCACCGAGGTACAGCGCGCCGAGTATTTCGCCGGGACTGCCACCAAGAAGCTCATGCCGATATCAAAGGATGCCGCCACGGCGCAGGGCGAGGGCTATTCATATAATGTGGAAGAAGCAGGTGTATGGGTTCCCAATAGCCTTAACGATGCCTCTCTTGCATTCCTTGCAGGTAAATATACGAATGATTGGGTTGAAACCGTCGTTACCGACGGCCGACTCATATTGGGTATCATCAAGCGCGAGGCCGATTTCCGAGACTGGCTCGTGTTTGACAACTTCCAGCTCATGTATGTAAGCGCAGAGACTCCTGATCCTGATGTCACCGAGATCAAGACACAGCTCTCCGGTTTGATAGACGAGGCTGAGAAACTCCCGGCAACATCTGCCCTCGTTGCCGCTATCGCCAACGCCAAAGAGCTTGTGGCAAGCACTAATGTCACCGATATCCGTCTCGCCATCTTCAACATGATAAAGTACATCAACGGTGTGAGCAGTGCAAAATCCATAATTGAGGATTTCAATGCCACAAAGGCTATAACCGACCGTGCAGGTGTCAATTCCGACAAGGCCGTCGAGATGTTCAACAATGCCATCACCCGTGATGAATTCGTTGCCGCTCTCCGCGAGCTTCGCTATCAGCGTCGTCTGGCTGTTGCCGAAAAGCAGGCTGATGTATTTGCCGGGAATCCCGTTGCCGCCGGACAGTTCTATCTCTACAACCTTGGCCGTCAGCAGTTCCTCTGCGGTGGTGCCGACTGGGGTGCACACGCGGCTCTCGGTATGCCCGGAACGCTCCTGACTCTTGAGGAGGAAAGTGCCGCCGATATGCTGTATCACATTGAGACCGGTCTTTACAATGGTGACAACAACCATTATCTGAACTCTCGCGGATATATGGATGCCGGCAAGGGTGGACCTTGGAAATTCATCCCCGTTGAAGGCAAGGAAAATGTCTACAATATCGTACAGGGTGATTGGCCCGACGCATATATGGTATGGGATCCCTATGCAAATACCGACGGTGGGAATGGCAATGAGACCACGGTGTCTACGGAGTGCCGTTCGCCCAAGTTTGAAGATGCGAAAGACAACCTAATCGCACAGTGGAAGCTTGTGTCGAAGGCCGACCGTGACGCTCTTATGGAGAAGGCTTCTCTCGAAAACCCTGTTGACGTGACCCACAAGATCGCATGCCCGGGCTTCAACCAGCGCGATAATCTTTCAGCATGGACTCTTACTAACGGCTCGGTATGGGGTCGTGGTGACAATCATAACGATTTCACACTTGAATCCTGGAATTCCGATAGTTTTGACGCAAGCCAGATGATAGAAGGGCTTCCTACCGGTGTATATACTCTCTGGGCTACAGGTTTCTATCGTGACGGACGTCATAATACCACTGATGCGGCTATAGGTCAGCCCGATCTCGAGCAGATCAGCAATGCATACATCTATGCCGGTGCTGAAGGCGAGACTTATCTCCCCAACATCCTTTCTGAGAGCGGTAAAGCTCCAGGTGAAGGCAATACGGTGACAAACAAGGACGGTGTCACATATCATTTCCCCGAAAATTGTGATCAGGCCGCCAACTTCTTCCGTGCAGGTCTTTATAAGACTCATTTCACCACTTCCAAGGGTGATGAAGATCTTGTGATCGGTGCCGGAAAAGAGCAAAAGGGCAATCCCGAGGATTGGGTTGTGGTAGACAACTTCCGCCTGACCTACTACGGTGCTGACACTACTCCCGAGGCAGTAGAGAAGATGCTCAACGAGACCTCTTCGATCGAGGATATCACAGACGCTCCTTCAATGAAGGTTGAGGATAACCGCATCTTTAACTTGCAGGGTATCGAGGTAGTCAACCCCACTGCTCCCGGTATCTACATCCGTAACGGAAAGAAATTTATGGTAAAATAATCATCACCTCTGACAGGAAGAGTGTCTATCTGAAGAGGATAGGCACTCTTCTTCGTTAAGAGGTGTTTTGTAACGACCTCTGAGTCGGGCTATGGCCGTATGTATATATTTTCAGTAACTTTACGCTGGCAAGCAATCGGTCATGATCAACATTTCAATCAGATTTCAAATGATTTGCAGTAGACTGAAAACTCTCTGTGCGATTCTAATAATTGGTTTGATATCCGGGAGCCTCAATACGGCTGTCGGCAGCACCATCACCGACTTCGGCGAGGTTATCAATACTAATCTTCCTTATGGCAAAAACAGTCTGTGTGCCCTTCGCGACAGATATGGCTTTCTGTGGGTCGGCACGACAACCGGGCTGTGTTGCTATGACGGAAACTCGCGGTCGGTGTTTTCGACATGGTCGGGTGCTCTGGAGAATACCGAGGTGTTGAACATCACAGCTCTGTACGAGCATGATGATGATATATGGTTCGGTGGTCTGTCGGGGCTGTTTGTTTTCGACCGTAAATCGAATACCGTATCAAAATTTCCTCACAAGACCAGATACGGGGTACCGATAAGTTCCGAAGTCCAGAAGATAATGGATGATGGCAATGGCCGGATATGGATCCTGACACGCGGACAGGGATTCTTCATATTCAACGAATCAGATAAAACCCTCTCTCAGAACAGCCGCAACGGAGTGTTCTACTTCGATATGGCAATTGGCAGCGACGGCAGAATGTATGCGGTCGGCATGGGCGGTATAATCAATATATTCAATTCAACCGGCGGTTTTATCAATTCGCTCCATCTGCCCGGATATATAAGCGATAAAAACGCTATGAAAGTGACAGCCGTCGGCGATGACATATGGGTGGCTGTTCACTCCAATCTCTATAAATTCGATATCAATACCCAGAATATAAGTCTGGAATATATAGGCACTGATCATGGTGACATCAATGCCATTGTGCCTGGACGGGACAATGTGTTGTTGCTCGGCACAGACAATGGAGTATGGAGCTATGATGCCGTGGCAGGAACGGCAATAAGGCATCCCGCCGACGGAGATACTAACCTTCGTGACAATACCGTGACATATCTCTGCTATGATAGCGACAGCAGCCTGATAGTGGTGACTCATTCATGCGGTATCAGCCATATGCTTTGGAAACCTACCGATTTTGTCAAGGTTGAGCTTTCGAATAATTCAAAGAGCAATGAACAGATTTCGGTGTTGCGCCCTTCTGCCGATGGCAAAGGCGTGTGGATCGGCACAGAGACCGGACTTAGCTATTATGACCTTGATGCAAAGACTCTAAAACGCAACCTGTTGCCTAAGAAAGTATCGGTGACGGATATCGACATCGACAGTATGCGCATGTGCATTGCCACGCGAAATAACGGTATTATCATGTGTAACCCCGCTCTTGATTCCATCCGTGAATATACCTACGATGAGAATACTCCTTATGCTGTGTTGAGCAACAATGTCAGGAGGGTGTACAAGACGAGCCGTGATGAATATTTCATCCTTACCAACTGGGGTTTGTGCAAATATCTTCCCGGAAGGGACAATTTTACCACAGTGGGTGATATCGACAACCATATCCCCTTTGTGGCGATTCAGGAGGACAATGCCGGACGTCTGTGGCTGGCCACTTCCGGCAAGAATATCTATATGAGGGGACATACTGACAATTATTTCAGTTTTTACGAAGGCAAGGAGATCACATTCAATGTTTCCGACTTTTTCCTTGGCAGCAACGGAGTGCTATGGCTTGTGACCCAGGACAACGAGATATACTTTTATGACGAAAACGAGTCATGTTTCAAGAAACTAAATGTAGTCATGTCGAAGGATTCGCCGATACAGTTCTTGCAGGATGACCTTGACGGCAATCTCTGGATAGGTGCATCGGGAACTCTTGCCAAGGTCGATCTTGACAACCGGCTTACATACTACTCATATCCTTCCATTTCGGGTGAAAGCATGTCGAATGCGACATCCTGCCGGCTTGCCGACGGACATATCATGTTCAGCTGTGATAACGGATTCTGGATTTTCGATCCCAACAAGATGAATTCCGAGAGGCACATGGCAAATGTCTATGTCCATTCGATCATATTGCCGTATGCCGAAAACAACGAGGATGAACTTCGTGATCTGGGACTTGACATACTGCTTTATACCCGCGATGAGATCAGCCTGCCTTATAACGACAACACATTCACTCTGATGTTGTCGGCATCGCGAAGCAGCGACATGCCTGTCGTGCGCTATGACTATATGCTTGAGGGTGTGGACAAGGGATGGATCAGGGATGCCGGACCGGAGGTCACATATACCAATCTCAGTCCCGGCAAATATACATTCCTGCTGCATCCGAGCTTCGGGTCTGACCTCATAACACGCCGGTTGGTCATAAATATCCTTCCGCCGTGGTATAAGACATGGATGGCATATTGCATATATACTTTGCTGGCCTTGATCGCTATCGCAGTGATCGCCATTCTGTCAAGGCAGCGTATCCGCCGCCACTACCATCAGCGTATCGAGGCGATCCGTGTGCAGAAGGAGCGTGAGACATATGAGTCGAAGATGAAATTCTTCGTCGACCTCGTCCATGAGATCCGCACGCCGCTAACGCTTATAAGCCTTCCGCTTGAGCAGCTGTCGGAGAGTGTCAATGACGGCACGAGCACTCCCGGCGACAATAAGAAGCATATAGCCTCTATGAGGAGGAATGTGAATTATCTTCTCGGCATCATCAACCAGCTTCTCGACTTCAGGAAGGCCGAGAAGGACAGGGAGGTGCGTCTCGTCACCGAACCGGTCAACATCAATACTTTCCTCGCCGAGATCGGGCATCGTTTCGAACATCCGCTCGATACGGTCGGAAAGAAGCTCAATCTCATACTGCCTGACGAGGATATAATAGCCACGGTCGATAAATCGAAGCTCGACAGGGTGATTATGAATATTGTCGGCAATGCCATCAAATATTCGCGTCATGACGTGGTGATCGAGCTTGCGCGCCGGTCGAAGGATGAGTTTTCCATTTCCGTGTCGGATGACGGTCCCGGCATTCCCGAAAAGGAACGGCAGAAGATATTCGATACTTATTATCAGGTAGAGAGCGATAATGTAGCCGCATCGCTTGGAACAGGTCTCGGACTTGCCTATGCCAAACTGATCGCCAAGGCACACAAAGGTAATATAGAGGTCGAAGGCAATGATATGGGAGGCGCTACGTTCGTGCTTTCAATGCCGCTTGACAAGACGGCTGAGAATTTCATCGGTCATGATGTAGATATGCCTGATGGGAATGGACCGGATAAGGGGGTGGGCGAACCCTCTAAGGAGATGAATCTTATGATCATCGACGATAATGTCGAGCTGCTCCGCACCATGTCGGAAGTATTATCGAGGAAGTACAATGTCGTTACCGCCGAAAATGCCTCGGAAGCATGGGATATTCTCGAACAGCGGCCTGATATTGATTTTATTATCAGCGACTTTATGATGCCCGGCATGAGTGGCGCCGAACTTTGCAAGAAGGTGAAGTCGGATGTGCGCTTCTCACATATACCGTTTATCATCCTAACAGCCAAGACCAATATCGAAGCCAAGGAGGAGGGTATGGAATGTGGCGCCGATGTCTATATCGAAAAGCCGTTCACGATAAAGCAGCTCACACTACAGATCGCCAACATGATGCACATGCACGAGCTGTTCTACTCGCGCATGTCGTCCGGCAGTATCGACATCGATACTGCCACAAGTATCAGCGAGGCACCGTATATCAACCGTGTAGATACCGAATTTATCGAGACTCTAAATGATTACATACGTGATAACATCAGCGAGGAGGAATTTTCGATTGACGGTCTGGCATCGCAAATGAATATGAGCCGCTCAAGCTTCTACCGCAAGCTGAAGGCTGTCACGGGTATGGCACCTAATGATTATCTGAAGAATTTCCGTCTGGACTACGCCTGCCGCTTGCTTGTGGAGGGTGTACGTGTCACCGAAGCCGCCGAGCGTGCCGGATTTACCTCATCCTCATATTTTGCCAAATGCTTCAAGATCCGCTTCGGCATGAGCCCTAAAGAATATGTGTCATCCAAAAACGGTTAAACCCATATCAAATATCAGTCATATGATCAAGAAATTTCTTCTGTGTCTGCTTGCCGCTATTCCTCAGGCAATGCATTCGCAGGAAGCGGGGCTATGGTACAACATAGGCTCTGAATCAAAGGTCCTGTTTGTCGAGGACGCGAAGATTAAGAACAATACTCCCGTCGTGCTTTGGACCAGGACGGGTGTGCCTGCCGAAAACTGGCAGGTCGTGGATAACGGTGACGGCACCTACGCGTTACTCTCCGGATATATGGGCAAATATATCGTGACGAGCACATCTGTAAAGGAGGGGGCAAAGCTTTCGAGCAGCAGCATCAAACGCAATCACAAATGGAAGTTTGTCCCGGTCGAAGGGAAGGCGGATACCTATTTTATAACGTCGCAGAACGGCAACTATGCCATCTGTGCCGATCAGTTTGCCGATGGTGTACAGCTGTTGCTGCACAGCTACGGCGACGGCGCTCAGCCTACTGAGTGGAAGTTCACCCGGGTCGACGACTTTACGCCGGCGGGATTCGATACCAGGATACGCGATGCCATCATGACGGGGTTCATCGGGCACTATTACCGTCCTGCTTCCGATGGACACTTCCTTGGCAGCGACGGTTTCTGGAGCGATGCCGAGATGTTTGAGACTGTACTTGACGCCTTTGAGACTACCGGCAACACGAGGTATAAGAATTATTTCAACGAGCTGGTTGCCAATTTTCTCGTGCGCAAAGGGCGTGACTGGTCCTACAATCCTTTCAACGACGATATAGCGTGGATGGTGCTCGCCTGTGTGCGCGGCTACAAATATTTCAACAATCAAGACTACCTGCAGCTCGCTGTCGACAATTTCGAGCGCATGTATTCCCGGGCCATCGAGCCGAGCGGTACGTTGCGATGGAGTCAGGATGCGAGTGACCACGGCACAAACTCCTGCATCAACGGCCCTGCCATAGTTGCGCTGTGCTACCTATATGAGATGACGGGGGAAAGCACTTATCTGCAACGCGCCAAGAAGCTTTGGGATGCGCAGTACAACTCGTTATGCGACAAAAATGACGGACATATCTGGGACAGCGGCGAATGGAGCAGCGACTGGTCGTCGTTTAAAGTCGGCAATTATTGGGGCTCGACCTACAATCAAGGCACGATGCTCGGAGCCTCAGTCAAGCTTTATCTCCTGACCGGCGATACCCGCTACAGCGATTATGCCGACAAGATATATGGCTGGAGCTACAACAGCCTTACCGAAAGCGGTTCGCCGCGTATCATCAATGCCTGCCAGACTGCCACCGGCGATTTGAGCGGGTTCAAAGGTATTCTTGTAAGATATGTGCGACTGTATGCCGAGGTCAGCGGCAATGAAGAGCCTCTGGTCTGGCTTGGTGACAATGCGATGCATGCGTTCCAGAACAGGAACTCAAAGGGCGTGATATGGTCGAAATGGATGTCTAAGACCCCCGACGATTTCAAGAGCGTCGAGGGACAGGAAGTGAAAGATTTCAGGGATGATGCCTTCGGCGCGTCTACTGCCGTGTCAGTGGCATTCAACGCCCATGTCAACCGCCGCTTCGTGAAAGACGCCTACACGGACATCGAGGCAAAGTTTTTTGATGATATGAAGTGGACGCAGCTTTCGCCAAGGATGTCCGATGCGACCGACAAAGTGATTGACGGCGCGTGGATATGCTTCAGAAATGTCGATTTCGGCTTGACCTCTGCCAAATCCGTGAAACTTCGGGTGAAAGGCAATACCGAATTCGCGGTCTACGTCGATAAAATCGACGGGAACGCGCCTGTGGCAGTCGTAAAATCTGATTCCGAAGGTTGGACCGAATATGAGGCCGGCCTTGCGGAGCCTCTCTCGGGACGTCATGCTGTCTATGTGGCTGTTGGGGGCGACGGGGAGGGCGCTTTCCATCGGATCACGTTTTCAGGATCCGACTCCGGTATCGACAAGATAATGGACAACATGCCGGCTGCTGAAGATAATACCTGTCATGACCTATATGGACGCAAGGTCACAAACCCCGGGAAAGGGATATATATTGTAAATGGCAAGAAGGTAGTAATGAAATGACGAAATCAGCGCACACATCTTTCATGCAGGTTCATCAGGGCTTTCCGAACTCCGGGAAGCCCTGGTCGTTCCAATGCATTTCCTTTATGCGTACATCCGAGTGTTCATGCCCTTGGGTGTCCTTGTGCTTTGCCTGATACATAAGATAATAACTGTCGCTGTTGCAATCCGGGACTACAGATATGTTGGATGTGCCGTAGATTTCGGCATTTTCGTCAGGTATGAATTGGGGTTCCGGCATTTTCACCCACGATTTAGGATTGAGCAGATCGCTATTAGCCGACGCGTATAGTATGCCGAGTGAATTATAGACGGTCCATATTCCGCTCGCCGAATATGGCACGATTACATTGCTTCCATCGGGAGAGATCATCGGCTGTGGATTCTCATTTACAAAAATAGGGTAGGCGGTACGTGTGCCGTCGGGGTTTATCCACTGGCGTTCCCACTCGTATTCAGGCTCCGAGATTACCACGCGCTCCGATTTGAGCGTCCACGGATCAGACATTTCGGCGATATAAATGCATTGTGTCTCGTTCTCGATGCGCCGTTTCGGCCATCCCGACCAAAAGAGGTACAGCCGGTCGTTGACAACGAGCGGCGACGGATGCAGCCCGAAGTTCCACTCCTTGTTGGTGACAATCGGCCCGTGTTTTACCCATTCGCCCGTCATGGGGTCGTCCGAGGTGTTTTCAAATACATATAGCTCATGGTTGTCGGTGTTGCCGCCGTCATCAGCCTCGCAGTAGACGTACCAGCGGTTGTTTATGCGGTGTATCTCCGGTGAATAAATGTTGTGCATTCCACTGCCGGGTATCCTCATTATCATGCGTTTCTGTCCTCTGACGAGTGTCCTGATGTCGGGCGAGGCAAACAGAAACAACGTGTCACAGCGATCGATCTGCATCATATAGTAGTACATCCCCTTGTGGCATATTGCTGAGGGGTATGCTCCGCTTTCAAATATTATATTTGATTCTGATGGCTTATTGCCATAGCAACCGGATAGCAGGATGGTAATTAGAAGTATTATATAAGGTGGAATTTTCATGCCGGATGAAAAATACTGTTTATATAAGATGTATGAATAATACAAAGGTATTTATAAAAAATCATTAAAACAAATCTTTATGTCATGCAATTTGGCGATATGATGATACATGTAAAATATCGGCTTTGAAGATGCCACATACTGTGCATGAGGTGTAAAACGCTGTTCAAATACACCGTATGACCAAATTTTAATTGTATTTGAACAGCGTTTTATACCGTTTCCTATAAATTGTCGGTTAATTTGCGTTAAAGATGAGAGCCATCCTCCGGGTGGCTGTCTTAACCTTAATTATTAGAAATTCGAATCTAAAAGCCATCATTATTAATCAACAGTGCAAATGAAAAAATTGATGACATACGTCTGGTGTGCATGTGCGGCTTTATCTGCCGGGGCACAAAACGCCGGAGTATTTCAACCTTATCAGGAAACCGATCTTCGTCTGCCTTCCGTTCCCTTGGTCGTGTCTGATCCATATTTCTCTATCTGGTCACCATACGATCAGCTGACTGACGGCTCTACCCGCCATTGGACCGGGGCAGAGAAGCCGATGCAGGGTCTGCTGCGTGTCGACGGCACTACCTACAGATTCTTGGGTGAGCCTTTGTCCGTTCTAAAGACTATCGCTCCTATGGCGGATGAAGCCGAATGGAAAGCGGCATTCACCCGCGACAAGCAGAAATCCGGTTGGGAAAAAAACGATTTCGACGATTCAAAGTGGGAGACTGCGACAGGAGCTTTCGGTTCGCCGGGTCTTAATTTTGTCAGGACTCCGTGGAGCGCTGAAAACAGTGATATATATGTGCGCCGCACCATAGAACTTTCGCCCGAGGATCTCGACGAGGAGTTGCTCTTCAAATATTCTCATGACGATGTCTATGAGATGTATGTCAACGGCGTGCTCATCGCCAAGACCGGCGAGACGTGGCGCAACGATGTGGAAATCCCCGTGACACCCTCCATCAGAAAGCATTTCCGCGCAGGTAAGAACGTGATTGCCGCACATTGCCACAACACTACCGGCGGAGCGTTTACCGATTTCGGCCTTTACCGCAAGAAGATGGGTCTTGACAAGGATGTCAAGGTTGCCGTACAGAAAGATATCGATGTCATGGCGACATCGACATATTATACATTTGAGTGTGGTCCTGTTGAGCTTGATCTTGTGTTCACCGCTCCGATGATCATCGACAACTACGATCTGCTCTCATCTCCGATCAACTATATCTCTTATCAGGTGCGCTCTACCGACGGCAAAGCACATGATGTGCAGATGATGCTCACAGCGTCGCCGCGTATTGCCCAGAACCGCGACTTCCAGCATACCCGCACTTCGATCGAGGAGCACAACGGTGTCAGGTATGCCAAGACAGGCACGATCGAGCAGCCGATCCTCGCCAAGAGCGGTGACCATATCTGCATCGACTGGGGCTATCTCTACCTTCCCGCTATCAACGGAGAGATCGCCATCGGCTCGGACGACATGATCAAGAAGGCATTTATTTCGTCGGGCAGCGTGCCCGCCTCGGAAGGTGCTCCCGAGATTGTCGCCACAAGCGCTTCCGAAGCCCCCATGCTTGCCTACGTTCACGATTTCGGTTCGACCAAGCAGGCTGCAAGCTATACCCTTATCGGCTACGATGAGATAAAGGACATCGAATACATGTTTAAACAGTACAAGGCATATTGGGCGCATAACGGTGAAGTCACCATTTTCGATATGTTTGACAACCTCGCCGGCTCCTACGGCACTGTGATGAACCGTTGCCGCGCTACCGACAAGATGATCTACGATGACGCTGCTGAAGTCGGCGGTAAGAAATATGCCGAGCTTCTCTCCGGTTCATACCGTCACATGCTCGCCGCCCACAAGCTCTTCAATGACGACGAGGGCAACCTCCTATACTTCTCCAAGGAGAACGACTCAAACGGTTGCGTCAACACCGTCGACCTTACTTATCCCGAAGCACCCATCTTCCTCATCTATAACCCCGAGCTTCAGAAGGCTATGATGACCTCCATCCTTGACTACAGCAAGTCGGGCCGCTGGACCAAACCATTTGCCGCTCACGACCTCGGGCAGTATCCCCTCGCCAACGGCCAGGTGTATGGTGGTGACATGCCTCTCGAAGAGGCCGGCAACATGCTTACCCTCATCGCCATGTGCTGCAAGCTTGACGGCAACACCGCTTATGCCGAACCCTACTGGGATATCCTCCGCACATGGGCTGACTATCTATCTGAAAACGGTCAGGATCCCGAAAACCAGCTATGTACCGATGACTTCGCCGGCCATTGGGCACACAATGCCAACCTTGCCGTCAAGGCCATTATGGGTGTCGCCGGATTTGGCGAGCTTGCCGCCCTCAGAGGCGACACCGATGATGCCGCCAAGTACAACGGACGCGCCAAGGAGATGGCTGCCAAATGGCTTGCCGATGCCCGCGAAGGCTCTAAAGGCGACACCCACTACCGCCTCGCATTCGACCGTCCCGACACTTGGAGCCAGAAGTACAATATGGTATGGGATGTACTTTGGAACACCGGTATCTTCCCTGCCGAGGCAATCAACACCGAGATCAACTACTATCTGAAGAAACAGAACAAGTATGGTCTCCCTCTCGACTCACGCAAGGATTATACGAAGAGCGACTGGATCATGTGGACCGCCGCCATGTCGCCCGATACCGCTACCCTCGTCAAGTTCATCGACCCGCTCTACCGCTATGTCGACGAAACCCCCACGCGTGTTGCGATCAGCGACTGGTACGACACCAAGACAGGCGAGAAAACAGGCTTTATGGCCCGCTCCGTGATTGGCGGCCATTGGATGCCTCTGTTTGCCCACAAACTGAAAAAGCAATAACACACACAGTAGGTTGAAAAAGGTGATAACAGGTTCATTTCCCTCTATATTTTAGGTATTTTTTGAAGTAAAGAAGATTGTTTGATCCGTACGTTAGTTTTCAGGGTCCGATCCCGGCTATGTGATGGGATTCTGAAAACATACGGTACGGTTGCTTTAGAGAACCGAAACCAATAACCATAAGAATAAATTTATCATGAAATTTAGTACACTAAAGCACAAGTTCGGTATTCTCCTTTGCGGGACATGCCTTACTATGTCCATGGGACTGATGGTGAGCTGTGATGATGATGATACCGCGCAGGCGGTTGTTGTCACTGCCGACCCGTTCGACCCCTCGAAGCCGGTATTGATAACAGGCTTTACTCCTGAAAATGGAGGCTATCAGGACCAGATTATCATTAAAGGAAGCAATTTCGGCAATGACAAGACCATGGTCGACCTCAGGATCGGTGGAAAGAAAGCCGTCATTGTCAACGTGCTTTCCGACAAGTTGTATGCCTATGTGCCCTCCGGGGCATTTACCGGCGAGGTTGAACTTACGATCACAGACGCCAACGGCAACACCCATTATGTGAAGGCCGACAAGATTTTTAAGTACGACCCCAAGACTGTTGTGGGTTCGCTTTGCGGGTACCGCAATGAAAACGACGACCAAGGTGAAGTCTGGGGGTCGTTTGATATCTGCTGTGGATTCCGTGATGCCGGGTGTATGGCTTTCGACCCCTTGTATCCCGAGCGTCTATATATAGCTTATGACCGTGGCGAGGGCTTTGTAGCAGAGCTTGATCTCGATAAGCGTGAATACACACGTATCATGTCCGCAAACAAGTTCCAGAACCAGCGTCTGCGCAACATCGCGTTCTCCAAGGACAATAAATACATGCTTGTCTCGACCGACCGCGCTGATCATGAACTACATTCTACAAGCGTCTGGATTGTGACCAGAAATGCCGACGGCACATTCAGCGACCGCTCAAGCATCCAGCCTCTGGTGGCTTACAAGCAGTGCAACGGTGTGGCTGTCCATCCCGTCAACGGCGAGGTGTACTTCAACAGCTATGAGAACGGCCAGCTTTTCCGCATGGAACTTCAGGACTATTTCGATGCCATCAACGGTATCACACTTGATCCCGACGGTGAGCCGGTAAAATGGACCGGTTATAAGGAAGATGGTGCTTTCAAGGAGCTTTTCAGAATCATGGACCCTTCCTATGAGTTCCAGATCACCATCCACCCCACGGGCGACTATGCCTACATCACCGTGATAAACCGCAACTACATCCTGCGCACCGACTACGATTGGGATAAAGAGGAGTTTACCACTCCCTACGTGATTGCCGGCTACAATGAAGGTGGTAGCGGCTCATATGCCGACGGGGTAGGTACAAGCGCCCGTTTTGCCCATCCTTATCAGGGCGTTTTCGTCAAGAATCCGGACTATGTCGGTAAGAGGGCTGACGAGTACGACTATTATCTTGCCGACCGCTTGAATTTCTGTGTCCGTTACATCACCCCCGACGGACTTGTACGTACATATGCCGGACGTTCTACATCATCCAACGGCAACATCTGGGGTACTGAGGATGGCGACCTCCGTCAGGCTGCCCGATTCCGCGATGTTTCAGGTATCGCCTACGACGAGGCCGACGACAGATTCTACGTGCTCGACGATGTCAACCACCGTATCCGTACTATCGGAAAGGAAGATGCCGGCTCAAATACCGGTACCGATAAGCCTTCGCCCGATCCGGAACCCGAGTCCGGCAATTAATCACCAGGTCCTTAATCTAACAACAAATATAGTATGAATCAACGTATAGCAACTCTGTTGATGGGGTTGACACTATCGTCATCGCTCGCAATGGCTAAAGTCTACACCGGTACGGTCTACGCTACCGGCGAAGAAGAGCCGCTTATAGGGGCAACCGTGATGGTCAAAGGTACCCGGATCGGTACTACAAGTGATATCGACGGCAATTTCTCAATCGATGTCAATGGCAACAACAAGCTCCTTGTAATATCATACGTCGGTATGAAACCGCTTGAGGTGGCTGTGCGCACCCTCAAGGATGAAGGCAACATCATCTATCTCGAATCAAGCTCCAACAATCTTGAAGAGGTGGTCGTGACAGGTATGGGTGCCCGAAAGAAAATCACCGTGACCGGTGCTGTTACAAACGTCAATATGGAGGATGTGAAGCATTTCAGCACTTCCAACCTCTCCAATGCGCTCGCCGGTAACGTGGCCGGTGTGATGGCGATGCAGACCTCCGGCCAGCCCGGTAAGAACAAGTCCGAATTCTGGATCCGTGGTATCTCTACCTTCGGTGCCGGAAAATCGGCATATATCCTCGTCGACGGTTTCGAACGTGACAACATCGACGACCTCAACATCGAGGATATCGCCACATTCACCGTGCTCAAGGACGCATCCGCTACCGCGATCTACGGTTCGAAAGGTGCCAACGGTGTAGTGCTCATCACCACCAAGCGCGGTCAGGAAGGCAAAATGAAAGTCAATGTCAAGCTCGAGACTTCCTACAACACGCGTACAAAAACACCCGAGTTTGTCGACGGTCTGACTTATGCGCGTCTGCTCAACGAGGCAAACATCACCCGCAGCAAGGGTGAGTACTTCAACCCCACCGAGCTTGAGCTTTTCAGCAACGGTCTTGATCCAGACCTCTATCCCAATGTCAATTGGAAAGACCTCGTGATGAAGGACGGTGCGATGAGCTATCGTGTCAACGCCAACATCAGCGGCGGCGGTTCTCTTGCCCGCTACTACGCATCTGTCTCGTATGTCACCGATGAGGGTATGTACAAGACAGACAAGGCACTGCGCGACAAGTACAACACCAATGCCAACTACCATCGCTATAACTATCGTCTGAATCTTGATATCAACATGACAAAGACGACCCTGTTGCGTCTCGGTACCGCAGGCGACCTCTCGATGCGTAACTCTCCCGGTATGGGCGACGATGATACCTGGAAGTCGCTGTTCGGCTACAATGCCATCCTCACTCCTATCATGTATAGCAACGGGTATGTGCCGATGATCAACATGGGCCGTGCCGACGACCGTACCAATCCGTGGGTAATGACTACCCAGACAGGTTATAAGCAGAACTGGGATAACAATATCCAGAACAGCGTCTCGCTTGAGCAGGATCTGGGATTCATCACCGAAGGTCTTAAGTTTATCGGCCGTTTCGGTTATGACACCTACAACCAGAACCATATCAACCATATCCAGAAGCCCGACCGCTGGTATGCCAACGGACGCGACAAGGATACCGGTGAGATCATCTATGACAAGATCATGGACAGAGAGCCTATGACCCAGACAGCGGGCAGCGACGGTTCGCGCCGCACATTCCTCGACCTGCTCCTTACCTACGACCGCGGGTTCGGCCCCCACAATGTCACTGCCAACTTCAAATATACCTACGACAGCGACATACATACGCAGAACATCGACAATGATCCCCGAAGCAGTGTGTCAAAGAAGAATATGGCTATCGCAGGCCAGCTCTCATACCGCTATAAATCGCGCTATTTCGCCGATATCAACTTCGGTTACAACGGCTCGGAGAACTTTGCCGACGGTCATCGTTTCGGTTTCTTCCCTGCCGGATCGGTAGCATGGAATATCGCCGGAGAGGATTTCATGGAGTCTGCGGCCGACTGGCTCGACATGTTCAAGATCCGTTTCTCCTACGGCAAGGTGGGTAACGACAAGATGAATATTGACAATAATGAAATCCGTTTCCCGTATCTCTATGATATAGGTTTCACCGACAATATCTGGAACTTCGGTACGGATAAGACTCCTACGCGTCCGGAATATGTAAAAGGTGTACACTATGCTTCGCTCGCTTCAAGGAATGTGACCTGGGAGGTGGCTACAAAGAAGGACCTCGGTGTCGACATCAACCTGTTCCACAACCGCTTCTCGCTGACTGTCGATTACTTCCACGAAAAGCGTACCGGTATCTACATGAAGCGCTCCTTCCTCCCCGCTATTCTCGGGCTCGCCCATTATCAGCCGTTTGCCAATGTGGGTGCTGTGAAGTCGGAGGGTGTCGACGGTTTCTTCCGCTATGAGGACCGCTTCGGCGACGTCACTCTTACCGTACGCGGTAACCTGACTTACAGCCGCAACACTATCCTCAACTACGACGTCGAAAACAATATATACCCCTACCAGTATCAGACGGGACACCGTGTAGATCAGGTGAGAGGTCTCGTAGCCCTCGGCCTGTTCAAGGATTATGACGATATCCGCAATTCGCCCAAGCAGATGTTTGGCGACGTTCAGCCCGGCGATATCAAGTATAAGGATGTCAACGGCGACGGCATTGTTAATGACGATGACCGCGTGGCTATTGGCGCCACACGCCGCCCCAATCTTATCTACGGTCTCGGTTTCTCGGTGCAGTGGCGTGGATTTGATCTCAACGCACATTTCCAGGGTGCGGGCAAGTCGAGCGTGATGCTCAACGGCAAGACCGTATGGGCGTTCAGTCAGGACCGTTACGGCCAGATCCTGTCAGACCTCGTCGATGACCGTTATGTCGACCGCGAGACTGCCGATAAGCTCGGGATTCCAGCCAACGAGAACCCCAATGCTTCATATCCGCGTCTGGTGCTCTGCCCGACAGGAACTTCCCACAACAATTATCGCGAATCATCATATTGGCTTCGCGACATGAGTTATGTCCGCCTGAAAAATTTCGAGATCGGCTACAGCCTTCCCAAGACATTCATCGGCAAGCTCCATATGTCAGATGCCCGTATCTTCATGCAAGGCACAAACCTCCTCACTTTCTCAAGCTTCAAGCTCTGGGATCCCGAAATGGGTATCGGCGACGGTGAGGCATACCCTCTTTCGAAGGCTATCACATTGGGTCTGCAAATCAATATGTAATCTGAATACAACATGAAAAGATATATTTCATATACGATGTCGGCAATGGTCGGGGCTGCTTTGTCTGCCGCCCTGGTTTCCTGCGAGGATACTTTGGACGCCGACAAATATTTCGACGAACGGGAGACGATAGAGACCGTCTTTACCGATGTCAACGAGACCAACGGATGGTTGGCCGAGGCATATTCCTATCTCAAGCATGAGCTGGCAGATGTCATGACCAAAGAGTGGAACGGAGTGGGATTCCACGTGTTTGCCGATGATATCTACTTCGGCGACCGTGACCCGAAGTACGACAACATGTATCCCTACATGCAGTCATACAACTGTTTCAAGCAGGGCGATTACGATGAAAACTTCGGCAGCGATGCGTGGACCAACGCCTACAAGGGTATATACCAGGCGTCGGTATTCATCCACAATGTCGATCGTAATTATAAGATTAAGGAAGTTGACCGTATAGACATGAAAGGACAGGCACGCTTCGTGAGGGCTTACTATTATTGGCTTCTTCTGCGCCGCTACGGTCCGGTGCCTATCCTTCCTGACGAGGGTGCTGACTATTCACTTGATTACAAAGAACTGTCATTCCCCAGAAGCACCTACGAGCAGTGTGCCGAATATATTGCTTCGGAAATGGTCAAGGCTGCCAACGAACTTCAGTCATGGAGTCGTTTTACGGGTAATACAAGTGCCGAGAATATAACTCGTCCGACCCGAGGCGCTGCATTGGCTACCCGTGCTCTCGCATACCTGTATGCCGCAAGCCCTCTTGCCAACGGTCAGCTTGCCAACGGTCAGCATCCCGGCGGCGTGACCGACGGTTTTGCCCGTTCGTTCGTAAACAAGGATGGCACCCCGCTTCTTGGACTTACCTACGATGAGTCGAAATGGGCGCGTGCCGCCGCTGCATGCCGCGACGTAATGGAGTGCGAGGCTCACTATGAACTGTATCATTCCGGTGTTTATGTGACCGACAATAAGGAGGCCGGTTATCCCAAGACCATCAAGCCATTTGATGATGGTGACTTCTCTACCAAGGGTTGGCCCGAGGGATATGCCGATATAGACCCTTATATCTCATATCGCGACCTTTTTAACGGCGCTGTCGGCCTCGATAATACTGAGATTATTTTCTCTCGTGGATACAATGCCAACTCTCCCCATGCAAGTATGAACGGTTTTGTAACTCATGCTTTGCCAATCACCCTCAACGGGTTCAACTGCCACGGTCTTACCCAGAAGATGGTCGATGCATATTATCTGAACGACGGCCGTGACTGTCAGGGTAAAGACAGCGAGATGAACGGTACGGGTGAGGCACGCCGTCAGGGATGGACTTCGAGCCGAGGTGAGAATGCCTACACCAAATATCCCCCTCTCGGCAATGGCGTATCTATGCAGTACGCGGAACGTGAGCCGCGTTTCTACGCATGTGTTGCGTTCAACGGTTCTTGCTGGTGGAATCCGGATCCTAATTCAAAGTCCACCAAACTGCCGCAGATATTCTATTGGCGTGGTACCACCAGCTCTTCTTCAGATTCGGATTCAGATAAGGGTACTCAAAACAACGGTTATACCAATACCGCATATCATCTCCGCACCGGTATAGGCTGCAAAAAATATGTCAATCCTTCCGATTACCGTGCGAAGAATGACGGTGAGGACTATGGTAATATCGTTCCCAAATGGGAGCCGGCTATCCGTTATGCCGATATCTTGTTGATGTATGCCGAGGCTATCAATGAGCTTTCGCCGGGTGCCAAATATACAATTGCTTCATGGGACGGATCTAAGACCTATAATGTAACGCGCGACGTGCAGGAGATCAAGCGTGGTATCCGCCCCGTACGTATCCGTGCAGGAGTGCCCGACTACTCTCCGGCCGAGTATGCCGACCAGGACGTTCTACGAGCCAAAATCAAGCGTGAGCGTATGATCGAGCTTCTTGCCGAAGGGAAACGTTATTACGACCTGCGCCGCTGGATGGATGCTCCTATCGAGGAATCAAAGCCTATATATGGCTGCAATGTGCTGATGACAAGCAAGCAGAAGGATGATTTCCAGCGTATCGTCCCCGTTTATGATCTGCCCACCGTGTTTAGCGACAAGATGTATTTCTGGCCGATCTCTTTCGAAGAGCTTAAGCGTAACAGGAATCTTGTGCAGAATCCGGGCTGGAAATATTACAATTAAACCGATTTAGATTTAAAATCATGATCAAGATAAATAAATTAGTATCTTCCGTGCTTCTTGTGGCGGCTGCCGTGTCGATGGTTTCCTGCAACAACGACTGGGAAGATGAGCAATATGCCAACTATATCGGTTTCAAGGCTCCTCTTGATACCGAGGGCAGCAGTGTAGGTGTCACTACAGTGTACATACCCTATACCCGCTTGGATGCCGATGGAAATCCGAAGTACGGTCAGGAGGGACTCTCGAGCTATCAGCTCCCGATCCTCGTGAGCGGATCTTCGTCAAATCCCTCCGATGTCAACGTGCATGTGGCAAAGTCCGATACTTTGCGTACCCTCAATGAGGCGCGTTTCAGCATCAACCGTCAGGAGTTGTGGTATATCGATATGTCGGATTACGCCACATATCCCGAGACTGTATTCATTCCCAAGGGTGAGAATATGGGTCTGCTCGATATCCGCTTTAACTTTGCCGGTATCGACCTTTCTGACCGCTATCTGCTCCCGCTTACCGTGGTCGAAAAGCCCGAATACGGGTATCTCCGCAATCCGCGTCTGAACTTTGCTACGGCTATGCTCCGCGTGCTCCCCTATACCGATTACACCGGTATATATGAGGCCGGCAATTATAAATTCTATCTCGTGTCTGACGGAGTTGTCGATACAGAACCGGGTGCGATGAAAAACGTCCAGCTTTATGTGGTCGACGAGAATACCGCGTTCTTCTATGCCGGTGCATTCGACGAGAGCAGTCTCAAACGCAAGTTCTTCAAGGTCTTTGCTCATTTCGAGCCGTATAATGCCGATGACACTCATCGCGGTACGGTGACATTCACCTGCCCTAACGAGGACATGAATTTCTCCGTCAATCCTGAGAAAACGGCTACCTATACCATTCTTGAGCAGCCTGACGATGTGCAGAACTATATCCTCCACCGTACGATTATCATCAATGATATCGATTATACATTTACCGATTATATTTCGGCTCAAGGCTCGGATATCGTTTACAATGTGAGAGGCACATTGACCATGCAGCGCGATCTCAATACTCAGATGCCGGAAGAGGACCAGGTAATTTTCTAATCATTAAGTCTATAGTCTGATAAATAGCCCGTGTCTGTACGAGGTATTCCATATATCGCGTCAGACACGGGTTTTACTCTAAGAGGTTGTTTTTAGATAACCTCTAAACATAACATACCGCTTATGAAAATATTGGATTTGGTTACAATCGTTTCGGCAATGCTGTTGGCTCCTTTTGCCGCTTCGGCGCAGAGTGACGAAGAAATCGGTTTGAGAAACATCGACAGGGCAATTGCAATTGCCGATGCCACATGGAGCAAGAATATGAAAGGCTCTGACACGAATCTTTATATGGCAGATGTTTATGACACTGTCGACGGATCTGTGTCGGGACCGTCCGATGTATGGCCGTTGACTGCCGCTATCGAGGCTCATTGCTCCATACTTGAGGCTATCGAGGCAGCCCGTAAGGTTGTCCCCGGTGTGTATGAGGAGGAGTCCGGCATTTACAGCCATCGCCTTGAGTTGCTCATTGACAATCTTGAATATTACAGGGGCACATATCGCCTGCAATCCTATGCAAGCAACCGCGAGTGGAGTCCTTATGCCGTGCCGCGTGCTTCGAAGCGTGGCGCGGCCAATGTGACCGGCATTCTAAATGTCTATGATGACCAAATGTGGCTGTCGCGTGAGCTGATACGTGCCTATCGTCTGACCGGCAAGAAGGAATATCTTGAACTTGCGACATATCTTGCCGATTACGTGATCGACGGATGGGACTGCTGGCGTGATGCCGACGGTAATGAGTATGGCGGTATAACCTGGGGCCCCGGTTACAATTCAAAGCATTCCTGTAGCAACGGTCCTATCATCCAACCCCTTGTGTGGCTTGCCGAGATATATGCCGGCACAGGTGAGGAGATGGTGTACTATTATCGTGACGTTAATAATAATGCGAAAAAGGAGATGAGAGATCGCTCGGAGTTGTATCTTGAGTTTGCAAAGAAGGTCTATGATTGGCAGAAGGCAAAACTCGGCGACGGCACCGGTGTGTATTGGGACATGATGGGTGCGGTCAAAGGGGAGATTGAAGTGTATCGCGGCTACCGTCAGCATGTCGATTGCCATGGCCCCGGCGGTACATTCTACAGCTACAACACCGGTACTATGCTCGGCGGGGGCGCGTCGCTGTTCAAGGCCACGGGCGACGCGGGTGTGAAAGCGGATGTCGAAAAGACCTCCAAGGTGGCGCTGAGCAAATTTGCCCGGTATGTCAGAAAGCATGGGGTATATGAATTCTCGACCGATAAGGATGCGCTCAACGGCTTCAACACTTGGTTTAACAATGTGCTGATGCGCGCATATGTTGATGCCGAATCTGTGATTGAAAACAGCAGCGCTCTCAACACGTTCAAGGCTTTCCAGTATAATCTTGACTATGCATTTGACAATCACAACCGTGGCGACATGCTCCCTATACACCTGCTTGACGGCTGGGGTGACGAGACTAAGACAAAAGGCTTCCATCAGTTTACATTCGTGTCGCAGTATGCCCTCCTTGGCCGTAGGCTTTTCGAGCGGTCAATGTCCGGCATCGACTCCGTGGCGGCTGATAAGGCAGATTCCGATGATAAGGTCTATACCGTCGAAGGAATATACAAAGGGCGTTACGATGATATGAAGGATTCGCTTCCGTGTGGAATATACGTAGTGGGAAATCGGAAGATATTTGTTGACAAGTGATTTTATGTAACCTGATTGATTCAAAAAGTAAGATGATGTTGAAACATACAGCCATTTCCGTAATGATATATTCATGTCTGGCGATTACAGCCGTCGGACAGCATCGCGCCGACCGGCAGTCGCTTGAGGATCCCGGATCGTTTTCGATGATACTCCTCGGTGATCCGCAAGGATATATCAAGTATGATATAAACCAGCCGCTCTTTGAATTGCAGACTGCATGGATTGCCGACAATATCGACAATCTCAACATCAAGGCAGTGCTCTGTACCGGCGATCTTGTAGAGCAGAACGATAATATCGTGATGAACCGCAACATGCTCAACCAGACCTCGCGCGAGATGTGGGAAAACGTGTCACGGTCATTCGCTCGTCTTGACGGAAAAGTACCTTATATTATCTCGTGCGGCAATCATGACTATGGTTATCGTAGTTCCGAAAACGGAAAGACCCGCTTCCCGGAGTATTTCCCTGTCGAACGCAACAAGAAATGGTATGACTGCATCGTGGCGGCATACCCAAACCGCGAGGGGAATGAGTCGCTCGAAAATTCTGCATACGTGTTTGAGAGCCCGGAGTGGGGGAGGCTTCTGGTGGTATGCAACGAATTTGCTCCGCGCGATGAGGTGCTTGAATGGACCCGTTCGCTGATTGACCGCGACGAGTATCGCGACGCGAGAGTGATTTACATTACCCATTCGCTGCTCAATGAGCGTGATGCGGCGCGCACCGACAATGAAGGTTATCTCATCTCGCCACACAACTGGGGCCAGCAGGTGTGGGACAAGCTGATATATCCGTCGAGAAATATCGTGCTTGCCTTGTCAGGCCACGAGGGTGAGGTCGGTGACTTTGAAAACTCTATCGCCTATCGTGTGGATGAAAACAGTACGAAGCGCAAGGTGCATCAGATGATGTTCAATGTCCAGACGCTCGGTGGCGGATGGGAAGGCAACGGTGGTGACGGGTGGCTTCGTATTCTGGAATTCCTCCCCGACGGGAAAAACGTCTCGGTAAAGACCTATTCACCCCTGTTCGGTATCTCTCCTGCCACGAAGCATCTTGCCCACCGGAGCGCCCCATACGACCGATTCAAGATGACTTTGGAATAATCGTTCTCCTAAGACTTATCAATATGTTGTTTCTAAACACCCTATAGGCATTTAAGTAACTTCTGTTATGAGACACCCTCTTGGTCTTTCGGTTGCATTGGCAACCTCTGTAGCTTTGCAGGCTGCCGTTGCGACAGGCAATCCGGTCGCTGATGCTGCCGCAATGGTAAAATGCGGCAACGCAAGGTTTACGGTGCTCACCCCCGAGATGATAAGGATTGAATACAGCGACCGTGGCAGTTTCGAAGATCGAGCCACATTCGCGATAGTGAACCGCTGTCTCGATGTGCCCCGTTATAAGGTGCGTGAAGATGCCGGTTTTCTGTATATCGACACCGATAAGCTTTCGCTAAGATATCGTAAAGACACCGACCCGCGTGTTTCGCCCGACAATCTCGGCATCTCCATGGCACTGAACGGGGATTCTGTCAGATGGAATGTCGGCATGAGCGATCCGCTCAACCTTAAGGGCACTTGCCGCACACTTGACGGCAGTAATGGCGACAACAAGCGTCATGAGATGGAGGACGGCATAATTTCGCGATCGGGATGGGCGGTTATTGACGACTCATGGAGCGCGGTGCGTCCCGACGGGAGCCGGTCGTTTGCATTGGTGCCTGGCAGTTCGTTAGGTTTCGACTGGCACGCCCGGCGTGCCGATGACGATGCCTTGGATCTCTATTTTCTCGGTTATGGACACGATTATAAGAAAGCTCTGCATGATTTTACTAAAGTGGCGGGTAAGATTCCTATGCCTCCGGCATATGCTTTCGGATATTGGTACAGTAAGTATGACGCATACACATCCGACGATTTTCGCCTGATCATGAGCGATTTGAAAGCCAACAATATTCCTGCCGATGTGATGATCCTTGATATGGACTGGCATTGGAACGGTGATGATAATGCCGGATCGAAAGGGATCGGCGGATGGACCGGTTGGTCGTGGAACACATCTCTTATCCCTGATCCTGAGAATCTTCTGGAAGATATCCATGACTGCAATTTCCGTATAGGCTTGAATCTTCATCCTTGTGACGGTGTCAACAGTTTTGAGTCTCCGGAATATTTCAAGGGTATGGCGCGGGACCTTGGCGGAAAATATATGAATATATCCGAGCGCGACAGCACCATTGAGTGGGCGATTGATTATACTGATTTCACTTCTTCATTTTTCGGGAACATAATCCGCTCTCATGAAAAAGAGGGTGTCGATTTCTGGTGGCTTGACTGGCAGCAGCATCTCACAAGCGATTATACCGAATCGCTTGGTGAGACATTCTGGTGTAATCATGTTTTCTTCAACGAGATGGCCGCAAACCGTCCCGACCGCCGTCCTATGATATTTCATCGCTGGGGCGGTCTTGGCAGCCACAGGTACCAGATCGGCTTCTCCGGGGATGCATGCATTAATTTTGCCACTCTCGCGTTTCAGCCCTACTTTACTGTTACCGCATCCAATGTCGGATACGGATATTGGGGGCATGACCTGGGCGGCCATCAATATGGAGGATATGAACTTAATGATCCGGAATTGGTGCTCCGGTGGTTGCAGTTCGGCGTATTCACTCCGATATTTCGTACACATGCCACCAAAGATCCGCGCATTGAACGGCGCATATGGAAATACTCCAATTTCGATGATATACTCGAGACGGTGAGGTTGCGTTATTCTCTCTTCCCTTACATATATACTATGGCGCGCAAGGCATATGACACGGGTGTCTCGATATGCCGTCCGTTGTATTATGATTATCCTGAGACTGAAGAGGCATACAAGTATTGTGAGGATGAATATTTTTTCGGCGATGACATCCTCGTGGCTCCTGTCACAGAGGCGGCTGTTGATGGTGTGAATGAGGTGTCCGTATGGTTTCCGGAGGGTAACTGGTGGAGTGTCTCGACCAATGAGATTGTCACCGGTCCGTGTGTTAAGACATTCCGCCTCGGTCTTGCTCAGATACCATATTTCTTCAAGCAGGGCTCAGTTATCCCCTACAATCCACCTACGGTGATGAATGTAATGGATCCGGTTGACAGAATGATACTTAATGTCGCCGTCGGCGCCGATGGAAACGGGTCGCTATACGAGGACAAGAAAGATAACAGCGACTATGCGTCGGCATATGCTGTTACCTCTTTTGCTTTTAAGCATGGCAAGCGGGATTATACCCTGACCATAAATCCCCGGAAAGGTGATGCCGACGGTATTCCTCGGCAGCGTGCCTATACCGTGAATTTCTATAATACCACGGCTCCGGAAAGTGTGAGGGTTAACGGGAAGCGTACTGACAATTTTACATTCGACCCGGCTTCGGGATGTACGACGGTAAATGTTGATATCCGTTCCTGTGGGTCAAAAACAGTTATAAAAGTCAAGTAAAGTAACCGGCCCGTCGGTCGAGCCGGCATATAGATGTTATGAAAAATTTGAAATCGGCGTTTGTCGCCGCTTGTATCCTTTGTGGTATGGATGCGTCAGCGCATGATGCGTCGGACGTAAACAATCCCCGCGCGTGGATGTCGCGTATCAGCGATAGTGTATATCTTCATCAGCTCTCAATCCCCGGTACGCACGATTCGGCTACCGGTAATGGTGCTGTATCTGATTTTTTGGACAGCTTCGCCCGTACCCAAGATCTTGACCTGGCCGCTCAGTTTGACGCCGGTGTGCGTGCATTCGATCTTCGTCCCTCGGTTTCCGACGGTGTGTTGAAGATATATCATGGAATTGTCGAGACCAAACTTACATTTGACGAGGCTCTTTCCATATTATGTGACAGGCTCGATGCGTATCCTACCGAATTTGTGGTTGTGACGATGCGCCACGAGGATGACCATGAGAGCAATGAGGAAAAGGGACAATGGGCCGGATTGATGAATGATGTGCTCGGCAAAGAGAAATATTCCGGACGCTTTGTCGATTTTGAAAACCGTTTGACTCTCGGCGACATGAGGGGCAAAATCCTGCTTTTGTCACGCGACAGCTATGCCTCGAAACCTATCGGGGGATACATTACTGGATGGTCGCACAGTGCGGCTTTCGAAGATCAGAAAAACGGGCGCATCCAAGGCACGAGCTCGCGCAAGCAGGCACGTCTCTATATGCAGGATTTCTATCAGACCAAAGATGCGATTGATACAAAGCTTGCTTCGATTTCTACGTTGCTTGATTTTTCAATAACAATCAACACAATCACATCCGACATATGGGTGATAAACAGCACTTCCGGATATTCGGCGACATTTGCAAATTCCGACGCATATCGTGTCAATGCCCAGTCGACAAATATCTCTGTTGTCGATTATCTCTCAGGTCCAATCCATGCCGGTCCGACGGGTGTGGTCTATATGGATTTTGCCGGTATCGATAAATCCGGTGTCCGAGAAGTGAACGGACGGCGTCTTGTCGATGCCTTGATTGAAAACAATTTCCGCTATACAATGCGTGGAAGCACCTCAGCAATTTATAATATCCATGACTCTGCTCACTACATGGTCAAAGTCGAGAATGGTCATGTTACAGCACATGGCAGGATTGACATTTATACCATCGACGGCAGGCTCTGTGCTTCAGGTGTAGGAAGAGTATCAGTCACCCGCCCAGGCATATATATAGTACGGACTTCGTCATCCGCCCGGAAGATAGTTGTCGAATGAATTTTTTATGAATTAAATGGCGGAGAACGGGTCTTGTATGGCCATTCTCCGCCGATGTTTTATGCGGCAGACTCTATGCTGCGGCTGTCACAGTTCAGCGAAATTCGACCACGGTGATTCCGGCACCTCCGAATTGCACATGCTCGTCGTGGTAGCTGCTTATGCCCGGTATGGTGTCGAGGTAATGACGTATATATTGCCGCAAAGCCCCGGTGCCTGTGCCGTGGAGTATTCGTACACGTTCGGCGTTGAACCGGATGGCATCGTCGATATAATATGTCACAGCCTGCACTGCCTCATCGACGCGCATTCCTCTGACGTCGATCTCCTGCTTGAACTCGAGTTGGCGCTGACGCTGTGAGTCGGACACCGCTCCGACCAATGATGCGCCGGATCTTGCTCCCGAATCAGGGCGTGCGATTGTACGTTTAAGTCTGTCGACCGGAACTTCGGTCTGTAGCATGCCGAATGCCACAGTGGCTTTCCTGCCGTTTATGGCGAGCACTTTTCCTACCGTGCCTTGGCCATCAAGTCTTACATTGTCGTCGACTTTGACGGGTTCATTGTCTGACGGTGCTTTCGGTCTGTTCGCATCTTTGCGTCGTTTCGGAGCCTTCCTGAGTATGTTGTTCTCTTGCGCGCCGGCATTGAGAATACTTTCTTTTTCTTCCTGAAGCCTGCGCCGCGCTTCGAGCGTGCTCGCTTTCTCGGCTTGTGTGCGGCGTATCTCATGGATGGTCCTTTCGATCGCGGCGTTGCTGCCGTCGAGTATCTTGCGTGCTTCTTCTTTGGCTTCCGCAAGGATTTCACGCCGTTTTTCGCGCAACTGCTCGGCATCCTCCTCGTATTGGGCAAGACGGCTCTCGATCTTCTTTTCTTTCTGGCGTATGGACAGACGCTTGTTTTCCCAGTAACGCTTGTCGCGGGCTATGTCGAGGAGATATTTGTCGAGATTAATATAGTCGCTCCCCACGATTGCCTCCGCGTCGGCTATGATTGCTTCGGGAAGTCCGATCTTGCGTGCTATCTCCACTGCGAACGAACTCCCAGGGTTTCCTATCGACAGCTTGAACATAGGCTGCATGAGATGGCGGTCGTAGAGCATCGATCCGTTGACAAGTCCTTCCGTGTCCTCTGCGAAATGCTTCAGGTTCTGGTAATGGGTGGTGATCACTCCCCACATGTGGCGGTCGTTGAACTGGCGCAGTACGGCCTGGGCTATGGCGCCGCCGATCTGCGGCTCCGTGCCTCCACCGAATTCGTCGATAAGCACCAGGGTGGCCGCTCCTCCATGCTGAAGGAAGTACTTCATGTTCCGGAGGTGGGAGCTATAGGTCGAAAGGTCGTCCTCCAGCGACTGGTCATCGCCTATATCTATGAATATGTCGGAAAATATCCCCATGTGGGAATTCTCATAGACCGGCGGGAGCAGTCCGCATTGCATCATGTATTGGACGATGCCTACAGTCTTTAGGCACACCGACTTGCCTCCCGCATTAGGACCGGAAATTATAAGTATGCGTTGTTGGGGGGTTAGCGTTATGTCAAGCGGTACGATCTCTTTACCTTGGCGTCGTAAAGACATAAGAAGGACGGGATGTGAGGCATGGTACCATTCCATTTCCGGTTGTCTCGAAAGCGAAGGCATATGTGCGTCGATGTCGCGTGAAAGCAGTGCTTTGGCTCTGATGAAGTCGAGTTGGCCTACTATGTCAAGCGATTCGATTATCTGTGGTATTTCGGGACGAATCTCATCGGTGAGAACTGTAAGTATGCGGGCTATCTCCCGACGTTCCTCCATCTGGAGTTCACGCACACGGTTGTTCGCCTCGACGATTTCCGCAGGTTCGATATATACGGTCTTGCCGGATGCCGACTCGTCGTGGACTATGCCGGATATGCGGCGTTTGTGCATTGGGGACACCGGGATTACAAGACGCCCGTCGCGCATCGATGGTGTCACGTCACTTTCGATATATCCCGATTCGACGGCGCGGGCCATCACCCGCCGCATCATCGACGCTATTGCGCCGGAGGTGGAAGCGAGCTGGCTGCGTATTTCGCGCAGTTCGGGAGAAGCGTTGTCGCGTACGTTGCCGAAGCGGTCGATGATACGGTCGATGGCCTTTACTGTTGCTGGAAACGATGCGAGTTTTATTCCTGTTTCGTCAAGATATGGGTAGTCGGAGCTTCCATCCTCATGGCGATGATGCATGAAAAAATCAGAGAGTTCGGACATTACGGCAAGTGAGGCCCGCACATCGAGCAGGTCGGGGGCTGTGATGAAAGTTCCCGGAACGCGGGCATGGTTCATGACTCCGCTCACGTCATGAACCTCACCCAATGGGAAGTCCTCGTCGCCTTGCAATATGTCAAGCATTTCGGCTGTGGAACTCAGTTGCGACAGAACTGTGTCATAATCGGTACGGAATTCCATGTCGGAGACATGGCGACGGCCGAGCGGTGATGTGCATCGTTCGTCGACCCATTCGCGTAGGGTAGTGAATCCTATCTTGTTTTCGAAAGTATCAGGGTATGTCATAATCTGCTGCAAAATTAGCAAGAATTTACAAAACCAGCCGTCATTTGCATTTTTTAGGGAAAGTTACGGCATGTGAATGTGGCGGAATACTTATTTTTGTATTGAATAGTTCATAGCCGATCATACTGATGCTTGCCGATATGAAATCTGTCCGCTCACTTATATATATATGTATGGCTTTCGTATTGCTATCGCTTGCGGGATGCCGTTCGTCGCGCAAGGGTGTGCGTGCCTCCGGCCATGCCGCTACTTCCACCGTGGGCGGTTTTGACCGCAGCCGTCCCGACACCCACGATATGCATGGAGAGCAAAAGAAACTTGTCGATGAAGCCCTTACATGGCTCGGTACTCCGTACCGCTACGGAGGACAGGATTATAACGGCACTGACTGTTCGGGGCTGACGATGGAAGTGTACCGAAAGGCTCTCGGCATAAAAATACCTCGTTCATCACGTGAGCAGCAACAATATTGTGAGTCAATTGCTAAAGGCGCTCTTATGATAGGTGATCTTGTGTTTTTCAGTACCGGCAGGGATAAAAACCGAGTTTCGCACGTGGGGTTGTATGTGGGCGATGGCAAGATTGTGCATGCCTCCGGAAGCAAGGGTGTGATAATAAGCAATATAGGCGAAAGATACTATGCCAGCAATTATCATTCGTCGGGGCATGTGGCTCGCTCTTCCGATAAGCACCGGAAAAAAAGAAATACCCCTGCTCCGGCAGCGGTGCCACAACCGGATATCAAACCTTCGCAACCGGCTCCACCGCCTCTTGAGACAGATCCGCTCCGTTTCAACATGAATCGCGAGGTGGAGGCACGTATCGATTCAATATATTCAGCTTTCCTCGATTGAATCCTGATGGGGGTAACGAGGTCATGAATGACAGCACCTTTCCGTCCGGACATAAAAAGGGCGGTATGTCGAATTTTGACATACCGCCCTTCTTGTTGTCAGTGGCCGGTTCCGATGTGTATCGGTAGAGGCTTTGTTATATTATGCCTTGTCCCATCATTGCGTGGGCTACCTTCATGAATCCGGCTATGTTGGCTCCCTTCATGTAGTTGATATAGCCATCGGGTTGTGTGCCATACTTGACGCACTGCTCGTGGATGTTGTCCATGATGTAGTGTAGCTTTTCGTCGACTTCTGCGGCACTCCATTGGAGGTGCATGGCATTCTGGCTCATTTCAAGACCGGATGTGGCTACACCTCCGGCGTTGACAGCCTTGCCGGGCGCATAGATGGTATGCGTCTCGATGAAATGGTCGATGGCTTCGGGGGTACATCCCATGTTGCTGACCTCGGCCACCATTTCCACGCCGTTGTCAACGAGCATGCGCGCGTCGTCGCCGTCAAGTTCGTTCTGTGTGGCGCAGGGTAGGGCGATGTCGACTTTCTGCTCCCAAGGTTTGCGTCCGGGGAAGAATTTGGCTTCCGGGAATTTCTCTACGTATGGCTCTACAATGTCGTTGCCGGAGGCGCGGAGTTCAAGCATGTACTGGATCTTGTCTCCTGAAATGCCCTCCGGATCGTAGACATAGCCGTCCGGTCCTGAAATGGTGACTACTTTGGCTCCAAGCTCACTTGCCTTCAAGGCTGCTCCCCATGCCACATTGCCGAATCCGGAGATGGCGACTGTCTTTCCTTTGATAGTCTGATTGCGGAGGGCAAGCATGTTGTTGACGAAATAGATGGCGCCGAAGCCGGTGGCTTCCGGGCGTATGCGTGATCCGCCGAAGTCGAGACCCTTGCCGGTGAATGTGCCGTTGTGCTCCTCGACAAGTTTCTTGTACATGCCGTACATGTATCCGACCTCACGGCCGCCTACGCCGATATCGCCTGCGGGGACGTCGCGGTCGGGACCCACGTTTTTCCAGAGACCGAGCATGAAGGCCTGGCAGAAACGCATGATCTCGCGGTCGCTTTTGCCTCGTGGCGAGAAGTCGGAACCGCCCTTCGCACCTCCCATCGGAAGCGTGGTGAGAGCGTTCTTGAATGTCTGCTCGAAGCCGAGGAATTTAAGGATGGAAAGCGTGACTGATGCATGGAAACGTATTCCTCCCTTGTACGGGCCAATGGCGTTGTTGAACTGTACGCGGTATCCGATGTTGGTCTGAACTTCTCCTTTGTCGTCAATCCATGTGACACGGAAAGTGACTATGCGGTCAGGTTCGACCATGCGCTCTATTATTTTGGCTTTTTCGAATTCAGGATGCTGGTTGTAGACGTCGGCAACGCTGAGAAGCACTTCGCGGACTGCCTGGAGATACTCTTTCTCACCCGGGTGCTTGGCCTCGAGGGAACTGATGATATTGTTGATGTCCATATCAAAAATTGTTTTGATTGAAAAACTTGAATGCTGGGTTATTTAGAGTCTCGTGTCGTTATGCGACACACAAAAATAACATTTAATTCTGACATTTAGCTATGGAACAGGCATTAATTTTTTATGTTTTAGGACATGAAATAGCCGGGACTACGCTTGTCGGGGACGTTTGGATTGCAAAATGCTTATTGCTTCCGAGCATAATGTTGCATATTCGTCGGAAGTTGATTAATTTTGTTCTGATAATAATTTTCTTAACGAGACTGTTAATTGATATGGTAATACAACGTTGGCAGAGCGTGCTCCTTTTCCTGGGAGTTTTGGCCATGGGACTTTTTGCATTTCTCGGTACTGCATGTATCGGCGTGAGCGACGGATTTGTGTGTTGGCATTCGATTGATTGCATACCGCTGTTTGTGCTTAACTGTGTCACCGCTATTGTGGCTTTTATCGATATTTTCCTCTACAATAATCTGCGCGCACAGAAGCGTGTGGCTATGGTCGTAGCTTTAATGTCGCTCTTGTCGCTGGCTCTTACTGTGGCTGCCGTGCTGTCGCTTGACCAGGTGTCCGACAACGATTCGGTGGCTTGGCGCTGGACGATAGGGTTGCCTGTAGCTGCCGTCGTGTTTTTCATCTGGGCTCGTGCACGTATGTGTGCCGACGAGCGCTTGCTTAAAAGCTACGACCGTATCCGATAGCTGCAGTTTAGTCGAGCATCAACGATATGAAAGGGCGAGTCGCGGGGAATCCGAGCAGGCGAGCCGTCACGTCATTGCCGAATACTATCGAGGCGAGCACTTCTATGTCGATGTCATAGTCCAAAGTGCCTCTGAAGCCATCGTTGATCAGCACAGAGCCTCTTTCTATAATATAGGTATGGTTGTTGGGTGTGATGACGCTGTCATGCACCTTTATCGCGGCTTTGAGGCCGGGATATGGTTCGGCGAGCAGCCGTAGCAGGCGATAGGCATCAATGATACGCAAGCTTCCGCGCGGTGAGTCTATCCCGGCGGGTGCGTCGAAATAACCGTAGACCTCAATAGGGATGTTCCCATAGATTTCCCTTACGGCGGCGAGCGTCCCGAGGCGAGCGTCTGCATCACGGGCAAGCAGGTCTGTCACACGTACGCTATCCTCATCAGTGGGAACCGTAAAGGCGATAGCACATCCATTGCCATAGGCATCTGCAAGGAAAATCGGAATACCGCCGTCGACAGAGTTGTCCGCGATTATCTGATGCCACTGTGTGCGGTCGTGCTGTATGCAGCATGGGCGTTCCATCATCAGATTATTGAAAAGGGTGTAGGCTTCGTCGGTGTCGATGTCCGCTCTTTGTATATACTCTTTCGCCGGATAGAAAACATGGGCGGAGGAATAACGCTCAAGATTGATATAGAAGGCCGGGGAGAAGCCTGAATTTTGGTAAAACCGGAACAATGCTTCGTCGGCCGGAATAAGGGCGCATATTACGTCGCCGCGTTTATGGCTTTGATGGAGCGTGTCGCCAAGGAGTCCGGTCATATAACCTTTCTTCCGGTATTGTGGAAGAGTGGCGGCTCCGCAGATATAGCCGGTCGGGATGATGGATCCATGGAAATCCATGGCATATTGCTGAAGCATAAGGGCGCTTACGATCTGTCCTTCATGCGACAGAGTCACTGCATCTTCGTCGCGATAGGCCTCGGAGAAAAACATCTCGATCCATTGGGGAGTATCGTCAAAGCATTCAGCCCATATTTTCTTTACGCAATCTTTGGTATTCATCGGCAAACGGTGTTTTCTCTAAAACACCGTTGACAGGCACCCGGTTTGCCGTTTCTTGTTAAACAACCTCTTATTTATTCTCTGAAGTGTCATGAAGGGGGCGATGGGCTTCACGGCGAGCCTGACGTTCGGAGCGCAACGCTTTCATCACCGTGTCGGATGTCATGAACGACTGGCAGAATATATCGTATATGTAACCTACGGCTACCGGTGACGGATGGAGCATGTCGGCGGCATAGAAGCGGTAGTCGCGAAGATCGTCCATCATTATCTCATATGCCGGGAAATAGAGCGACGTGTCCTTGAATTCCGCAGTCAGCTGGTCGATGGCAAGGAGCAATGTGGATTTGCTCACCTGGTTGCCATGCGCTCCGTCGGCAAGATGACGTATGGGGCTTACGGTGAACACGGTTTTCAATTCGGGATAGCGTGCTTGTAGTTCGCGCAGCATTTTTTTCCAGAGCCCGTAGACTTTCTGTACATTCAGCATTTCACGCTGGAAAAGTGAGGCGGGTTTCTTATGGCAGTTTGCGACTACGCGCCCCTCTTCGGTGAGGCGGAATATCCAGGATGTGCCGAAGGTCACGAAAAGTGTCGAGGCTTGAGCCAGTATTGACGATGCTTCTGCCTGTGCCTGGTTTATGTGTTCGACTACCGCGTCTGGATCGGTGCCGGAAAACCTGGAATGGTGATTCCAGCTGTGCCACAATCCCTCATGTTGAAATAGGTCGTCGCGGGTATAGGGACGCTCATAGAGTATGTCAAGAAGCGAGGATGCTATGCTTGCCGGGTTGTATAGCGTGCCGCATGGATTCACGCTTGCCCGGAAACCGCCCCGCAACAGGCATGCGCCTATGTTGTCGGTAAAACATGAGCCGAGCAGCATTACCGGCTTTTCGTGGGTGACCAATCCCTGGCAGTCCTTCAGGGGTTGGACTATTGTGCGGAATTCTGATGTCATGTAGCTATAACAATTATGAAGCCAAAGATACGGATAAGTCGAGCGCAGAAGCAAATTTATTTGGTTTTGCCGAGCGTGAGTATCTAAGGCGATAGCCAAAGATATGGATAAAAGTCAACGGCAAAACCAAATTTTATTCGGTTTTGCCGAGGGGACATATTTTGGCTCCTGGTATTTTTATTTTGGAGTCGGACAGGTCAGACAGGTCATACGGGTCGGGCAGGGCAGGTCGGACATTTCTGACTTGGGCGGATCTGCCCGGCTTGTGGGGTTGCCTAAAATTCGTAGTCGACGCAGGCGCGGGCCTCTTTGTGGGCGGCAAGGAGTGAGGCTGCGGCCACGTGGGCGGGATGCTTCGCATAGGTATCGACGTCTGCCATGGTGGGAACCACGGCTGTGAGCACGACGTCCCACTGTTCGGCGGGGTTTTCGTTGATGCCGACTTCCATGCTTTGGAGCACGTCGATGCAGGCGGGGAGGGCCAGCAGGGCTTCCTTGAACTTCTCGGCTACCTCGCGGCGTTCATCGGGAGTGCCTGAGAGCTTGAATGTTACTATATGTTTTACCATGTTTGTATGTGGTTTCTTAATGATATGACGGGTATTGCGCGAGTGATTACCGGGCGGCATATAGACGCTCTCTGGCTGCGGCCACGCGCTCGTCGGTGATGTAGTCGTCGTAGTCCATCATCTTGTCGATGATGCCGCCGGGAGTAAGCTCGATGATACGGTTGGCGACGGTCTGTATGAATTCGTGGTCGTGCGATGCGAAAAGGATGTTGCCTTTGAATGCCCGCAGGGTGTTGTTGAACGCCTGTATCGATTCGAGGTCGAGATGGTTTGTCGGCGAGTCGAGCACGAGGGTGTTGGCGTCGGTCATCATCATGCGCGCTATCATGCATCGCATCTTCTCGCCTCCGGAGAGGACGGATGCCTTCTTGAGCACTTCCTCGCCGGAGAAGAGCATCTTGCCGAGGAAGCCCTTGAGGTAGATTTCGCTGGAGTCGTTGCTCCACTGGCAAAGCCAGTCGACGAGGTTGAGGTCGGTGTTGAAGAATGCCGAGTTGTCCAAGGGGAGGTAGGCGGTGGTGATGGTCTGTCCCCAGTCGAATGTGCCGGCGTCGGCTTCGCGCTTGCCATTGATTATCTCGAACAGGGCGGTCATGGCACGCGGGTCGCGGCTGAGGAACACCACCTTGTCATCTTTCTCGATCTGGAAGTTGACATCCTTGAACAGCAGCTCGCCATCGACCGATGCTGTCAGACCGTGCACTTCAAGAATCTTGTTGCCCGGTTCGCGGGAGGGGGTGAAGATGATTCCCGGGTAGCGGCGCGACGATGGCTGTATCTCTTCCACGTTGAGCTTTTCGAGCATCTTCTTGCGCGAGGTTGTCTGTTTGGACTTTGCCACGTTGGCCGAGAAGCGCTGGATGAATTCGAGAAGTTCCTTGCGCTTCTCCTCGGCTTTCTTGTTCTGCTGCTGCTGCTGGCGCAGGGCGAGCTGCGACGACTCGTACCAGAAGCTGTAGTTCCCGGCGAAGAGGGTCACCTTGTTGTAGTCGATGTCGAGGGTGTGGGTGCACACCGAGTCGAGGAAGTGGCGGTCGTGGGATACGACGAGCACCGTGTTCTCGAACTTCGACAGGTAGTCCTCAAGCCAGGCCACGGTGTCGAGGTCGAGGTCGTTGGTAGGCTCGTCGAGGAGCAGGTTGTCGGGGTTGCCGAAAAGGGCCTTTGCGAGGAGCACGCGCACTTTCTCGTTGCCGCTGAGGTCCTTCATGAGCATGTAGTGCTTGTCCTCCTTTATGCCGAGTCCGCTCAGGAGGGCCGCCGCGTCGCTTTCCGCGTTCCAGCCTTCGAGTTCGGCGAACTTCTCCTCAAGCTCTGCCGCACGCACTCCGTCGGCATCGGAGAAATCGGCTTTGGCGTAGATTGCATCCTTCTCCTTTATGATGTCCCATAACACGGTGTGTCCCTGGAGGACGGTGTCCATCACCGTGAAATCGTCGAACTTGAAGTGGTCCTGCTCAAGCACCGACATGCGCTCGCCGGGACCCTGGGTGACGTTGCCGTGTGTGGGTGTGAGCTGGTCGCTGAGTATGCGCATGAGCGTTGACTTGCCTGCGCCGTTTGCGCCGATTATGCCGTAGCAGTTGCCGGGTGTGAACTTTAGGTTGACGTCCTGGAACAGGACACGCTTGCCAAACTGTTGGCCGAGGTTGTTTACAGCTATCATATCGTATGATGGTAGTGCTTTATTTGAATTTCAAGGTGCAAAGTTACGCATTATTTCCCGAAAACCTGCATCCGATCGCACGTGTTAAAAAAGTATTCTGTATCTTTGCCAATTGAAATGATTTATCACATAAACACATGGAATATGAATAAAAGACTACTTGGCTTTGTTGCTGTCTCTATCGGATGCTGCGCTATGGTTTCGGCCCAGGAATGGAAATCGATAGGCAGCGGTGTGTATTACGAGGATCTTATGACGGCCCTCGACCCTACCATAGAGCCGGGGCAGCATTGGGCTGTCGACATCGAGGAGAGCACCGCCGTGAGCGGGCTTTACCGCTTCATCCCCTATCATCAGTATTCACCTATCGCCGAATATCTCGGCGGAGCCGACGCCACCTACATGGTGGTGCACGCCGAGAATCCCGACAAGGTATGGATAGAGGATTTCGAGCCTTATCCTGAATATGAGATTTATTCTTTCTCGCAGATGTGCGCCGAGTCAGGATGGGATACCTCGACCGCTTATAAGTACGGTACGCTCGCCGACGGAGTTATCAGCTTCCCCGACCGGTCGATAGCCACTGTCGATATAATGAGTGGGGATCAGCAGTGGATCAATGCCGCTACAAACGGGTTGTTCAAGATAATTCTCCCGGGCTCCGGAGAAGTCAAGGATGATTATTCGCTTTATCTCTCCTATGGATGGTGCGGGTCGGACAATCATGTGCCTGTGTTGTATAAGGCAGGCGGCGATGTAGCTTCCGTGAAGTACCTGCTCAAGAAAGGACTTGTGGAAGTCACCGACGAGTATGTGTCCCAGGTTGCTTCGGATGGCTTGACGGCTGCCGGAGGCGAGATCGTGGCTGCTCCCGCATCACGCGGGGTGCATACGCTTGTGGTGGCCACCCTTGATGCCTCCGGTGCTCCGCGCGATAAAAAGACGGCCTATGTCTACGGCTCTGATGATGAGGAGGGACAATGGGAATCGCTCGGCATGACATGGTACAACGAGTCGTTCGTGGCCGGATACTACGAGGATATACCTGAACTTGAACTTAACGTGGAGATTCAGAAGCATAAGTCGATAGCGGGTTTCTTCCGTCTGGTCAATCCCTATGCTTCACATCCATGGAATACGGCCGTGACCCATGCGGGGCATGCCCATTACATATACATCCATGCCGAAGATCCGGCCCATGTCTACATCGAGAATTCGCCAATAGGTACAGATTTCGGCTTTGGGGAGGGACGCGTGACCTCGACAGTGGCCAATCTGCTTGACAGCGGCTGGACTTTGGATGAGATAAAAGATGCCGGGGCAGAGTTCGGCACGCTTGTCGATGGCACTATTGAATTCCGCAACTGGGGACTTTGGTATGGCGAGCGTGATTATTTCGACGGCGGTTGGACCTCTACCGGTGAGCATTTCCGTGTGAAGATACCTGCAGGCGGACTTTCCGGTATTATATCGCCGTCAGACGATGGCGCTGCCGCCGGGATACCTGCCGAGTATTACAATCTACAGGGTGTAAGGCTTCCCTCCCGTCCGGCATCCGGAATCTATGTTGAGAAGCGCGGCGACAAGGTAAGCAAGGTATCGGCCCGCTGATCGGCTGAAGCCGGAATATAGGCGGAAGAAATGAATGAGACTGGGAGGTGTGCCGGATTTTTTCGGCACACCTCCGTTTTTTGTGGGGATTGCTGGGATTGCCGGGCTTGTGGGTCGGACGGGTCTGGCGGGCTTGTTTTGTTGCAGCCGGTTGTCCCGGCTGTCCTGTCCGGGACAGTTGCAGGACAACGCGGACACTGTCCGGATTGTCCGGGACAGTACGCGGACAGGACAGTACGTCGGGATTCCATTGAGAATCCTCAGGGATGGAGGCGGCTGTGCAGCGGATGCACCGGGGGTGCATCCCTACGGAACGCTGACGGGGAGGCGATGATATTGGATGAATAGGGGCGAAAATGCGATATGAGTTAAAATAATGTTAAAGATTGGTTTTTAGAGGGGGTGTATTGGAAAGGTTGTATACATTTGCAATGTAAAATAATAACATATCGCCTACCATGATGGAAAAATTGTGGTAAGGGGAGGTGTATAGCATATCCGCTATCGGTGGATTGGCAGCAGGTGGAGTGATTGATGGGGATTAGGGAGAATAAGGAGGTTAAGGAGAGTAGGGAGATTAGAGAGAATAGGGAGAATAAGATGTTAGGGAGAATATGGAGATTAGGGACTACAAACATGAGATTAAACAAATAGGAGATCAAGGTCAATATTTCCCTGATCTCCTTGTAGGCGTTAATAATGAAACGCGGTGTTGGCTTTGTGGTTACTGTTGCTACCGTTGTTATTGTTGTTACTGTGGTTACTGCTTTGTGTCGCGGACAGCGCGGAGCGACATTGCCTGGGAGCGCTTGTCCTTGTTGACCTTGAAGGTACGTTTGCCGTTGATGATGAACATGTACTGGCCGTAAAGGGTGGGGTAGGTGGCGAGGTCGGAGGACGCTTTACCCTTTGTGCCGAACCACATGGCACCGTAGGGGTTGTCATGGCCGAGGTCGCATCCACCCGAGGCATAGACACGTGTGCCGCAGGCGGGAAACCATTGTCCGTCCTGTATGGCGCCGAGATTTTCGTCGCTCCATGTCATTGAGGCGAATTTCATCCAGTCATATGGGGTGTTACCGTCGGTATCGCTTACGGGTACTTTCCATCCCGGAGGACACGGGTCGTAGATGGTCTTTTTCCCTGATTCTCCACCCCAGAGGTCGTCATCGCTCTGGTCGGTCCAATCGCCGGTGAGGGGGTCGTTGACCACTATCTCGTTTCCTTGCTCGTCGGTCTCGCCGGTGTTGCGGTAGGTCATCGCATAGAATGTCATGGGATTGGTCACTGACTTTGCTATAGTTCCGTGGTACTTCGTCAGCGTGCGTATGGCCGGTAGGGTGTTGCCTTCGATATCGTATAACACTGTCTCTCCGTCGCGCCCAGGGAGGTATTCGTATGAGTCCTCTTCCATCTTGGTGGAGTCGGATGGCGCGGGGAAAGGATCCTTGCGTCCCCACTGGTATAGCATGCCGTGGGTGCGGAACTTATCGGAAGGCTTGGCGCTCAATGCCCCGAGGTTGCGGTCCATGAATGTCCATGTGGTGCCGGAGGCGTTGGGTTGTGTGGTATAGGCAGAGGCGTCGGGGTCGTAGTCGGTAATCCACAGGTGCCAGCTCCAAAGTATGGTGCCTTTGGGGTCGGTGGCGGCTATAACGGCGTTGCCCTCAATACCATCTCCTGCATCTACGACGGCCATCTTTTCACCAGGCACATAATAGACGGTCTCGATCAGTTTCGGGGTGTCGCTCCAGAGCAGCCGGCATGCGGCTACGTCGCCTGTGGTCTCGGTGGTGGAGTTGCCTTTTAATGCTGTGGAGAAGGCCACCAATGAGCCTGGCTTCACTATGTAGCAATTTGCTGTCTCGTTGGCCGAGAGAATCACGGCATCTCCGGGGACTACTACGAAAGGCGGGTCGATGGTGAAGATTTTGTTGTCGTCATCGCTGTCGCCGAAACATGAGGTGAATGACAGCGCGGATGCTGTTGCAACAAGCAGTGTGAGCGATAGTTTTTTCATCTTTTATCAATTATTGATTGGGTCGGGATTAGGGAGAGTAGGGAGAATAAGAAGAATAGGGAGGTTATGGAGATTAAGGAGAGTAGGGAGGTTAGGGGGCTTCAGGGTTTTTGCCGGCCTTTGTCGGGCATTTTGCTGTCGAGCCAAGAGAAGATGGTGCGGTAGGCGGCTTCGCGGATGCCGGGGGCTGAACGGACGAGGTCGTGTGTGCCGCCTTTCACGGTGGCCTCGGTGACGGATGTGCCGAGCGGGCGACCGTAGCGGGAGATGTCGGCCACATCGAGCACGGTGTCGGAGCTGTCGCGCAGGGTGGGGCGGTCGCCCTTCCGGAAGGTGTGGTCGCTGTGCATGAGCAGCACCGGCACTTTTATCGCTCCGGGGTTTTGGCGGAGTTCGTCCTGGGCGCGGTCGATTGCACGAATCCATCCGGCGTTGATGCGCGGCCATTCCTCGGGTTTCCAGTCGTTGTCGATGTACCATGTGCCATGGTCGAGGCGCGTGCTTCCTGTAGGTACATAGTCCGACTTGGTACCGGGCATGACCGTGAGCCTTGGCCACCATCCTCCTACGCACTGCACGGCAGGGATGAGCAGGCGTTCCTGCACGGCGCTCTGGTTCCAGTCGAGGAACGGACTGTTGAGCACGAGGGCGCGTATGGCCGTGTCGGGGTGTTCGGACATGTAGAGCGAGGTGGTGAGGCCTCCGGTGGAGTGTCCCATGAGCACGATTGAATCGATGCCGTGGCGCTTCATGTCGGCGACGGCGGAGTCGATGTCGGGGAAGTACTCGTGCATGTCGCGTATGTCGAAGCGCGGATCGCCGGGGCGCAGCGACCGGCCATAGCGGCGCAGGTCGACAGCGTAGAAACTGTAGCATGAGTCGGCGAACCGGCGTCCCATCTCGGGCTGTAGGAAGTAGTCGTTGTAGCCGTGGATGTAGAGCACCCCCTTGCGTGAACCGGGGCAATCGGCCAAGCGGCGCACGATGGTGGAGCGCACATGCCCGTCGTAGTCTGTGCCCTGGTCGACGGTACGGGCCTCATAGCCCGGAAACAGTTTGTCGGGTTGCCATCCGGAGGCCAACGCGGATGCCGCCGCCAGAAGCGCGACGGGGATTATGCGCCATTGTTTCATATCGAGATGGTGGGGGATGCTACTGTCCTGTCCGCGAACCGTCCCGGACAATCGGGACAGTTGTCCTGTCCGGGACAGTACGCGGACAGTCGGGACAGTGTCCGGAGTGTCCTGCAAATGTCCCGGACAGGACACTCAGAGACCGAGTGTCTGCTTTATTTTTTCGTAGGCGGCTGTGATGCCATCCTTGTTCTTGCCGCCTGCCTGGGCGAACGCAGGCTGTCCGCCGCCTCCGCCCTGTATCAGTTTGGCGGCCTCGCGCACGGTGGTCGAGGCGTTGAAGCCCTCCTTGACGAGATCTTCGGAGATCATCAGGGTGAGGAGCGGCTTGCCGGATGGATCGACCGTGGCGCCGATGAACACGGTGTGTTCGGGCGACTTGGCCCTCACGGCGAATGCCACACCCTTGGCCACCTCGGGGAGGCGCACTCCTGCCAGCTCGACGACCTTTATGCCCGATGTCTCGCGGGCAGAAGCGAGAAGTTTGTCGGCGAGGTTGTTGACGCGCTCGTTGAAGTATTCCTCGGCCTGGCGGCGCAGTTCGGCATTTTCGTCGATGGACTTACGCAGAGTCTGAAGAAGGTTGGGGGCGTTGTTGAACATCGCCGAAATCTCCTTCATGGTGGCGTTTACATTGTTGATTTCATCCTCTACGCGCTCACCGGTGATGGCCTCTATACGTCGGATGCCTGCGGCTATGCTGCTTTCGGAGATGATCTTGATCATGCCTATGTTGCCGGTGTTGTCGACATGTGTGCCGCCGCACAGCTCGACCGACGAGCCGTAGCGGATCACGCGCACCTCGTCGCCATACTTTTCGCCGAAGAGCGCCATCGCACCCATCTTGCGGGCCTCGTCGATGGGCACGCAGCGGTGCTCGTCGCGCGGTATGGCCCGGCGCACGGCTTTGTTGGCGAGTTTCTCCACCTTTTCGATCTCCTCGGGGGTGAGTTTCTGGAAGTGGGAGAAGTCGAAGCGCAGAAGTTCGGGCGACACGAAGGAGCCTCGCTGCTCGACATGTGTGCCGAGCACCTCGCGCAGAGCCTCGTGGAGCAGGTGGGTAGCGGTGTGGTTGCACGATGTGGCCTGACGGGCTTCGGCGTCGACCATGGCCTCGAATGTGGCTGTCGGGTCGGCAGGGAGGGTCTTTGTGAGGTGCACGCCCATGCCGTTCTCGCGTTTTGTGTCGTAGATATCTATGGCGTCATTGCCGTTGAAGAGCACACCTCGGTCGCCTGTCTGACCGCCCATTTCGGCGTAGAACGGTGTGGCCGACAGTACCACCTGGTAGTATTCCTTTCCTTTCTGCTTCACCTTGCGGTAGCGCAGTATGTGGGTGGGGCAGCGGAGGGTGTCGTAGCCCACGAATTCCTGCTCGCCCTCGCGGATTACCACCCAGTCGCCGGTCTCGACGGCGGCGGCATTGCGGGCACGTGCTTTCTGTGCGGCCATCTCGGTGTCGAAGCCTGCATGGTCGAGGGTCATACCGTTCTCCTTGAGGATAAGTTCGGTGAGGTCGAGAGGGAAGCCATAAGTGTCGTAGAGCACGAAGGCCTCTTTGCCTGAAATCTCGGTCGAGCCGTTTGCACGGGCCTGTGCTATGGCATTGTCGAGCAGGCGTATGCCGTTTTCAAGGGTGCGTAGGAATGCATCCTCCTCCTCCTTTATGACGCGCATGATCAGTTCGCGCTGCGCCGGCAGTTCGGGGTAGGCCTCACCCATGCTTTCGATGAGGGTGTCTACGAGACGGTACATGAACGCCTGCTTCTGGCCGAGGAACGTGTAGGCGTAGCGCACGGCACGGCGCAGGATGCGGCGTATGACGTAGCCCGCCTTGGCATTGCCCGGGAGCTGCGAGTCGGCGATGGAGAATGCTATGGTGCGCACATGGTCGGCGATTACCCGCATGGCTATGTCGACCTTGGGGTCCGCTCCGTACTCCTTGCCGGAGAGTTGCCCGATTTTGGCGATGAGGGGTGTGAACACATCGGTGTCGTAGTTGCTCTTCTTGCCCTGTAGTGCCATGCAGAGGCGTTCGAAGCCCATGCCGGTGTCGATAACTTTGGCAGGCAGGGGTTCAAGAGAACCGTCGGCCTTGCGGTTGTACTGCATAAACACGAGATTCCATATCTCGATCACTTGCGGATGGTCGTGGTTGACAAGGTCTCGTCCCGGCACGGCTGCCTTTTCCTCGTCGGAACGCAGGTCGATGTGTATCTCCGAGCATGGACCGCATGGGCCGGTGTCGCCCATCTCCCAGAAGTTGTCGTGCTTGTTGCCGTTGATGATGTGGTCGGCGGGGAGATGCTTTTCCCAGAAGGATGCGGCTTCGTCGTCGCGTCCCAACCCCTCCTCGGGAGAGCCTTCAAACACGGTGGCGTATAGGTTGGCGGGATCGAGGTGGAGCACGTCGACGAGGTATTCCCATGCCCAGTCGATGGCTTCTTTCTTGAAGTAGTCGCCGAACGACCAGTTGCCGAGCATCTCGAACATGGTGTGGTGGTAGGTGTCCATCCCGACCTCCTCAAGGTCGTTGTGCTTGCCGCTGACGCGCAGGCACTTCTGCGAGTCGGCCACGCGGGTGTGGCGGGGGGCCGTGTTGCCGAGGATGATGTCCTTGAACTGGTTCATCCCCGCGTTGGTGAACATCAATGTCGGGTCATCCTTGATGACCATAGGGGCCGAGGGCACAATGGTGTGTCCCTTGCTGCGGAAAAAGTCCTTGTAGGACTCGCGTATCTCTTTGGCGGTAAGCATCTTGATATGATGGTGTTTTGTTGTTGTGCAGATGTGGCTATTCAGTTATGCGGTAGATTTCGCTGAAATAGAGTGCAAAATTAGTTGATAATTGTTATTTTTGCAAAATTACTTCGTGATTATCACCAATCCACTTCCGGCCACGCAATGAGCAAGAAGGTATATTACCGCTATAATCCCGCCACCGACGGCTATGAACGCGTGTATCCCACACGCGGCCAGCGCTTGTGGGGACGGGCGAGGCATGTGCTTTTCGCTGCCGCGATGGGTACATTGATCGTGGGAGGCATATATTATATGTGGGAGACACCGCGTGAGAAGCTTCTGCGGGAGCAGAACGCCGACCTGCGCGATCGACTCGACCTGATAGGGCGCAGGCTCGACGCGTCGGCGGAGGTGATGGAGGATATCATCGCCCGCGATGATAATTTCTATCGTGTGATGATGGGTGCGCCACGCATGCTCCCGTCGGAGTATGAGGCGTTGCTTGATGCCTCCGAGGGTTATGCCCGGGTCGGTTCGCTTTCCGATGCCGAGCTGATAGGGTTGCTTTCGCGCAAGATGGATATGGTGGAGGAGCAGCTGGCCATGCAGTCGCAGTCGTTCGACGAGCTTCGCCGCCTGGCCTCTACCAACAGCGAGCGTCTGCTCCACATCCCTTCGATACAGCCTCTGCGCACGGAGTCGATGAAGCGGATGGCTTCCGGCTACGGCTACCGCAGCGATCCTATCTATGGCACGAGCCGCTTCCACGAGGGGCTTGATTTCGCATCGGACATCGGCACACCTGTCTATGCCACCGCGCGCGGGCGTGTGGCAAAGGCGGGATGGGAGAGCGGCTACGGCAACATGGTGGAGATCGACCACGGGTATGACTATGTGACGCGCTACGCCCACCTGAGCCGGATTGATGTGAAAGTGGGTGACACCGTGGGGCGTGGCGACATGGTGGGCGGCGTGGGCAACACCGGCAAGTCGACCGGGCCGCACCTGCATTATGAGGTGCGCTACAAGGACACTCCTCAGAACCCAATCAACTATTATTTCATGGACATCACTCCCGAGGAGTACAACGAGCTGATACGCCTGGCCGAGAACGCGGGCCACGTGATGGACTGATGCCTGTGGACTATTTACTTACTTCGCACACACACAGAAACATGGCTGATATCCGACCCAAGACCGACGCTACCGAGAAGAAGTACTATACCATACGTGAGGCCGCCGAACTTCTTGGCCTCCCTCTGCCCACGCTGCGCTACTGGGAGTCGCGGTTCACCATCATCAAGCCTCGGCGCACGTCGACCGGACGCCGCATCTACACGGCCTCCGACCTTGAGAAGATACGCATGGTCTATTATCTTGTGCGCGACAAGGGCCTCCACCTTGATGCCGCCCAGGAGCAGTTGCGCCACAACCACACCGGGGTAAGCCGCCGCTCGGCTGCCGTGGCCCGGTTGAAGGAGATCCGGTCGGAGCTGCAATCCATGCTCGATGCCCTTAACCGCCTGCGCTGAGCCTCCGCCACGTTTCCTGCTGTCTGTCGTCTTGGCTGATTATCGGCTGATTGTAGGGACGTACCTCCGGTACGTCCGCCTCCTTTCGCAAACCACCTCTTTAACGCCGGACGTACCGGGGGTACGTCCCTACGTTGTCACTCAGCAGATTACTATATTTTGTATGAGAAAGGATGTCGCATAATCAAGCATTTTAATAAATATTAACTAAAGCACAGGGGCTTATTGTCGGATATATCGTATATTTGCAGCGTTAATTTTGCTGAAAATTATTAAAATATAACCTAAATAAAGTTTTACTAACCAAATTATCGACATTATGAAAAAGGTACTTTTTGTCGCCGCTCTTCTCGTAGCCGGCGCATCTGTTGCCAGTGCAGAGGGTTACAACCGCGTAGCTGTGTCTTATGACCACACTAACTATGGATTCAACAAGGATCTTAAGGGTGAAGAGGATGGTATCAAGGGTTTTGGCCTTAACGGTTTCGGACTCAACTATATCCATGGATTCGGACTTTCAGAAAGTCTGCCTATGTTCCTTGAAGTCGGAGGTAACGTTAACTTCAACTTCGGAAGCAAGGATTGGGGTGACAAGGTTGAGAGCGAGGGTTTCTATGTATTGCCCCAGCGTAAGTTCCAGAACATCAATCTTCAGGTGCCCGTTAACTTCGTCTATCGTTTTGACATGGCTGATGGAGTCTCCATTGCTCCTTATGTGGGGCTTAACTTTAAACTTCATCTCACAGAAAAATTCAAGACTAAAATTGACACCAACATTCCCGAATCAGCTCTTGAAGCTGCCGGTTATAGCAAGGACGATCTTGAATCTGATTGGTTCAGTGTATTGAGTAAAGATGACATGGCTAAATGCTATGACGTTGAAAAAGACGAGGCAGATGACCTTACTTGGAATCGTTTTCAGATGGGCTGGCATGTTGGTGTAGGCTGCAATTACCAGAAGTATTATCTTGGTGTGCAGTTTGGTACTGATTTCATTCCTGCCTATAGCTATAGCGGCGACGGTTATAAACCTAAAGTTAACACAACAAACCTCAAGGTATCCCTCGGCTATACTTTCTAATCCGACCGATGCATAGCGGGATGTGCGGCGCTTTGCCCGTGCTCCCGATGATACATACTCATAGACCCCCGGAGCAGTTGTCCCTCAAGGTACTCTCCGGGGGCTTTTTTATCTCACAGGGGCTTCGACTGATTGTCCTGATTATGGACAATAAGGACAGTAAGGACATTATGGACAGTAAGGACAGGGCGGACAAGTGTCCGCCCTGTCCGGCAAATGTCCCGGACAGGACACCCGCCATCCGCCTTTCTTTGTAAAACGGCATATGCCGAACTATGATTATGCATGGCAGGTAGTAGCAGCTATCGCATCAATTCCGTTAACATACATTTTTCACTCGGTTATACTCTTTGATTCAATCTGTTTGATTTTATTTGCAATTATGTTAACTTTGTGGAATTGAACAACCTCTTATAGATTGCAATTGTATGAAAAAGTTTATTTTGTCTGCGCTCATGTTGTCCGCTGTCCCACAATTTTGTATGGCCGAGGATTATGAGCGTGTAGCTGCGTCGTTTGACTGTGCTTTTCTGAGTCCGAACAAGGAGTATGCGGCCACCTCTTCAGATGAGACGATACATCTGTTTGGCGGTGCATTCAATTATGTGCATGGGTTCCAGTTGGGTGAAGTGACGTTTTTGGAGACCGGGATAAGTTTCGGCGCACTTACCGGTAATTCTGAGGAGGTGACGCTTGCCAAAGAGACTACGCTTCGCGAGAAGTTCGTAAACATGAACCTACAGGTTCCGCTCAACATCGTGTATCGTCTGCCTCTTAGCGAAAAGGTATCGATGTCGGTGTTTGCCGGGATTGTGGGAAAATGCAATCTGAGTTATAAGGTACAGACCACCGCACGCGGGCTGCAGGTGCCGGGAGGGCATCTCAGCCATACGATGAATCTGTTAAGCGGCACATCGAAAGGTATGGATGAGAACAAAGTATGGAATCGCTGGCAGGCGGCATGGCAGATCGGTGTCGGGGTCAATATCCGGCAATATTATATAGGGGTGAGCGGCGGCACGGATATAGTCCCCGTCTACAGCCGCGCGAATTCTAATATAAATTCCGCCGGACTTAAAGTGACATTAGGCTATACTTTCCATGTCAACTGGAAAAAGCTTTTTTCCCGCCAGAAGTCCTCGTCCTATCCTGAATCAATGGCTGCACCAAAATCTCTGACCCGATAAATCTTATGGTGCGGGTCGGTCATGGGAGATTAGACCGGTCAGACCCGTCCGACTTGTCCGACCCGTCTGACAGGTCGGACTGTCGTAATGATACGGGAGATGAAAAAAATTAACTAAATTTGCGGGCTGAATCTGCGGGACATCAACAATATGGATGCTCCGGTGGTTATGTTTTTATCGACAGCAAGTGAATTTAGATTATGAATACATTTAGCGAATATCTCCAGCACTCCGTGCGCACTTATTGGGAGGACCTGGCCCTCACCGACTTCAACGGGGTCTCGTTCCAGTACCGCGACATCGCGCGCAAGGTCGAGAAGCTCCATCTGCTCTACGAGCATGCCGGCATAAAGCGTGGCGACAAGGTGGCGCTGTGCGGGCGCAACTCTTCGCAATGGGCCGTGGCTTTCATCGCTACCGTCACCTACGGCGCGATTGCCGTGCCTATATTGCACGAGTTCAAGGCCGACAATATCCATCATCTTGTGAACCACTGCGAGGCCCGTCTGCTGTACACCGATGACAGCATATGGGAAAATCTCGACCCGGCCATGATGAAGGACCTCGTCGGAGTGGTCAGGCTCAGCGACTTCTCATTGATACTTTCGCGCAGCGACAAGCTCACCGATGCTCGTAAGCGCCTCAACGAGCTTTTCGGAAAGAAATATCCCGAACGCTTCACTCCCGACGATGTGGTTTATCCATCGCATAAGCCGGATGACCTCGCGCTAATCAACTATACGTCGGGGTCGATGGGATTCTCCAAGGGAGTGATGATTACCTACGGAAACCTTTGGAGCAACCTGCAGTTTTGTGTCGACGGCATGCCATACATCAAGCCCGGCGACGGACTCGTGTGCATGCTGCCGCTTGCCCACATGTACGGGCTTATGGTGGAGCTGCTGTTGCCGCTTGCCAAAGGCGCTCATGTCTACTTCCTGACCAGGGTGCCTTCCCCGAGGGTCATCCTTGAGGCTTTTGCCACGGTGAAGCCCAAGCTTATAGTGACCGTGCCGCTCATTATCGAGAAGATCGTAAAGACCAAGGTATTCCCCCTGCTTGAGAAGCCGTTGATGAAGGTGCTTATGAAGGTGCCGTTTGTCGACGACCGTCTGGAGGCACGCATACGATCAGGGCTGATGGATGCATTCGGGGGAAACCTACAGCAGATAATCATAGGCGGTGCGGGGCTTAACAAGGATGTGGAGACTTTCCTGCGCAAAATACGCTTCCCTTTCACCGTGGGCTATGGAATGACCGAATGTGCCCCGTTGGTAGCCTATGCTCCATGGGACGAGCAGCGTCCGGGATCGTGCGGCCGCATTGTCGACCGTATGGAGGGACGCATCGACTCGCCCGATCCCGAGAATGTGCCCGGTGAGCTGTGGGTGCGCGGACAGAACGTGATGAAAGGATACTACAAGAATCCCGAGGCCACGTCGGCCGTGATGAAAGACGGCTGGATGAATACCGGTGACCTCTGCACGATGGATTCCGACGGATTCCTTTATATAAGGGGACGCAACAAGAACATGATTCTCGGGCCGTCGGGGCAGAATATATATCCCGAGGAAATCGAGCAGAAAATCAACAACCTTCCCCTCGTGGGCGAGTCGATCGTGGTGGAGGACAATGGAAAGCTTGAGGCCCTCATCTATCCCGACCTCGACCTCGCCACCAAGGAGGGTGTAGCCGTGCCTGCGCTTGAGAAGCTGATGAATGAGAATATAGCCCAGCTCAACAAGTCACTTCCCGCCTATTCGCAGATAGCCAAGGTGAGGATGCGCTATCAGGAGTTTGAAAAGACTCCCAAGCGGTCGATAAAGCGCTATCTGTATCAGAAAAGTAAGTAAACAAATCCTACCGCAAGGTGTTTTTGATATTAGATAACGATAAAGTACGGCCGTCAGATTTTCCGGTGAATATTACAGTCATTTGCGGAAAAATCGCCAACTTTACGGTCGAATTAACAGAATTAACTTAAAAAGAGCAGATATGAAACTTGTAAAGATTACTGGTGCAGTCCTTTTGTCAGGTCTGCTGTTCGCATCCTCCGGATGTAACTCAATGTCTACCACCGGCAAGGGTGCCCTCATCGGCGGTGGTGGCGGTGGTGCGCTCGGCGCAGGTATCGGTGCGCTTATCGGCGGCGGCAAGGGTGCTGCCATCGGCACGGCCATCGGTGCTGCCGTAGGCGCGGGAGCAGGAGCGCTTATCGGGCAGAAGATGCAGAAGCAGCAGGAGCAGCTGGCACAGACTCTTCCCGACGCGCAGGTGGAGCAGACCACCGACCAGAACGGTCTACAGGCCATCAAGGTTACTTTCGACGGTGGCATCCTGTTCCCGACAGGCAAATACACGCTCAACTCTTCAGCGCAGCAGGATCTTAGCAACTTCGCCGTGTCGCTTAAGCAGAACCCGCTCACCGACGTGCAGATTCTCGGCTTCACTGACAACACCGGCTCTTATGCCGTCAACGAGAAGCTTTCCAACCAGCGCGCCGACGCGGTGATGTCATATCTGGTAAACTCCGGAGTGTCACCTACGCGTCTATCCGCCAAGGGTATCCCTATGGCTGACTACATAGCCTCAAACGATACTCCTGCCGGACGTGCACAGAACCGCCGCGTGGAGATTTACATCACGGCTTCTCCCCAGATGGTGCAGGCCGCCGAGAACGGCCAGCTCAAATAATCCGGCTGATGTAGATTATCTGACAATACATTTAAAAACAGCGACGGTGTGCGGATTTGATTCCGCACACCGTCGTCGCTTTATGGTTATTGATTCGGGTGGAATCAATCGTCGGTGTTTTCGTCGGAGGATGTTTCCTCTACATCTTCGATTTCGATGTCATCGTCCTGGTCATCGGTATCGGCTGAGAATTCCACTTCCTCTTGATCGGCCTCGTCGACGAGGATGTCGCTGTCGACCGCTTCCTCGGGATCGGAGTCCACGCAGCATACGGATGCTATTGTGTCGTTGCGCTTCTCGAGGTTGATGAGGCGCACGCCCTGGGTAGCGCGTCCGGCCACGCGGATGTCGCTTGCATGGATGCGGATGGTTATGCCGCTCTGGTTGATGATGATGAGGTCGTTGTCATCGTTCACACTCAGGAATCCTACCAGCGGGCCTGTCTTGTCGGTGACGTTGATGGTTTTCATTCCCTTGCCGCCTCGGTTGTGGGCCGTGTAGGCGTCGAGGGCTGTACGCTTGCCGTAGCCGTTCTCCGAAATGACCATAACAGTGTTGGTGCTGTCAGGCTCCATGGTAATCATGCCGATCACCTCGTTGTCGCCCTCCACGCGCATGCCCCTTACTCCGGTCGACACTCGTCCCATAGCGCGTAGCGAGGATGTCGCGAAGCGTATGGCCTTGCCCTCCTTGGCGGCGAGCAGTATGGTCGATTCGTTGTCGGTCAGCTCTACGCCTATCAGGCTGTCATCCTCGCGTATGATGATGGCTTTCTTGCCCTTTGACATGACGCGTGCGTATTCTGTGAGCGACGTTTTCTTGACCACTCCCTTGCGGGTGGCGAACACGAGGAAGTGCGACCCTGTGAATTCGGGGTCGTCGAGCTGCTTGCATGCGATGTAGGCACGCACCTTGTCGCCCGGTTCGATGTCAAGCAGGTTCTGCAGGGCGCGTCCCTTGCTGTTCTTCGCGCCTTCGGGAAGCTCGTAGACCTTCATCTTGTAGACGAGTCCGCGGTCGGTGAAGAAGAGCATGGTGTTGTGCATCGACGCAGGGTAGATATGCTCGATGAAGTCCTCGTCGCGTGTGTTGGAGCCGCGTGATCCCACTCCGCCGCGGGCCTGGGCGCGGAACTCGCTCAGAGGCGTGCGCTTGATGTAGCCAAGGTGGGAGATGGTGATGATCATGTCGTCGTCGGCATAGAAGTCCTCGGCGTTGAAGTCGCCTGCGGTGTAGTCGATGTCGGTCTTGCGCGCGTCGCCGTATTTGTCGCGTATCTCCAGCAGCTCGCTTTTGATAAGCTCGCGGCACTCGTGCTCGTCGCTGAGTATGAGGTTTAGGTGGTCGATTAGTCGCTCAAGGTCGGCATACTGTTGGCGCAGCTTGTCCTGCTCCAGTTTGGCGAGGCTGCGGAGTTTCATCTCCACGATGGCGAGTGTCTGCGGCTCGGAAAGTTCGAACCGTGCCGCAAGCTGTGCACGTGCGTCCTCTACGGAATCGGCGCTCTTGATGATCTGTATGACTTCGTCGATATTGGCTTCGGCGATGATCAGGCCCTCCAGTATGTGGGCGCGCTCCTCGGCCTTGCGAAGCTCGAAGCGGGTGCGGCGGATTACAACCTCGTGGCGGTGGTCTATGAATGCCTGCAACAGCTCTTTGAGGTTGAGGGTGCGCGGACGTCCGCCCACGATGGCAACGTTGTTGACCGAGAACGACGACTGCATCTGCGTGAGCTTGTACAGCTTGTTGAGCACTACGTTGGCGTTGGCATCGCTCTTCAGGCGTATTACGATACGCATTCCCTTGTAGTCGCTCTCGTCGTTGAGGTCGGCGATACCGTCGATTTTCTTTTCATTGACGAGATCGGCGATATACTTTATCAGTTCGGCCTTGTTGACGTTGTAGGGGATTTCGGTCACGATGATATCCTCGTGGTTGGCGTGTGTCTCCACTTCCGCCTTTGCGCGTATCACGATGCGTCCGCGACCGGTTTCGAAAGCCTCTTTCACGCCGTTGTAGCCGTAGATAGTACCTCCGGTGGGGAAGTCGGGCGCCTTGATGTATTTCATCAGCTCCGCGATTGACAGTTCCGGATTGTCAACGAGCGCCACGGTGGCATTGATCGACTCGGTGAGGTTGTGAGGAGGCATGTTTGTAGCCATACCCACTGCGATTCCCGATGTGCCGTTTACAAGCAGGTTGGGGATGCGTGTGGGGAGCACGACCGGCTCCTGGCGGGAGTTGTCGTAGTTTGGCTGGAAATCGACCGTGTCGGAGTCGATGTCTGAGAGCATCTCCTCGCCTATGCGTTCGAGGCGCACCTCGGTGTAACGCATGGCAGCCGGGCCGTCACCGTCGACCGAACCGAAGTTGCCGTGGCCGTCGACCAGGGTGTAGCGTAGCGCCCAGGGCTGGGCCATGCGCACTACCGTGCCGTAGATCGACGAGTCGCCGTGTGGGTGATACTTACCCATCACCTCGCCGACGCAGTTGGCCGATTTCTTGTGGGGATGGTCCGATGTATTGCCCATCTCGTTCATGCCGAACAGCACACGGCGCTGCACAGGCTTGAGTCCGTCGCGGACATCGGGAAGTGCGCGTGACACGATAACCGACATCGAATAGTCGATGTAGGCCGATTTCATTTCATTCTCGATATCAATTTTGAGAATTCTATCTTCTTCCAGCATATTAATAATAATAGGTCTGTTTTGGAGAGGACACGCCAATAATAAGGTAATGCCACGGAGGCGGGGCGTGCCCGAAATTTCATACAAAGATAGTGAAAATTCGCGAGATTGCGGCATTTGGGGCGAAATTATTGGCTATAGGTTCGGACTACAATAAGGGGTGTATGCCTTTAATGGGAATTAATCATTAACTTTGCAGGCCGGTATGTCTCAGGTACATACCGGCCTGCAAAATTTATAGAATGGAAAAGGCTCAGATACACGGACATATGGCCATGCTCGGCGCCAACCTGATGTGGGGGCTGATGGCTCCGGTGGCCAAGATGGTGATGGCCGGGGCGTTGGTGTCACCTCTGCTGTTGGGTGATTTCCGTATGCTCGGGGGCGCTTTGCTTTTCTGGATAGCATCTGCGTTTGCGCCCTGGCAGCATGTCCCGCCACTCGATCTTCTGCGTCTTGCGGGAGCGGCAATGCTCGGAATCGTGTTCAACCAGGGATGTTATCTGTTCGGGGTCGGCTATAGCACTCCGAGTGATGCAACCGTCATCACCACTACGATGCCCATGTGGGTGATGCTTCTGGCCGCCATCATACTCAAGGAGCCGATTACATGGAAGAAGGCTCTCGGCATAGTTCTTGGCGCTTCCGGGGCGCTGTTACTGGTGTTTTCCGGTGCATCCCGAGGTGGTGCTTCCGGGAGCAATCCTGTGCTCGGCGATATGCTGGTGCTTACTGCTCAGTTCAGTTATGCTCTTTATCTCACTCTGTATAAGAATTTCATAAACAAATACACGTTGTTTACCCTTATGAGGTGGATGTTCACTTTCGCCTCGGCGGCGATATTGGTCCCATCTCTTCCGATGCTTGCCTCATTCCCTTGGGGGGAGATTTCCCCGGATGAATGGTATGGCATAGCGTTCGTGGTGTGTGGAGGCACTTTCGTTGCCTACATTCTGGTGATGGTAGGGCAGAAGGCGTTGCGTCCTACGCTTGTGGGCATGTATAATTACGTGCAGCCTATAGTGGCCTCGGCGGTGGGGATCTGTCTCGGACTCGACACGTTCACTCCTATGAAGATATTTGCTGTGGCCCTTGTGTTCGGGGGTGTATGGATGGTGACTATAAGCCGCGCGCGTAAGCCGGGGCCCGCGACGGTAGATGGTATAGACAACGATAAATGATATTTCGTTATGGCAAGATTTCAGGTCAATTATTTGGGCTGTGGCTCGGCTACTCCGACACTCCGTCATCTGCCGAGCTGCCAGGTGGTGGATTTCCGCGACAATCTAATGATGATTGACTGCGGCGAGGGGGCGCAGCTCTCGATGAGGCGAGCGCGGCTCAAGTATTCGCGGCTTTCCCACATATTTCTCTCCCATCTTCACGGCGACCATTGTCTGGGATTGCCAGGGTTATTGTCTACTCTTGCCTTGACCGGAAAGGATGGAGGCACTATCACAATACATACGTTCAAGGAAGGTGAAATGATATTCCGGAGGATAATGGACTTCTTTTGCAGGGATACTCCGTTCGACATACGCTATAATATCATCGCTCCCGGCACTGACGATGTCATCTGGGAGTCGGACTCGCTGGAGGTAAAGGCTTTTCCGTTGATACATCGGGTGCCGACCACCGGATTCGTTTTCCGGGAGAAGCCAAAGCTCCGTCACATCATCGGCGATGCGGTGGCATTCCATGAGGTGCCGGTGAGGGAGATGAAGGCCATAAAGGAGGGTGCCGACTTCGTGAAGCCTGACGGTACAGTCATAGCCAACAACCGTCTTACCACTGATGCCGATCCGTCGGTGAGCTATGCTTACTGCTCCGACACGATCTTCAGCGAAAGGGTGGCACGAGCAGTTGAGGGTGTAGATGTGCTTTATCATGAAGCGACATATCTTGAACGCGAACGTGACAAAGCGCATGCCCGGTTCCATTCCACCGCTGCCGAGGCGGCCCGTGTGGCACAGCTCGCAGGAGTCAAGCGGCTGGTGCTCGGACATTTCTCAAAGCAGTATACTGATGAAGCAGGCCATCTGGCTGAGGCGCATGCTATATTTCCCGACACGCTCATATCTCATGAGGGTCTGAAGCTTGATTTATTGTAATCTATTGTAATGAAGTGGAATTGGCGATGAATGAAAAGCGATATAGCGATGATGAGCGATGGATGCGGGTGGCTCTTGACGAGGCACGGCAGGCCATGGAGGCCGATGAGATACCTATCGGTGCGGTGATAGTGGCCGGTGGTCGTGTGATAGGTCGCGGACACAATCTAACCGAGGCGCTTTCCGATGTCACAGCCCACGCTGAGATGCAGGCGATAACTGCGGCCGCTTCTACTCTCGGGGGGAAGTATCTCACCGATGCCACGCTCTATGTCACTGTCGAACCGTGCCCGATGTGTGCCGGAGCGATAGGGTGGAGTCAGTTGCGCCGTGTGGTATATGGTGCGCCCGACGCCAAGCGCGGTTATACGGGCATAATGTCCCGTTCGCCGTTTCATCCTAAGTGTACTGTCACGTCCGGGGTGCTTGCGGATGAGTGCGCCTCATTCATGCGCGAATTTTTCGCGTCCAAACGCTGATTACCTTTTTGTTCCTATATTGGAGGATTAATTCGGTTGAAAGCTGTAACTTTGTTCCATTATGGCATATATCGACAGTTTGAAGATGAAAGATGCCTCGATGAGGCTTGTTGATTCTGTTTCTGAAAGGATTTTGGTGCTTGACGGCGCCATGGGTACTATGATTCAGGGCTACTCTTTGACCGAGGATGATTTCCGAGGAGAGGGGTGGGCCAAGAGTGCCGTGAATATGAAGGGGTGCAACGACTTGCTGTGCATCACGCGCCCCGATGTGATTTCGGAGATTCATACCGCCTACCTTGAATCCGGAGCGCAAATAATAGAGACGGATTCGTTTAATGCTAACGCGTTTTCGTTGGCTGAATATGGTCTGGAGCATGAGGCGCGACGCATCAATCTTGCCGCCGCCGGGGTGGCCCGTGATGCCGCCGACCGTTTCATGGGTGCGAATCCCGGTACGGAGGTTTGGGTGGCCGGGAGCGTTGGCCCTACCAGCAAGTCGCTCTCGATGGCCCAGTCGATTGATGGCTCCGATTCCGCATTTGACTGGGATGCGTTGGTGCATGCCTATTCCGAGCAGATGGAAGCCCTTATTGATGGGGGCGTTGATCTGCTGATAATAGAGACGGTGTTTGATGCCTTGAACGCCAAAGCCGCCATTTATGCCGCACGTCGCGCGATGGAACAGGCCGGTGTGCGTGTTCCGTTGATGATCTCCGTCACTCTGACAGAGAGCGGTCGTACATTGTCGGGACAGACCCTGGAGGCGTTTGTGACCACGGTGGCTCATGCCGAACCTCTGGCCGTAGGCCTTAACTGCGGTTTCGGGGCTGACGGGATGATGCAGCATCTGGAGACGCTTTCACGTTATCCTTTCGCCGTATCGGTTTATCCAAATGCCGGACTTCCCAATGAGATGGGACAATATGATGAGACTCCGGCGGTGATGGGCCGCAAGATACGCCGCATGATGGAGCGTGGACTGGTGAACATAGTCGGCGGCTGTTGCGGGACAACTCCTGACCATATCCGGGAGTTTGCCGGCGAGGCATCGAGGTATGCTCCGAGGCGTATCCCCGCCGCTGTCGAGGTCATGACACTTGCGGGTCTTGAGGCCGTGGAGGTAAGCCCTTCCCGCAATTTTCTTAATGTAGGTGAGCGTTGCAATGTGGCCGGAAGCCGCAAGTTCCTGCGTCTCATAAAAGATGGAGCGCTGCAGGAGGCCGTGGATATAGCCCGCACACAGGTGGAGAATGGCGCGCAGGTGGTTGATGTGAATATGGACGACGGTTTGCTCGACATCCCCGCTGAGATGTCGCGGTTTATAAGCCGGCTCGGAGCCGAGCCTGATGTAGCACGTGTGCCTGTCATGGTCGATTCATCGTCGTGGGATGCTGTCATGGCCGGATTGAAGCGCATACAGGGACGTCCGGTAGTAAATTCCATAAGCCTGAAGGAGGGTGAAGAAAAATTTCTCGAACATGCGCGGGATGTGCGCGAGATGGATGCCGCTGTCGTAGTAATGGCTTTTGACGAGCAGGGGCAGGCGGTCACTTTTGAACGACGTACCGAAGTATGCGCACGCGCTTACCGGCTTCTTACCGAGAAAGCCGGCATAAGGCCATGCGACATAATCTTCGACCCCAATGTGCTTGCCGTGGGTGCTGTGGTGGATAGCGGGGACGGCACGACCGATCCTGACGAACTGATGCAGAGCCGTCGGTCGGCGCTCGACTTTCTCCGGACAATAGAATGGATCAAGGCCAATCTGCCCGGCGCCAAGGTGAGCGGAGGGATCAGCAACCTGTCGTACGCCTTCCGGGCCAACAAGTATGTGCGCAAGGCCATGCACGGTATATTCCTCAATCATGCCATAAAGCTCGGCATGGACATGGCAATCGTCAATGCGGCAGAGGCTGTGCCTCTTGATGATATACCGCCACGCCTTCGCGAGGCGATCGACGACCTGCTGCTATATCGCCGCGATGATGCTACCGAACGACTGATGGCGGTAGCGGCGGAGATGACAGAGGCCGCGGGCAACACATCCGCGAAGGATCGGGCTACCGGCCAGGAAACAACGCCATCTACGCCTTCCGGACGTCTGAGAAAGATGATAGAGCGTGGCGTGACCGACGGGATCGAGTCGGTGCTCGCCGAAACCCTCGCCGAACTCGGCGCGGCTTCCTCGGTAATCGACGGTCCTCTCATGGAGGGGATGGACCGCGTAGGCACGCTATTCGGCGAAGGAAAACTTTTCCTGCCGCAGGTGGTGAAGAGCGCCCATGCCATGAAAAGGGCCGTGGGATGGCTTACGCCTCACATCGAATCGGAGTCGACTGCACGGTCCGCAGGCATGACTGCACGTCGCTCAATGGTAATCGCCACCGTGAAAGGTGATGTGCATGACATAGGGAAAAACATAGTGGCCACAGTGTTGCGCTGTAACGGACTGGAGGTGACGGATCTTGGTGTAATGGTTCCTGCCGCCGAGATTGTTGACCGCGCTGAGGCCGACGGAGCCTCATTCATCGGGCTGAGCGGCCTGATTACCCCTTCGCTGGAAGAGATGTGTGTGGTTGCCCGTCTTATGGAGGAGAGGGGCATGAAGATTCCGCTTCTTGTCGGCGGGGCGACGACATCGGCCCTCCATACGGCGGTGAAGATTGCGCCATGCTATTCCGGCCCTGTGATTCATACGCGTGATGCCGCAATGCTCCCGTCGGTGATGAAATCGTTGCTTGATGCGGATGCACGCGATGCATTCCTACAGACGCATGCTGAATCGCAGGCAAAGTTGCGTGCCGATTATGAGGCCGAAAGGTTGCGTCGCCGGTCATCGTCGTCTGATGTATCTGTCACTCCGGAGGATGCGCTTGCGATGCGTCCGCAATTTGATTTTCCTGTAGCCGTGCCGAGGCATCCCGGTCTGACGGATATAAAGATTCCGTTCGCTGAGGCCCGGAAGCTTATAAACTGGCGTGCATTCATGGCCGCATGGGGTCTTGACGCGTCGCTTGGTGCCGTGGCCGAGATTCGCGGATGTGACCATTGCCGCGCGCAATGGCTTGCCTCTATCCCACAGTCCCGCATGCCCAAAGCCACAGAAGCGATGCAGCTTGCAAAAGAAGCACAGGTAGTGCTGGACTATATAGGTCGTGAGATTTTAAAGGATGGCATCCCGGCACGTGTTGCACTGCTTCCGGCAGGAAGCAGAGGGGATGATATCGTTGTAGGGCATGTAGGGTCGGCCATCGTGTTCCCGACTTTGAGGCGATTGGCCGCCAATGAGGGGGAGACGTCGCTCGCAATGGCGGATTTCGTGAAACCATTGTCAGTCAATGGTGCTCCCGAGGACTATATAGGCGTGTTTGCTGTCACCGTAGGCGATGGTGTAGAGTCGCGTGCCACAGCTTTGAAGGAGCGCGGCGATGATTACCGCTCGCTTCTTTACAGGACTCTTGCCGACAGGCTCGTGGAGGCCGCTACCGAGTGGATGCATTGGCATGTGCGCACATCTCTGTGGGGATATGCGCCGGAGGAAGAGACTCCTCAGGGTGCTTTGCTCGACAATTCATACCGTGGGATCCGTCCTGCTTTCGGCTATCCGAGTCTCCCTGACCAGTCGTTGATATTCATAGCGGATAAAGTGCTTGATTATGCCTCGATGGGAATAACCCTTACTGAAAACGGGGCAATGAGTCCCGCCGCATCCACGTCGGGGCTACTGCTTTCGCATCCCCAAAGCCGTTACTTCGTAATCGACAGGCTTGATACGGCACGACGCGCCGAGTATGCGGCGCGCCGTGGTTTTACAATCTCTGATTTCAATCGGTTTCTACCGCATCTCTGACGGTGCGGCAAAAGGTTCATTCGAGTCAGAAGCCGTTGATAGCGGCACGTATGACCGAGAGTTTGCGAAGAAGGGTAGGGAGCTGCGCCAGCGGAAGCATGTTGGCTCCGTCGCTCTTGGCGCATGAAGGGTCGCGGTGTGTCTCGATGAACAGTCCGTCGACACCTGCGGCTATTCCGGCACGGGCTATCGTCTCTATAAGGTCAGGACGTCCGCCGGTCACTCCTGCGGCCTGGTTGGGTTGCTGGAGCGAGTGGGTGGCATCGAGGATCACCGGCACGCCGAACTTCTGCATGGTGGGTATGCCGCGATAGTCGACGATAAGATCCTGATAACCGAAAGTGGTGCCGCGCTCGGTCACTGCCACCAGGTCGTTGCCGGCATCGCGCACTTTGTTTACCGCGTGTTCCATTGCCTCAGGCGACAGGAACTGTCCTTTCTTTATATTGACCATCCTGCCTGTGCGTGCCGCCGCTACAAGGAGGTCGGTCTGACGGCACAGGAATGCGGGAATCTGCAATATATCGACATATTCCGCAGCCATCTCCGCTTCCTCGGCGGTGTGGATATCCGTCACTACCGGCACACCGAAGGTGTCACGCACCTTGCGCAATATTTTCAATGCTTTCTCGTCGCCGATTCCGGTGAATGAGTCTATGCGCGAGCGGTTGGCCTTACGGTAAGATCCTTTGAATACATAGGGTATGTGTAGTTCTGATGTCACCGCACAGATATTTTCGGCTATATCAAGTGCCATTTCCTCCCCTTCGATCACACATGGTCCGGCAAGAAGGAAGAAATTGTCGTTAACGGATGATTGCAGGTATTCTAAAGTGTTCATTGTTTTGCTATTTCGTGTAATTGGTTTAGTATATGGATGGTGTCGGCGGCGACGAGGGCGGCTGTCTCGGTACGCAGTCTGTTGTCGCCAAGGGTCACCGGTCGGAATCCGCACTCGAAAGCGTTCTTTACCTCTGCCCGGTCGAAGTCACCTTCCGGCCCGATAAGTATCGCCACGCTTTCCGCTACCGGCGAATATCCCTTGACGAGAGGGACGCGTTCGATATAATCATCGCAATAACAGATGAAACGTTGCGCGCTGCGGCATGAAGATATGAATTCAGTGGCGGAGGTGAGCGGCGCGATGTGTGGCAACGTGGCTTTCAGTGATTGCTTCATTGCCGATACGGCTATGCGTTCGAGCCGGTCGCTTTTCATTATCTTGCGCTCCGAATGGCGGCATAGCAGTGGTACTATGGAGTTGACTCCTATTTCCACGAGCTTCTCTACAAGCCATTCCATGCGGTCGGCATTCTTTGTCGGAGCTACCGCTACGGTGATGTCGGTGTGCCATGCGGAAACCACTGTCTCGGCCGTTATGATTTCTATGTCGGCCTTTCGTGGATTATCCGACAAGAGCCGGCATGTGTATCGGGTGCCACGACCGTCGACAGCGGTAACCATGTCACCGGGACGCGAACGGAGCACTTTTATGGCATGGCGCGCTTCTTCTTCCGGAAGAGTATGCTCAGAAGCTATGTCAGGGGCGAAAAACTGTATCATGGGTTGGCTACGAATCCGTCGGCACCTGAATTGGTGTCCTCGGCATCAAGGATTTCACGGTGGGTGACACCCTCCTTGGGATTACGGAATATGAATATGAACAGCACTGCCACCACAAGGGCATATGCCGCGAAAATGTACCACGATTCTCTCCAGCCTTCAAGCTGCTGCAGTGGAGTAAGCCCGTCGGCAAGCGCAAGACGGTTGACCACGTATTTCCCGGCGATGAATGTGCCCACTGTCGCTCCGATCCCATTGGTCATGATCATGAAGAGGCCTTGTGCGCTTGAACGGATGGAGGCATCTGTTTCTTTGTCTACAAACAGTCCACCGGACACGTTGAAGAAGTCGAAAGCCACACCGTAGACTATACATGAAAGCACGAGCAGCCAGACTCCGTCGCCTGTGTCGCCAAGTCCGAAGAATGCAAAGCGCAGCACCCATGCGAACATCGATATCAGCATCACGCCTTTTATCCCGAAGCGCCTGAGGCATACGGGTATCAGCAATATGCATAACGTCTCGCTCGCCTGCGATATAGAGATGATGGCTGTCGCGTTGCGCACTCCCCAGTCGTTGGCAAACTGTGGGATAAGGCCGAAACTGTTGATGAACGAGGTGCCGTAACTGTTTGTAATCTGCAACGACACTCCGAGAAGCATACTGAAGATGAAGAAAATGGCCATACGCCGCTGCTTGAATAGACGGAACGCTTTCAGTCCGAGCATGTCGCCGATAGAGCGTGACTCGCCTTTGTTAACGGGGCATCCGGGCATGCCGAGAGCATAGAGGGCAAGTATGAGGCTTACCACTCCCGATGTGAAAAACTGGTTGTAATCCATCTGGAACTGAGTGAAGTTGACAAACAGCATAGCGCAGATGAAGCCAATGGTTCCGAACACCCGGATTGGAGGAAAGTGCTTTACGGTGTCAAGTCCGGCTCGTGTGAGCGCGTTGAATGCGACTGAGTTGGCAAGACCTATAGTGGGCATGAAGAACGCTACTGACACGGTGTATAAAGTGAACAACGGGCCGAATTCCGGCGACGGCGAAAGCATGCAGTATACTCCGGAGGCAATCATGAACGCTCCGGATATGAGGTGACACAGAGATAACATGCGCTGTGCCTGGATCCATCGGTCGGCCAATATGCCCACAACGGCCGGCATGAACAGGCTTACTATTCCCTGCACGGCATAGAACCAGAAGATGTCTTGTCCCATGCCTATGTTGCCAAGGTATTGCCCAAGAGAAATCAAGTAGCTTCCCCACACAGCGAACTCAAGGAAGTTCAGCAGGGCCAGACGCACTTTTAATGTGAATGTATTCATTGCAAGTATAGTGACTTAAAGTTATTTACATGTGGTGGTTGTAAGGTCGACGGGGCATAATCATTGTGTGCCGGAATTTTCTTTCTTATCCTTTATTATTTTTGAGACATGGGCTGCTTCCTCGTAATTTTCCTCCTGTATGAGGGTTGAAAGAATTTTTTCGAGTTCTTCTACTGAATATTGTTCCAGACGCGGACTTTTATTCATGGAATCATCTTCATCATTCATTTGATTGCCCGGTTGCCCGGTATCGTCGTTTTCAGACTTCACAGTTGCACCTTCGGCATTCGTTTCCTCCATTATGAACCCGGTTTCATCAAGGATGGCCCTGGTGGTGAATATGGGGGATTTTGTGCGCATTGCGATTGCTATGGCGTCGGATGTGCGCGAATCGAGCACCACTTCGCGTTCACCGTCGGTAAACGTGAGTTCCGAAGAGAATATGCCGTCCTCGAACTTGTAGATGAACACTTCTTTGAGTTTTACTCCGAATGCATGTGCGAAGCTCACGAAGAGGTCGTGTGTCATGGGTCTTGGAGGGATGATCCCCTCCATGCGTATCGCTATGGATTGTGCTTCGGCGCCTCCGATCACCACGGGTATGCGGTATGGGCCGTCGGCTTGCGCGAGTATCAATGCGTATGCCCCTGACTGTATCTGGCTGTAGGATATCCCGAGCACTTTCAATCTTATCTTGTCGCTGTTCATCTTCGGATTATTTATTGCTTATCCGTATAATGTTTTACCGGACACTATGGTTTATATTATGACATTCTGTCCGGTAATTATGCCGCTTCCGTAGCACAGACGTGAGGCGGCATCGTATATGGCTGCGAATTGCCCGGGAGCTATGCCTTGAACTTTGCTGTCTGATTCGATGACATATTCGCGTTCATTGATGCGTGTAAGCGTGCCGGGAAGGAACTCGGGCATATGCCGGTTCTTGAACATTATTTTCACAGAATCGGCCGATTCTCCCCATGGGTTGCCGGAAATGAAATGCATTTCGTCGAGATGGAGAGTGCGGCCATATTGCTTTTCCGTTGAGTATCCTTGTGAGACATAGACCACATTGTCGTGGACGTTCTTTTTTACCACATACCACGGACCTCCGCTCAGGCCAAGGCCTTTGCGCTGTCCGATGGTGTGAAACCAGAATCCGTTGTGTTCTCCGAGCTTACGCCCTGTCTCAAGTTCGATTATCGGGCCTTTTTTCGTGCCGAGATGTCTTTTGATGAAATCATTGTAGTTGATTTTGCCGAGGAAGCATATTCCCTGGCTGTCCTTTCGGAATGCATTCGGGAGGGATGCCGCGATGGCCGTTTCGCGCACTTTCGATTTTGGCATAGCTCCGAGAGGAAACATCAGATGTGTAAGCTGGTCATAGGATATGCGGGCAAGGAAATCGGTCTGGTCCTTTACGGGGTCTACGGCTGTGGCAAGGTATGTGGTGCCGTCGACCAGTTCGGTGGATGCGTAATGGCCTGTGGCTGTCTTGTCGAATTCATGTCCCCAGCGCTGTTCGAAAAATCCGAACTTTATCATCTTGTTGCACATGATGTCAGGGTTTGGGGTTAGTCCCTCTCGTACCGTGCGCAAAGCATATTCCATGACGTTGTCCCAATATTCCTTGTGCAACGAGACGACATCGAACGGTAAACCGTAGCGATGCGCTATGAGACGACACATCTCTATGTCCTCTTCGGCGGAACAATCACCGGATCCGTCGTCAAGACCGATACGGATATAGAAAAGGTGCAGGTCGTGTCCTTCTTCTTTAAGGCGGTGCACTACTACTGCGCTGTCTACGCCGCCTGAAATCAACACTGCGATATTCATCGTCGGGGTGGAGAATTATGGTATGTGTGGGATATGTGTGGTTGATATTGGTATTCCGGAGTCGTTATACCTCCTCAAGTTCCTCGGTCTGGGTGTCATCCTTCCCTCTGGTGGATACTATGTAGAGCGATATGAAATAGTCGAGCGATATTTTACCGGGTCCGGCAAGTGCGAGAAAAAGATATATGCCTATGAACATCAGGGGCAGGTAACCGGGCTGTGTGCTTGATATCGTATATATCGATGTGTCCGGCATAAGATCGTGGAGTATGTGGTATTCTGCGATTATCATGGCCACAAGCGGAGGCATGAGCGAGAGGCGGGTCAGGAAACCGACCATTATGCATATGGAGCATATCACTTCTATGCATATCATTACTATTAACGACGTCTCGCCGCTCATTCCCAGTACTTGTGGGAATGTGTGGCATAGCATCGAGAAGTTGATGAGGTGGCGTATGCCGAACTGAAGCAGCATGACTCCTACGAACAGACGTAGGAAAAGCCGGGCCATGTTGCTGTAAGTGTAGCCTGTGCCGCGCAGGAATAGGGACTCGATGAAACGTTTCATAGATTATTGATGACGTTGTTGAGGATAGACGGATTTATGAATTCTGGTGTATGGAAATGTTTATAGACGGATGTCACTGTCCGGGAGTTTCATTCCCGCCAGTACTCTCCGTTCCCGGAGTGCCGGCATTGTCAGGCATGAGCATCTGGTACTGGTTGATGTTGGCCATAAGCGCAAGCAGCTGGTTAAGGTCAATCCGTTTGGCGAGAATACGGAAATCCTTGTCAAGGAGATATGTAGTAGGAAGTAAGCGAAGGTCGACGAGCTTGTCGGCTTCGGGGGCGCTCCCTATTTCCCATTCATAAGGGTATTCGCTCATTTCATCACGCCATTTTGCTGTAGGTTCGGCGGGATTTACGAGGACTATTTTTACGGTGCCGTTCTTTATAAGTCGGGTAGTGGCGGCATCGGCGTTCAGGCGCAGACGTGCCATCGAGCAGTCGGCGCACTCCTCGGGCTGAAAGAGCAGGATGGTATATTCCGCCTTGTTGTCGTAAAGGGAATGTCTGGCACCATGGCGTGTGGTGTAGTCGAAATTGGATATGTTAGAGCCGGGAATCGAAGAGTTGAGCATGCGGATATGTGTGAGGTATTTTTCCTTCTCGGCTGATTTGACTTTTTTGTTGGCCAGCAAAGGACGCAGGAAGAGCAGATATGAGTCCTCGCTCCAGAAATCGGCTTCCGGCCCGAAAAGCGTGCGTTCGGCCTCGGAGGCTATGAGTGACAGTGCCTTTGGGTCGTTGGAGTAGCGTGAAGTAAGGGCGTTGATTGACTTGCGCACACTGTCCTTTGCGGCATAAGGTATGAAGCCGACATAGTCGGCGAATGCCTTATGGAATTTGGCGGTGTCGGCCATAACCTTTTTCATGTCGGCCTTGTCCCAGAAATGCAGCATAACGTAGCTCGTACGTGCTTCGAGGGTGCTGAGGGTGTCGGGAGCCAATGGATACTCGAATGGTGTCGACGGGACTTTGGCCGGCTCTTCTTTGGAGGCGGCTCCTGCGTAAAGGAATCCGCCGGTCATGGCTGCGGTCAATATTATGGCATATAGGAGTCGTGTCATATAATTGGCATGGTTTTTGAAAAACAAAGATACGAAACTTAACATTAACAGCAAAACACCCTGTCGGCTGTCTTTAAAAATTACTGTTAAAATTTCAGACGCCATCTTAACATTATAAACGTCCGGGGTGTTAATAATACAGAATAAAAAATAACTCATTCATATTATCCGTTGATTATGAATTTCAACAATTTCACAATTAAATCGCAAGAGGCCATACAGAAGGCCGTGGAGATAGCCAAAGGGTCGGGAAACCAGGCCATAGAGCCTGTCCACCTTCTCAAAGGCATTCTTACGGAGGGCGACTCGTTGCTTACTTTCATATTCCAGAAGGTCGGGGCCAACGCGTCGCAGGTGGCTACTTCAATCGACCGCGCTATCGAAAGCGAGCCGAAGGTGTCGGGAGGCGAGCCGTATCTCAGCCGCACTTCAAATGATGTTCTTCAGAAGGCGCTTGATGTGGCCAAGAAGCAGGGCGACCAGTATGTGACCATCGAGGCCATACTCCTCGCGATATTCATGGTGAAAAGCTCCGCCTCGCAGATTCTCAAGGATGCCGGACTTACCGAACATGAGCTTACGGCTGCCGTCGAGGAGCTGCGCAAGGGCAAGAAAGCCACTGACCAGAGTGCGGAGGATACCTACAATGCTCTCAGCAAATACGCTATAAACCTCAATGAGCGTGCCCGTTCGGGAAAGCTTGATCCGGTAATCGGACGAGACGACGAGATACGCCGCGTACTTCAGATTCTGAGCCGCCGCACCAAGAACAACCCTATGCTCATCGGAGAGCCGGGTACCGGCAAGACGGCTATCGCCGAGGGATTGGCCCACCGCATAGTGCGTGGCGATGTGCCGGAGAACCTTAAGGACAAGCAGATATATTCGCTTGACATGGGTGCTCTCGTGGCCGGGGCTAAGTATAAGGGCGAATTCGAGGAACGTCTGAAGGCTATCGTCAACGAGGTGACGCAAGCTGACGGAGATATAATCCTGTTTATCGACGAGATCCACACTCTTGTAGGAGCGGGAAAAGGCGAGGGGGCGATGGATGCCGCCAATATACTTAAACCGGCGCTTGCACGAGGAGAGCTGCGTAGCATCGGCGCGACCACTCTCGACGAGTATCAGAAATATTTCGAGAAAGACAAGGCGCTTGAACGTCGTTTCCAGAAGGTGATGGTCAACGAGCCTGACGAGATAAGCGCCATATCAATCTTACGCGGTCTGAAGGAGCGCTACGAGAATCATCATCAGGTGCGCATCCGCGACGAGGCGATTATTGCCGCCGTGCAGCTCTCGGAGCGTTATATCACAGACCGTTTCCTCCCCGACAAAGCCATCGACCTTATTGACGAGGCTGCGTCGAAACTACGTCTGGAGCGCGACAGCGTGCCTCAGGCGCTTGACGAAATCACCCGCAAGATAGCCCAGCTCGAAATCGAACGTGAGGCCATAAAGCGTGAGGGCGATAAGGAAAAAGTCAAGACTCTCGAAAAGGAGCTTGCCGACCTGCGCGACACGGAGAAGGAGTTCAAGGCAAAATGGCAGTCGCAGAAAGACCTTATCAATCGCATTCAGCAGAATAAGATTGATATCGAGCAGCTTAAGTTCGAGGCTGACCGTGCCGAGCGTGAAGGCGACTATGCCAAAGTGGCAGAGATACGCTACTCCAAGATTCAGCAGAAGGAAAAGGAGAATGCCGATGTTCAGGAACAACTCAAATCCATGCAGGGCGAGAAATCGCTCATCAAGGAGGAAGTGGATGCCGACGATATAGCCGACGTCGTGTCGCGCTGGACCGGCATTCCCGTGACAAAGATGGCGAGAAGCGAACAGGAGAAGCTCCTTCACCTTGAAGAGGAGCTGCACCGCAGGGTGGTCGGACAGAACGAGGCCATAGCCGCCATAGCCGATGCCGTGCGCCGCAGCCGTGCCGGCCTTAACGATCCGCGTCGTCCTATCGGTTCGTTCATCTTCCTCGGTACCACAGGTGTCGGAAAGACGGAACTTGCAAAGGCGCTTGCCGAATATCTGTTCGATGACGAGAACATGATGACCCGTATCGACATGAGCGAATATCAGGAGAAGCATACGGTGAGCCGGCTTGTCGGAGCGCCTCCGGGATATGTCGGCTATGATGAGGGCGGCCAGCTCACCGAGGCAGTGCGCCGCAAGCCTTATTCGGTAGTGCTGTTCGACGAGATAGAAAAAGCCCATCCCGACGTGTTCAACATCCTGCTTCAGGTGCTCGACGACGGACGTTTGACAGACAATAAGGGGCGTCTGGTCAACTTCAAGAACACGATAATAATCATGACTTCCAACATGGGTTCAAATGTGATTCGTGAAAATTTCGCCGGAATCACTGATGAAAACCATGACGAGGTGGTGGAAAAGACCAAGGAACAGGTGCTTGAAATGCTGAAGAGCACGATTCGTCCGGAGTTCCTCAACCGTATCGACGAGATAATCATGTTTACCCCGCTCAACGAGCGTGAGATTCAGGATATTGTGGGCATCCAGGTCAACTCCATCAAGAAGATGCTTGCTACCAATGGAGTGACTCTTGAAGTCACGCCGGAAGCTTTGGCATATCTGGCCAAGGAGGGCTATAATCCTGAATTCGGTGCCCGTCCGGTAAAGCGAGTGCTTCAGCGCATGGTTCTTAACCGTCTGTCGAAAGATATCCTTGCCCAGAAGGTCGACCGGGAGCATCCTATCATCATTGATTTCAAAGATGACGAGCTTGTTTTCAGAAACTAGACGAAGCCCATTGGCATTGTAATCACATATCGGGCCTTACAAGTGATTCTTGTAAGGCCCGATATGTGATTATTTTCTGTTGTCAATCAATCTCCGGCAGCCGTTCTGGCGATAGGCGCGCTCATTGGAGAGGCGTAGCTCTTGGCATAGTGTTGATGCAGTTTTTTCTTGAGACTTTTTACGACGGATGCGTAGGCCGGGTCGTTGGCCACGTTGTGGCGCTCTTCCGGATCCTTGTCGTAGTCGTAAAGTTCGTAGGCAATCACCTTGGATTCGTCAAATGGCATGTAGGTCTTGAATCCTTTCGTCCATTCCACAAGTCGGTAGCGAGAGTCGCGCAACGCGTATCCTGTGATGTCGTTTTCAAGTTCCTTGGCTTTTCCCTTGAGGTCGGTGTCGGTGGATATGGTGTAGTTTTCCGTACATGAGCGCGAGAATTGGCTTATGGCATAATCCTTGGTCTTTGATTTGGGATTCTTGAGTATGGGTACGAGGCTTTTTCCATCGAGCTGCTGAGGTTCGGGTGTCTTTGTCAGTTCGCACACAGTAGGGAATATGTCGAGGAATTCTACCACGGAATTGGATTTTGTGCCTTCCTTCATGCCCGGGGCGCATACGATCAGCGGCACACGTGTGGACTGTTCAAAGTCGGAGAGTTTGTTCCAGAGTCCATGGTCGCCCAGATGGTAGCCGTGGTCGCCGAAGAGGATTACCACGGTGTTGTCGGCGAGGCCTTCTTCTTCAAGGGCATCAAGCACCTTTCCTACCTGTGCGTCGGTATAGGAGATGCAGGCATAGTATGCATGGAGCAGGCGTTTCTGTGTATATGTGTCGAGGTGTCGTGTATCGATGAAGCTCTCGAAGGGTGGGATGTCGGAGTAGCCTTTCAGCTCAAGGGAGTTATGGTAGGCATACTCGACGGGGTCGGATGACATGTCCTGGAATTCGGCCACCGGCATCGACTCGCGGTCGTACATGTCCCAATATTTTTTCGGGGCGCAGAACGGGAGATGGGGTTTCTTGAATCCGACACCGAGGAAAAATGGTTTGTCGCTGTCTTTCAGTCGTCCGAGTGCCTTCACTGCTTCTTCGGCGATGATGCCGTCGACATAGCCGTTGTCAGGCACGTCGGCGCACTCCGTGGCGACGCGCCCGTTGGCAAGCGCATACGGCGAGCCGGCGGTTTTTATATATGGCAGGCTCCACGATATCGGATCATCCTTTACCGTTTTATCTTTAAGAGGATGGTACACCTTTCCGACACCGACGGTTTCATAGCCGTTCTCTTTGAGGGCCTGCGGCATGGTCACGATATCGGGATTGTTTTTCCGGAATGAACCCATAAGCCACCACACGCCGGTATGGTCCGGATTGAGTCCGGTGAGCAGTGAGGAGCGCGTAGGACCGCTGAGTGACACCTGGCAGTAGGCATTGTTGAATGTCGTTGCGCGCGAGGCCAAAGCATCCATTGCCGGAGTGCGGGCGATTGAGTCACCGTAAGGCCCGATCCAAGGCTTCATGTCATCTATGGCTATGAGGAGTATGTTGGGCCGGTTGTCGGTCTTTTTCATGTCGGTGGAGGCGGCGAATGCAATGGATGGCAATAATGCCATGGTATTTATTCCATAAAGAAGCCGGTTGATATTCTTCATGTGATTCATGATCGGGAGCTAATTTTTTTTGAATTAAATGACGCTTTTTACTAAATTTGCACAAAGATACGTTTTTTCTTCATAACACAATATTATTAGCTGTAAATTTTATCATGACGAAATTTAAATCGGTCATTTCGACATTAGGGCTGCTGTGCATGGCATCGGTTTCTGCACAAACTATCGACACCCGGGCGCTTGCGGAATTCTCGCCTGCGGTCGTGCGTCAGGCTTTTGACGTATGCCGTTATGTGAAACTCTCTGAGGCTCAACAAGTGAAGCTTGCAAAAGCTATCGAGAAAGAAAATGAGTTTTTCATGAGGACAGTCGGTGAGAATGATGGTGTGCTTACCGTTAAAGGGCGTAACCGTCTTGCGGGAATGCGCGAAAACACGCTTTCGTCTCTGCTCGATGAAAATCAGCTGCGTCAATACTGGCGTGGCGTCTATAATGCGGATGCTATGGCTGAAGGAGCAGCTATAGCCGACAAGCTGCAAAAGAAGTATGGCCTGACCGACCAGAACTGGAAGTTCATAAATGTCGCGTTTTATAAAATCGCCCTTGATACCCGCATGCTTAAGAAAGTCATGGCTGATCAGCCCAAGAAAGCGTCTAAGATGATTGCCGACCTGCGTGAGGAGCAGTTGAAGTGCATCGAGGAGAAAGGTGGCATACGTGTGAATCCGGATGACATGACTATCACCCGAGTGCGCGATTTTGAGCCTGAGGCATTGCGCAAACAATAGGCGTACCAGGTACAACGCGTATCGCAGTCAGGCGAAAAGGGCGCGGAATGCTTCTTCGACCTTGGCTACTTCTGTGATCTGTATCTTCAGTCTGGATGTATCGAAGCCTTTGATGTTGTGGCGTGGCACTATTATGTTGCTGAATCCAAGTTTTTCGGCTTCGAGTATACGCTGTTCTATGCGTGTGATCGGACGGATCTCCCCGGTAAGGCCTATTTCTCCCGACATGCATACGTCGCGAGGTATCGGCATGTCGACATTGGATGATAGTATGGCGCAAATTACGCTGAGGTCGAGCGCCGGATCATTGACCTTCAGGCCTCCGGCTATGTTGAGAAACACGTCTTTCTGTGCAAGCTTGAATCCGACGCGCTTTTCGAGCACAGCCAGCAGCATGTTCATGCGCTTTGCGTCGAAGCCTGTCACTGACCGTTGGGGCGTGCCGTAGGCCGCCGTCGACACGAGCGCCTGCGTTTCAATCAGGAATGGGCGTATCCCTTCAAGTGTCACGCCTATCGCCGTTCCCGACAGTACGCCTTCACCCGACTGCGACAACAGCAGTTCAGACGGGTTGGTGACTTCGCGTAAACCTCGCTGTACCATCTCGTAGATGCCCAGTTCGGAGGTGGAGCCGAAACGGTTCTTGATGGAGCGCAGTATGCGATACATATAATGTCGGTCGCCTTCGAATTGCAGGACGGCATCGACGATATGCTCCAGCACCTTCGGCCCGGCGATGGATCCCTCTTTGTTGATATGTCCTATAAGAATCACGGGTGTGCCGGTCGATTTGGCGTAGCGGAGCAGTTGCGCGGCGCATTCGCGCACTTGGCTCACGCTTCCTGCCGATGACTCTATGGTGTCGGATGCTATGGTCTGGATTGAGTCGACCACCATTATTTCCGGATTGAGCGATTCGGCATGTCCGAGAATGTTTTCAAGCGATGTGTCGCACACTATGTAGCAGTTGTCGCTGAGGCGTCCTATGCGGTCGGCGCGCATCTTAAGCTGGCTTGTGCTCTCTTCTCCGCTTACATAGAGGATGCGTTTTCCGCGTATCGACAGGATGTTCTGGAGTACAAGGGTTGATTTTCCTATTCCAGGTTCACCTCCGATAAGCACTATCGATCCTGCGACGAGGCCTCCGCCAAGCACCCGGTTAAGCTCTTCGCTCGGCATATGTATGCGGCTCTCGCTCACGGTTTCAACCTGCGATATCGGACGCGGTTCGTTAGCGTGCGTACGGTCGAATGTCGATTTCTTCGAACTTCCGGAAGGCAGTTTCTCCTCGACCATAGTGTTCCACTCTCCGCAGCCTGGACATCGCCCTGTCCATTTGGGCGATTCCGTGCCGCAATTGCTGCAAAACCATGCTGTTTTCTGTTGCTTTGCCATATTGATACGGGTGCTATTTCAGGAGTTGCCGACGGAATTCGCTGAGGGTTATGGCTGTGGCCATGCCAACATTGAGCGATTCGCTCGTGGCGTCGCCCGGAGGGTATGACGGGATGAGGATGCGTCGGCTGACATACGCGGCCACTTCGGGAGATATGCCGTGCCCCTCGTTGCCCATGACTATCATTGCCTTGACCGGCAATGTTTCAGAATAGATATTGTTGCCGTCAAGAAATGTGCCGTAGACGGGAAGTCCCGGATGGGACTCTATGAACTCCGGCAGGGCTGTGTAGAAGCATCTTACTCTGGCTATGGCGCCCATTGTCGATTGGACGACCTTCGGACTCCATACGTCCACGGTGTCGGGGGAACATACAATCTGTCTGATTCCGTACCAGTCGGCAATACGGACAATCGTGCCGAGATTACCCGGATCCTGCACACAGTCAAGCAGCAAGGTGAGACCGTTGTTTACGATATCGTCATCAAGGCTTGTATGGGGTATGTGATATATGGCCACTGCTTCAGGAGGAGTGGACAGATGGCTCATACGTTGTAGGTCCGAAAGTTTCACAGCTACAGGTGTGACATGTCGGGGAAGTGAGTGACCATGACGGTCGATCCATTCGGCTGTGGCGCACAGGCGTTGTACGCTGAAATGGTTCAACGTATCGAGTACGCATTTAGTACCCTCGGCCATAAACAGGCCGGTTTCGCGGCGTGTGCGTGCGCGGTCGAGATCCGCGTATGTCTTTCGGTCGTTGTTTGTAAGCTGCATCTGTGTGAGAGTATGTGTTTGCTTCCGTATGTGGTAAAAAACAAAGGAGGCGGTATGAGCCACCCCCTTTGTGCTATATCGGTTTATAGTTGGTTACATAGACTCGATACGCTTGAGGTTTTCCTCGTCCTCAAGGCTGTAGTATATGCTTCGGAGCAGACGACGCGCTTCCTGCTCGGTGGAGTCGTTCTTAAGAGCGTTTTCCAGATAAGGGATAGCTTGGTGCAGAAGAGGATCTACTTGATCCTTGCGGATTTTGGCATATTCTGAGTTGGGGAGTGTAGAGGATGCCTCATCGATTTTTGCACCCTGGGCGTAGATCACACGACCCATGTCGAGCTGTCCTTTGGGGAAGGTGGAATCGATGGAAACGGCCTTGGTCAGGTATTCCTGGGCTTTGTCGAGATCGCCTTGGCTCTGATAGAGGATGCCGAGCACGTCGTAAAGTTCGGCGTTGTTGGGTGATACTGCGATAGCTTTCTCAAGAAGTGCCTTGGCTTCATCGTATTTGCGGTTGTTGATCTTGTCGTTGATGATGATGTTGAGATACTTGACGGTAGTGTCGCCGCAAGCCTTGTTGCCGAGATCGGCATAGTAGACGACTTTGCTGTTGGCTTTGGCCTGCTCCACGCTGTCGGTTTGGGCTGTTGCCTTCTGGGCGGCTACTGAAATTGCGTATTCATAGATATCGCTCTTATTGTATCCTTTGCTCAGGGCTTGATCGAATGCAGAAAGGGCTGCGTCGAGCTTCTCTGCCTGCCATGCTGCTAGAGCCTGGAAGTAGGAGATTTCAGCTACTACGCTGTCAGGTAGTGCGGCAGGGGCATCGGCACCAAGCATCTTGTTGGACGGGAGGTTAAGATATATGTCCCATGCACGGTATGCGCCGTCGAAGTCCTTGGCATCCCAAAGGTATTGTCCTGCCGACACATAGTCCTGATGGTGTGCGGCAATCTTTTTTACCATGTCCTTCGAATATTTTGTCTTGATTTTCTTGCTTCCATCCTTGTTAAGCTTGGGAGCACCTGTTTTCTTGTCGACTTCTACCACAGAGTCCATGGGAAGGGCCTTGATGAAGTAGTCGTAACCGAGCAGAAGGTCATTGCCCATGGTCTTTCCGTCGGCATTCTGGCCTACGGCCTTCTTGCCTAACAGGTTGTCGTAGTCACCGTATTCGATGGTCCCTGCAACGTACCATGTTTGCACGTCGTTGGCCGTTTCAGGATTGGTGAGTGCCGGTTTCAGCATTTTGCGCGCTTCCTCGAAATTGGCGTTGAATCCTTTAGCCTTTCCTTCCACCTCTTTTACAAGGCTTTTCTGGGCCGACGCTGAAAGTGCGGCAACAAGGCACAGACCTAAGATGCTTAATTTTCTCATATTGAATGAAGTATGGTTATTGGTTGATTTTATTATGATTACATATGCCATATGTCGCATTTGCTCCAACGCGATGGAAACAATGCGGCTACGTCATAATCTGACATGCAAATATAGCTGTTAAATGCGTAAGCGCAAAATTAATGAAAGTTAATTTAACCATACGTATCGATGTGCCTCTTGTGTATGGCTGCGTTGTGTATGGTGCGTTTAGACCGATTATACCGGAAGGCTGGTGCTTATCTCGTCGAGGCGCACGAGTTTGCTTACGATGGCGTAGATGGTGAGTCCGGCGGCTGAATGTATCTGGAGTTTGGCGGTGATATTGCGGCGGTGGGTCATGACCGTGTTGACAGAGACATTCATTTCCGATGCGATTTCCTTATTGCTCATGCCTTTGACAATCCCTATCACGACTTCTTTCTCTCTTTGGCTCAAAGCTTTTGTTTCGTCGGTCTCATCGGTCTCGGCATTGATTTTGGTTATTATGTCCGTGAGTATGGCGGGATGGTCGTAGATGGAAAATGTATAGTCGAACGCGCGTATCACTTCCTGTGGGAGCAGACATGCCGATATGGCCACGAATATGGTGGCCGGAGGGAGGAGGTCGCGTAATGTCGTCACCTGGGCCGGACCGGCGGCGACAGGGTCGATCATGAGTATGCGGCATGGTGCCGAACGCAAATCCTTTTCGATATTCGATGTGTCGATCGTGCGTATGTCGCCTATCGGCAATGACTTCGCGCGCTGTAGCATGCATGTAAGGCCCGAGGCGATTACCTGCGATTGGGTTATTATGGCAATGCTCAGTGGTTTCATTTTGTGGGGGAGGTGGGGTGCAGTTCTTTGAGCGCGATCAACGGAATGAGTATGTTGTTTTCGATGTCGGCGTGGCTTTCCATGTCCTCTTCGGCATTGTACAGGTCGACGAGCACATCGTACATCTTGTTTGGCTGGCTGGTAACGTAGAAGCGCAGGATGATGTTTTTAAGTTCGGTGAGTTTCTCTCCGATCTCATCGTGATGGCGCTTGAACACGTTGATATTGTAAGCTGACGGTTTGCCTGCTACAAGCGCGCGTATGTAGGGGAACACTTTCTCTTCCTCGTAAGCGAAATGCTTATTTACTTCCTGTAGATAAGAGTCGAAAAAGGCGATTATTGCAGGGTTTATGTCATTATGGCTCTCTTCGAGTGCCGACATCAGGTTCATGCGTATGTGCGGGAACTTGTATTTCAGGAAGTAGTCGTGGCTGTTATGCAGGAAATCGACGATAGCCGTAGGTGATATGGATGGAAGCCGGTCGGTATCTATCTTGCCGTTGAGAATGAAGTTGACGATAAAGAGAAACACTTCGGTATCGATGCCGTTTTCGGAACATACGTTGTCGATACGTTTGTTCTGGAAGCCTAGTGGTATGTTGAAACGGCTTAATATCGGCAGGATATTATAGTCGTGGCGTATGAGGTCGACCACGGTCTCGGAGCCGTTGAATGTCTTTGCGATCTTCATTCCGTAGGGATATATATGGCGTGGGCATGCGTCATGTCATGACGCATGACCACGCCGTGAAAAATACTATTTCGAAAGTGCCGAAATCGAGGCCTTGATAGCCGCGATCTTTTCGGTGGCGTCGCTTTGCTTGCGGCGTTCGAGTTCGACCACTGAGGCCGGTGCGTTGTTGACAAACCGCTCGTTGGAGAGCTTTTTGTTGACCGAGGCAAGGAATCCCTCATAGTGGGTGAGTTCCTTGTTGAGGCGTTCAAGCTCGGCGTCGATGTCGATGGCTCCGCTGAGGGGTACGTTGAACTCTGTCGTGTCGACCATGAACGAGGCGGCAGCCGGATCCTTTTCTGTGACCGACGTGATGCCGTCGAGGTTTGCGAGCTTCACGATAACGCTGTCGAGGGCCGGATTCCATTCGCCGACAACATTCAGGGGGAGTGCCTCGCGTGGTGACATGTTCTTGGAGGCGCGCACTCCTCGCACGCCGTTGATCACGCTCTTGGCGCGTTCCATCGCGGAGAGCATCGCCGCATCGGCTTCGTGTGCCTGGGGCATGGGGGCATACATGATCGACTCTCCGTCGCGTCTCTCGGCCAGATGCTGCCACAGCTCTTCAGTGATAAATGGCATGAAGGGATGGAGCATGCGCAGCAGGTTGTCGAAATATCCGAGTGTGGCCGCATATGTCGCGCCGTCGATAGGACTGCCGTAGGCCGGTTTGACCATTTCGAGGTACCAAGAGGAGAATTCGTCCCAGAAGAGGCGGTAGACGGCCATAAGCGCTTCGGAGATGCGGAACTTAGAGAAGAGGTCGTCGACCTCGGCCACGGTGGCGTCGAGCCGTGCCTCGAACCATTCGATGGCCTTGCGGGCGCTTTCGGGCTGTTCGAGTCCATCGGATACTTCCCATCCCTTGACGAGGCGGAAGGCGTTCCATATCTTGTTGCAGAAATTGCGTCCCTGTTCGCAGAGCTTGTCATCGAAAAGTATGTCGTTGCCTGCTGGAGCCGAGAGCATCATGCCCATGCGGACGCCATCGGCGCCGTAGGTCTTGATGAGTTCGAGCGGGTCGGGTGAGTTGCCGAGCTGCTTCGACATCTTGCGTCCGAGGTTGTCGCGCACGATGCCGGTGAAGTATACGTTGCGGAACGGCATCTTTCCGGCGAATTCATATCCGGCCATGATCATTCGGGCTACCCAGAAGAAAATGATGTCAGGGCCGGTCACGAGGTCGGCGGTGGGGTAGTAGTATTTGAATTCCTCGTTGTCGGGGTCGAGTATGCCGTTGAAAAGCGTGATAGGCCATAACCAGGAGGAGAACCATGTGTCGAGGCAATCCTCATCCTGGCGCAGGTAGGCGAGGGTGAGCGACGAGTCACCGGTACGGCTCATCGCCTCTTTCAGGGCCTCTTCCGGGGTCTCGGCTACCACGAACGAGCCGTCGGGGAGATAATATGCGGGCACACGGTGTCCCCACCATAGCTGGCGTGAGATACACCAGTCCTTGATACCTTCCATCCAATGGTTGTAGGTATTCTTGAACTTTTCGGGTATGAAGCGAATGTCATCGTCCATCACTGCGGCGTGGGCGGGTTTCGCAAGCTCGCCCATCTTTACAAACCATTGGTCGGACAGGCGCGGTTCGGTGGCGGTGTCGGGGTTGCGCTCCGAGTAGCCGACCTTGTTCTCGTAGTCCTCGATCTTTTCGATGAGTCCTGCGGCTTGGAGGTCAAGGGCTATCTGTCGGCGTACGTCGAAACGATCCATGCCGACATACATTCCTGCGGCCTCGCTTATGGTGCCGTTTTTGTTGAATATGTCTATGGTCTCAAGATTGTGTTTCTGCCCGAGCATGTTGTCGTTCATGTCGTGGGCCGGGGTGACCTTGAGGCAGCCTGTTCCGAACTCGATATCCACGTAGTCATCCTCTATTACCGGAATCTCACGGTTGACGAGTGGCACAATCACCCGCTTGCCGCGAAGATGCTGGTTCTTGGGGTCGTTGGGGTTGATGCACATGGCTGTGTCGCCCATGATTGTCTCGGGGCGTGTGGTGGCCACGATTGCATATCCGTCCTCGCCCGCGATCTTATAGCGGAGATAATATAGCTTGCTGTGCTCTTCGCGGTAGACCACTTCGGCATCGCTCAGGGCGGTGCATGCCTTCGGGTCCCAGTTGACCATACGCTTGCCGCGATAGATCAGACCTTTGCGGTAAAGGTCTACAAATACACGGATGACGCTTTTGGAGCGCAGTTCGTCCATGGTGAATGCGGTGCGGCTCCAGTCGCATGATGCGCCGAGTTTCTTCAGCTGCTCAAGGATTATGCCGCCATGTTTTTCTTTCCAGGCCCATGCGTGTTTGAGGAATTCTTCGCGGGTCAGGTCGGTCTTTTTGATACCTTCTTTTGCGAGTTTCGCCACGACTTTTGCCTCGGTGGCTATCGAGGCGTGGTCGGTTCCGGGCACCCAGAGGGCGTTTTTACCCTCCATGCGGGCACGGCGAGTGAGAATGTCCTGTATGGTGTTGTTGAGCATATGGCCCATGTGGAGGATGCCGGTCACGTTTGGCGGGGGGATTACTATGGTGTAAGGCTCGCGACCGTCAGGCTTGGAGCCGAACAGATTGTGCTCCATCCAGTAGGCATACCATTTGTCCTCTACTTCAGCAGGACTGTAGTTTTTGGCTAACTCGTTCATAGTTATATTGTTGTCTGTCTTGTTGGCGTTCTGTCGTTTAATTTGCAAATTTACTAAGAATCTTCGATTCCGCCAACTTCACTGTTGCACTATCACACGGCTGACGCATCTTAATTTTATACAACATCAAAACTTTTTAAAGCATAG
>NZ_CAJTYX010000005.1 GCF_910583865.1 uncultured Muribaculum sp.
GATTACAGCGAATGCACCGGTGGCGATACCGAAGGCGGTGTTGATAAGGGCCTCCGAGATACCGGTCGAAAGTTCCGTCGAGTCAGGAGCACCGGAAGCGGCAAGAGCCTGGAACGACTTGATCATACCCATCACAGTTCCGAGAAGTCCGACAAGAGTACCGAGAGTGGTAAGAGTAGCGACAATCGGGAGATTCTGCTGGAGGGCGGGCATCTCGAGGGCGGTAGCCTCTTCTACTTCCTTCTGGAGGTTGGCGATCTTCTGCTCCTTGGTGAGGACGGTGTTCTTATCCATCTCCTCGTAGCGAACGAGAGCTGCGCTTACGACTGCGGCAACAGAACCCTTCTGGTTAGCGCAGAGTTTCTGGGCACCGGCGATGTCACCCTTCTTGAGGCAAGCCTTCACACCGGCAACGAACTTTGTGATAGAACCTTTGCCCTTAGCGGAAGAGAGGGCGATCCAACGCTCTACAGAGAGCACGATAACGGTAAGGAAGAGGGTCTGGAGGATAGGCACGATGAAACCGCCTTTGTATACTGTACCCCAAAGATCCTGAGGATGTCCGGCCTCGTCAAAGTGGCTGTCGGCACCGAACCAGAAGATGAAGAGACAGATTGCCACGATAAAGCAGGCAACAATCACGAGGAAAGCGTTCTTGATACCGCGAACGTTCGAACCGCTGTCGTGGAGATTCTGAGTTTTGGCAGGGGCTGCACCTGCATTAGGCTTTTGAGCTTCCATAATTTTTTGTAAGAAAGTTTTTTTGATTAGTTAACTATTATAGATATTGTTGGTTTTGATTTTGGTTTATGCGGCTTGAAACATTGGTGACAGACATACCTGTACTATTGACTCACGGTTTAGCCAAGGTCAGAATGGTCAGAATGCGGACTGCACTGTCAACGTCCCTCCGGTATAGACTCTTCAAATATCATATCCGGCATCATTCAAAATGTCTAAAGCCGGATTAGGATATGCAAATTTATTATTAGTTTTCTTATCCCGCAAATTTTATCTATCTATTTTTTCATTCGAAAGGCCATTCAGAGCGTTCTTAGCATTAATATATGTTCCATAGCATATTTTTAGAAAACAATTCCCGAAATAGGCATACAATCGTATGTAAACCGAAACGAATGGCGGCTGATTAAGCGCCTTCGCCATCGCCGGCGGTGCTCACAAGCAGCAACACATCGCCCATATAAAGACGTGTGTCGCCCTTCGGCACTATGTAGCTGTCGTCACGACGCACCATCACGGCAAGCACATCAGCCGGCAGCCCGATTTCCTTTAGAGTGTTCCCGTCGGCAAGCATTCCCGAGGTGATTTCAAGTTCCCTCGTGGTAGCCGCTATATCATCGGATATATCTATGCCGTTGAATGCCCGCTCCTTCACAGGGACACTAAGTCCGAGCCAACGGGCCATCGCATTGACGGTAGTGCCCTGTAGCAGCAACGACAGTATCGTGATGAAGAACACTATATTGAATATGAACGACGACGACTCCACTCCTGGCGACACTACAGCATAGGTGGCGAAGATAATCGGCACCGCACCGCGCAGCCCCACCCATGCCACATACGCACGCCCCTTGAGCGTGTAACCACGGAACGGAATAAAAGAAACGAACACCGCCGCCGGACGAGCCACAAGCATTATGAACAGACCCAGCGCGATGCCAGGCACCACCACCTGGAGCAATTCATGAGGATTGACCAGCAGTCCGAGCGTGAGGAACATTATTATCTGAACGAGCCATGTGAACCCGCCGAAGAAGGTGGTTATAGTGCGACGCACCGCCAATCGCTTGTTGCCGACCACCAGACCTGCCATATAAACGGCAAGGTAGCTGTTGCCGCCTATAAGCTCCGTAAGCGTAAACGTAAAGAACACGCACGAAATCACCATCACCGGATAAAGGAACTCATTGTCTACACGCAGGCGGTTGATTACCCACACTGTAAGATAGCCGGAGCACAGTCCTCCAAGAGCGCCGAACAGGAGCTGCACCACGAGAGTCACCGACGAGTGCAGCAAAAGATCGCCTGTCGTCTCATGATGTCCGTTACCCTCCATTATCCCTATCAGAATAACCACCAGAAGGTAGGCCATCGGATCGTTCGAGCCGCTTTCTAGCTCGAGGGTAGGACGCAGACGCTGTTTAAGCCCCAGCTTGGCCGAATCGAATATCGAAAAAACCGAGGCCGAATCGGTCGACGACATTATGGCCGCTATAAGCATAGATTCAATCCATCCGAACGAATGCTCAGGTACAAGCCAGTGAAACACGTAATATATGAACACTCCGGTTATCCCGGTAGTCAGCAACACGCCCACGGTAGCCAGCACGAGTCCGGGCACCAGCACAGGACGTATGTCGGAAAAGCGTGTCTCCAGACCTCCGGTAAACAGGATTATAGACAACGCGATCATGCCGACAAACTGTGCGGAGAAGGCCGAATCGAAATGCAGCCCGAACCCGTCGACGCCGGCCAGCATACCCACACCGAGGAACAACAACAGGGCAGGCATGCCGAAACGGCTGCCGGCCTTGCCCACCAGAACGCTCATCATAAGCATCGCAGCTACCACGAGCATTATATTGCTGCTTGTAATCTCAATCATCGGCTGCAAAGATACGGCTTTTTGCCTTACCTCGCGCCCGATACATGCATCTAATTCCAATCATGATAAAATAGCAACTATAGATTTCATTATTTTTTACTATATATTAAGAGGCTTAACGATAAATTAACTACCTTTGCACGAAATTTTTCCCGTCAACATAATTATGGTTATGGCAATATCTATAAACCTAAGGAAAGGACTCGACATAAACATACGTGGAGCAGCCGCGGTGTCACAGCCGGTGTCCCGCATGCCCGACAGATGTGCCGTCATTCCCGACGATTATCCCGGCATTACGCCGAAAGTAGATGTCAAGGAGGGAGATAAGGTTCTTGCAGGCACTCCGTTGTTCCACGACAAGCAATTCACGGATGTCAAGGTAGTGTCGCCGGTGGCAGGCACAGTCGAGGCAGTAGTGCGCGGCGAGCGCCGCAAACTTGAACGCATCGTAATCGTTCCGGATGCTACCGGCGCGGACGCATGCGTCCAGCTGACGACTCCCGTCGCCGACAGCACGACGGCACAGCAGCTGCTGCTCGACTCCGGCCTGTGGGCGCAGATGCGCCAGCGTCCTTACGGCATCGTGCCCCGGCCCGGCACAGCGCCCCGCGACATCTTCGTCACCACTTTCGACTCCGCCCCATTGGCGCCCGACATGGCGGCATTCGCCGGTGACAAACTTGCTGAGCTGAATGCCGGCGTAGCTATGCTCAAACGCCTGACTGACGGCGACGTATATGTCGGAGTCCGTCCCGGAAGTCCGTTAAGCGCCATAGAGGGCGCAACCATCGTCACTGTCAGCGGCCCTCATCCCGCAGGCAATGCCGGAGTGCAGATAGCCAACGTCAAACCGGTCGACAAAGGAGACATCGTATGGGCTCTCGACCTCCCCACCCTGCTCCGCATAGGCGTCCTCGCCCTACATGGCAAGCTATGTTCCGACACCATCGTGGCCCTGACCGGCTGCGAGGTCACCGAGCCTAAGTACGTCCTCACAAAGCAGGGCGCCGACATGGCCACCCTCATGAAAGGCGAGATAAACGACGACGCCATCCATCATCGTGTGATTTCCGGCAACGTGCTCACCGGCATACCGGTATCGTCAGAAGAAGGGTTCCTGCGCTATCCCTACAACCTCGTGACCGTGATCGCTGAAGGCGATGACGTGGCCGACTTCCTCGGATGGGCGTCACTTTCGCCGCAGAAGATGAGCGTCAGCCGTTCGTTCCCGGGCCATTTCATCAAGAAAGCGTTCTGCCCGGACGCACGCATCCTCGGCGGACGCCGCGCGATGATCATGTCGGGCGTCTACGACAAGGTGCTCCCGATGGACATACTGCCTGAATACCTCATCAAGGCATGCATCGCACGCGACATCGACCGCATGGAACAGCTCGGCATATACGAAATCGTGCCCGAGGATCTGGCACTGTGCGAGTATGTCGATCCCTCGAAACTCGAGCTGCAGAAGATCCTTTCCGAGGCGCTCGACTATATGTTTAAGGAACTCAACTGATTTCTATCGTGAAAGCTTTAAGAAAATATCTCGACCGTATCAAGCCTCAATTCCGCCCCGGCGGCCGCCTGCACGCCTTCGAGTCGGTGTTCGACGGATTTGAGACGTTTCTGTTCACGCCGACGACGACATCACGTTCCGGCTGCAACATCCACGACAGCCTCGACTCAAAGAGGGTGATGATCATAGTGGTGCTGGCACTCGTTCCGTGTCTGCTGTTCGGTATGTTCAACATCGGCTACCAGCACTGGATGGCCATAGGCGACATGAGTTTCCCATTCTGGGAGATGTTTGCCTACGGATTCCTGGCACTCCTGCCAAAGCTTGTGGTATCATACGTGGTCGGCCTCGGCATCGAATTCGCCGTGGCCCAATGGCGCAAGGAGGAGATTCAGGAAGGATTCCTCGTGTCAGGCATCCTGATTCCGCTTATATGCCCTGTCGACACCCCACTATGGATGATGGCAGTAGCCACCGCATTCTCCGTGATATTCGTAAAAGAGATCTTCGGAGGTACAGGCTACAATATCTTCAACGTGGCGCTTGTGACCCGCGCATTCCTATTCTTCGCATATCCGTCGAAAATGAGCGGTGACGGCGTTTTCGTGTCGACCGGAAGCATCTGCGGCCTTGGCGAAGGCACTGTCGTAGACGGATTCTCGGGAGCCACACCTCTGGGGCAGGTCGCCACCAACGTAGGCGACAAGCTGATGCTCACCGACGTCACCGGACGTGCATTGAGCTACTGGGACATGTTCCTCGGCCTGATACCCGGCTCCGTAGGCGAGACCTCAACGCTGTGCATCCTCATAGGCGCCGTCATCCTGCTCGCCACAGGCATAGCCAGCTGGCGAATAATCCTGTCGGTATTTGCCGGAGGTTTCCTGATGGGCCTCATAGCCCACAGCTTCCCCACCGAGCTTTATCCGGCCACTATGCTCACCCCTCTTGAGCAGATCACACTTGGCGGATTCGCCTTCGCGGCGGTATTCATGGCCACCGACCCCGTCACGGCTGCCCGTACCGACAAAGGCAAATATATCTACGGATTCCTTATCGGCGTGATAGCCGTCATCATCCGCACCTACAACAACGGATACCCGGAAGGTGCAATGCTGGCAGTGCTACTGATGAACGCGTTGGCTCCGCTGATCGACTACTGTGTGGTGGAGGGCAACATACGCCGTCGCATGCGCCGTCTTAACTCAAAAGCGTGAATGTCATGAATAAGCAAAGCAACGTTTACACCATTATCTATATAATAGTGATGGTGGTGGTAGTGGGTGCGGCACTCGCTTTCACTGCACTGGGACTGAAGAGCCGCCAACAGGAGAATATCAATGCCGACAAGATGAAGCAGATTCTCGCATCAGTGCACATAACTCCTGCAAAAGATTCCGTGACTGTCGATTTCGACCGCTACATCACGCGCTCTTTGATAGTGAACTCACTCGGCGAGGAGCTCCCCGGCAACGCTTTCGATATAAACACGGCCGAAGAAGCAAAAAAGCCTGTCGACCAACGTGCCCTTCCTGTCTATGAATGCACTCTGGCACCGGGCGACGTAAAATACATAGTCCCTGTCAACGGTGCAGGACTATGGGGTCCGATATGGGGGTACGTAGCCATCGATTCCGACGGTTCGACCGTCTATGGCGCATACTTCGCCCATCAGGGCGAGACTCCCGGCCTTGGTGCGGAAATCGAGAAGCCCGCATTCTCCGACCAGTTTGAAGGAAAGCACATGTTCAAGGATGACAAATTCCTGCCGGTCGCCGTAATGAAGGCCGGACAAGTGCCGACCAACGGCGAGGACTATGTAGACGGCATTTCGGGAGGCACCATCACCTCGAAAGGTGTCGGTTCGATGATCGACAACTGCATCGGCGCATACTCGATGTTCCTTAAGACACTCTCAGAAAATCAAACACGGTAAGTCATGGCTACAGAAAACAAAAATCTGAGCACATTGCTCAACCCGTTGTCGAAAGACAACCCCGTGATTGTCCAGATTCTCGGCATATGCTCATGTCTGGCAGTCACCGCCAAGCTCGAACCGGCATGCGTCATGGGCATATCAGTGATTGCCGTGCTCGCATTCTCCAATGTGATAATCTCATTGATCCGCAACACCATCCCCACAAACATACGAATAATCGTGCAACTCGTGGTGGTGGCAGGTCTGGTAGTAATCGTCAACCAGCTCCTGATAGCCTACCAGTACGATGTCAGCAAGCAGCTGTCGGTGTTCGTGAGCCTGATAGTCACGAACTGTATTCTCATGGGGCGTCTTGAAGCGTTCGCCATGGGCAACAAGCCATGGCCGTCGTTCCTCGACGGTGTGGGCAACGGCGCAGGCTACGCCATAATACTGATAATAGTGGCTTTCTTCCGCGAACTTCTCGGAAGCGGCACACTGTGGGGCGTGCAGGTGATACCGCAAATATGCTATGACCACGGATATGCCAACAACGGTCTGATGATCCTGCCGCCGATGGCACTCATCGTCACCGGATGCATCATCTGGGTGCATCGTTCAGTGAATAAAGACCTTCAGGAATAACAACACATACATACACAAGTAGCAACAATGGAGAATTTCAATATTTTCATCAGGTCGATTTTCGTCGACAACATGATTTTCGCCTACTTTCTGGGTATGTGCTCGTTTCTTGCCGTATCCAAGAAAGTAAAGACAGCACTCGGTCTGGGTGCCGCAGTCACATTCATGCTCGTAGTATCGCTCCCGATCAACTATCTGCTTGAAAACTACGTGCTGCGTGCCGGCGCATTGCAATGGCTCGGCCCGGAATATGCCGACGTGGATCTGAGTTTCCTGTCGCTGATAATGTTCATCGCGGTCATTGCCTCGCTGACGCAGCTGGTGGAGATGGCCGTCGAAAAGTTCAGCCCTTCGCTCTACGCTTCCCTGGGCATCTTCCTGCCGCTGATAGCGGTGAACTGCGCCATCCTCGGCGGTTCGCTTTTCATGCAGCAGAGAGACTTCCCCAACGTCTGGACCGCGACATGCGCAGGTGCGGGATGGGGTCTCGGATGGCTTCTCGCCATTGTGGCGATAGCTGCCATACGTGAGCGCCTCCAGGAGTACAGCAACATACCCAAGCCCCTGCGCGGAGTAGGCATAACATTCATAATCACCGGTCTTATGGGCATCGCGTTCATGAGCTTCCTCGGAATAAAACTCTGACATATCGATGAATACTCTATCATTGACCATACTTGCCACTACCGGCTCTCTCACCGTGATTTCCGGAGTGGTGATATTTCTGATAATAACCCTCCTGCTGGTGACGATGCTTCTTGTTGCAAAGAAGTTTCTCGTAAAGACCGGTCAGGTACGCATCAACATCAACAACGACAAGGACGTATTCGCCCAGTCGGGCAAAACGTTGCTGTCGACTCTTGCCGACCAGAATGTATTCCTCTCCTCCGCATGCGGTGGAAAAGGAAGCTGCGGACAGTGCAAGGTGCAGGTATTCGAGGGCGGAGGCAACATCCTCCCCACCGAGACAGTACACTTCACACGCAAGCAGATGAAGGACCGTTGGCGTCTCGGATGCCAGGTAAAGGTGAAGGACGACATGAAGATCGGAGTGCCCGCATCGGTTCTCGACGTAAAAGAGTGGGAATGCGAGGTGATCTCCAACAAGAATGTCGCCACGTTCATCAAGGAATTCATCGTGGCTCTTCCTCCGGGCGAGCATATGAACTTCCTCCCCGGCTCGTACGCACAGATAAAGATTCCTGCCTACGATATGGACTACGACAAGGATATCGACAAGTCGCTCATTGGCGAGGAATACCTGCCGGCTTGGGAAAAATTCGGACTCTTCTCCTTGAAATGCCGCAACACCGTGCCTACGGTAAGAGCCTACTCCATGGCCAACTATCCTGAAGAAGGCGACCGTATCATGCTTACGGTGCGCATAGCCACTCCACCATTCAAGCCGAAACCCCAGGTAGGATTCCAGGATGTGATGCCGGGAATAGCCTCAAGCTACATATTTACCCTCAAACCTGGCGACAAGGTGGTGATGAGCGGCCCTTACGGTGACTTCCACCCCATATTCGACTCGAAGAACGAGATGATGTGGGTAGGCGGCGGTGCCGGCATGGCCCCCCTGCGCGCCCAGATCATGTATATGACGCGCACGCTCAACACCACCGACCGTGTGATGAACTACTTCTACGGTGCACGTGCGCTCAACGAGGTGTTCTATCTCCAGGACTTCCTGCAACTCGAGAAGGACTTCCCCAACTTCAAGTTCCATCTCGCCCTCGACCGGCCGGATCCGGCAGCAGATGCAGCCGGCGTGAAGTACACACCGGGATTCGTCCACCAGGTAATCTACGAGACATACCTGAAGAACCATCCCGCACCGGAGGATATCGAATACTACATGTGCGGACCGGGCCCTATGAGCAAAGCCGTGGAAAAAATGCTTTGGGATCTCGGTGTTCCTTCGGAGAATCTCATGTACGACAACTTCGGCGGATAAAACAAGAACTCCAATCACAACATCGGCGGTGTGCGTTTGACACACCGCCGTTTTTGTGTCCCGGCCGGAGGACTGGAACATCATCGATACGTCACCCGACTGACTCCGGCGCGTCAGTGCGGAGGAGGAAATCCATGGATTAAAATTCCTATAATTCTTGTGAAATTTTGTAACGCCGGCATGTCTTTCCGCATCTTTTCATTAACTTAGCGCTATAATAACCCTCATAGCCAATATTTCAATATGTCTGAAAATAATATGTTTGACGAAAACGATGCCATAAAATTCATCCGCGCTTACATGCCGGAGGAGATAGCCATGAAATATAGCGATGACGAGATCCTCAACATCATCGACATGATATGGGATTTTTATGAGGACAACGGCTTTCTGGAACTTCCGTCGGACGATGACGATCTTACAGAGCCTGAACTCCCTCAGATCATGGAATACGTCAACAAGATGCTCGCCAAGGACAAACTCGCTGTGGTCGACAAGGCCGACGTGCACTACATTGTAGAGGGCGAAATCGCCTACGAGAAAACGCTCGAAACAGAGATATGATGCCATGTCAAGGATTTTACTCGTCATATTATCCCTATGCATCCTGTCCGGAACAGACAGCACCTCTGCCCGAGCCGAGAATATCTTCCAGAAAATAGCACGCATTGGCGCCAATCCCGACAAACATAAGGGTGACAGCATCGCGCCTCCAAAATCCATTACACTGGAAAAAAAATCAAAGAAAAAAGATTATACCGAATCGACCGACCCTCTCGAACTGTCGCTTGACGAAAACCTGGCTGTTCCTCATATCGGCGACAAGCAGAAACAGGCTGTCACCGGCTACATGAATGAAGTAGCCAAAAAACTGGCGCAACGCAAAATAGCCCGGATAGAGACCATGCGGTCGGGTGAAGTGGTCGTTGCTACAATTGGCACAGATCTGCTCTTCGCGCCAAACGACACGGTGCTGCGCTCAACCGCACCTGAAATCCTCTCCCCCTACAGGTCTTTGCTCAGCCGCGGCATATATAAATTCGTGATCACATGCCATACCGATGACACCGGTTCAACCTCATATACCGACCGGCTCAGCGAAGCGCGTGTCAATGCCATCGACATTTGGCTGTCGCGCAACCTCCCTTCGGAAACGGTCGTAGTGCCATATGCGCTCGGCGCTACCGAACCGATGTATCTAAACGACTCGCAGTCGCACCGCGCATCCAACCGCCGCATCGAGATTTTCATAGTCCCGGACGAGCGGCTTATCGACCTCGCCAAATCCGGTAAACTATCCGATAACGGAATATCGAAATAAGCATATTTCTTCACCATACAGCAATACGCCCACACACAATGAAACCTATCCTCTACAGTGCCGTGCTCATCGCCATGTCGATGTCTGTGGCTTGTACCACCTCACACGCTTCCACTCCGAATTTCTCAGTGACTACAACCATACCTCCCGAAGGGAAAAACAAGATGACATATCTGGTCAACAGGGAGACAGGCGACAAGGTTGACAGCCTGCTTGTAACGGACGGTGCAGTCAAATTCTCCGGGACAGTAGCCGACCCGTATTACGCACGCATACTTGTCGGCGACAAGCGTGGTCCGTCATTCATAGTCGAGCCGGGAGATATCGTAATCGACCAGGATGGTGCATGCACATCCACCCCTCTCAACAAGGAGATGAAAGCATTTACTGACCGTTACCGCGAGATTGCAGGTTCGCTCCAGACGCTTCCCTCGGATTCACTGCGCCAAGAGGCGATTGACAGATTCCAGGTCTCTGCCGACTCAATCATGAATGCGCATCTGTCAGATCCCATCGGGCGCATTTTATTCCTCGACAAAGCATCGGAATGCCGCTCGACTGCCGAACTTGAGTCACTGTTGAAAAAATACCCCATGTTCCGTGAAAACAAAAACGTGGCCGACCTCGCCAAAAGTCTCCACAACGCGGAAATAACCTCTCCCGGCCATAAGTTTACCGACTTCTCCGTCGACTACAACGGCAAGACTCAGAAGCTAAGCGACTATGCCGGTAAAGGCAAATGGCTGCTCGTTGATTTCTGGGCAAGCTGGTGCGGACCGTGCCGTCGTGCCATGCCGCTTCTGAAAGAACTTTACGGACAATATAAGGACAAGGGGCTTGAAGTACTCGGGGTTGCCGTATGGGACGAACCCGCCGACTCCGAACGTGCCGCCAAACAGATGCAGTTGCCATGGCCTCAGATTATCGACGCCCAAAAGATTCCTACAGATCTCTACGGCATATACGGCATACCGCATCTGATGCTTATATCGCCTGACGGTACTATTGTGGCCCGTGGAATCGAAGGGGAGGAATTACGCAAAGCTATCGCCGACTCATTTGCTACTCCTGCTCAGGAAACATCCATCGGACAGTAGCGCTCCAAGCCAAAAGGCATATTACCCATCCGACTGCCGCACCGACAGCGTCGGCACCGAAATCGGCCCAATCCTCACCACGGCCAAGACCCATAGCGCCTTGCAGCAGTTCGATTGCTCCGCCGAAAAGCACGACAATAAGCATATACACAGTCAACAACCCCTTAGGCGCGCGCACCGAATCATCAAAACGGTGCGCCGCTTTTTTTCTCAAAGCATCAAGACCCATGCACAGCATCATGCCCATCATCATGATTGCGTGCACCACCTTGTCTGCGCCCTCGAAAAGCTCGATCCTGCGTCCCTGTAGCGGATCGGGCCATAAAGTCAGATATGCTATCGCAAGAAAGCATACAATACTCAGCGTCCACGCCGGTAATCCTCGTATCAGCAGTCTGAACATGGCTTGATATTTTTTACAGTCACTCCCGGAAGTCCGCGTCGCAGACGTTCGCAGAAAATGGTCGTCAAAGCATTGCTCGTGCTGCCGTTACCGGCCGGATGCACCATCGTAAGCGCCTTCTCGGCAGGCTGCCATTCGGCGGAATCAACCTCTACCGACAATTTAAGCTCCTGCCCCGGCACGGCGCGGGCAAGAAAACCGATCATAAGCAACCCCTTGCGGCTGAACCACCATGTGCCCGCAAGTTCAAGGGCCTCGATGTCAAGTCCCGTTTCCTCCTTTATCTCCCGCAAAGCGGCCTCCTCCGCCCTCTCGCCCGGAGTCATATAGCCCGACACGAGATTGCAGTATTTAGTGCTTATATACGCCTGACGCTGCAACAGCACTTCGTCGCGTTCGTTCGCCACAAGTGCGATCACACACGTTGAAAACATATCGAACCACGGCTTTCCGCACTTGTCGCACCAGGGCACCAAGCCTTCGTCGCCAAGTTCACGGGCATCCAGCAAACTGCCGCAATCCGGACAATAAGTAAATCTCATAGAAAACTTTTTACCGATTAAATAGCTGAAACAATACGGTCATACCGACCTTTTCAATCTATAACGCGCCAAGCGGTCTTTTTTGTTTAAGAGGCTGTTTAAAAACGGCCCTCCTGCCTAAGAGCTTCTTATGAAAGACATCCTTGAATTATGCCACGCGCATTGAGCAGGCGTTCAAGCTTATGGACGAACTCATGGTTTTTCAGCCCCCAGCGTGGACTTATAAGCATGTCACCCGGCGACTGGCTCGTGAATCGCTCTATCGCTATAGCCGGATTCAGCCGGGCAACCAGATCGCAACACAGATCGAGATAGCCGTCGACCGACAAGGATTGCACCGACTCTTTCCCCTCGGCCACGTCATCGGCAAGGCGGGTGCCTCCTACGACCTGCAACTGATGAAACTTCACTGTGTCCGGACAGAGCAGATTCAACGCAGCGACAGTCTGTAGCATCATGGTACGGCTCTCACCGGGAAGTCCCATTATCAGATGAACGCCCGTAAAAAGCCCTTCTTTCCGTGCCATATTAACGGCAAAGACTGTATCGGCCCACCTATGACATCTGTTCACACGCCTCAGAGTCATGTCATGAGCGCTCTCCGCACCGAATTCCATCATCACAAACCGGCCTTCGCGCAACAGACCGCCGAGAAAACGTGCCGTCGGCCTGTCGAAACAATCAGGGCGCGTGCCCACAACTATTCCATCGATATCATCCACGGCAAGGGCCTCCTCACATGCCTCCTTGAAACGCCCGAGGCTGCCGTGTGTCGATGTGTACGATTGGAAATAGGCAAGGTAGCGCATATCATTATATTTCCTGGAGAAAAATCGCCTACCCTTGTCAAGTTGCACGGCAATACTGTCCGTAGCAAGGCAATAAGCGGGTGTAAACGCCATGTTATTGCAGTAGGAACAACCTCCGTGACCGATAGTACCGTCACGGTTGGGACAGCTGTTTCCGGTATTCACCGAGAGCTTCTGCATTTTCCCATCGAAATGCTCCCCCAGGAAATCAGCGTAATCTCGATAATGCTTCTCCATCACCACCTCATATCCTGGCCGCACGATTGAGCAGGGCGGCATCGAGCAATGTCATTGCAGCCATCGCCTCGACTATCGGCACAGCACGTGGCAGCACACACGGGTCATGGCGACCACGCGCATGCAATACGGCATCAGCACCCGAGTCATCTACAGTTGCCACCTCACTCAAAAGAGTCGCTACCGGCTTGAACGCAACGCGCATTACGATATCCTCTCCATTGGAGATACCACCCTGAATTCCCCCGGAATTGTTCGAAAGGAAACGCGGGCGTTCACCCGTCCCACGACTCTCCATACTATCTATCATCTCCGAGCCGCGCCGGCAGCAGCCAGCGAAGCCCATTCCATACTCAAACCCCTTGGCGGCATTTATGCTCAGCATGGCGGCGGCAAGCATCGCGTGAAGCTTGCCGAACACCGGCTCGCCAAGGCCTGCCGGAATACCGCGCACCACGGCAGTAACAATCCCTCCTACCGTATCACCCTGCTTTTTCACATCCAGTATCAACCGCCTCATATCCTCGGCGGCTACCGAATCCGGACAACGCACGTCGTTGGAATCTATAAGGTCAAGGCCGTACCATGCTCCGTCTCCATTCATGGCCACATCCCCTACACGCGAGGTGTAAGCCGAAACAGCCACTCCGGGATAGATCGCATGAAGCGCCTGCATGGCTACAGCACCCCCTACCACGCGGGCTATTGTCTCGCGGGCCGACGAACGACCTCCGCCCCGGTGATCGCGGAGTCCGTATTTATTATTATAAGTATAGTCTGCATGGGATGGGCGGAACACATGACGCATATTCTCATAGTCACTCGAATGATGATCCGCATTCCTCACGACGAAACCAATAGGCGTTCCGGTAGTGACACCATCCATTATGCCGCTGAGGAACTCCACGCGGTCAGTCTCCGAACGGGCCGTGGTTATCGCCGACTGCCCGGGACGCCGTCTGTCAAGCTGACGTTGTATGGCATCGGTGTCGAGCGCGACGCCCGACGGCATCCCGTCTATGACTCCGCCTATCGCAACACCGTGAGACTCTCCAAAGGATGTCAGACGGTATATATTGCCAAATGTGTTGATACTCATATATTTCAGTGCTCAGGATTGTAATGTTGCTATATCGGCTACGACACCGCCAGTGTAGGCTATGAGGTCAGATGGTGCTATACGAAACTGTAGTCCACGCATGCCGGCACTCACATACACATGGTCGTAGTCATTTATCGTAGAGTGGAAAAAGGTGGGAAAAGGCTTCTTCATGCCTATCGGCGAACAACCGCCACGGATATAGCCAGTAAGGGGCAACAGTTCCTTCATCGGAATCAAATCCGCCTTCTTGGCGCCGGCCACACGTGCCGCGGCCTTGAGTTCGACCTCCATATTGCCGGGAATCACACACACGAAATGTCCCGATCGTTCTCCGTTCAGGACAAGCGTCTTGAACACCCGATTGATATCCTCCCCAAGCTCTTCCGCCACATGATCGGCCGCAAGATTATCCTCATCCACCTCATAGGGGATCAGTTCATATTTTATACCGGCCTTGTCAAGCAGACGTGCGGCGTTCGTCTTGGCCGTGCCTTTCGCATTCTTTCCCATAAGACAACATATAGCGAAGTGTATAAATAGACAAAAATGAGAGTGTGCGTCATATGATGACGAATACTCTCATTCCTTAAGAGGTCCCAAGCAGAATCGAACTGCTGTGCACGGTTTTGCAGACCGTTGCCTAACCACTCGGCCATGGAACCATTGTTTTGACGGTTGACGGATGCAAAGGTACGGTCTATTAAGTTAATATGCAAATTTTATCGCAGCAATTTTCACGTTGCCGATACCACGGAGAGCCGAACCGGTTAGAAATCAATGCATAGCAATCCCTATATTTTTTATCGTTACAGCCATCTGACAATCTTTTTAATATCCGGTTAGGTAATCCGGACGCATAGCGCGCATTATCAGATGAAAGAACAATCATCATGCACAAGCCATACATGACATCCATGATCGCCGCCATGGCTGCAAATATCGCCATGGCAGCCTCCGCCCCACAATTGCACCTCCTATCACCGGGAGGCATCAACGGAATATCCTTCCGTCTCGCAGAAGATAAGGTGGCAGAAGAAGCAGGACTGCGCTACGACGTGACCTACAAAGGACGTCCGGTAGTTACAGACTCTCGCGCAGGGCTCGACCTCGACAACCGTGTCTGGGAGATGGCTCTCGGCATGCGATCACTGCCGCAGTACGACTGTTGGATGGAGGCATTCACGGTCGATTCGGTAAGTCCTGTCACATCCAACTCGGGGGAATGGACACCACTCTACGGCGAGCGCTCCAAGGTTGCCGACAACTATAACGCCGCCACAATCTATCTCTCGAAAAAAGACAACAGCGACTACCGCCTCAATGTCGAGGCACGCGCCTACGACGAAGGAGTGGCGTTCCGCTACTTCCTTCCCGAACATCCGAAAGCGGTGTTCCACAAAGTCACCGCCGACCTTACCGAATATACCTTCCCGGAGGGAGTGATGGCATGGAGCGAACAGTGGGCACAGGCCCCGTTCGAACGGCTCGCTATCGACAGCATCGCCCATCCGGTAGAAAGGGCGCTGACAATAGAATACCCTGATGGTTACTGGGCAGCCATCACCGACGCGGATGTAGACGACTGGTGTCTGACCAAGCTCGACCGCAATCCGCGACGCGCCAACACTCTGTCATCGGTGATGTACTCCCCCGTAGACGTGGTCACCTACTATGCCACTCCTTGGAAAGTGATCATCACGGCAGACACCCCCGGCGGTTTGCTTGAGAACAACGACATAATCCTCAACCTCAATCCGCCATGCGAGATAGCCGACGCCGCGCAATGGGTGAGGCCAGGGACTATAATGCGAGAGACCACCATCTCGACCGAGGGAGCCATCGCCACGATCGACTTCTGTGCCGAACACAATATACCTTACATGCTCTTCGACTGGAAATGGTATGAACCGTGTACATCCCACGACGGCGACGCCCGCATTGTCGTCGACAAGCTCGACATGCCGCGCGTAGTAGCCTACGGAAAGGAAAAAGGCGTGGGGATATGGGTATATGTCAATCAGCATGCCCTCCAGAAACAGATGCGCGAGATTTTCCCGATGCTCCACCGATGGGGCATAGTAGGCGTGAAGTCGGGATTCGTGCAATACGCATCCCACCGTTGGGCCACATGGCTTCACGATATGGTACGCCTTGCCGCCGAAAACCATCTCCTCATCAACATACATGACGAATTCCGGCCGTCCGGTTTCTCACGCACATATCCCAACCTGCTCACGCAGGAGGGCATACACGGCAATGAAGAATGGCCCGACGCCACCCATAATGTGACACTACCCTTCACCCGCATGATCAACGGAGCCGCCGACTACACCATATGCTACTACGACCGCCGACTGCGCAACACCCACGCCCATCAGCTTGCAGCGTCGCTCGTGATGTACTCGCCGCTTCAGACCATATTATGGTACGACACCCCGTCGCGCTCCCACGGCGAGCCGGAGCTGGCATGGTTCGAAGGGTTAAAAACAGTGTGGGACGAGTCGCACGTGCTCGACGGTTATCCCGGAAAAGGGATAACGATGGCACGCCGCAACGGCGATGAATGGTGGATAGGCGCCATGACCAACAACGACGGCGACACTCGCAGCATAGACCTTTCATTCCTCGAACCGGACACTAAATACGTGGCCGAGACATACACCGACGACCCCACAGTCGACACGGCTACAAAGGTAAGATGCGGAAAATGGCTCGTCAGCGCATCCGACAAAATGCAGTTCAATCTCTCTCCACGAGGTGGAGCGGCAATCCATCTACGCCCCGCGCTTCCGTCCGATGCAAAAAAGACAAAGAAATATAACGGGAAAACTCTTTGATCACCATAACCTATGAAACCTACAATATTTCTCACCGCAACAGCATCGATCCTCTCGGCAATGGCCTTATCGATGGGATGCGCATCCGTATCACACGAAGTAAACGTCGACACCGACCTCGAATATTGCAACACACAGATAATGCGCACGCTTTCTTCCCTGCGCACCGACTCGGGCACCATCGACTACTCCATGATTCCACGCAACATAGCCGACTCTGCTTCCACATGGGAGTGTCGCAACGTATGCCCCGAAGAGTGGTGCGACGGATTCTGGCCCGGCGTACTGTGGTATAACTACGAGAACACCGGCGACACCCTCCTTCGCCGGGAGGCCCTGCGCTTCACGGAGTCCCTGAAATCCATAGTCTACTCGCCCGTGTACGACCACGATCTCGGTTTCCTCATATTCTGCAGCTACGGCAACGCATATCGCCTCACCGCCGACAAAGCGTGCAAGCAAGTCATACTCGATGCCGCCGACTCCCTCGCCACGCTCTACAATCCGCGCGTAGGCACGCTCCTGTCATGGCCGCGCAATGTCGGTATGTTCGGAGGCCACAACACCATCATGGACAACATGATAAACCTTGAAATGCTATTCTGGGCCTCGAAAAACGGCGGACGTAAAGAGCTGTACGACATAGCGTTCAAACATGCCGAAACTACCATGAACAATCATTTCCGACCCGACGGGTCATGCTACCATGTAGCCGTGTACGATCCAGAGTCGGGAGAATTCATCCGCGGATGCAACCATCAGGGATATGATGACGACAGCATGTGGGCGCGCGGACAGGCCTGGGCCATCTACGGCTACACCATGGTCTACCGCGAGACACGCGACCCGCGCTTCCTGGCATTCGCGCAGAAAGTGACCGACGTGTACCTGTCATCCCTCCCTGCCGACGGCATCCCCTACTGGGACTTCCGCGATCCGGGCATACCGGAAGTACCACGCGACGCCTCTGCGGCATGTGTCGTGGCGTCGGCCCTTATCGAGCTTAGCGACTATGTCGATGCCTCCACGTCGCGCCGCTATCTCGACGCATCGAAAAAGATGCTCGCAACACTCGCGTCCGAACACTACCGTTGCGGCGATGCGAAGCCGGCATTCCTGAGCCACAGTGTAGGCAATATGCCAGCCAACTCCGAAATCGACGCCTCGATCATATATGCCGACTACTACTACATCGAAGCGCTCACACGCCTGCGCAACCATCAGGCATAGCCACTATATCACATGAAAAAGGCATTGATTACATCGCTGTTGACGGTGGTCGCCGTCATGGCCGCGACAGCCTCATCCGTTACGTTCGACTACGTGTCGGGCATCGAAGGACAACGCGCATGCCTGCGCCTACCCAATGGCGACAAAGAGGTAAAGGCCCTGCTCTATTGCCATCAGAACATGACGGAAGAAGTGCTGTTCCGCTCCGAACGCTTCACGGCGGCGATGGACACGCTCGGAGTGGCTATGGCATTCATACAGCAAGGCTCACAGGACTGGGATGTAAAGAAAGGCTGCCAGGAGCGGTTCGAAACTATTGTCACTGATTTCGCCCGCGCCACCGACCACCCCGAATTGGCCGAGGCTCCCGTGATTCCGTTCGGACACTCGGCACAGGCCACCTTCCCGTGGAACTTCGCTGCATGGAATCCCGAACGCACGCTATGCATAATATCGTTTCACGGCGATGCTCCGCGCACCAATCTTTGTGGCTACGGAAGAGAGAACATCGAATGGGGACGCACGCGCAACATCGACCGCATACCCGGACTGATGGTTGAAGGTGAATACGAATGGTGGGAAGCCCGCGTGCGTCCGGCCCTCGCATTCCGCATGATGTACCCCGAAAGCCGCATATCTTTTCTTTGCGACGCAGGCAAGGGACATTTCGATCTCTGTGAGGAAACGCAGGACTATATCGCCCGCTTCATAGCAAAATCGTTGGCCGACCCGCGCCCGGAAGGTGGATGCCACTACCCGAGATGGTCGGAGGACGGGACTGAGAGCACCGATCCGCACGACATGTTCTGGTATCACGATGAAGAGATGGTGGCCTTGACCCGTGCCCGCTATGAGGAGTCGCGCGGCAAGGAGATGCAATACCTGTCCGCACGCGTAAACGGTGACACCATACATTACAACGCCGACAGCCACATAAAACTGAACGCGACAATCGATCCGGATGCCGAATTTACTGTCGAACCGATTTTCGTCGATGAGACACGCGCCACGGAATGCGACGCGCACGCTCGGGTAAGGCCACGTGTGGTGATAGTGTCGGGACCGGTCATACGCACAGGGGACTACACGTTCCGCTACGATCCGGAATATTTCGGAGCAGATCCCAAGCGCCTGTGGAGCGGCATCACCCTCAGCATAGAAGCCGATGGCGACTCCACTTACAAATCGGCGGTACAGGAACTGAACCTGCGGTTGCAGAGAAATCCTCGCTAATCTCCGATATACGATATACACACAGGGGGCGGCATGAATGCCGCCCCCTGTGTGTATATCGTATATGAACTATTTTTCAAGGAAATTCCTTATTTCTTCTCCTCGACAACCGGGCGCTTGAAGCCATCCTTCTGGCAACGCTTGGTCATGTTGTCGATGCGCGCCTGGGTCTCGGGATGGGAAGAAAACATCTTGGTCACATACGACGACTTGCCGCCATTCTCGCCCTCCATCTTTTGGAACTTCTCGAACGCCATCACCATGCCCCAGGGATTCTTCCCTTTGGCCACAAGAAAATCATAGCCGCAGTTGTCAGCCTCATTCTCCTGCTTCTGAGAGAACTTGGCATTGACAAGCGAAGAACCGAGATCCCCGAGCTGCGACTCTGTAAGCGCCGCCGCCTTGCCGCCGGTCGAGGCTATGCCGTCCTTCAGCGCGTCGGTGAGAAGCTGGGTGCGGAAAGCGTTCTTGGAATGGTGCTTCATGACATGTCCAATCTCATGGCCTATGATGCCGAGCAGCTCATCGTCGCCCATTATGTCCATCAGCGAGGAGAACACGCGCACACTGCCGTCGGGGCAAGCGAACGCATTGACGTCAATCACGTCATATACCTTGAAATTCAAAGGAATCCCATCGGCGTCGGTTATGCCGTCGGTAAGTTTCTTCAGACGGATGGTATAGGGATTGTCATCGGGGAGCACGGGATTGTTCTTGTCCATCCAGTCGACGGACTCCTTAACGTAGGCTGCCATCTGCTCATCGGTGAGCGTAGCTGCCTGTACGGCCTTCGCCGCACCACCTAATGCTTTCTTAAAATTGAACTGAGCCGTTGCAGGCATCATGGTAGCCATGCACACAAAAGATAATAAAATTCTGATTGCCGTTCTTTTCATCTCAAAAAAGTTTTAATTTTGTAGCAAAGATACGAATAAGTCGAGAGAAAAGTACAAGCTCGCTTGTACTTTTCCGAGCGTGAGTATCTAAGACTTAGTCAAAGATACGGATAAGTCGAGTGCAAAAGCAAATTTATTTGGGGTTTGCCGGGCGAAAGTATCCAATTTCATTCATCCATGCATCATGAGCAAACACAAGACACGCAACTTCATCAGATATACCCTTATCGCGCTGCTCGTGCTCCTTACGATGGCATCCTACGGCGCATCGATGGGATTCTACGGCATGACGGTGATCAATCCATGGATTCCCGGCGTGGCATCGCTTATAATAGCGCTGCTTATAGGCAGCCGCATATGGCGTTTATGGCAATTCATCACCGGAAGCGACAATATGTGGATCAATCTTTTCATCCATACCGTTGTCATCACCGGCGTTGTGATGGGAGCGTTCTATACGTGCAATTATCTTTTTGCCGACGATTCTTCGCTGCATAAAGAGACGGCTGTGGTTGAGCGCCGATATAAAGAGACACGCCACCGCTCCAAACGCGTCGGACGCCGGACCTACACACGCGGAGAACCCTATAACGTCTACTTCATAGAAGTACGCATATTGAGTACAGGCGCATTGAAATCGCTCTCGGCAAAGCAGAGTCAATACTCGCGCATACATAAGGGCGACACCCTCCGACTCGACACCGAGACCGGCCTCTTCGGCTTCCCTGTGATACTGCGCAAAGCCCCCAACATCGAAATCCCGCCCTCCGACCACCGCTTCCCCTCACCGCACCGACACCTCGAACCCCGCAGATAACTTCCACTAAAACCAGCGGTGGATCGATTTATTGAGAGTAGTGCATAATTTTTTCACGGATTTTTCATGAAAGAATGTTTGGATAAACGGGGGAAAAGCGCTACCTTTGCACCGCTTTTTAGCATCCCCGTGTGATGGGAAATTAGAAAGCTTCTAATTTTGAGTAACACAATTAATTCCAACAAAATGAAAACTTACAACCTTGCTGCACAGCCCCGCACCGACCTCGGCAAGAAGGCTGCCAAGACCCTCCGCGCAGAGGGCCTCATTCCCGTCGTCCTCAACGGCGGCGAAATCGTCACCCTCCCCTACACCACCGCCCTCAAGCCCGGTGAAAAGCTCGTGGAGATCGGCAACGGCAAAGGCATCATCACGACCGACCTCGTGGTAAAGACCGACGACGTGCGCAAGCTCCTCTATACCCCCGACGTGTTCGCTATCGAACTCGACCTCAACGGCGAGAAGCGCAACGCAGTGCTCCGCGAAGTGCAGTTCCACCCCGTAAAAGACACCGTGCTCCACATCGACCTCCTCGAAGTCAACGAAAATAAGCCCGTAGTGGTAGAAGTCCCCGTCAAGCTCGAAGGCCATGCAGAAGGTGTGAAGGCCGGTGGTAAGCTCCAGCTCTCCATGAAGAAGCTGAAGGTGAAGGCTCCCTACACCCAGATTCCCGAACGCGTAGTCATCAACATCGACCACCTCGGCCTCGGCAAGACCCTCCAGGTAGGCGACCTCCACTACGAGGGCCTCGAACTGGTCAACGCCAAGAACGCCGTAGTCTGCGCCGTACAGCTCACCCGCGCCGCACGTGGCGCCGCTGCCAAGGCATAATCATCAGATAACTGCCAATGAAATACCTGATTGTAGGGCTGGGCAACATCGGCGACGAATACCGTGGAACCCGCCACAACATAGGATTTATGATATTGGATGCCTTTGCCGAGGCATCCAATATTTCTTTTACCACCGACCGCTACGGCGACGTGGCCCACATGCGCCTGAAAAACAAGTTACTCACGCTGGTCAAGCCCTCGACCTACATGAACCTGTCGGGCAATGCCGTGCGCTACTGGAAAGAGAAGGAAGGCGTAGACAACAACCATATCCTCGTGCTTGTCGACGACATCGCCCTGCCGTTCGGCGCCATACGCCTCAAGCCGTCAGGCTCCGACGCAGGCCACAACGGGCTTAAGAACATCGCCCAGATGCTCGGCACCGCCGCATATCCGCGCCTGCGCTTCGGCATAGGCAACGACTTCCCGCGCGGATGCCAGATAGACTACGTGCTCGGACGGTTCACGCCCGCACAGCAAGAAGAACTACCCGCACGGATAGCCGTGGCGTGCGATGCCATCAAGGCATTCTGCCTCAGTGGCATACAGTTTGCCATGTGCAACTTCAACAACAACAATCCCACCACCGCCAAACCCGCCGACGACCATGCCACTGACAGAGGAACGAATTGACAAATGGATGTGGGCCGTGCGCATATTCAAGACACGCACCATCGCGACCGACGCCTGCAAGAAGGGGCGAGTGCTCATGGATGGAGTCACCGTGAAGCCCTCGCGCACCATAAAAGCAGGCGACGTAATCAATGTGCGCAAACCGCCGGTCACCTATTCATTCCGCGTGAAATCGCTTACCGCCAACCGCCTGGGAGCAAAACTCGTGCCTGACTACATGGAAAATGTCACGCCACAGTCGGAGCTCGACCTGCTCGAAGTGGTCAAAATAAGCGGATTCATCGACAGGCGCAAAGGCCTCGGACGCCCCACCAAACGCGAGGGGCGCGAGTTGTCGCGCTTCAAGGAGGAGGCAATGGACGACGGATGGGACTTCGATTTCGACTTCGACACCGACGACTAATAGCCCATGACCATCACTCTCCCTTTGCTCGCCGACCGTTTCAACCGATTCAACGCCCTGATATTCGGAGAGCGCCTACCACGGATTCCGCTGAGGATAAGCAATGCCGCCACGCGTGCCGGAAGCTTCTCCCACCGCACACTCCGATCCGCGCGCGGTGAAGTAGTGCATCGCCGCGCCATCTCCATCAGCCGGGCATTCGACCTCGACCCGGACGCCCTCGAAGATGTTGTCATACACGAGATGATCCACTATTGGATTGACCTCTACGGTCCTAAAGAGCAACCGCACGGTCCGGCATTCCGCGCGATGATGGCTGAAATCAATCGTACACACCACCGCCACATCACCGTCACCGTAGCCGCAACACCAAAGAGCGCCTCAAAAATCCACATAGTCTGCGTGGCCATACTCTCCGACGGACGCACAGGCATAGTGCTCCCGGCACGCTCACGCCTTATGCAGATGTATCGCGACATACCGCGCCTGTTCAATACAAGCGGTTGCCGATGGTATGCCACCACCCATCCTTACTTCTCCCGTTTTCCGAAAGCTATAAGGCCAAAACTGTATCTCCCCGAACCCGTGGCTTTGGATTCGGCCATTTCCGACGCTCGCGAAATCGACCTTTCATCGGGAAAGGTGCGTTATTTGACAAAATCCCTGTCATAAAAGTGGCGTGCCGTTTTTGAAAAATGGTGTGAAGTGATTAACTTTGCGTAGTGATATCGATAATCGAGCATATTGAATATCTTGTGCTCCGGCATGACTGCGTGGTCATTCCGGGTCTTGGTGCGCTCATAGCACACCATACCCCCGCATATTTCGACGCGGAGCTGGGATGCATGTTCCCCCCGCGACGCTCGATGACGTTCAATCCCGAACTGACCCACAACGACGGACTGTTGGTGAACTCGGTGGCACGCCGCCATATGCTCACTTACGACCAGGCGGTCCAAGTGGTGATGGACTGCGTCAATGCCATGCGCTACCAGTTGCGCCAGGAAGGGGAGACCGGTATCGGACATCTCGGTGTGCTGTCGCTTTCCGAGGAGGGAGTCCCGTCATTCGAGCCTTTTGAAAGCGCTTCGATAGCGCCTCGCTATCTCGGCCTATGCGCTGTCAAGGCTGTACCGCTGAGCCTAAGGCAGCAGGTCCAAAACCCTGTAGCCGAAACAACGCAGCCCGACCCTGCGGCCATCACAGAGACGCATGCCTCTGTCAAGCGGAACATAATGCAGGTGGCAGCCGCTATGGCAGCCCTCGTGATGCTCGGCCTCATGCTCTCGACTCCTATCATCGACAACAGAGCCATACGCGCCTCCATGGCCCCAGCCATAGAGCACGTAACACAAACCGATGACACCATCATGGATGGCATCTCCACTCACGAGCTTGTAGAGACCGCGAGCAACATATCGCTCATAATCGCAGCCCCCGACTCATTGAAAGGCTCGGCGTATGCATCAGCGCGCATATCCTCGCCTGCCGAAAACGAGCGTGCAACGGAGACAATGCGTTGTGACGCCTCCGACCCATATTTCCTGGTAGTAGCCTCGCTCCCTTCAGCCTACAAGGCATCGGAATACATAGCCGAACATCCCTACGGAAGCGAGATGCACCTGCTCGAATGCGACGGGCGTTACCGCATCTATGTCGCCACCGGAAAAACTTTTGCCGCCGCGCAACGCCCCATGCTCCGCGAAGGATTCTCCGAAAGATATCCACAGGCCTGGGTATGCCGTCCGTAAAACATTTACGGCATACGTTTTAAGGCAGATCATACCTATTCCTGTCAAACAGAACATACACTTTACCCATATAAGATGACATCATTTCATGACCTCATAACCAATCGACGTAGCATACGCCGCTACACCGACGAAGAGATTTCCGCAGAAGATGTAAAGACAATCATGGAAGCCGCCCTGATGGCTCCCACGAGCAAAAGCAGCCGTCCATGGCAGTTCGTAATCGTGGAGGATTCAGCCCGGCTCGAAGCCTTAAGCAAATGCAAGGAAGCCGGAGCGATGCCTATCGCCAAGGCTCCGCTGGCCATAGTGGTGGCCGTCGATGTGGAAGCAAGCGACCCGTGGATAGAGGATGCCTCCATTGCGGCGACCTACATACAGCTTCAGGCCCAGGACCTCGGGCTCGGCTCGTGCTGGATACAGATACGCGGACGCTACACCGACAACGACCTCGAATCGGAGACTTACGTGCAGAACGTGCTCGACATGCCCGACACAATCCTGCCGGTAGCCATCATCACGATAGGACATCCTGCCGAGGAGAAGAAACCGCAGAATCTCGAGAAGCTGCTCTGGGAGAAAGTCCATATCAACGAATGGAAGGAACGCTAAGGCCCGATGCGGCATGCGCACCCGGGCGCATAGTCATGCTCGGGTCGGGCAACGTGGCCACACACCTGGCCAAGGCATTAGGGCCAAGGTTGGTACAAGTATGGTCGCGCAACTACGACAACGCGCGATCACTTGCCGAGGCTACAGGTGCCGAGGCTATCGAGAATCTCGACGACATAGCCACCGATGCCGACCTGTATATATTGTCGGTAAGCGACGATGCCATAGCGCCACTTGCCTCCCGCCTGAAAGGACGGCACGGGGTATGGGCGCACACCTCCGGCTCAATCGCAGCCGACGCGCTCGACGGCGTAGGAGACGCACATGGTGTGTTCTACCCTTTGCAGACATTCTCGCGCAACGTCGATGTCGACATGTCGCAGGTACCGTTGTTTGTCGAGGCTACCACCCCCGAGGCAACAATAATGCTCGAAAACACGGCGGCAATCTTCACAAACCATATCTACCGGGCCGACTCCGAACGTCGACGCAAACTGCATATCGCAGCGGTGTTCGCATGTAATTTCGCCAACTATATGTGGCTGAAAGCCGACAGCCTGCTGGCCGAAGAAGGACTCGACATACGTGTGTTCGCACCGTTGATCGAAGCGACCTTGACCAAGGCGATGACCACAGGTCCGGAAGCCGGGCAGACAGGCCCTGCGCGACGCGGCGACCGCTCCGTTATTGCATCCCACGAGGCAATGCTCGGCGATGACGACCGCGAGATATACTCGATGCTCTCATCATCAATCTTAAAACATTTCCACCAGTGAGCAAAATAGACTACGACCTGCGACTCATCCGCGGCATCGCCTTCGATGTCGACGGCGTTTTGTCGCCATCATGCATACCCCTCGGGGCCGACGGAATGCCGCAACGAATGGTCAACATAAAGGACGGCTACGCCATACAGCTCGCCGTAAAATGCGGCTACCATATCGCGATAATCACCGGCGGAGACTCACAGGCAATCCACGACCGTTTCAGCGGCCTTGGAGTCAAGGACATATACATGAAAGCCGGCGTGAAGATAAAAGTGCTCCATGACTGGATGTCACTGCACGGACTGCGCCCGGAAGAAGTGGCCTATGCCGGCGACGACATTCCCGACTATGAAGTGATGAAGCATGTAGGCCTTCCGGTAGCACCGCGCGACGCAGCCTGCGAGATCAAAGAGGCGGCACGCTACATATCCCCATATGACGGAGGACAGGGCGTGGGCCGCGACCTGCTCGAAGAGGTCATGCGTGCACAAGGCCACTGGATGAACGACGCCAAGGCCTTCGGATGGTGAGACCGGTATGCACATATTTACACGAATTTTCATATTAACCAATTTACAACCAAACATTCCCTTAAAATGAGACTAAGGAAAACTATTATCTCGACTGCACTCGTCACTGCCGTCTGCACCACCGCTCCGACAGCCGCAAAGGCCGATGACGGATTCGACCTTTCATCGCAGCGCTCCGAGGTGCAGCACCTCAATCCCGTACCGGGGAAGAAAATCGACCATCACGGTCTTGTAATCAATCCCACTCCCCACAAGATCGACATCGACCGTTCCGCCACATATGCCCTGCCGTCGACTAAGAAGGTAAAGGACGTGAAGAAGAAATTCGATGACGCCATTTCGCGCACAGTGCCAGGAGGCATCGACCTCGTAATCGACTTCGGAGAAAAAGCGGCGAAGAAGCAAGGAGTGGAGCAACGCCCGGAAGCCTACAAGCTCACCGTCGACAAGAACGGAGTGACCATCACAGGCTATGACGAAGCCGGGGCATTCTATGGATTGCAGACATTGCGCCAGATTCTCGCCTCCGACATCGCGGCCTCAGACACCATCCCATACATGACCATCAACGATTGGCCGTCGCTGTCACGCCGAGGTGTAATCGAAGGGTTCTACGGCGAGCCGTGGAGCCATGAGGTGCGTCTGTCGCTAATCGACTATTACGGCAAGAACAAACTCAACACCTACTTCTTCGGGCCTAAGGACGACCCCTACCACAGCACTCCCCACTGGCGCCAGCCTTATCCGGAGGCAGAAGCAAAGAAAATCAAGGAACTCGTGGAGGCCTCCAACCGCAACCATGTCGATTTCGTCTGGGCCATACATCCCGGAGGCGACATCCGCTGGAACGAGGCCGACTACGACAGCCTTGTCAACAAACTCGACATGATGTATGACCTCGGCGTGCGCGCGTTCGCCCTCTTCTTCGACGACATCGACGGTGAAGGCCGTAATCCGGTAAAGCAGGTCGACCTGTTCAACCGCCTCCACCGGGAGTTCGTAAAGAAGAAGGGCGATGTGAGCAACCTCGTCGTATGCCCCACCGACTACTCCCGCCTCTGGGCCAAGACAGACTCCGCAGGCGCGCTCGCAACGTATGGACGCTCGCTCGACAAGTCGATCGAGGTGTTCTACACCGGCGATGTCGTGTGCAGCGACCTTACGCACGAAACCATGGATTTCTTCAACGGGCTTATAAAGCGTCCGGGATTCTGGTGGTGGAACTACCCCGTGTCGGACTACTGCCGCAACTACATCCTGCAAGGCCCGGTCTACGGACTTGACACGACGATTACCGAGAACGACGTGGTAGGCTTCGGCTCTAATCCCATGGAACATGGCGAGGCATCCAAACTGGCGCTTTACGGAGTGGCCGACTACACATGGAACACCCCCGCCTACAACGCCATCGACAACTGGGAGCGCGCGCTCGTCGATCTCGCGCCCGAAGTCAGCGATGCATATCGCACTTTCGCCATACATTCAGCCGACACCGAGACAGGCTACCGCCGCGACGAATCGTGGGAAACCCATACATTCACTGTCGACGAGTACACCCCCGAAAAGAGCGCGGCTCTCCTGGCCGAATTCAAGAAGATTTCGGATGTGCCCTCTATAATGGAGTCGAAGTGCGACAACGCCCTGCTCATGAAAGAGCTGAAGCCCTGGCTCACAGAGTTCGGGAAGCTCGGCAAGCGCGGAATAGAAGCTATCGGCCTTATCGACCTGTATCGCGCTGGCAACGACTCCCTCTTCTGGGCCGGGTATGTCGACGCCATCATGACTCCGGAGGAGCGCAAGGCCTACGAGGCACACAAGTCAGGCTCATTGAAGCTGCAGCCGTTTATCGAGGATGCGCTCGACGACATGGCAATGGGATTCTACCATAAACTCTCGGGCAACGTCCCGGACATGTACATCCCCACCGGAACCTACCCTACCCTTTCTACACGCCAGGCTCGGCTGATGCTGGACTGCGACACCACCAACCACTACACGTCAGGCGAAGCCCAGAAGGCCGGCGACTGGATAGGTCTCGACCTCGGAGCATTGCGCAAAGTCAACGAGATCATCGTGTACCAAGGCCGCAACTCGACTTCCGACTGCGACTTTTTCGACAACGTGGTCCTTCAGGCATCCCCCGACGGTAAGGAGTGGATCGATCTCACCGCACCGTTGAAGGACACCTACGACATCATCTGGACGGACAATGATGGCGTGGACGCCCGCTACGTCCGCATCAAGCGTCTCGACTCTGACCGTACAAACTGGACTACCGTGCGTGAGTTCTACGTCAACCCCATGACAGCCGAACGCCTGCCATATAATGCCGAGGCTTCCGACAAGACATCGATGTTCAACGCATTCGACCGCAATCCGACCACCATTGCAACGCTATCCGGCACCTGGAGCATTACACCCGGCAAGGATGCACGCTCCCTGGTAGTCCTGAGCGACGGCAACGGCAAGATTACCGTGACCCAGACCGATGCAAAGGACAATACAACGGCTACAGACACCGTCGCCACACCATGGCGCAATGTCACCCTCGCTCCCGCCACGGAGAAAGTGACACTATCATCTCCGCATGCCGGCATCTACGAGATAATCGTCAAATGACACCCCATAAACCACCACAACAGGGTGAATAAACCTGTGAATAAACCACCACAGGGTGAGGCCTCCAAAGCCTCACCCCGCTCATATAATCGCCTTACCCCTGTTCATCTAACCGTCTCTCCCTGCTCATCTAATTGATGATTTCATGGTTCAAGTCCACATTTAATCATTGGTCGCTTATATACTGCTTTTGCTACCAGACCAAACGGTTTGTTTAAACGTAATAGCAATTACATAAAAAGTAATTTGTTACAATCCTAAGATGAAGATTTGAGGTGTAGAATGATAGGCTATGAAAAAATACATAACTTTGTAAGCGAATTTCTAAGAATTAAACCTTCATTATCATATGACAAGATTAGCAATTTTCGATTTCGACGGCACATTGGCTGATACCCAGCGTAATATTGTGGTGACATTCCAAGATACTATGCGAAAACTCGGTTTACCTGTTGCCGAAACTGATGTTTGTGCCGCGACAATCGGATTACCTTTAAGCGAAGGGTTTCTCAAAATCTATCCAAGTATGTCACCTGAACTCGTAGAACGATGTGCGGAAACTTATCTCGAATTGTTTGAGGTTAATAAGAAAATAATCAAACCACAATTGTTTCCATATGTCCTTAACTCACTTTCCCGGCTGAAAGAGCGAGGTGTCAGAATGAGCATAGCATCATCACGAAATAAAACCTCTCTCGAAGAATTTGCGAGGGACATGGAACTTGCTCCATTCATGGATTATATATTAAGCGCTGATGATGTTGTTAAAGCAAAACCGAATCCGGAACCGGTACTGAAAACGCTCGAAGCCTTGAATGAGAGTCCGGAAAATACCATTGTCGTAGGTGATATGGACGTTGATATATTGATGGGCAACCGTGCCGGGTGCAAAACCATTGGGGTGACTTATGGCAATGGCAGTAAAAGTGAACTTGAAACATCCAATGCCGATTTCATTATAGACTCTTTCAATCAGATAACCGATATTATATAATTGTAGCATCGTTATTATACGAAGAACGCTATATACAGATTCGCAAATAACCCGCCCTCAATCAACTTTTAAGAAAAGACAGCATCCGATTACCAATCCCGGATGCTGTCTTTTTATTTCTGCATGCTTTTCTATTGCTTTCATGCCGTTTTTGTCGTCTGCGCGGTTTCCCAACGATTTTCAAGGTTGAAACGTTTATACATCGGAAAGAATCGTTATATTTGCGGTTGTAACACAACAGTCTATGAAGTTGATTGAACTGAATATGCAACGAATCATCGACCTTTGCCGCAAGCACAAGGTCAAGACTTTGGCCGTCTTTGGCTCTATCCTCACGGATAGATTCAATGACCAAAGCGATGTGGACTTGCTTGTGGATTTTGATGAAGAAATAACATATCATAACTACGCAGATAACTTCTTTTCTTTATATTATGCTCTACGCAACCTTTTCGGCAGAGAAGTTGATCTGGTTGATGCTTCATCAGTAAAGAATCCTTATTTCAAGGAAGAACTTGATGAGACAAAACATATGATTTATGGATAGAAAGACGCTTAAATATCTGAACGACATATATTCGGCTATTCTTGAAATTGAATCGTTCATGGAAAGTCGGCCTAAAGAATATGCGACATTCTGCAATGACACGCTTTTTCGACGTGGAGTAGAACGAAACATTGAGATAATGGGCGAGGCCATGAATCAAATTCTAAAAGTTGTACCCGATATTCCAATCACCTCATCCCGCAAAATTGTGGACACCCGCAATTTCGTGATACATGCCTACGATTCTTTACGTCCCGATATTCTATGGAGCATTGTTATAAACAACCTCCCGCTTCTGAAAAAGGAGATAATACAACTTCTTGATGCAAAATAGTGATATTTACACAAAGTTGGCGGCTCAATCTATAGATGTATAGGAGGTGCAGGCACCAACGATTTTCATGGTTGAAACGTTTATACATCGGAAAGAATCGTTATATTTGCGGTTGTAACACAACAGTCTATGAAGTTGATTGAACTGAATATGCAACGAATCATCGACCTTTGCCGCAAGCACAAGGTCAAGACTTTGGCCGTCTTTGGCTCTATCCTCACGGATAGATTCAATGACCAAAGCGATGTGGACTTGCTTGTCAATTTTGACACTACCGACCATGAAAAGTGGGATTACGTCACAAACTACTTCGATTTCCGTGACGCATTGGAGGGCCTTTTCGGTAGAAAGGTGGATTTGATTGAGGAGAAAGGCCTGCGCAACAAATACTTTATTGCCAATGTCAACCGCACAAAACAGATGATTTATGGCTATTGAGGAAGTTCTGACTTATCTCCAAGACGTATTGGATGCAATTAACGATTTACAGAGTTGCTTCGTTGACTTTCCCAACAGATATGATTTGTTTGAGAAAGACATCATGCGTAAATGTGTTGTTGAGCGTAAGACAGAGATAATGGGAGAAGCAATAAACAGAATAAGGAAGGTAGATCCATCCATAGAGATTCCAAATGCAAGAGCCATAATTGACACACGCAACCGAATCATACACGCCTACGATAATGTTCAACCGACATTTCTTTGGGGATTGGTAGTACGGCATATCCCTGAGCTTAAAAAAGACATCGAGCGAATCATTGCTGAATATGAGGAACAGTACAATCGCGAAAACAATCTAAATTCCGATTGAAAGGCCCTTAATCAAAGCTTCTTATGACAAATCACGAACCGTCGCCCATCGATTTCCTACACGGGCGTTCACTGCTCCTTGCGAGCCATTCACCACGCCGCCGCGAACTGTTGGCCATGCTCGACTTTCCCTTCGAGATTGCAGAAAGCATCGAGGTCGACGAGACCTACAGCCCCGAAATGCCGGTCGAAGAAGTACCGGCATACCTGTCCCAGAAGAAAGGGGATGCATATTGCAGCCATCTAAAAGATGGCGAGATAGTAATCACCGCCGACACGGTAGTGATTATCGACGGCATGATACTCGGAAAACCGAAAGATGATGCGGATGCCATCGCGATGCTACATACGCTCCAAGGCAAGACCCAGACCGTGGTGACCGGTGTAAGCCTGACCGACAGCACACACCGCCGGACATTTTCAGTGAGCACGGAGGTCACGTTCGCCCCCCTGACCGACGAGGAAATCTCATATTACGTCAGCCGTTACCGTCCTCTCGACAAAGCTGGCGCATATGGCATCCAGGAATGGATCGGCGCCATAGGCATCGAAGGGATACGCGGAAGTTTCTACAACGTCATGGGCCTCCCCGTCCACCGGCTCTACGAAGAGCTGAAAGCCTTCATCAGATAAAACCCGTTCCCCGACATTGACAAATATCGGGGAACGAGGTCTAAAACGGAACTATTCAGCCGATAGAAACGCTTGATTACTACCGGATTGTAGGGACGTACCCGGTGCGTCCACCTTAATACAAAGGAATTTTAATTGAATCCGGATGCACCGGGGTACGTCTTTACGCTGATAATCAATCTCTTGTGGCAGTTTTTTTGCTGAACAGTTACCTAAAACTATCTTACGGGCAGAGTGATTGAGGCCGGCTTTAGTCCCGGAGCGGTAGCGGTCAGGGTGACGGATCCACAAGGATTGCCGGCTTCAGAAGCGGGGATACCCTCGATGATAGCCGTACAACGTCCCGAGAACAGATGCATGCGCGGTTGCTGCAATGGATCAAGCGAAGTGGCGTCGCCATTGGCGGCAGCCCGGAAAGCGCCCTGCCCCTTTACCTTGAAGTTGACAAGACGAGCGTCGGCGGGACACAGATTCCCATCACGGTCGACAGCGCTCACAGTGACATAGGCAAGCGGACGATCGGCATAGACCGGAGCATCCAGAGTCGGCACAGCTGACGTGAGCTGCAAAGCATAAGGTTTCCCGGCAGTACGCACGGTTTCCTCCATCGCAGGATTTCCCTTGCTGTCATAGGCCACAACACGGATTTCACCCGGGGCATACACCACGTCGTCCCACACCAACCGGTAACGGCGTATCAATGCCAAAGGGTCGGTGCTTCCAAGACTGTCGACCTCGGCAGCCGTCAGCTTGCGCCTGCGTCCCATGCTAACGCCATTGACCCACAGCTCACCTTCCGGCAGGTCGGTGTAGGCGATTACAGGGGTAATCTCGCCCTCACGCCCGGGATGGGTCCAATGCGGAGCGACATGGAGCGTATGGTCATCCTTGCGCCACTGTGAACGGTAGAGCCAATATCTGTCTTTCGGAATCGACGCAAGGTCGATTATGCCGAACAGCGAGCTATGGCTCGGCCATGCGTCGGTATTGTATGGAGACGGCTCGCCGAGGTAATCGAATCCTGTCCACACGAATTGCCCTATGGTCCACGGGTAATCGTCGGCAAGAGCGAAATCGACTTCAGGGATATTGGCCCATGCACAGGATTCGACCTCGTAGGCATTGCTCTGGTGATCGGCATACGTCGCAGTGCCTGAAATCGCCACAGGCCATTTGTAGACACCACGCGAGCTTACAGCAGAGGCGGTCTCCGAACCGAGCACGAGGCGTTGAGGCAACGACTCATAAGCCTCCTGATAACGATGCGTGCGGTAGTTGAGTCCTGGCACATCGAGGGCGGCGGCAAAGCCGTTTTCAAGCGTACACGCCACCTGATCCATGCCTGCCGTCACCGGACGTGTCGGGTCCTCGCGATGACATATGTCACGCAACCAGGCGGCCACGTTAGCTCCGTCGTCAGAACATTGTGTCGGCACTTCGTTGCCCACCGACCACATCACAACGGACGGATTGTTGCGGTAATGCCTCAGCATGGCCACCATGTCGCGTTCGGCCCACTCGTCCCAGAAACGATGGTAGCCGTTCTTGCACTTGGCAATCTCCCACTCGTCAAACGGTTCTATCATCATCATGAACCCCATCTCGTCACAAAGTTCCACAAGCTGCGGATCCGGCATGTTATGGGAAGTGCGCACGGCATCGCATCCCATCTCTTTCAACAGCAATAACTGATGGCGCAGTGCATTGCGGTTTACAGCAGCTCCGAGAGGCCCGAGATCATGATGGTTACACACCCCCCGGAACTTCCTCTTCTTCCCGTTGAGGAAAAAACCGCGCTCCGGTATCAGCTCTATCTTGCGTATGCCGAAACGTGTAGACAGCGAGTCAAGCATTTCTCCTGATTCACCATACACACGCGTCACTGCCGTATAAAGCTCGGGCGACTCCGGCGACCATAACTTCGGCGAAAGAATCTCGATATTCTGTTCCATCACTGCCGTAGAATCAAGACGCGCCACAGGATTGACCATCCGTCCCACTCCGGCACCTTCCGGATCTATTATCTCGGTATCCACACGCACCTTCTGCGCCGGAGATTCGGCATCTACCGTAGTACGGATATTGACAGTGGCAAAGTCATCATGCACATGCGGCGTGGTTATATGGACACCCCACACCGGGACACGCACAGCCCCGGTGGTGAGCAGATGGACGTTGCGATATAGGCCGGCACCGGGATACCAGCGCGAACTGAAAGGAAGGTTCTCCAGACGAACCATCACGACATTATCCTTTCCGTCGGGATTGAGATATGATGTCACATCGAAATGAAACGATGCATATCCATACGGCCATTCACCTACCTTATGCCCGTTGACCCAGACCTTAGCCTCGCTCATGGCCCCGTCAAACACCAGGGTAGCCATCCGGCCCGGCTCAACGTCAAACGAACGTCTGTACCACCCTACACCCATGTAAGGGAGGCCGCCCGTACGACCCGTCTTTAATGTAGGCCGGGTCTCTCCGTCCTGCACCACCTGCACGGTCTGTAGATCGTTATTGACGTCGAACGGTTTGTCTATAGCCCAGTCATGCGGCACTGTGACACTCTTCCATCCTGCCGATTTACCGGCATCAGGACCGACATTTTCAATGTCGCCCAAATGGAATTCCCAACCATTCCTCAAAGTAATCTGATCACGTGCCGCCATGGAGCATAATCCCATGGCGGCACATAAGAGCGTGCAAAGGCTTGATTTCATAATTAAATCATAAAATTTAGAGGTCGTTGTTTAAAAGCAACCTATTATTCTATACGGACCTTATGCCCGTCAATTATATATATGCCTGGAGCCAGCGAGGAGGTCTCTGCCTTGGAAACACCGCGCATCACACATATACCCTGAAGGTTATACACGTCAACCGTCCCTGTCGAATCATCATCCACGGAAGCTATACCCGAAGTACCGTCGGAAATCTCGACAGCAGTATCGCCATCCACAACAAAGACATAAGAGCCGTCGGAAGCGATATCAATGGCCACTCCATTGCACTTGACCCCAATCGCAGTTTGACTTCCAGCGGGGATTACCGATACCTCAGTACCGCGATATACCGTAATCTGATTTGACAAATCATTCACAGACGTAATACGATCCTTCAATACATTTACGGAAACACCGGCAGCTACATCAAACGTAACATCGCATACATCAGGATCCGATGCCGCAAAAACCTTTATGACACTTCCTTCGGAAAGTCTCGGCAAATCATAGCTTTTGCCACCTGCATATATCGGAGACAGGACCGTGCCATCTACAAATACGCTATTATACGTGGCGGCACCGGCATACCATGACAAAGTCGCGGGATTGTCGATCTCCGGATCAATCAAGAACTCGTTATAGCCGCTGACAATCTTGTCACCAAGATTGGTACGGAATTCATATTCTCCGAGATTGAATGTAAAGGACGCGCCTGTGCAGTCATCCACCCACAACACAATCCTGTCGTCGCGAACGAAAGGAGCGGTAGTGACTGTCAGTGTCATGCCATCAAGGAGCTGGATAAGATTGTACTCCCCCGGCTCATATGAGGTTGTTCCGTCGCTTATTCCAGTCACACGACCCTTCAATGAATGGCACACAGCGATTCTTGCACTTCTGGCAGGCATCGAAATCTCATTTTTCCCCGGCTTCAACGATATGACCTTATTATTGAAAGCATACCCTTCATATACGATTGCGTTTTCCGGATCGTCAACATCTATCCAGGCCGTAATATCTCCATAGCTGCTTGCGGATATGTGCACTGTGGTCGCTTCCCGTGCATAAAATGAGAATGACGACTTCTCTTCGCGAAGCGTACCGTTGAGAGTAATCCCCTTTATGAGGAAATCCTCATCATTGAGCCTGACAAACACCTCACCCCCGGCCTTAACGCTTATGCTTTTACCGTCAAAATCAGTCATAGGGACATTGTCCACAGTCACTGACGACACAACTTTTTCAGCACCTTCATCATATGTGAACGTTATAGGAAGATCCACATCAGGAAAATCGGCTGCCACGTTCACGACATCACCATCGGCAGGAATCACCACATACTCGCCATACCTGTCGGCAATAATCTCTTTCCCGTTATGCTCAACCTTATATATAGGCTTATAGTAACTCGTCGGCTTGATGCTGATACTGTTTTTCTCATCAGGAATGAAGGCCAGAATGTTTTCTCCATCCACAAGAGAGTAGTCAAGCGAGGTCATTACTTCCTTGACCGACACCTTCGATGGGTTGTCTATATTAAGAGTCATCTTCCCCGTTCTCGCCTTGACGACATCAATAGTGTTTATGTTCCATGTAACGCCATTATCGCTCGGCTGCATATAGAGATTCAGATAATAGCTGCCCACATATGGAGCGGTTCCTCCAGCGGTTTGGGTTATATTTCCGAATATGTATCCATCGTTCAACTCAACCATAGCCACGACACCCAACGGATGCTTGTCATCAAGTTCATATTCAATGACATTACTCTCCTTTATAGGTGTAATTGCCTTGAAATCAACTTGGAATTTCTTGATAGCCTCGACATTGTCGAAATTGAAAGTCACCCTGACGGTCTCTGCGGCATATGAGCATAAAACACCTACGATGCCCAGCAATAACAGTACTAAACTCTTCTTCATTTGTTGAAATTATTTGATTTATATAAACCCATGAGTGATATGCCGAATAACATATCGGCATATCCCCCATATGGCAAAGTTACATATATAAATCGAATTTCAAAATTTACGTTAATTTAAATTAAGCGCTGCTAATTGCATGTCATTCAATAATCACTGTCGCTGATAAAGGACGATCTGCGGAGGAGTGACCCACACTGACCGTGAAGTCGCCAGGCTCAACGCGGAAATCCTTACAATCCATATCATAGAATGCGAAAGCCTCTTTGTCGAGCATTACAGTCACGTGGCGCTTCTCACCGGGCTTAAGGAATACCTTGGCATAGCCTTTCAGCTCCTTTTCCGGACGAGCCACCGAGCATACCGGATCCGACACATACACCTGAGCAACTTCAGACGAAGCCATCCGACCCGTATTCCTTATATCGAACTCCACCTTGACGCTGTCGGCGCCAACACGGTCAAGGGTCAAATCGGAGTATTCAAACGTGGTATAGCTGAGTCCATCGCCGAATGGGAACAGAGGTTTCACCCCGTTACGGTCATATCCACGGTAGCCGGTGAATATGCCTTCACCGTAGTCAATACGGGCCGACTCCCAACGCGGGCTGGATGTGGCATGGTAATATGCCGACGCCGGGTTGTCATTCTCAACCTCCTCGATGCTTATAGGCAGACGTCCCGAAGGAGAGAGTTTGCCGGTAAGTATTTCGGCTAATGCCGTCCCCCCTTCCTGACCGGAATGCCATGCCATTACGACAGCCGGAACACAATCAATCCATGATGCCATCTCCACAGCACCTCCGGAGTTGACCACTACTACGGTTTTCGGATTAAGCGCAGCCACTTTTTTCAAGAACTGCACCTTGTATTCAGGCATGGCAAACGGACGGTCGAATCCTTCGCCCTCGGTATCGCTGTCGAAGCCTGTGCACACCACGACATTATCAGCGCGACGCACCTCTTTCTCAAGAAGCTCCTCGTCAAGCACCGAAAGGGAGAAATCAATCTTTGCCGAAGAGATATTATCGAAATACTCTATGACGAGGTCAAGCGTTTCACCCGCTTCGACAGGGAGCTGGATCTCACGCATCGAATAGGAATGGTTGCCCCAGTCGCCGGCCACCTTACGGCCGTTCACGAATACACGGTATCCGTCATCACCACCTATAGTGAGTTTCATCTGTCTTTGACGGTCAGACGGCTCCACCCATCCTTTCCACCTTGCAGAGAAATGATCGTCGGGGATTCCGGCACAAGGCGACTTGTAGTCCCAGTCGAATTTTACCACGGAGTCGTTACGTACCATCATAGGCTTGCCCTCAAAGTTCTGATTGGCAAAATACTCACCGATGAACCCTCGTGTCTTGCATGTGGAATCGGTCCACACGCATTTCCCGACAATGTCATTGAAGAGTATGCTGTCTGAAAGCACCACATTCTTTCGATTCATTTTTTTCATCGCATCGCCCAAGGTAACGGCATGGAACGGGCTTACAAACCCGCTGCCACCTCCGGTAGTGACCTTGTCGGCATGAGGGCCAACCACTACTGTACGACCTTTCAATGGAAGCACATTGCCATCATTCTTCAAAAGCACGATTCCACCACGGGCGGCATCCAATGCCGTCTGTGCCGAGACTGCACAATCAAGGGCTATCGTAGAGTCACGCTGCTCACGGTCGAGAAGCCCGAAACGCGAATAAGTACGGAGCAATCGCACGACCTTATCATCGACAACAGCCTGCGACACGCGTCCCGACTCAATTGCTGCCTTAAGCTTATCGGGCGTGAACCATACGGCCTTTGGCATTTCCAGGTCAAGCCCGGCGTTGGCAGCCCCGACAGTAGAGTAGACCGATGTCCAGTCGCTCATGAGTATGCCGTCGAAGCCCCATTCACCCTTAAGAATCTCATTGTTGAGCCACGCATTCTCAGTGGCATGCACTCCGTTCAAGGGGTTATAACTGTTCATCACCGCACCTACACCGGCCTTAACGGCCTTACGGAAGGCAGGGAAATATATTTCATGAAGCGTGCGCTCATCGACTTCGCTCGAAGCGTGATGGCGGCTCCACTCCTGGTTGTTTGCGGCGAAATGCTTGACGGTCGACATGACACCACGCGACTGCATGCCGTTTATATATGCTACCGCCGTCTCCGAAGCAAGATATGGATCCTCACCCATATACTCGTAGTTGCGTCCGCAAAGCGGCGAGCGATATATGTTGACACCCGGCCCAAGCATTATGCCTACGCCACGTGCACGGGCGTCATCGCCTATGCTCTCTCCTATGCGGCGCGCAACGTCGCGATCCCACGATGCCGCAGTAAGTATGCCGCACGGATAGAGGGTGGAATGAGGTGCATGGTTGCGCACGCCTTGAGGGCCATCGGCAAGGAGCACACGCGGTATGCCAAGCCGGGGTATCGCACGGATTGAGAATGAGGTCTCTCCCGAAAGCAGGGAAATCTTCTCGTCAAGAGTCATTTGTCCCGCAAGTTCCCGGGCACGCTTGTCGTGGTTGTCGGCATAAACCGATACGACCGCCATGGCTGCGATGAGCATCGCAGCACATCTTCTATATATATTCATGATAATTTAATCTGCTAAAATTTATTCCATTACAAGATTGACGGTATGAGGCCCGACCGTCACTTTGAAGTCTCCGGGTTCAAGATGCATGTTTCCGTCACCGTCAGGGAACGACAGGTGTTTGACAGGATCGATCTTGAATGTGAACACGACTGTCTCCCCGGGATTTATCTCCTTTTTCTCGAAATGTTTGAGTTCCATCAATGGACGGGTGATTGATGCCACAGGATCTGATGTATACCACATCACCGTCTCTGCCCCGGCACGCGACCCGGTATTGGTCACCGGCACTGTCACGGTAATCTTGTCACCCTTCTTGAAGGTCGTGGTGCTCACCGTAGGTTCGCCATAGGCAAACGTGGTATAGCTCAATCCATGGCCGAAAGGATATAGCGGCGTGGAAGGTATATCCTGATAGAAACCCTGGTAACGACGTGCGGCACCGCGACGGTTGTAGTATATGGGTATCTGTCCTGTAGAGCGCGGGAAAGTCATCGCGAGCTTGCCGGAGGGATTGATATCACCTGCAAGGATCTCGGCTACGGCCGTACCGCCTGTAGTGCCGGGCTGCCATATCTCAAGTATGGCGTTGGCAAGCGGTTCCATCTGCGATATGTCGAGCGGGCGTCCGCTGCTCAGGAGCATAACCACAGGTTTGCCTGTAGCTGCGATTTCACGGGCGAGCTGCAGCTGCGCGTCGGGAAGGGCTATGGTGCTGCGCGAAGCATTCTCACCGCTCCACCGCTGCTGCTCGCCGAGACAAAGTATAACTACGTCGGCCCAGCGGGCGGTGTCTATTGCCTTTGCAAGCTCTTCGGGAACAATCTTGTCGAAGCTGCATCCCTCGGCGCAACGGATTTCGGACTCCGTAGCAAAACGGTCGGTGATACCCTGCAGCACAGTCACTACCTCATCGAAACGACCACGGCCAAACCAACTTCCGAGAAGCGAAGCGCTGCTCTTCGACAGCGGGCCTACAACAGCTATGCGCTTTACACCTGAGAGGGGCAGAAGATTGGTGGAATCATTTTTCAGAAGCACCATCGACTCGGCGGCAAGCTGCTTTGCGGTAGCCATGGCTCCCGGACGGTTGTAACGTCCCGGGAATTCGGGGGTGTACGGATTCTCAAACAGGCCGAGCATCATCTTCACACGGAGCACGCGGCGCACGGATTCGTCAAGCCGGGCGGGATCTACCTTGCCCTCATCGATAAGTTCGGCAAGATACTTGTCGTAGGAATGATTCATCATGTCCATGTCGAGACCGGCGTTGAAAGAGTGCAGCCCGGCCTCCTTCTTGTCGGCGGCATTGCCTTGGTTGACAAGCTGCTCGATAGCACCCCAATCGCTCACGACAAACCCCTTGTGTTTCCAGCGGTTACGGAGAATCTCGGTCATCGTATAGTGGTTGGCAGAGCCGGGAATACCGCTGATATCGTTGAACGAACTCATCAGAGTCACGGCACCAGCATCGACACATGCCTTATAAGGTGGCAGATAGGTGTCCCAGAGAGTCTGGGGAGAAATTTCGGTATATACGTAGTCGCGACCGGCTTCTGAGGCACCGTAGCCTACGAAATGCTTCAGACATGCAGCAATCGTGGTGGAATCGGCAAGAGACTCGCCCTGATAACCACGCACGGTAGCAGCACCGAAAGCAGCGTTGGCATAAGGATCCTCGCCGTAACCTTCCGACACACGCCCCCAGCGAGGATCATGAGCCACGTCAATCATGGGTGAGAATGTCCAGTCGACACCGGTCATACGCCCCTCGGCGGCGGCGTACGATGTCATGCGTTCTACAAGCGGGATGTTCCATGAGCATGCCTGAGCCAAGGATATGGGATAAATAGTGCGGTAGCCGTGAATCATGTCGTAACCGAAAATACAAGGAATTCCGAGGCGCGACTCCTCCATACAGCGGCGCTGGAACGCGTTGCGCAGCACGGCATCGTCGCCAAAATAGATTACCGATCCAAGTTCGGCGGGGAGCTGGCCCACGACTTTGCCGACATTGTTCTCATTGTTATTTCTACCGAGAGTATACTGGTTGAGCTGCATTACCTTCTCCTCCACGGTCATACGTCCGAGGAGGTCATCGATACGTATCTCCATGGGCACCGACGGATCCTTATAAAGAACCGTTGACGGACGGATGTCCGACAGATCCGTCACCTGCGACGGACGCTTCGCGGCTGCCTGGCCGGCACTCTTGGCCACCAGGACAAGATCCGGGTTCATGTTCTCCGGATTATAGCCGTTCGCGGTGACATCACGACCGGTAAGAGCCGCATACCATGCGCACGCCGCCGTAAAACGGCCGAAACCGAGGTCAAGATGATAGCCGTCGCGATTTAGGTGATCTCCGGCAAAAGTGGTGCGTGCATTCTGTATGGCGGTGCCGGAAGGCATTACAAGCTTTATCTTACGCTGACGCGCGGTCCTGTCGACCGCATCCACTATGCTGCGGTACATCGAATCCTGGTCACACCCGTAATTCTTAAACCCGGAGTGGGACGAATCCTTGGAATATGCCCACGTCTGATGCAGCATAAGCTTCGCATGCTTCGGCAGACGCCCCTTGACGTATCCCTGAAGCTCCGGAATCCATGCCGACCATGTGGCATAAAGCCCCGACATCGGGCTCGCCTGCTGAAGGCTTACATAGTCCCACGGCTCGTCGGCAAGCGCTTTGTCGAGAGTCATCCCTTTTGTCTCCACACGCTTCCCGTCAGCTCCGACCTTACGGTAGACATAATCGGAATTGCCAGTCCGGGAATTCTTTACATGGCGTTCAAGCGAACATCCGGGGATGAACATATTGCCTACAATCATCGTATCCCCGTCGGCAAGGGCGAGTTCATGGAGATGTTGCTCTATGGCGTCACGTGAAAAACTGTTGCCTATCGCAAGGACACGCAACGTTCGTGCTGTCATCGGCGCGACGGCAAGGATAAATATAAAAACCGAGATTAGAATGTGCCTTTTAGTCATGGCAGGTCAGAATGTATTTGATTGGTTGTACTTTGATTGATTTTTCTAAATTGTCATTTCTGTCGCTTCTTCGACATGTAGAAATCGTGCATCACATTCCACGCTTTCTTTCGGTCGCCCCGGTCACCGACAAGTCCCTTTCTGTTCCATCCCTCCTGGTTGACAGGATGGAAGCGGAACGGCGAACGGAAGTCGTAAAGCACCCATGGCGATACCCCTGCGAGATTCGGTATGCGGCTGAACATGTCAAGATTGTCGAGGTAAAGCTTCTCCTGATAGTCCTCGCTCCATGAACTTGCCGTGTCGGAGCTACCATGTTGCCCATACAATGCCTCGCCCCCGAATTCGGATATTATCAGCGGTTTGTCGGGAGCAAAATTCCATATACATTTATCAGGAGCAAGCGGCCAGGGTGCATACCATCCCATGTATTTGTTGACGGCCACTACATCGAGCAGCGCGGGAATATTGTCACTGCCGGTAAATGTGCCGGAAGCCTTGTCATAACCGACATTGTCGAACGCGGCTGTGACGAGCCTTGACGAATCAAGCGAGCGCACGGTATCTATCAGCGACTTGACGAAACGATCCCGTTCAGGCGAAGGACGCGTCTCGTTGGCTACGCTCCAGAACGCCACGGCACACCGGTTCTTATCACGAGCGATCATCTCGGTCATCATTCGCTGCGCCTTGGCAAGTGTGGCACTGTCGGTAAAGCTGATACCCTGCCACACCGGAATCTCCTCCCAAAGCACTATGCCGCGCTCTTCGGCGAGCCTCACAATATGCTCGTTCTGCGGATAGTGGGCCGTACGCACCATGTTGACACCCAGCGCCTCAGCTTCATTAATAAGCTGCTCGGCATCCTGAACCGAACATGCGCGTCCCATGCGTTGGGGTATCTCCTCGTGGAACGATACACTGCGCATGAATTCGGGCTTGCCGTTGAAAAGTATCTTTGTGCCATCGACACCAAGCGTGCGAAAACCTATCCGTTCTGTGACAGTGTCAGATGGAGTGCGAACCACCACGTCGTAAAGCGAAGGTGCACCCGGCTCCCATAACTTCAGATTCTTCACACGGAACGATCCGGTGGCACGTCCGCCGGCATCAGTGGTAAGGCGGATACCATTTTTAAGTGCTGGTATCGCAACCTCGACCTCCACGCCTTCTTCAGGCTGCGAGAGAAGAACCTCGGCCTCCACCGTATCGGTGCTTCCTCCGGCAAGACGTACCGTATAGTCGGCCACATGCTGCTCAGGAAGATCAAGGAGAAGCACGTCACGGGTTATGCCGCCATAGTTCCACCAGTCGAAAGCCTCGGCGGGGATAGCGTCGGACGTGCGCCGGTTATTCGCCTCCACGACAAGCAGATTCTCTCCGTCGGGGGCAAGCATGTCGGTGACATCCACCTCGAACGGCGTAAAGCTCCCCTCATGTGAAGCGATTTCGCGGCCATTGAGATAGACCGTAGCACGATAACTCACACCGGCGAAATGAATCACCCGGCGACGTCCGGCCACTTGCTTGGCATGGAACGGACGGGCATACCACACTGTTCCCTCATAGTACTTAAGCTCGGGCGACTGGGAGTTCCAATCGCCGGGAACATTAAGGCGCATACAACCCGGGCCGAACGAATACTCGTAGAAATCCGTCTTGCCTTGAGGCGTACGGTTTTTGTAGATTTCCATACGCCGGCCTTGGTCGTACAGGTCGGGAATAGCGCTCCACTTGCCGTTGAGCGACACATGATCACGTCCGTATGCGTTGACCGTAAGTCCCGTTGACGCCAATACGCCTGAGGGGGCAAATAGAGAGAGGAGAACCTGCAAGATGATAATGCGTGGAAACTTCATATGTTGATTTCGATAAACTTTAAATAGGTAATGGTCATCTGTCGATACTATATCGATACATGGCGAATGTATTCGGCTTGTCAAGGGATACTTTTATCCGGCCTTTTTCGGCCACGTCAAACCTCATTGCCTTGGCATCGCCGAGGACAGGCGTAAGAACCACTCGCGCCCCCGCCGGAAGCCATGTGTCGATGACAGCGGCTTTATCGGGAGTGTTTTCTCTATAAAGCAACAGTAATCCGCTGTCGGGAGAAATGACCGACTGAAATCCGGTGAACGATCGTCCCGAAGGCTCGTCACCTACGGGAAGTATGGTACCGGAATGGAAATCATGCTGTATCTCCCGGTATTTCCTGATCAGTTCTCCAGTAGAAAAAGCTTCTTCAGGAAGATTGGCGGCTTCCATCCATGCCAGAGGCTGTGCGGCCATGGTAATGGCAAACATATAGTCGAATGAGTAATTCGATGGCGCGAACGGATCATCGGAGGGATACTTGCCGGTATTGCGCCATTTGTTCAGGAACTCTACCTGAAGGCATTCTGCCGGGACATAGCGAGAAAGCATCCATAGATTGCGCAGTGTATGGTAAGGGTAATAATTCCCCCAGTCTGTGTAACGGTTCTCAAGGAATATGTTGCCGTAACGGTTCAACATATGATATCCGCCACGGCGTCCTGCCGTAGCATCGAGATTGAACACGACTTCATTGCCGGTCTCGGCCATTACCCTGTCGAAAAGGGAACGCAAACGCTCCTCGCCGAGCTTCGACGTGATGGCCAGCCCGTCGATCTTGAACATCCTTATGCCATAATCACGATAGAGTCCCACAAGAGTGGCGGCATCCTTCTCCCAGTCGACGAAATCATGCTGCACCGACGGATTGAACCACAAGCCGACCTCTATTCCGAGCCTACGCCCGCAATCCACCACCGGCTTTAATCCGCGTGGATACTTCACAGTGTCCGGTTTCCAATAGTCGACGTTACGCCATATATCCTTGAACGATCCTTTTGCCACTGCCGAATTAGGACTTTTCCCGAACTGCCAGCCGTCATCAATCTGGAAGTGTGACACACCGAGCCTTGCGGCACGCTGCAGCTCGGAGAGGCAGAACGACTCGTTGACCTTGGCATCCTGTGAGCGGTCGCCCCAGGTGTTCATCATCACCATCTCGTCGCGTCCGGCATCAAGGATACGCCTTGACTTCTGGTAAGCACGCAAAGCACACAACGCGTCAAACTCGCCACCTGCGTATGGAATCAGTACCGTAGAATATGCCTGGGTCCATTTATCCGAAGTGACATCCGCCGGAACCAGCCCTGTCCCCGTCACGGAGAAGTCACCGAAATCAGAAAAGAAATCGGCATTCCCATAAGCGAGTTGCGATGACGACGAAGGAGCCTCCTTGAGCATGATGAATCCGGTATCTTCATCGGCACCGTTGCTCACGATGAGTATGTTACCCCGATGCGGAGTGCGCCGATAAGAGATGAAATCACGCTCCTGCACGAGATTATTGTTCCAGTCGGTCACGTCCCAGAACTCGACGGCACGTCCATGCCAATGAGCGCCCGTCATGTGCATGCGGTCGAGCACCGATGTCACAGGCTTCACTTTCATGGCCTCGGTGGTCTCTATATTAGTGCGGTCGGCGGCATTGTCATCATGGCTGCGGACGGTATCGACGAGCGTGCCGCGCAGATAAGTGTCGCATGCCACGGCAGCGATGCCGGGAGTCAGCCTATACACGCGACGGACATCCAGATTGCCGCACCGGTATGAAACGGTGGCCAGAAACTGTTCATGGCTGATACCGTCGGATGCGACAGTCACGGTGTCGAGACGCGCGTCCGACGGCACGGCGCGGTTAACCACAAAATCAGGTACCGACGGATCCGCCACCAGAGCCCGGGCATTCTTGCACCCCAGGCGTACGGTGGAAAGAGCGCCGTCATTCCACACGAACACACGCTCCACGACTGAGTTTCCAATGCGCAATGTATCGCCATCGAGGGAGGCATAGCACTCCGAGGAGACAGCCTCCAATGAGGACAATGACAAAAACAGTATCGGTAAAATAAAACGTGACATGACGGTTTTTAGCAAAATTCATATTACGGCCTCCTGTCAGACCGCTCCATTATTATTTGTCATCACAGGACTGCAACGCACGGGGAGCCGGCAAAAGTTTGCCCGAGAGATTGAACTTCTGGTTGTCGGGCAACTCGTCGGCGGGGCGTCCGGCACCTTGCGTCATCAACTGCTTGAGTTCGGGAAGATGGCGCTGGTATACTCCACGGGGAGTGGTGGCGTTGCGATGGCATATTCCGGCAGCCATTCCGACCACTTCACCCATCATGCCTGTCGTACGCATCACCCTGACCGTGCCAAGAGCCACGTGGCTTACACTGATGCATCGTCCGGCCATGAAAAGATTGTCGATGTTGCGTGAATACAGGCAGCGGTAAGGCACTGCATATGGATGGATATAAACATGGTTGGTGGCTGCCTTGAATTCACGTCCCGGGAAATGGCGCGCATTCTCCGGATCGGGGAAATGCAGGTCGATGCTCCAGGATGTGGTGAATGATGCATCCTCATGGGTGACACCCTTGTCTATGTCATCCTGCTTAAGTATGTAGTCGCCAAGCAGACGTCGGCTCTCACGCTTTCCGTTGACATATGCCACCCATTCGAGCGAACGGTCGCGGAATTTTGCATTGTCGGCAAGTCGGTTCTTGAGATAGCTCCAGTTGGCATACACCACAAGCATGCCGTAGTCACGGATCTTCTCGGCATCCTTTACGGGGTCGAGGCGCATACCGGTCTCCCATTTCCATTCACCCATAGTAAGACGCTGGCATGTAGAGTCGGAGAATGTAATGCCGTAGTCGAAAACCGGGAATGAAGTCCTGCGGTCATCTTTTTTACTGTACCACTGCACGGAAGCGCCCATTATGAGCGAATCGGCAGTCACAGGCGCGAGCGGCTCGCCATAGGTATCACGCGACTCGCGGCCCACCGTCCAGTCAGCGCCGGCCCAACAGCCTATAGAGCCGTCGCCGGTGCAATCGGCAAACAGCGGGGCTGCAAGCCTCACTTTCTCGCCCGTGGAAGTCTCACATATCGTGACACCCTTTATGCTGTTGCCGGCAGTATCGACCGATACGGCATGATACGGGGCAAACAGCGTGACAAGCTTTTCAGCACGTATGAATGAGTCTTTTTTTTCATCCTCATAATATGACGCCGGCCTTGCATTTCCTTGACGGCTATGGCCGAACTCGCGTATCATGCGTCCCAAGGCCGGATACAGCCCGATTTCGGAATGTCCGCCGAGATGCACACGCACCTCCGAGGAGTTGCATCCGCCAAGCACCGGGCGGTCGTTGACAAGCGCGGTACGTAGTCCCTGACGTGCCGCAGAGACGGCGGCACACATGCCTGCTATACCACCCCCGACCACCACGAAGTCGAACTGCTGTGTGACAGGCATTTCAAGAGTAGCGGTTTCAGTATATGAATCTGTCGGCACGAATCCGGGAGTAGAGCTTAGAAGCAGGGCGTCGCATCTGCCGTCGAAGCCTGTAAGATCATGCAAGGTGACACGGGCACTACCTTTCTTCAGAGAAACCTCCCCGGCACGCTGCCATTCCCATGCCGAACCGGTGTCACCGACCGTAGAGGCCAGCCGGCGGCCGTTGACGCTTACCATGAATGCTCCGGGACCTTTGCGCTGCGGTTCCCATGGCGAAGTCCAGTTGTAAGTGCGCACCCATGCCGTATAACGTCCGTCCTCGGGAATGTCGACCGTCGTGGATGCATCCTCCACAGGCTTTCCAAGGCCATGTGCTATCAGATAAGGCGAACCCATATGATCCATGAACTGCTGGTCGAGACTCCATCCGCCATGCGAATCAAAAGCCTCCGCCTGCACAAGGACCTCCGTCGCAGACGCACCGCAGACAGCCAACATGAATGATAATGCCGAAATAGTGTTGCGAATCATGTCAATAGATGTAAAGTGTTGTTAGAAAATCATTGGTCTACTTTACACTGACGCTGCTGAGAGCCACCCACCCTAAGGGCGTGACATTGTCTTTTGCTGCTATGCGGAGGCCTACCCGGCAATCGTTTCTGACATCGACGAGCGCCACACCCCACACATAGTTGCCGGGAGCCACACCTTCGATATTGAAACGGGAAGTATAGGAAACAGGCTCACCTTTAAGCCACAGATCCAGACGTGTGTCATTGTCCGCCCATACTTTCACAGGCTCCAGAGTAGCAGTGTCAAGCAATGCGAATCCCACCTTATAGCACTGGTTCCATTGGGGAATGTTGGTCGGGCAATATCCCCAGCCAATATTATTCCACCTATGGGTTATGGTTACCGGCTCGCCTGCCTTGAACTCGGAAGGGAGCGACAATGAATCGGGATAAAGCCTGTATCCGCCATGCGCCACAAAACTCTTCACCAACGGGAAAGCCTCCTCAAACCATGAGCGCGTTTCGTCGTTGATACGTAAGTCCATCATATTCACACGTGCCTCACGTGACGCCTTGTACTCGCCAAGCCTTACGTCTGCGGCATGCCCCTCGCGATATTCCCCTGAAGGATCGCGCCAATAACGATGGTGCGCGCCGGTAATCCAACCGCCTTCCATTATGATGGGACGTCGGAAATTCCACTTACGCGCCTGCTCTTTCTCCCAATCTTCATAATAGCCTGTCATGCCGAAAGCATCGTGGCGCAGGGAAAAGCCGAGGTCAACGGCCTTGCCGATGAGCTTCTCCGCATTCTCCGGCACGGCACCCCATCCGTCGTCGGTGGGATCACCGAGCATGCGGTGATAGTGCACCAGCATGGGCACCCGCTTGAAACAAGAGGTGGCAAGCGAAGTCACCCAGTCGAACACCGGCTCCTTGTTGGCATTATCCTTGTATATCATGGAATGGCTCTCCCCCCACTTTCCCAAAGAATACGCATCGATGAACTCGACTTTTTCAGGATCATCGAACTCCTCGGCCATGGCATGGAAGAATTTCTCGTACTTTTCCTGAAAAACAGGATCATCGGGATATGGGGAATAATTTTGCCCGGGATTCTTAGGGTCATAATATCCTTCGGCCCCGGCATCAAACACATATTGAGGGGTGTTCTGTCCTTGGTCACGTCCGTCAATCACCACTCTGAAAGCTATACGCATGCCCCTGTCCCAGACCGAGCGTATCAGACGCATCAAACGCGAATCGGGGTCATTCCAGGCATACTTTCCCTCTTCCGGCTCGAAAGAAGCCCATGATGTGCGTATATAAGCGCATGAGGCGTAATCGCTTACGCGAACGGTGTCGCCGGTAGAGGTCAACATGGAGTCATAGCCACGTGTCTCCCAGAAATCAGAATCCCAGGTACGGCCCAGATACATCACCCAACCGGTGAGCGGGTTACGGAACACACTCACCGTGTCAGGAGCAATTGTCACGGAAGTCAATGCAGAAGCCGCATTCACGGGAATAGCCCCGAACATTACGGCGGCAACACCTGCCATTGATTTGCAAAATGATGATAATAGTTTCATTTATATTGTGTTATCGTGGTTTCCTGATAAGGATAAGAATCGCCCTCCGACAATATTCATCATCGGATAAATTACCATATCGCAATAATTTAGATATCGAGGGGGCTGCTACTATTTTCGCATGCCGCAGGAAGCCCGTCAGACCCCCTCTATAGGCCGCAATATTATATGCCGGCCACGGCGTTCCACATTCATTGGAACGATAGACTGGATAGAATTGATAACCTCGGTATGGCTACCCTTAAGATTGAGCTTACCGTAGACCTTTACACCGGCAAGAGCGGAATCGCAGGTGATGTCAAGATCATAGTAATCATTGATGCGCGATATTACAGAACGCATCGGCTCACCCTTGAAATACAGCATGCCGTTAATCCATGAAGTATAGAGCGACGTGTCCACGCTGCGCATGGAGGTTATGTTACCGTTGTGCAGATCCACACGGTCGTCAGGACTCATCCTGACGCACTCATGTGAGTCCGTATTTATTTCGACCGATCCCTCGACAAGCACTACATTGGCTGTCGAATCAGAGGAATTGCGTACATTGAATGTAGTTCCCAACACCTTCACGTCAAATCCCCTGCTCTCCACGACAAAGGGTCGTAAAGTATCCCTGGCAATACAGCAATACACCTCTCCATCGGCATATATACGCCGCTCCGATCCACGGAACTCTCCCGGATACTTCACGACAGTGCGCGCATTGGCTATAATGACAGAACCGTCAGGCAGGGAAATCTCACGGCATTCGCCGGCAGGAACATGCAAGGTGACATATCCGGCATCGGCAAGAAGAGACTCCGAAGCTTCCGATACGTTAAATGATGAAACCGGGTTAATGATCCATGTGGCGACACCGATAATGCATGCCACTACCGCAGCAGCCGCGACGCATGCAAACACCTTTCTACGCGTTTTCATACGTTCTCGCACCTGCTCCATTCGGATCTTGCTTCTTGAGAGCATCTTAATCCGTTCCAGATCGACATCATCGTCAGAACGAAAACCGTCGAGAAACAAATCGATACGGCGATCAATCTGGTCGCTGTTGTCTTTCGGGATATGTGGATTGTCGTGATTCATATTCATGTCTCTATAATAGCAGACGCAAACCGTCGACGAACATATAGGTCAAAAACGCTATTTTTTATACTTTTTTTGGTTAAGTCCGGAAAACAGTCACGATACAGCGCGCCGCCATATCCCAATGTATATTCCATTAACGTACTCACTATAAATAATGAATCCTACGACGGCGTTCTCAGCGCCCGGCGCAATGAATCCATCGCATATCCCACATGATAGTTGACCGTAGCCACTGTGATATCGAGCATGGCGGCAATCTCCTTGTATGAAATGCAATCTATCTTTGCAAGATAAAAAACGTGACGACACTTGTCGGGGAGCTGCCTGATGGCTTCATTGAGCCTTTCCCCTTCTTCACGCGATATGATATCTTCGTCGGGAGAAGGGATAGGGTCCATTATAAATTGCGCCACCTCGTCGAGCGACACGCCCTCGGGGCGCGAGGCGAGGTGGCGCAAGGCAGTAACTGCCTTGCGGTAGGTGACAGTGCGCAACCAGCTCTCGAGCGAAGCGATCTCAAGGAGTGAGCCACGCGACTTCCACACTTCAAGAAACACATCACTGACCACCTCTTCCGCAACCTCACTCGACCGAGTGATATTTAACGCATAACGATACAAACGTGCCGACCAGGCATCCATCATCCGGTCAAATGCGCGTTCATCGCCCTTTGTGATACGATAAATAATATTGGCTTCCATTTGCAGTGGTGGCCGATCAGCTTTTCTTTAAGGTATGTTATTTTTATGTCACACATTCACACGCCAAAGATAATGCTTTTTGGCGAATTGTGCGTGAAGCATCATTATGTTTTTTGAGGAAACGGAAAAAGAGTACCCTTACATTACCAACAGACGTATGCCCGGGAAAAATATATAGGTTCGTCACATCTTTTAACCATTTTTCCGAAAGTGAATCCACAACAGCGACACACATACCACCGTTTATAGTAATGTATGAACATAATCAATGCAATAAATGACTTTCTTTGGAGCTATCTGCTCATAGCCATACTGCTTGGGGCAGGATTATATTTCACACTGAAGCTCCGTGGGGTTCAGTTCCGTCTCATAGGCGAGATGGCGAGGTTGCTTGTACGTTCGGGTGAACGATGTGACGACACGCAATCCGGGCAACAGTCAAAGAAACGCATAAGCTCATTCCAGGCTTTCGCGATATCATTGGCCAGCCGTGTAGGCACGGGCAATATCGCCGGCGTAGGGATAGCCATAGCCATCGGCGGCCCGGGTGCGGTATTCTGGATGTGGGTAGTGGCACTGCTCAGTTCCGCTAACGCATTCGTGGAGTCGACATTGGCCCAGTTGTTCAAAGAAAAGGGAAAAGATTCCTACTGTGGAGGACCGGCCTACTACATACAGAAAGGAACCGGCCGCCGGTGGTGGGCTGTGACATTCGCGATTCTCATAACACTGACTTTCGCGTTCGCGTTCAACTCGGTACAGAGCAATACGATATCCTTAGCCTTACATAGCAGTTTCGGATTGAGCCGTGTATGGATCGGCGTAATCCTTACAGCATTGACCCTCGCGGTAATCTTCGGCGGCATCCGGCGCATAGCACGCATAAATGAAGTGCTCGTACCCGTGATGGCCATTCTTTACATCATGCTTGCCCTTTACGTAATAGCGATGCGTATCGGCTATTTCCCCCATGTGATGAAACTCATATTTGAGAATGCCTTTGGCATAAACCAGGCAGCCGGAGGCTCGCTCGGCATGGCGATGATCATGGGGGTGAAGCGCGGGCTGTTCAGCAACGAGGCCGGCGAGGGATCGACGCCCAACGCGGCCGCGACAGCTGCCGTGAGCCATCCCGCCAAACAAGGCCTGATTCAGACGCTCGGGGTATATGTAGACACCCTGTTAGTGTGTACGGCCACAGCCTTCATCATACTTTGCAGCGGCATGTTCGACAGCGGCCTTACCGGCATCGAACTTACACAGGCCGCGCTTTCCGACGAGGTTGGCGTGATAGCAACCGTATTTGTCGCTGCCGCGATAATGCTTTTCGGCTTCACGAGCATAATCGCCAACTACTACTACGGCGAAAACAACCTTGACTTCATACACCGCAGCAGCCGATTACGCATCGGACTAAGAATAGCAAGCGCCGCAATGGTAATGGCCGGCACTGTGGCGTCGCTCGACCTTGTATGGGCAATCGCCGACATAACAATGGCCCTGATGACGTTATGCAACATAATCGCCATACTCGTTCTCGGGCGATATGCAGCAATATGCCTCAACGACTATATGAAGCAGAGACGCCAAGGCAAAGATCCGGTCTACCGCAAAGAAACCATCCCTGAAATTGCCGACCGCACGGAATGCTGGTAAAAATAACACTGAGTGTGCATGACAATTAGAAGTTTTTTTGTTAAAAAAGCCATAAAATAGTTTAGCAATTCTAATATTTCCGTACCTTTACAACCGGATACACGTCCGGTGTGGCAAATTTATGAAATCCGGGTTGCCTCCCTCATGTGTAGCCGGATAAATCCTGCATTGTTGCTTCTGCTACCGATTCTACAGGTTTTACTTCGAGTTTGTTGTCCTCCCGGATTTTTTATCGTTTTTTAATTCATTTATCACATGATTAAGGCTTTTGCAAAAATCCTGCTTGGAACGAGCATGGTATTTTTGCCTGCTTATGCCCATGCCCAAAGTATGACGTTACACGTCTTTAACGGAGAGCCTGTGACCTTGCAGACAAATCAAATCGAGAGCATCACATTCACTGACAACATCAATGACGACTATGTCTCTCCTAAAGTAGGTGACTTTTATTATGCTGACGGTACATGGTCATCTGAAATCGACTACAACAAAAATCCTATCGGTGTAATATTTTACACAGGCGATCCCACAGCCGAGGACGCCGTGCTTAAAGCCGACCATCCGGGATGCACTCACGGACTTGTAATATCGGCTTTTGGAGACCAGACCGGCTGCATCTGGCAAAACGACTTCAGAAGCTATGGTTCTGCTATCAGCAAATGGGTGACGGCAAATCTGCCGGAATATGTATCTACCGAATCAAATTACGGACAAGACGAAATCCGTAATAAATCCCTCGGATACAACAACACAAAAGCTATCACCGCCTTCAACAAGGCCAATTCAGGCTATACAGTGGTGCCGGTTGAGAAACTCGATGACTTCCAGACAAAATACCCGGCCCCGGCCTCTTCGTCAGGCTGGTACGTGCCAAGTGTCAAGGAACTCTTCATACTCATAAACGGAGTACCTGACCAGACCGAAATCCTTGACGCGACAAAGACACTTGCAACCAGGAATGTCGTCGATAATGCTTTGATCAACATATACGGTGCCAATCTGATATTTAACTCCCAGTGGGCTTACAACATCTGGACAAGCACTGAGTTCGGAGGATTCGCCTATACCGTATGCACATACGACGGCACCGTGGAAGGCAGCGTAAAAGATAATTTCTCAAACTTTCTGCCACGTTTTATATTGGCGTTCTAATCACATATAAAACTCAATATATAATATCTGAAAACGTATGATACATCTACGAACAATAACGGCTGTTTTAGTGACAATCTTGACAGCCACTCTACAATCCCGCGCAGAGGAGAAACTATCCGTCGAATACAATGACGGTCAAACGTTCAGCTATGTGCTGTCAAACAGACCCAAGGTCAAGTTTGTCGGAAATACAATGAATATAACCGCTCCCGAGATAGACGATATCCATCAGATGAGCGATGTAAAGCAATTCAGATTCTCCAAAACCAGTTCTATCGATGCCATCAATGCCGCCGAACACCGTATCACCTATACAGACAACGAAACCGTACGCCTTGACGGGTTCAAGCCGGGAGGTGACGTATCGGTATATAATACTAAAGGTTCAATAATGATACAAAGAACCATTGAAGCCGATGGATCAGCCGTCATACCGCTCGACGCACTGACATCCGGGACCTACATCATCTCTACAACCGAAGGTAAATCTTGCAAAATAATCAAACAATGAAAATTCCACGAAAATATACTCTCCTCCTCATGCTGATACTGACAAGCCTGTGTACATGGGCACAGAGCGGACTTATCATCAGCCTTAAAAACGGCCAGACGATGAAATTTGAAAGTTCATCAGTAGAATCCATAACATTTGACCCGGAGACCTCACCCATGCCCGAAGGCCCCTCAATCGGTGATTTCTACTATAGCGACGGCACCTGGTCCACTGAACTTGACAAATCCAAGACTCCCATAGCCGTAGTCTTTTATGTGGGCAATCCCTCCGTCGACGACGAAAAAATGCGCACCGAGCATCCCGAATGCACCCACGGGCTCGCCATCGCACTCAATGAAAAAACAGTGTCATGGCATGAAAAATACGAAACATACGGCACCGATAAGACTGTGAGCGACTGGCTGACGGCAAACGGATATCCTGCGGTGAAATCCACAAAAGACGACAACGCACCTGTCAACAAATGTGTCGGATATACTTACACTCAATATCTCAATGCATTCAATGAGGCGCCCGATAATACCCAATGGCCTGTAACAGCCATGACGGCCCTCGCCAGCTACCGCTCAGCGGTGCCAACTCCGGCAACCAGCTCCGGATGGTATATCGGTTCGGGCCGAGAAATGGTGCTTGCCTGCTTTGGAGACATCGAAGGCAACATAACAACCATGGGACGACAAGATCCAAAGGTGCGCGACCTGCTAAACGGCAGATTTGAGCTACTTCAACCATCGGATGTCACCCTTTTCGATACGACAGGCTATAGCTATTGGACATGCAACGAATACGGTGTCGAAACAGAAGGCATGTGGATAGACCGCGCCTGGAATGTATATTTCATGCTCGACCGCGTGGCCGTATCGGGCAGCTTTAAAAGCTGGGGTGAATATGTGGGCATACGTCCAATACTCGCATTCTGAGTCTAAAACAAGATAATTCAAGAATACACCCCATAAAAAAACATCAACAAACAAATTTTCTTTTTAATATACTAAAATGACAAAGCCCCGACTTTCATCTCGGGGCTTTGTCATATCGTAATACTTTAGTAGCTGAACGTTTTATAAATAACGTGAGTTCGATATAAGCAATCAGGACAAAATCAACTGCTTGTCACAAACAAACTCCAGATAAGACTGTCATTTGATACGTATCTTACGACCGCCCATTATGTAGACCCCGGCAGGAAGTCTGTCGAGATCATCCAATCCGCGGCCTACTTTGATGCCCGTCAACGAGAATATGTCGGCATCGGCTATCTTGTCACCGGACACAACGCCGTCAATGCCACTCGATGAAAGCACCACCTCATTTGATGCACCGGACTCTCCACGGTCGTAGCATACACCTACGAAATAGGTATGGTCACCATCCGCAGCAGCTCTGTCGATGAATGACGGCACGGCGGTATTGCCGACAAGTGCACCGTCACGATACACATTGTAGCTGCCAACCGTGGCCGAGGCGGACTCATAGGTGATGTCGTCGACGAACAACGCATAGCAATTGACCGAAACCACGTGTATCGCAAAATGCTGCGTGCCCTCAGGCAGATCAAACGTGTAGAGGGCCCAACCGGACCGGTCGGCAGTGCGACGGCCTAATGTCACATCGAAATCAGAGAGAGCGCTTCCCGCAGATGATGCAAGCACCTCAAAAGTTTCGGGTGTCATGTATGGGTCAAGGCTTCGGGCATAGAAGGACACTGTCTGAGCAGCACCCGACAATTGAGGCGATATCAGCCAGTCATCGTTCCTCACATCACCGACATTGGCAGGTTCTTCAGGATCCGCGTCGAAACATGCAAGGAACTGCGATCCTGAATGCGGCATGAACTCTTCCTCCTCACCGGTAAGCCCGGTGGCAAGAAGTGGGTTAAAGACGATGAACGCATGTGGCTCCATCTTTCCGGGCCACTCCACGTCATATATGCCGAACGTGCGGAATCCATCGGCATCGACAGTTGTCCAATCGCCGAGCGATGCCGTAGCCCATGGCTCACAGTGCTCGAACGACTCTGTGAACGTGCCGCCTTCGACATTAGCGGGAGCGCTCCATGACAGATGCACGTCATTGCCGGAGACAATAGCGGAAAGGTCATTGACAGCAGCAAGACCATCGACCGGGACTACCTCTATCATGGCCTGAGGAGTAACATCGTTGTCCGCCACCTCATCATTCTCGGAAACCACCGAGGTTACCACGGCCAAAGCATCGCCATCGGCCAGATTCGGAGTATAATCCACAGTGTAGACACGCTCCTCTCCCGAATCAAACGAGCCTGAAATCTCTGCGGCAACATTCCCGTTGACCGTCACCTTGAGAGTAAACGGAGCTTTGTCTCTGCTCCCGTTGTTGGCGACCGTTACAGGTATGCCGACCGGACGACCACGACGGGCGCGTACAGGCGCAGACATCCTTACCCCGAAATCATTACCCGGCATATCGGCCACAAGTATGTTGTCTATCACGATGTTGGCATTTTCCTCTCCGGCGAATCCCTTGAACCTTATGCTTACATAATCGAGCGAAGCGGCATCAGAGAGCGGAAGCACCATCTTGCGCCATCCGGCATCGCCGTCGAGCGCGGAATAGTCTACCGTAGCAAGATGACGGATCTCCTTGCCGGCACAAGAGAGGTAGACACCCAGACCGTTGGGAGTGCCGGGATAAGCATGATACCAGAATGTCAGCACCGGATTTGCAGCACCCTTTGCCGTAATCTTGGCCGAAGCCACCCATGCCTCTTCTCCTGCCGCACCCGAACGCCACGCATTGGCTCCGAGATCACCGTCCTGAGCCATCAGGGTCGTGGCACGGAATGAATACATGCTGTTTGGCGATTCGAGGAACCAATGCTGGGAAGGAGTACCTCCGGCAAACGAATCGGCGAACGGCAACCCGGCTGACGGGCCGAGCAGCATGACAGTCGAACGCTTCATGGCACTCTCGCCTTTGGCATTCGCAGCCGTCAGACGATATATCACGGAGGACGGTTCCGAAGTCTGTTCGACAGATGGGATATCATAGGTCAATCCGGTTATACCCTCCTTTACAAGCGCATTCCCGGAAGTATAGACAGAATAGGTGACATCGGACGGATTGACATATCCGCCGTTGGCACCGGTTTCCGACACGGCATCCCAGCGCAGAGTCGCCGAACCGTCACCATTGTCGATAAGACGTATATCGGATACGGGAGAAGGTGTATCCGTCCCCACGTAGCATTTCACAGCCGTCTCTGACCCTTTCACATCGCCGGCATATGCAACGACGACATAACTGTTGAAACCTTCCAAGGGATCGGAATCGACAACCGAGTAGCTTCTGCCACACTCCGGAGAATCGACACCATCAACAATTCGTCCGCCGGAAATCACCTCTATGCGGGAGATAGAGGCAAGCGCGTCGCCACCTACCGTGACAGACGGTGCGTTGAAAGCTATACGCGCCTCCATAGCTCCCTTGGCGCCTGCGACAGCAGTCACCTCGGAGCAGGCACCGGGAGCAGACAAGAGAGCGCCCTCGTCAATACCGACATCCTTAAGCGAAAGGGAATAATATCCGGAAGGCGAAGTACAGTGGAACGCTATCTTGTAATCACCATCCTTGGGAGCACGTATCGTGGCACTGTGGCGAACCCATTCTTCATTGTCAAGCTCGGTGAGCGGCATCACCTCATCGACATACTCCGTAGCGTCCTTATCGGCATCCCCCCAAAGCACAGTAAGACGTTGGGGCATATATGCCTCCTCTACGCTCGTCATGAACCCGACCACATATGTACGGTCGGACTTGAGATGAACCGGAGGAGTGACCAGCCAATCATCATTATCGGTGTAATAGCTATTGGAACAACGTGCCATACCCTGCGACATCCACATCCATGTAGACCAGTCGCCGGCGACATCTATAACGTCGAACATGGAGAATCCGTCGCGAGTGGCGAATGTCTCCATCCATGGCACTTCAAGGGCGTTTCCGGCAACAAGAGAGCCTGAACGTCCGGGCATGCTCTGCTTTCCGGCAGCGACAGCATATACATTATAATAATATGTGGTAAGCGGCGCATCGGGAACAGCCTCTTCGAATGCGGTTGTCGAAATGCCGTCGGCAACGGTCACCTCACCGGGATAGCGCACTACCGTGTATGTAACGGATTCCGCATCAACATATCCGCCGTGGGAACCGGTCGCTCCCGGAGCATTCCATGTAAGCACAAGCTTGCCGTCGTTCTCCGCAAGCGCTACCTTCGATGGAGCTTCGGGAGTGTCGTTGCCTATATATAACGAAGTCTTGGCTTCCTGACCGGCCCCCTGCGCATTACTTGCCACAACAGATATGTTGGCCATACCTTCCGGCAGTTCAAGTTCATGCGAGACTTTATCTCCGGGATTGCCGGAAGCCTTGACGCGTTCTTCGCCATTCACACCAAGAGTGTAATCAAGCGTGCCATCAAGGAGGTTTCCGTCAATGCTCTTTACCGGCAGTGTGAACGATATGCTGCCCGACAAGGAACTTCCTTCAAAAGCGGCGGCAAGATCTGATACACGCGCCGGCGCTCCCGAGGCTACAGCATCGTTGACTACCCTTAGCGACACCACATATTCATTATTCGGGAAATCGACCACCTTCTCGCAGGTCTTGTCGGCGACATTAAGCGAATAGAGCGCGGTAGTGCCGTCCTCAAGCGTCGCAGCCCAATATAGTAGTCCGGTCTCGTCGTCGAATGCGGCACTCTGTGCCTTCTCCGAAACGCGTACGCCGCTCCTCACCACCTGTTGTGCGAATCCGAATCCATATTGTGTGTTCCAGAAGCTGCACGAACCCTGGCTGTCGATCCAGTAAGGCACGCCATCCTTGTTGACCGCTATGGCAACGGCAGGAAATCCGGTGTTGATGGTAGTGACAGGAGAGGTTTTCATTGTGGCGAAGTCGAGTGTGGAAATCTCGGTACCGCTGTTGAATATACCGTACACAAGTCCGTCCTTAGGGTTGTAGGCTATGTCCCATGGCACGACTGTCTCGTCGAAAAAATAGTTCCCGTCCACGTTACGCCAATCGTCGGCGTAATCGTCGGCATACCAGTTGCCCATCCCATACGACTCCCAATTGATCCAGTAATGTTTACCGTCGAAATAGGTACCTCCGCCGTTCACATTCATCGAACTCTTGTGTTTCAAGAGTTTGAACCCGAAATTGTCGGCACTTGACTGAAAAGAGTACACACCGTAGTTGTCGCGCGGAGAATCCCATGCATCCGACGACAAAATATTGCCCCACAGTTCGGCAGCATCCACCGAGGGAGGAGATACAAGCGCTATGGCTGCTAACACCCATGGCGCGGATTTCTTAATCATACGTAGTGATTTTTAGGTAATGATTGGTAAATTATGTATGTTTCCCGCAAATATACGTTAAAACATCCACAAGTACACCAGTCAATCCCTAAAAACATACATACACAATGCAACTACAATGATGAATACGACGGCGTAAACGTGTCGCCCTGCAAAGGATCGCCGTTAGAAATGCCTCGTGAAAGCCATTTGACACGCTGCGACGAACGCCCGTGGTTGAAACTTTCAGGCTGTTCATATCCATAAGCCTTGCGTTGCAGGTAATCATCGCCTATTTTCGACGCGGCGTTCACGGCATTGTCAATGTCACCGGGTTCTATGGAGCCGAACATCTTGTTGTCGAGATGACCCCACACACCGGCGTAGTAGTCGGCCTGCAGCTCCAGCCTAACGCTTATCTTGTTGGCCTCGCTCTCGGAAAGCCTCGACATGGCAGAGTGGGCCTCGTCGAGAGTGCCGAGCAGATATTGCACATGATGGCCCACCTCATGGGCTATGACATAGGCATATGCGAAATCGCCGCTCGCGCCTATCGACTGCTCCATGCTTTTGAAAAAGTCGAGGTCGATATATACGGTCTGGTCAGCCGAACAATAAAACGGCCCGACCTGGGAGGTGGCATTCCCGCAGCCGGACTGCACGGAACCCGTGTACAGCACCATCTTCGGACACACGTATTCGCCCCATCCCTGTCTGCGGAATTCAGCGGTCCAGACATCTTCCGTGCCTGCGAGCACCTTCGATGCAAGCTCTGCCAGACGCTGTTCCTCGCTATCAGGCGTGTACTCCTGACTTGCGTAAGAAAAATTACCCTGCCCCTGCGACACGACATTGGAAACCACATCGCCGATGCCCCCACCCTTCATAAGAGTGATTATGGCGACTATTATAACGCCCACTATGCCCCCGCCGATACCTATAGTGCGGCCCGAAGCACGACCGCGCCGGTCGCTGATATTGCCGCTCTGTCGTCGTCCGTCAAGTCTCATAATATTTCATCCATTGTTTATTCATTAAACTGAATATCGCTCCCGATTGTTTCATTATTGTATCAATAAATTTATACCCATGGCTTACAAGATTGAACAAGTGGAGGGCATAGGCGAATCTTATGCCGCCAAACTAAGGGAAGCGGGTATCGCCACCACCGATGACCTGCTCACGAAATGTGCCACACGCAGCGGACGTGAAAAAACAGCCGAAGCTACGGGCATCAATCCGAAACTAATCCTCAAATGGACCAACCATGCCGACCTTTTCCGCATCAAAGGTGTAGCCGGTCAATTCGCCGAACTGCTTGAAGCGGCAGGCGTCGACACCGTGAAGGAACTACGGCATCGTGTGGCCGAAAATCTCCAGCCAAAGCTGGTAGAGATAAACGACAAGAAGAATCTGTGCAATCGTGTGCCGTCAGTCGCCGAAATTCAGCGCATGATCGACCAGGCCAAGGAACTTGATGCGATAATCACCTACTGACCGGTCCTCAGTCCACAATCGCAGGTCCGATAAAGACATATCGTCGGAGAACGCCTTTAAACGTGTTCTCCGACGTTGATTTTTTGTAAAACGATACACCCGCCCGGCAAAGCCCGAATAAATTTGGCTTTGCGCTCGGCTTATCCGTATCTTTGGCTACGCCTTAGATACTCACGCTCGGCAAAGCCCAAATAAATTTGGCTTTGCGCTCGGCTTATTCGTATCTTTGCACCGGATATTTATCACAATCTATTAATAATGGCCAACAACAAGCTTGACAACCTGCGCGTCCGTATTTCCGGCAATCATCCCGTAAAAATACTGTTCGTGTGCCTCGGCAACATCTGCCGCTCTCCGGCCGCCGAAGGTGTGCTGTGTGCAATCGTCAATGAACATAATGCGTCAGCCAACTGGGAAATAGACTCGGCAGGGACATATGGCGGACATGCCGGACAGTTGCCTGACCAACGTATGCGTGTGCATGCGCGCAGACGCGGATATGATCTGACACACCGTGCCCGCCGATTCAGGCCTGCGGATTTCGATGATTTCGATATCATAATAGCCATGGACGGCTCAAACGAGCGCGACCTCAGGGATATGGCTCGCACTACATCGGACCTCGACAAGATTGTCCCGATGATAGATTTCGTGAGGATGGCCACACGCTACGACCATGTGCCGGATCCATATTACGAGGGAGCCGAAGGATTCGAACTTGTTCTCGATCTCCTTGAGGACGGATGCCGCAATATATTCGAGGTGCTCGACCCCTCCGTACAATAATGAACCGGTTTTCAGCATAATCATATCTTTATAAAGTATAATTATATGGTCGAGAGAGAAGAACATCGGTCAATTTCAGATCTTTCCACACGCCCTATCGGCAGACTCCTGTGGGAATACAGCATGCCTGCCATCGTGGGAATGGTAGTGATGTCGCTATACAACGTGATCGACCGTATATTCATAGGCCGTGGAGTAGGAGCGGAAGCCATTGCCGGACTCGCCATAACGTTCCCCGTGATGAACATAAGCGCGGCGATAGGCGTGCTCATAGGCGCGGGTGCTGCGGCCAGAGTGTCGATAATGCTCGGCCAGCGTGACCGTCGCGGGGCCGAGGAAGTATTGGGCAATTCGACGGTGCTGATTCTCGTCAATGCCGTAATCTACCTGACCCTGTTCGCCATATTCCTCGACGACATTCTGCGACTGTTCGGAGCCTCTGACGCCACGCTCCCATATGCCCGTGACTTCATGGCATGGATACTCCCCGGCATGCTGGTGATGAACGTGATGTACTCGCTTAACAATGTCATGCGCGCCACCGGCTATCCACGCATGGCAATGGTCACGATGTTCATAGGAGCGGGATGCAACGTAGTGCTTGCGCCCATATTCATATTCCTGCTTGACATGGGCATAAAAGGAGCAGCCATAGCCACCGACCTGTCTATGACCGTCGGGATGATTTTCGTGCTCGCACACTTCTTCAACAAGAAATCGACCGTACATTTCCGCCGTGGCATCTACCGGCTACGGTGGCGCATCGTTGTCGGCATCATAGGCATCGGCGCTGCACCGAGCATAATAAACGCCGCCTCGTGTGCCATCAACATACTCATCAACCGCACGCTCGTGGAGATGGGCGGTGACCTCGCCGTCGGAGCGGCGGGAATATTCTCCACCTATACCTCCCTGCTGTGCATGGTAGTGGTGGGACTATGTCAGGGCGTGCAGCCTATCATAGGCTACAACTACGGAGCGGGCCACACTGAAAGGATGCAGCGCGCATTTTGGCTGTCGGTGCTCATAGCCACGGCAGTGACTACCGTAGGCTGTTTCTTCGGTCTGGCCACACCCGGATGGATAGCGCTCGCGTTTACCGACAATGCGGAATTGATCGCCGTCACCGTCAACGGACTGGAAATCTCCATGCTCGCGTTCTGGGCCGTAGGATTCCAGATAGTGTCCACCACCCTGTTCCAGTCGATAGGAATGGCCGGCAAATCGATATTCCTCAGCCTGATCCGGCAGGTGATATTCCTTATCCCGCTCCTCGTGGTGCTCCCGCGCACGATGGGACTCGACGGAGTATGGGCCTCGTTTCCTACTTCCGATGCGTTCTCCACGGCAGTGACCCTTGGAATGGTAATATGGCAGTTGCGGCATCTCAGACGCCATGACAATCCCCTCAGTCATACATGACAGTAAACAATCAGCCTACATGTTGCGTTTTTATGAATGACACCGACAGTCATGCGCCTCTCAGCTGTCGCAAAACAGTAACAACATCAAAACGCATCTACACATGGACACTATCGACAAGAAAATGGCCGCCGCACAGGCCGCCGCTACCGTAAGCATGACAGAAGCCCGCGAAAGCGCCAAGGAAGCAAAAACCGCCGCTGCCGATGCAGCAGCCGCAGCAAAAGACAAAGCGGCAAACAAGATTGACAATCTAAAGGATGCCGCTGCCGACAAATTGGGCGACCTTAAGGATGCAGCAGCGGACAAGCTCGGAGATATCAAAGAGGCAGCCGCAGACAAGCTCGACGATGCCAAGGACAAGGGATCCGATATTCTCGACAAGGTGAAAGGATTCGCGGCCGACATGCTGCATAAGGGAGCTGCCGGCGTTGAGAATCTGGCCGACAAGCTCGACAACTGACACTCTCCCGTAAAAAAGATAAATCCTGTGCGCCATGGTCACACCGACACCCATGGCGCGCTTTTTTTGTGTCATTACATAAAAGCATCGCCTGTTCCACTTGAATACGTCCATTCACACTCTTGCACCTCGAAAGAGTGAGTAGAAGAGCATTGTAATTCTTATCAGGAACCTTGCATAGAAGCTTGCCCACATGATTTTAACAAAAAGTTTACCCCGGATTTGCAATACTCTGAAAGTTTTTATGTACCTTTGCAGCCGTAAATGATGCGGCATCAGAATGCCGTGCATCATGCCACAATAGCTCAGTCGGTAGAGCATTTCATTCGTAACGAAAAGGTCGCCAGTTCGAGCCTGGCTTGTGGCTCAATAAAATCAAGCTGAAAATCAGACTATTATGTCGACAGATTTTCAGCTTGTGTTATATAACATACCCCGGATTCTTGCCTGTTCGGATAAATTTGCCCAAATTTGAGTCGAAATACGTGCGCAGTCCACATGATCGGACACTATAATATTTAGAAATAGATTTCGCATTACTGGCTTCGCTTTTATGCTCACGTTCGGCAAAATCATGCCATCGGCTTGTTCGTATTTTCGTAAAGACATACCATAATCAAATCTCTGCAAATGACATTGCCCTTTATATCGGAGCTGGAAAAAGGGAGCAAAAACGCCCTTGTGAAGAAAGCCATCATCAAATACTATATCAACAACGTCACATCGACAATACCGGAATTGTCGAAAGAGATGAACCTGAGCATACCTACCGTCACCCGCATCATAAACGAGATGTGCGAGGAAGGGTTCATAACCTACCACGGAAAAATCGATTCCAAAGGTGGACGCCGTCCGAGCGTCTACGGACTCGCACCGGCATCGGGCTATTTCCTCGGCGTGGAAATCAAGCGCCAGCATATCAACATAGGCCTCGCCAACTTCATCGGCGAGATAATCGCACGCGAATTCCACATCCCCTACGACTCCACCAAAGAGCCGCAGCACATACTCGACGAAATCTGCGAACAGATCAATGAATTTGTAGACGGCTGCGAAATACCACGCCACAACGTGCTCAACGCATGCGTGGCCATTTCAGGTCGAGTGAATCCCGCATCCGGTTACAGCTTCAGCAGCTTCAACTTCTCGGAGACCCCCGTGAGCGAGATGATGAGCGAGCGAATCGGCATCCCCGTGGGTATAGACAACGACACACGTGCCATGACCTACGGAGAGCAGATGCGGGGATGCATAAACGGGGAAAAAGACTTCCTGTACATAAATCTCAGCTGGGGACTCGGACTCGGCATCGTGATCAACGGATCGGTATATGGAGGCAAATCGGGCTTCGCCGGCGAACTCGGTCATGTCAACACATTCGACAACGAGGAGATGTGCCATTGCGGCAAGAAAGGTTGCCTTGAGACCGAGGTTTCAGGCATGGCCCTCCACCGCGAACTGCTGCGGGAGGTACGCGCGGGAAAATCCTCGATCCTCTCGGCCAGAATGGCCGACGAGCCGGAAAACGTAAGCTTAAGCGACATCGTCGATGCCGTGAACTCCGACGACTCCCTCTGTATCGAGCTTGTCGAGGAGATCGGCCACAAACTCGGCAAGCAGGTAGCCGCCCTCATCAACCTTTTCAATCCAGAGCTTGTGGTGATCGGCGGCATAATAGCCGGTGTCCAGGAATACCTCCTGCAGCCTGTACGCCAAGGTGTGAGAAAATACTCACTGAGCCTTGTCAACCGCGATTCCCGCATAGTATGCTCTCGCCTCGGCGAAAAGTCGGCCGTGATCGGCGCATGCCTCCTCGCCCGCAACAAACTGCTCGAACAAGTCTGACTTTCTTCCATTCTATCAAGTTGTTAAGAATCTATCACAAGGCGGTGTGTCGAAATTCGGCATACCGCTGTTTTTGTGTCCGGACGGAGGGTGCTGTCAGTCATGAACACACCATCTTTACTTTTTTGAGCCTGTTCAAAAACAAACCCTATATTACGTATGAAACATTTATAAGGCAAAAAATCAACCATAATTTGTTTGCGAAATAATTTTTAGCAGTTACATATAATAATACGCACAGGTAAATCGTTCAAGGTAATGAAACAGCACTTGTTTCGCAACGAAACATCGGCTATATCTAAATAATTAAGCCGATGGATTCAAATCACGCATTCATCACAATCACATTTTGATTAACCGGAATAATTTTATGCTTAACCTTAAACCGCTCATTCTATCCACCGCACTCGCGATAGCTGTTCCGCTCTGCGCGCAAGGCTACGATAATAACCCGGTGGACACTGACAATAACCAAATCGACAATCCCATAGCTGATGAGAAAGCCATAGTGACATGCGGCAATGCCCGATTCACCATACTCACACCGCAGATGGTGCGCATGGAGTGGAGCGCTGACGGAAAGTGGGAGGACAACAAAAGCCTGACTTTTATAAACCGGAATCTCGACGTGCCGCGATTCAAGAAAAGTACTTCTAAAAAAGGTGCAACTATCACAACCGACGCCCTTACCTTGAAGTACAAGAACGACGGCCGCCCTTTCGATGCGAAAAACCTCGAAATAACCTTTGCGCTTAACGGCAAGAAAGTGAAATGGGTGCCAGGCACCACCGACAGTCTCAATCTGATGGGCACCACGCGCACCCTCGACCGCGCAAACGGATACAAGCTCGGACGTGAACCGATGGAGCAGGGATTGCTGTCACGCAGCGGATGGGCGCTTGTCGACGACAGCAAGACACCCCTGATGACACCCGTCGACAGCCATTGGAAGGAATGGGTCGTCGCACGTCCCGACGGTGAGCGGCAGGACTGGTACTTCATGGCCTACGGACACAATTACAAAGAGGCACTCGCCGACTACCAGAAAGTGGCCGGACGTGCCACACTCCCTCCAAAATACACGTTCGGCTACTGGTGGAGCCGATATTGGCAATACAGCGACAACGAACTTGTCGATATAGTGGACAAACTGCGTTCTTTCGACATACCGCTCGACGTGCTCATCATTGACATGGACTGGCACGACACGTTCGGGATGTGCCAGAAAAATCCGGCAAAAGATGAATACGGGCAACGCATAGGCTGGACCGGCTACACATGGCAGAAGCAGCTTTTCCCAAATCCCGCCAACTTCCTGGAATGGACCAACCGTGAAAATCTCAAGACAGCCCTCAACCTCCACCCCGCATCCGGAATACAGCCATATGAGGAATGCTACGACGCATTCGTAAAAGATTATGGCTGGAATGAAAAAGGCAAAAGCGTGCCATTCAAAATTGACGAGGAGAAATGGGCCGACAGCTATTTCAACGTGGTACTCTCACCTATGGAGAAAATGGGTGTCGATTTCTGGTGGCTCGACTGGCAGCAGTGGCTAAACTCGAAATATACCAAAGGGCTGAGCAACACATTCTGGCTCAACCACACATTCTACAACCATGCCAAGGAACGTACATCGACAGACATAGCCGGAGCGACACAGTCGCGCCCGTTCATCTACCACCGCTGGGGCGGACTCGGTTCCCACCGCTACCCTCTCGGATTTTCCGGCGACATAATCGGCACGTGGGAGTCTCTGGCATTCCTGCCATGGTTCACATCGACAGCATCAAATGTCAACTACGGATATTGGGGTCACGACATCGGCGGCCACTACAACGCCCCGTCCGACAAAATAACCGATCCCGAGAAATACCTGCGCTGGCTTCAGTATGGTGTGTTCACTCCGATATTCAAGACCCACTCGACTAAAGACAACCGGATCATACGTTACCTTTGGGCATTTCCCGACCATCAGTTCAAGATGCGCGACGCCATACGTCTGCGTTACACACTGGCGCCATACATCTATAACGCCGCCCGTGCCAACTACGATACCGGAGTGGCCATGTGCCGACCCATGTACTACGAATACCCGGAAACCGACAAGGCCTACAACGTGCCCGAACAATTCTTCTTCGGCGACGACATAATAGCCACGGCAGTGGCCGCACCTGTGGATAGCGTCACCGGCCTCGCCCCGCGTCCTATGTGGCTACCTGAAGGAAAATGGTACGACTACTCCACCGGCAACATGTATGAAGGCGACACAACGCTCGACCTCAGCTACACCCTCGACGAGAATCCGTTCTTCGTCCGAGCCGGCGCCATCATACCCATGAACCCAGGACACGTGCGATCGCTTCAGCAGCAGTGCGACACACTCGTACTCTCTTTCATTCCCGGAGCCGACGGCGTCCTCACTCACTATGAGGATGACGGCGTCAGCGAAGAATACAAGCATACCTACGCCACCACCCGCGTCACCCGCAAGAATAGCGGAAACAATATCGACATAAAGATAGAGGCTCGTAAAGGCATGTACAAGGACGCACCCTCACGCCGGGCCTACGAACTGCGTTTCCCGGCATCTATGCCTCCGCAAAGTGTGACTGTCGCAGGCAAGGACTATCCATACTCCCGCTTCCCGCAGCCCGGCACATGGAGCTACGAAGGATTGTCGCTATCGCCGGTAGTCTACACCGAAATGCTGCCGGTAGACACCGATACCGACATCACGCTACATTACTCCGGTACGCCCAGCTCCGAACGTCTCTACGGCAAGCAGCGGATATTCAACCGCTGCCTTGCTCTCACTCCCGAATTCAAGGAAGAGCAGTGCAACAACGGAGATGCCAAAATCATGCTCCCCGAAGGGTATCTGAAAGTGTCGCAATGCCCCTATTTCATACTTGAGAATCCGCAAGAGATAGTACGCTACCTTGATGATTTTGACAAGGCCTACTCCGAACTGCCCCAGATTCTCGAAGGACATAAATACTCAGGCAAGGAATTCCGCAAACGCCTCACCACACAGCTCGGGCTAAATCAATAAGAACTGATTTAACATTTTGTAATAAGTTTAAATCAGTTCTAAATCTCCAAAATACAATCCAATAGTTTCTAAGGTCAGAATACGGTGCCCCGGATTATTCCGGCACACCGTATTCTGTTTTGTGAGCCACAAAAATATCTTTCCTATGAGGGCCGCCGTAGATGCAGTATCGGGAAAGGCTTGCCTGAAGAGTCGATTGCATCCCTGCCTATGACCTCATAACCCATATGCAGATAGAATCGGTAGGCCTGCTCGTTATCCTCATTCACATCCACTTTATATATCTTGCATATGTTTACGGCATAATCCACGAACTCCTTCCCGTAGCCATGTCCCTGTTCTTCGGGGAGCACGAACAACATCTCCAACATATCGTCGCTTAATCCCATGAATGCGGCAATACGTCCGGTTCCGTTACGTATTACAAACAAATTGACTGCCGGTAGATACCGATTCCGTACCAATGGCCTGAAATATTCTATATCCTCATCCTTCAGAAAATGATGGGTACTACGCACGGCTTTTTCCCACACCGTCAATAACTCATCCAGAATCTCGTCAGGCAAGGACTGCAATCTCTCTATAATCATAATTAAATCAAACAGCTGTAAAACAATCGGCAAAGATACGACTAAGTATAGTGCAAGACCAAATTTATTTGGTCTTTGCCAAGCGTTTGCCGAGCGGAGTATCTAAGGCGTAGCCAAAGATAGGCATAAGTCCGGAGAAAAGTGTACCGTCAAGCCTATACGTTGACGGACGTGAGTGATAAAATCATAGAGAATCCGGATCCCAGCCACCTCCAAGGGCAAGGTAAAGGTCGGCCAACGCAATCTGTTTGTCACGCATGGCATTGCTCAGCCCTACCCTGGCGTCAAAATAGCTTCGTTGGGCATCAAGGACGTTGAGATAAGCTACCGCCCCGTTGATATATTGCACCTGGGCGAGTTCCATGGTAGCTTTTGCATCATGCTCCAAGGCCACCCATGAAGCATAGCTCTCCTGCACCTTAGTATAGTTGACAATCGCCGTGCGCACCTCCGAGAAAGCTTTTATCACCACCCCTTCGTATTGACTCACCGCACCTTCATAAGCCGCTTGTGCGGCACGATACGCGCCCTGCCTCTTGCCCCAGTCGAAAACAGGCCCGAGCAATCCTGCGCTAAGGTATGACATAGGCGACTTCAGGAATCCGCCAAGCTCCTCATTTTCCAGTCCTCCCGTGGCAGTAAGCGTAAGGCGGGGAAAACGATCCGTATATGCCACACCCACCCGTGCATAAGCCGCCTTCAACTTTTCCTCCTCGGCTCGTATGTCGGGACGCTGCCGCAACAGTGTCGAAGGCATTCCTACCGGCAACCTGTCGGGCAGTTTGAAGTCGGCAGTACGTACCGCATGATCCACGCCGTCGGGAAACTCTCCCATTATTACGGATATTCGTCCTTCCATGTCGGATATACGTTGTTCGAGTCGAGGGAGATAGGTGGCGGTACGTGCCGTCTCGGTCTTTGCCTGTAGATACGATGTCTCGGCTGTAAGTCCGCCTTCATAGCGCAGGCGTGCTATGCGCTCGCTCTCACGGCGTGCGGCAAGCGTGCTCTTCACGATGCCGAGTTCCGTATGAAGCGCCACAAGCTCGAAATAAGACGTGGCAACCTCTGCGACAAGGCTCATCTGCATGGCTCGCGCCGACCATATCGCGGCTTTAAGCTCGGCATCCGACTTGTCGGCCGCATACCGCATATTGCCCCATAGATCCGCCTCCCAGCTCACCGTGGCCTTAAGCCCGACCTCCGGATCGCCCTTGTAGCTGTCGCCCCCATAGTCGAGCGTCTCACGCTGACCGTAGGCCTGTGCCGACACCGATGGCAACAACGACGCCACCGACACACGCTTCAAGGCGGCAAGCTCGCGGATGCGGGCACGCGCCGAAGCAAGGTCGCGGTTATTGCGCAGCGTGGCATCGATAATCGACTGCAACGCCGTGTCGCCATATATCTCCCACCAGCGATAGTCGGCCATGGTGAGGGTATCACCCATTCCGTCCCATGCCTCCACATACTTGTCGGGCATCGACAGATCCGCCTTCGGAAGGTTCACACCTACCCTGCATCCGGACAACATCATCAACCATGCGCCCAAAGCGCACGCATATCTATTGAGTCTTGATTGCTTTCCCATGATTTTTTCTGTTTTTACGAGCGGCCATAGCCGTCTGTATAACCACAAAGAAGAATGCGACGAGTGTCACACCGGCCACCACTGCCAGTATCATTCCGAAGAACACACCCGTACCTATCGAGCGTCGTGCAGCCGATCCAGGCCCGGAGGCAAGCACCATCGGCAACATGCCGAGGATAAATGCTATCGAAGTCATCACGATAGGACGGAAACGAAGCTTTATGGCATGCTTAGCAGCCTCGATCGGACTCATGCCCCGGTCGGTGCGTTCCTTGGCGAACTCCACCACAAGTATGCCGTTCTTGGCGGCCATACCCATCAGCATCACCAGGCCGATCTGGAAATATATGTCATTCTCCAGCCCGAACGCCCACGCGCCGACATAAGCGCCGAGCACAGCCACCGGAAGCGAGAGCAACACGGCGAGCGGAACAGTCCAGCTTTCATAAAGTGCAGCCAGAAACAGGAACACGAACATGAACACGAGAGCAAGTATCATACCCGTCTGTGAGCCTGCACGTTTCTGCTGGTAACTCAGGCCGCTCCACTCAACCCCGATGTTGGATGGAAGATGCTCGCGCGCAATCTGCTCCATGCGGGCCATGGCGTCGCCGGAACTGTAACCCTTGGCAGCCTCACCCATCACCAGCGACGTGTTGAACATGTTGAACCTCCTTATGGTGCCCGGGCCGGTGGTGTAGCTCGTGGAGCCGAGGGCCGTAAGCGGAAGCATTGTGCCGCCTGATCCTCTCACGAAGAACAGTCCGATGTTGTCGCGATGCTCGCGATATGGGGCCTCGGCCTGGATATAGACACGGTATATGCGGTTGAACATATTGAAATCGTTGACATATACCGCTCCCGTAAACGCCTTCATCGTAGAAAACACATCGGCAAGAGGCACACCCGCAAGCATGGCCTTGTCGCGGTCGACATCGAAATAGAGCTGTGGTATGTCGCTCTGAAGCGACGATGACAGCCCGGATATCTCCTTGCACCGGGAAGCATAATGCATAAGCGTGTCCGTGGCCTGACGCAAATCGTCAAGAGTAGCGTCGCCACGCGCTTCAAGCTGCATCTCGAAGCCGCCTGAATTGCCAAGACCGGGAATCACGGGAGGACGGCTCAGATACACCTTGCATTCAGGATACCGCTGCATGTCGGCACGCACTGTCGCCATCACATCGTCGACAGTCTCGCCGTCACGCTCTCCCCACTCTTTGAGGATCACGGTAAGCTCGCTGCGCGCCTGGCTGCTACCTATGCGTGAACTTGACCCCGCCACACTCTGCACGTAGGCGACTGCCGGATTATCCATAAGATAAGCCACGGCACGCTCCGACACTGCGCGGGTACGTTCGAGAGTGGCTCCCTCAGGCAGCTCGATCTCGACCTTGAAATATCCCTGGTCCTCCACCGGAAGAAACGATGAAGGCATGAATTTGTTGATGACGAATATGCCCACGAGCATCACCGCAAAACCGGCAAGCACACGCTTGCGCTGCATGACGGCACGTCCGGTGAGCGCCATGAACCGCTTGCTGCCCCATGAAAGCCTGCGGTTTATCCACCGGAATACCCGGCTCTGATTCTCGCCATGTGCCGGTTTGAGGATGAGCGCGCACATGGCCGGACTGAGCGTGAGAGCCACCACTGTCGACAGGAGCACCGACACCACGATCGTCACGGTAAACTGCCGGTACATCTGCCCGATGATACCGCCGAGGAAGCTCACCGGCACGAATACGGCTGCGAGCACAAGCGAAGTGGCGATAATCGGGCTTGTCAGGTCGGCCATGGCCTTCTTGGTGGCCTCGCGCGGGGGCAGTTTTTCCTCACGCATCACACGCTCCACATTCTCCACTACGACGATGGCATCATCGACAACTATTCCGATGGCGAGCACCAGACCGAGCAGAGTAAGCATATTGAGCGAGAAACCGAACATGAGCATGAACCCGAACGTGCCGATAAGCGAGATCGGCACGGCCACAAGCGGAATCAGCGTGGCCCTCCAACTCTGCAAAGACAGGAACACGACAAATATCACAAGGGCGAGCGCCTCGAAAAGAGTCTTGTACACTTCGTGCACCGACTCGTTGATATATGTCGTCATGTCAAACGGGAAAGAGTAGTCAAGTCCTTCCGGAAAGCTGCGGCTAATCTCCTCCATGGCCTCGCGCACTTCGCGCGCCACGTCGATGGCGTTGGCGCCGGGAAGCATGTAGATGGCAAGCACTGCAGCGTTCTCGCCGTTTATCCCGCTCTCTGTATTGTAGCTCTGCGCCTCAAGCGATATCCTCGCCACATCGCGCAGACGGATGATGGAACCTTCGTTGTTGGCCCTTATCACTATATCTTCGAACTCCGACACCGATGACAGTCGTCCTTGTGTGGTTATAGGCACAGTGACGTCAAGCCCCTTCACGGGCTGCTGCCCGAGGACTCCTGCCGCCGACTCGCGGTTCTGATCCTTAAGAGCCTTCTGGAGGTCGGCCACGGTTATGCCGAGGTCGGCCATCTTGTCCGGCTCGACCCATATCTGCATGGCATAATAGCGGCCTCCGATATTACTCACGCGCCCCACACCCGGCAGACGGCGGATAAGGTCTATGACATTGAGAGTGACGAAGTTGCTGAGATATATCTCGTCAAACTTAGGATCGGAACTGGTAACGGTCATCGTCATCAGCTGGCTCGACGCCTGACGCTCGACGCTTATTCCGTTCTGCACCACCTCGGCGGGAAGGCGCGACTCGGCAAGCTTCACACGGTTCTGAATCTCCACCGCCGACAATTCCGGATCCGCCGATATATCGAAAGTGATAGTGGCGTTGAAGCTGCCGGAATTATTGCTCGACGACTCCATATAGAGCATTCCGGGCGTACCGTTAAGTTCTTGTTCTATAGGCGTAGCCACGGCCTGCGACACGGTAATGGCATTCGCTCCCGGATATGAGGCGCTCACCTTCACTACCGGAGGAGTAATCTGCGGGTACTGGTCGACAGGAAGAGCCAGCAGACCAATGATGCCGACAATTACTACCAGCAACGATATTACGGCAGAAAATACCGGCCTGTCAATAAAAAATCCGGTTTTCATCACTCGCCCTCCTCTACCGTCGTATAATCCACAGTCATGCCCGGCGACAACTTGTGCTGTCCCTCCACGACCACCATCTCACCGGCAGCAAGGCCACGCTCCACAACCACACGGTTGTCGACCTCGGCACCTATCTCCACGAAGCGCTTCTCGACCTTCCCGGACGGAAGAAGTACGTAGACATAGCTTGCCCCACGCTCCACCACGATGGACTTAGCGGGTACTACCACGGCATCCTCGCGAACGTCGAGCAGAATCTTGACCTTGGTAAACTGGCCCGGAAGCACGGCGCGCTCGGGATTGGGCATGGTGGCACGCACGGAAAATGTTCCCGTCTTGGGATCGACCTGCGGGTCGGCAAAGTCGACAAGTCCGCGACGCAGATACACGGTATTGTCGGCGAGGGTGATGGTCACATACGGCTGCCACGAACGCGAGGAATCGCGTTCGCCGAGTTCCACATTGCGCTCGCGGCTTTTGAGATAGTCGAGGGAGGTCATGCTGAAGTCAATCAGCACAGTATCGCTCTTGACAATTGTGGCCAGCAGCGACTTTGCCCCCGGCCCTACGAGAGTGCCGAGATCGACATTGCGCTCGGAAATGCGCCCGCTTATTGGAGACCTGACCGTAGTGTAGCTAAGTTCCAGACGTGCCTGCGCAAGGTCCGCACGACTCATCCCCACCTCAGCCTCGGCAGTCTCATAGGCGGCCTCGGCATTATCCACATCGAGGCGCGAGGCGGCATTCTGCGCATAGAGCGGACGCACCCGCTCAAGATCACGCTTGGCCTTGCGGGCTTGCGCCTCATTTTTCTTAAGCTGTGCCTGCGCTTTTTCCACATTGGCCTGATATGGGGCCGGATTTATGATAAAAAGGACCTGCCCTTTCTCGACATGCGAACCCTCGTCGAAAAGCATCTTTTCCAAATACCCTTCTACACGGGCACGCACCTCGACAAACTGCGACGCACGCACACGGCCTACATACTCACCATAAATTTCTACATCGTCGACTCGGGCAGGCTCAACGACCACAGTCGGAGCAACGGCCACAGAAGGCGTCCTGCGCAACAACAGTACAGCCGCCACTATTCCGGCAATCAATAAGACCGAAATAACCGTAATGACGATTACCCGCTTATCGCGAGATAATTTCACAAATGATTGTTTCAGCATGATGTGTGATAATTATATACTTGTGATGAATCCAACCGCATCTCTCTCACTTTGATGCTTATTACTCTAAACAACACAAAACCCATAAGGTTTATTGCAAAGGCAAAGCCTTGTTTAAAAATAAATGCTTAACTTTGCAGACTAAGCAGATTCTAAAATAAAAACAGAATCAAATTCCTACAATTGCTTATAACCACAACTACTCATCAGCCAATGAAAGTAATGAAATTTGGCGGCACGTCGGTAGGCACGGTAGAGAGCCTGCGCAACGTGAAGGCCATAGTTGAAGGTTGCGACGAGCCGGTGATTGTGGTGGTGTCGGCCCTCGGCGGCATCACCGACCAGCTTATAGCCACCGCACGGCTGGCAGCGACGGGCGACATCGCCCATCTTGAAAGCTACGCGCGTATCGTCGAGCGCCACCGTCAGGTAATCGACGGCATCGTGCCCGACGCTTTCAAACTCGAAGTGCTGTCAATCGTCAATCCCCTGCTTGAAGAGCTTGGCAATATATACCGTGGCGTGAGCCTGATCCACGACCTAAGCCAACGCACACTTGACATAATCGTCAGCTACGGCGAGCGCATATCGTCGGTGATCGTGTCGCGTGTGATTGACGGCGCGGTCCATATCGACAGCCGCACCTTCATCAAGACAGTAAAGCAATGGGACAAGCATGTGCTCGACAACGAGTCGACACAGCCATTGATCCACGAGCGTTTCGACAATCTCAACACAAAGACCGTGGTAGTGCCCGGATTCATCGCCAGCGACTCCGACGGCAACGTCACCAACCTCGGACGCGGCGGCTCGGACTACACCGCAGCCATTATCGCCGCCGCCCTCGACGCACGAGTGCTTGAAATATGGACCGATGTCGATGGATTCATGACCGCCGACCCGCGTGTCATACCCGGCGCCCTTGTCATCGACCGCCTGTCGTTTACCGAAGCCATGGAGCTTTGCAACTTCGGCGCCAAGGTAATCTATCCCCCGACGATTTATCCTGTGTTCCACAAGAACATACCTATCGTCATCAAGAACACGTTCAATCCGTCGGCGGCCGGCACCTGGATCAGCGAACAGGAACCCTCACCCGAGGGAAAGGCCATCAAGGGTATAAGCTCGATCAACGACACGTGCCTTATCACCATACGCGGCCTTGGCATGGTGGGCGTGATAGGCATCAATTCGCGCATATTCAACGCATTGGCACAGAACGGCATCTCCGTGTTCCTTGTGAGCCAGGCGGCATCGGAGAACAACATCTCGTTTGCCGTGCGCAATGCCGACTCCGACCACGCCATACAGGTGCTCCGTCAGGAATTCGCACCGGAACTGAAAGGGGGCACGTTGAGCGAGATCGTGGCAGAACCCAACCTCGCCACCGTGGCCATCGTTGGCGAGAACATGAAGCATACCGGCGGCATCGCCGGCAAGCTGTTCAACGTGCTCGGACGCAACGGTATCAGCGTGATAGCATGCGCGCAAGGTGCTTCGGAGACCAACATCTCGTTCGTAATCGAGCATAAGGACCTCCGCAAGGCGCTAAATGTAATCCACGACAGTTTTTTCTTATCTGACACTCAGGTCTTAAACCTGTTCGTAGTCGGTACAGGCAATGTGGGACGACATCTCCTCTCGCAGATCCACGCCCAACAGGAAAACCTGCTGGAGAACAAAGCGCTTCAACTCCGCATAGTCGGAATCGCCAACTCAAGAAAGTGCATATTCGACCGCGAAGGTATCGATATCGACCGTTCAGCCGAACTGCTCGAGAATTCGACAACAGAAGCTACCCCCGAGAATATCAGGAATGAAGTAATCGGGATGAACATATTCAACTCCGTATTTGTCGACTGCACAGCCAGTCCGAAAATTTCGGCGCTCTACTACGACCTTCTCAGCCACAACATCAATGTGGTGACTGCCAACAAGATAGCAGCATCGGGCGATTACGAGGCATATCTGCGCATGAAGCGTATAGCCCGCAAAAAGGATGTAAAATTCCTTTTCGAGACCAACGTGGGAGCAGGCCTTCCTATAATCAACACAATAAACAACCTTATCAATTCCGGCGACCGCATCCTGCATATCGAAGCGGTGTTGAGCGGCACTCTCAACTACATTTTCAACGTGCTCAGTCCCGAAGTACCGATGAGCCGCGCCATCCAGATGGCATGCGAGGCAGGATATGCCGAACCTGACCCGCGCATCGACCTGAGCGGACGCGACGTAATGCGCAAGCTCGTGATCCTTGCCCGCGAAGCCGGCTATCCGGCCTCGCAGGAGGATGTGGAGCGCAGCCTGTTCCTGCCCGACGAATGCTTCGAGGGCTCCATCAACGACTTTTTCAACAAAGTAAAGCAGCTCGACGGCAAGTTCGAGGAGATGCGTGCACTTGCGGAAGAGGCCGGCGAGCATTTCAGGTTCACCGCCGTGCTCGACCACGGAAAAACGAGCGTCGGGCTGCGCACCGTAGGAGCGTCACATCCGTTCTACCATCTCGACGGCAGCAACAACGTTATCCTCATCACCACGGAGCGCTACAATGAATATCCGATGGTGATAAAGGGTTACGGCGCAGGTGCGGAAGTAACCGCCGCAGGAGTTTTCTCCGACATCATAGGCATAGCCAATATCCGTTGATTCTATCTACTGTCATAAATACATCCATATCTATTCTGCAAGCGAATGAAACATATAATAATACTTGGCGACGGAATGGCCGACGAACCGGTCGACAGCCTCGGAGGCTTGACCCCTCTCGAAGCGGCCGACACGCCGGCCATGGACCGTCTGGCCGCCATTGGCCGCTCGGGGATGCTCGCCACCGTACCTCCTGGATTCCATCCGGGAAGCGAAATCGCCAACATGGGGGTACTGGGCTACGACGTGCGTAGCTCCTTTGAGGGGAGAGGCGTGCTCGAAGCCGCAAGCATGGGCATCGACGTGCCTGCGGGCTGGATGGCCATGCGCTGCAACCTCATCAACATCACCGACGGCAAAATAAAGAACCATTCCGCCGGACATATATCCACGGAAGAGGCCACGGCTCTCATAGAAACCCTCGACCGAGAACTCGGCAACGACCGGATAAAGTTTCATCCGGGAATATCCTACCGCCACCTGCTCCTCCTGCGCGACTGCGACAAACGCATAGAGTGTACGCCTCCACACGATGTGCCCGGCACACCCTGGCAATCCGTGACGGTAAAAGCCACTCATCCCGACGCCGAGGCCACAGCCGCCCTTATCAACGACTTGATTGTGCGCTCGCAGGAAGTGCTTTCGCGCCATGAGATAAACCGCCGGCGCGCCGCCTCGGGAAAGGACGCGGCCAACAGCATATGGCCATGGTCCCCAGGATACCGGCCTTCCATGGAGCCGATGGGTGACCGTTTCGGCATCACAAACGGAGTGGTCATCTCGGCAGTCGATCTCATATTCGGCATAGGAGTATATGCCGGACTGCGACCGATCCATGTAGATGGGGCGACCGGACTTGCCGACACAAACTATGAGGGGAAGGCACGCGCCGCCATCGACGCTCTGCGCTCCGGCGCCGACTTCGTGTTTCTCCACGTGGAGGCGAGCGACGAAGCCGGCCACGAGGGTGATGCCTACTTGAAGAAGCGCACCATCGAGTATCTCGACAGCCGCATAGTAGCCCCCATAATGGAAGCCGCCGAATCGCTCTCCGAGCCGCTCGCCATAGCCGTGCTGCCCGACCACCCCACCCCGTGCCGCCTGCGCACACACACGTCCGCACCTGTGCCGTTCGTGATATACCGGCCGGGAGAACGACCCGACAATGTGACACGCTACTCCGAACGCGCCGCCGCCGAAGGCTCATACGGACTGATGGAGAGCACCGATTTCATAAAAGAATTCCTAAAACAATAACAAACCACCATATCCTACAAGAACTGATTTAAATGCCATAGCGCCATGATGTACTATAGCACCAACCATTCCTCTCCCGACGTAACACTGCACGAAGCGATCATCCACGGTCTTGCACCGGACCGCGGACTCTACATGCCCGAACGGATACCGGCCATTCCAAAGCCATTCTTCAGGCATATCAGCGAGATGACTCTCCACGAAATCGCCTATGTCGTGGCCAACACGCTCTTCGGCGACGAGATGGACTCGGAGGAACTGCGCAACATCGTAGCCGATACACTCAGTTTCGACATACCCCTGCGCAAGGTCGACGAACATCGCTACGTGCTCGAACTTTTCCATGGCCCCACGCTCGCGTTCAAGGACGTGGGCGCACGTTTCATGGCCCACATGCTCGCACATTTCCACCGCAAGGACAACAGCGACGGCGATGTCAACGTGCTTGTCGCTACATCGGGCGACACCGGGAGCGCCGTGGCCAACGGCTTCCTCGGCGTGCCGGGTGTAAAGGTGTTCGTGCTTTATCCACATGACAAGGTAAGCCCGATGCAGGAGGCCCAGTTCACTACCCTCGGCTCCAACATCACCGCCATAGAGGTCGACGGCACTTTCGACGACTGCCAGACACTGGTGAAGTCAGCATTTACCGACGAAGAGCTTAACGCAGCCATGCACCTCACATCGGCCAACTCGATAAACGTGGCACGCTTCCTGCCCCAGATGTTCTACTACTACCATGCCTATGCCCGCATGATACAGGAAGGTGCTGATCCGGACCGGATCGTGGTAGCCGTCCCGAGCGGAAACTTCGGCAACCTGTGCAGCGCACTCATAGCCAAGCGTATGGGGCTTCCTATAAAACGGTTTATCGCCGCCAACAACCGCAACGACGTGTTCCTGCGCTATCTCCGCACAGGTGAATACACCCCCTCCGCGTCAATCACCACCATCGCCAATGCTATGGATGTCGGCGCACCGTCGAACTTCGCCCGCATCCTCGACCTCTACTCCAACGACCACGCGGCAATCAAAGCCGACATATCCGGATGCTCATACACCGACGACGAGATACGCGACACGATGCGCGAGGTCTACGCAGCCACAGGCTACACACTCGACCCGCACGGGGCTACTGCATGCCGCGCATTGGGCGAACAATTGCAGCCTGGCGAGAAAGGCGTGTTCCTGGAGACGGCCCATCCCGCGAAGTTCAAGGAAACGGTCGAAGAGGCCATAGGCACCCGCGTGCAGGTGCCGCAGCGTCTCGCCGCATTCATGCGTGGCGAAAAATCCACCGTCCGCCTCTCAAAGCAGTTCCCGGCCCTCAAGAAGTTCCTCCTCTCCCGGATATAATTCCCCCTCCTAATGCAGCAACGGCTGTGTATCGTCCGATACACAGCCGTTGCTGCATTAGGAGGTCGTTGTTTAAAACAACCTCTTATACTTGGCACATTGAGTTACAGGTAGCTCTGTAGCCGCATGGCGGCATAGCGCATCAGCTCCTCCCCGGAGGCGAGACATTCCTGCGCCACCTGCGCAGCGAAAGGCTTTCGGCCAAGCAGACGCAGACACAACAGATCGATTGCCTCGGCCGATGTGGCCGTGGCGAGCCATCGACGCGCCTCGTCGAGCGTGAACTCCTCCGGAGGCATGACCATGGTGGCAAGCAGCACGCTCTCGCGGGTCGATGCATCGCCCCACAGATCGCGTGCAAGGGATGCGTCGGGAACGATTTCCGAAGCGATCTCCTTCAGATGCGGAAGATTCACACCGAATATCATGCGGTAAGGCGCACCGACACGGCGCAGGACGTCGGCGGTTATCCCGTTGCGCATGGCATAGAACCGGTGCTTTATAGGCTGAAGCCTGCGGGCAGTCTGTGCATCCATCAGTCAAACACTTTGTCCCAGTCCTTCCATACCACTTCATATCCGAGACGGCGGATATCGTCGGCCACGTCGGCCGGCGTGCGCTCGTCGCTCACCGAAAATTGCTCCAGGCTTTTCGGATTCACCGCATAGCCTCCCGGATCGGTCTTGCTTCCGGCGCTCATCGAAGTCACGCCGAGCTGCATCATGTTGTTGCGGAAAGCATCCTTCTCGCGGGTCGAGTAGCTTATATCGACATCGTTGTCGAAGATGCGGAAAGCGAATGTCAGTTGTGCCAGCTCCTTGTCGCTCATCACCACATTGGGCTGGAAACCACCCTTCGAAGGCCTCATCCTCGGGAAATTCACGGAATAGCGCGTTTTCCAGTAGTTCTTGCGCAGATAACGCAGATGGCGCGCCATCATGGTGACGTCGGTACGCCAGTCCTCCAGGCCGATCAGCACTCCCATGCCGATTTTGTGCACTCCGGCCTGACCCATGCGGTCGTAGCCGTTGAGGCGCCAGTCGTAGATCGATTTCATGCCCACCGGATGGTACTTCTTGTAGTTCTCCTCATGATATGTCTCCTGGAAGCACACCACGCCGTTCAGTCCCGAGTGAGTAAGCCGCTCATAGTCGGCAGCCTTCAAAGGCATCACCTCGATGGACAGATTGTTAAAGTAAGGTCGGCACGTGCGCAACGCCTCCTCCAGGTAATCCACTCCTGCCTTGGCCGGGTTCTCGCCGGTGACGATGAGCAGGTTCTCAAACGGCCCGAGCCTCCTGATGGCCTCGCACTCGCGGCGTATCTCGTCCATTGTGAGTATGGTGCGCTCAAAGGGATTGTTGTGGTTGAATCCGCAGTACACACACCCGTTGGCACACGAGTTGGTGATATACAGCGGTATGTACATGCTTATCGTCTTGCCGAAACGCTCCTGGGTGATGCGTCGGCTTATCCTCGCCATATCCTCCAGATAAGGTGTCGCCGCCGGAGAGATCATGGCCATGAAATCGTCGATATCGGGATGCACCTTGTCGAGAGCCATCTCAACGTCAGCCGCACGCTTCGACGCTATGCGACGTGTGGTATCGTCCCAATCATATTTCTTTATCTCGTCGTAAAACATATCTTATTGCTTGCGGACATCCTGTCACGGATGCCTCATGCAAAGGTAGCACTTATCTGCGGCATTTCATAAAATAAACGTTCCACCGGTTCCCTCCCGGCTTTTTCACGGCTGTTTTTCATCGAAGGGGGCATTCATGATGACATCTTTAGTAAAAATTTCGTAAATTTGCGCGATAAAAGGCCTTGGGCCAATATTATTCTAAAACAAGACTATGAACATATCATATAACTGGCTAAAACGGTATATCGACCTGGATATGGCTCCGGAAAAGCTCGCCGAGGTGCTTACCTCCGTAGGGCTTGAGACCGGCTCGGTCGAGAAAGTCGAATCGGTGAAGGGCGGACTGCGCGGCATCGTGATCGGCAAGGTGCTCACCTGCGTGGAGCACCCTAACAGCGACCATCTCCACATAACCACCGTGGACCTGGGCGACGGACAGGCTACACAAATCGTGTGCGGTGCGCCCAACGTGGCCGCAGGACAGACTGTGGTCGTTGCCACGGTAGGCACCACGCTCTACGACGGCGACAAGGAGTTCCAGATAAAGAAATCGAAGATACGCGGTGTGGAATCGTTCGGCATGATATGCGCCGAGGACGAGATAGGCGTCGGCACGTCACATGACGGCATAATCGTGCTCGCCGACGAAGTCGCCCCGGGCACTCCGGCCGCCGAATACTACAAGCTACAGAGCGACTATGTACTTGAGGTCGACCTCACGCCCAACCGCGTGGATGCCGCATCACACTACGGCGTGGCCCGCGACATAGCCGCATGGCTCGACTGCCACGCCGACGCCGCCAAGGCCGTCCGCCCGTCGGTCGACGCCTTTGCCATAGACCGTCGCGACGGTGCAGTAGCCGTGGAGGTCGACGACTATGCCGCATGCCCGCGCTACAGCGGCCTCACGATCCGCGGCATAAAAGTGGCCGAAAGCCCCGAATGGCTCAAGTCCCTGCTTACGGCCATAGGCCAGCGTCCCATCAACAACATCGTCGACATCACCAACTTCATACTCTTCGGCATGGGCCAGCCGCTCCACTGTTTCGACCTCGACAAGATAAAGGGGGAGAAGGTGGTGGTGCGCCATTGCCCTGCGGGCACTCCGTTCACCACCCTCGACGGCGTGGAGCACAAGCTCGATGAGGCAGACCTGATGATCTGCAACGCCGACCAACCTATGTGCATAGCCGGAGTGTTCGGCGGACTCGACTCGGGCGTGACTGAAACCACCACATCCATATTCATAGAGAGCGCATACTTCAATCCCACGTCGGTGCGAAAGACGGCGCGCCGACAGGGACTGAGCACCGACGCATCGTTCCGCTACGAGCGCGGCACCGACCCCAACGCCACGCTCTACTGCCTGAAGCTCGCCGCCATGCTGGTGAAGGAGCTTGCCGGTGGCGAGATCTGCGGCGAACCGGCAGACATATATCCCGAGGAAGTAAAGCCATTCCCGGTGCGTCTCGACTTCGCCTACCTCAACGGGCTTGTCGGCAAGGAGATTCCGGCGGAACAGGCCGTGGCCATAGCGAAATCGCTCGAAATGGAAGTGACGGCTGCCGACGACAAAGGCGTGGACCTTCTCGTGCCCACATACCGCGTCGACGTGCAGCGCCCATGCGACGTGGTCGAGGACATCCTCCGCATCTACGGCTACAACAACGTGGAGATTTCCGACTCAGTGAAGTCATCGCTCTCCTACAAGGGATTTACCGACAAGGCCAACGACCTGCGTGAGCTGGTCAGCGAGCAGCTGACCGCACAGGGATTCCACGAGATACTCAACAACTCCCTCACTGCGGAACGATATTTCGAGGGACTTACCGACGCGCAACACATGCCCGTGAAGTTGCTCAACCCTTTGAGCAACGACCTCAACGTGCTCCGCATGAGCCTCCTCTTCGGAGGACTCGAGACAATCGAGCACAATGTGAACCGTCGCGACCCCGACCTCTCGCTCTACGAGTTCGGCAAGAGCTACAGCGTCAATCCCGATGCAGCCTCTACCGCCGAGAACCCCATCGCCCCATTCACCGAGACCGAACTGCTCGGCATATGGCTAACCGGTGACATCCGCCAAGGCAACTGGGCCGCTCCCGCAGAGAAAGCCACTTTCTTCCACCTGAAAGGCATCGTGCAGCAGGTGCTCGCACGCCTCGGCATCTCGCCACGCGAGGTCGACATGGTGCCTGCCGTAAATCCGGTTTTCTCGGCAGCCACGGAGATAAAGACGCGCTCGGGCAAGACGCTCGGCACTATGGGCATCGTGGCAAAACAGATGCTGAAGCGCTGCGACGTGAAGGCCGAGGTGATGTACGCGCAGCTCGACTGGCTCGCCCTCGTCAAGCTCGCCACGCGCCACAAGGTGACATTCACCCCCCTGCCCAAGACACAGGCCGTAAAGCGCGACCTCGCCCTGCTCATCGACTCAACCGTGACGATGGATCGCATCGAGAAGATCGTGCGCGAGAGCGAGCGCAAGCTCCTGCGCGACGTTACGCTCTTCGATGTCTATGAAGGCAAAAACCTCCAACCGGGCAAGAAGAGCTATGCCATAGCTATAACCCTCCAGGACAACGAAAAGACCCTCCAGGACAAGCAGATCGATGCCGTGATGCAGAAGATCATCGCCAACCTCACCAAGCAGCTCGGCGCATCGCTACGATAAGATTTCTTTTACAAACAATATATTTAACAACATACACCTACTATGGGAAGAGCTTTTGAATACCGCAAAGCAAGAAAACTGAAACGCTGGGGCAACATGTCGCGCACATTTACCCGCATAGGCAAGGAAATCACCATCGCCGCCAAGGCCGGAGGACCCGATCCCGCCACCAACCCGCGTCTGCGCGCACTAATGCAGAACGCAAAGGCCGCCAACATGCCGAAGGACACCGTGGAGCGTGCCATAAAGAAAGCCACCGACAAGGACGCCGGCGACTACAAGGAGATCACCTACGAGGGATACGGCCCTCACGGCATAGCCATATTCGTGGAGGCTGCCACCGACAACAACACCCGCACCGTGGCCAACGTGCGCTCCTACTTCACCAAGCATGGAGGTAGCCTCGGCACACAGGGTTCGCTGACATTCCTTTTCGACCACAAGAGCGTGTTCAAGATCAAGCCCAAGGATGGCGTAGGTCTGGAGGATCTCGAGCTTGAACTTATCGACTACGGCGTGGACGAGCTTGAGGATATCGTCGACGACGAGACCGGCGAGGAGCAGGTGATCCTCTACGGCGCGTTTGAGGAGTATGCCAACATCCAGAAATATCTTGAGGACAACGGATTCGAGATCATTTCCTCGGAGTTCGAGCGCATCCCCAACGACCTAAAGGACGTGACCCCCGAACAGCGTGCCGCCATCGAGAAACTCCTTGAGCGCATCGAGGAGGACGAGGACGTGCAGAACGTGTTCCACAACATGCGCGAGGAGGCCGAATAATCCGCCCCCACTCCAACTACAACAACAGCGGTATGCCGGAATCCGGCACACCGCTGTTGTTGTATCCGTATAAGCAGTCGTTTTATCCGTATAAAATGATGCTGTCAACCATCGCGAAGCGCTACGCTACTTCTTCTTTCCGTGCGGGTAGATATCGTTGAACTTTGCTTCTATGAAGAATATATAAAATATCTTACCTACCTGCAATCCGGCAAAAGTCCTATTATCTCCAACAGCCCTGAAAACATGCAAATCCGCATCCGCACTGACGAACCCCGGCAATTTAGCCTTATGAACCATCTGTTTAACGGGGATAGGTTCCATTCCGAATGAATGCGGAGCTGACTGCCTTATCTCCGCCCAACCCAATTCAGACAATTTCGCGAGCCGGGATAAAAAGTCCCTAAAAAACTTCGAATCCGAACATGCGGGATAAGAAACATCACACAAATACTTGAATGAGAACAGCGGATGATCGATCTTGGAATACTCCTCAATTTCCTTATCCGAGATTTTATCAAGATATCCCTTTATACGGGTAAACCTATCTTCTACATTCTTGATTTTAAACTTAGCCATCAAGAAAGTTGAGTTTTAAAATACTCCTTTAGTTTATCCTTTGTAATAATATTTCCTTTCCCGGTCGGGGTGGATTTCCATGGCAGCTCTCCATGAGTCAGATTCATCAGCCCATATGCGGAATATTTACCGTAGACTTCATAGACCTGGGCGAACAATTCAAGTTCGTCACCTGCAAGCCTGAATTCACTATCCATGTCCGGGACGATACCGTTACGCCCGAACTGCTCATATTTATCATACACGCAAGGCACAACCGGACCATACATCCACGCCTCGATATCTTCCTCAAACAGAGGAGTCCCGAAGCATGCAAGATGAAAACCCTGCTCATAATAGAGCATCTTTTGCAGTTTCATATTGGACATCATGTCCTCTGCCCCTTCGGCTGTGTAGGAGAACCGCAGAAGCAGGTTTGCAATTTCTGTCACCGGATATGCCATACGTGGATTCTTTCTTGTTCAATCGCAAAGATACACCCTTTTATCTTAAACACAAAAATATTTCTAAATGATTACATATACATTGTATAAAATGGACTGAGAGGCCGACGCATTCAGGAAGCTACGGAGTGGCGGAGGTTGTGGTTTCCGCGGGTAAGTGCAGCGAAGCCCGGGGGAGACAGCGTGGGGTGTAATAGCCCGGGATGAGCATAAGAAAGGTGCTAACAACCTTCTGATTGTTAGCGCCTTTCATATTTGAGCGGCAAACGAGGCTCGAACTCGCGACCCTCAGCTTGGGAAGCTGATGCTCTA